>CAJTOZ010000010.1 GCA_910578095.1 uncultured Muribaculaceae bacterium | reverse complement strand
ACAAACCGTTACCTAAAAATTGTCATGTACTGTAGCCTTTGGCACGTAAAATTGGCATGCGGGCATATTATACATCGCAAAGCGATGTCCACATTGAGGGCGATGGACATACGTTGCGGATGATCATAAAAAAGCCGGGCGGCGATTGGATCGCCGCCCGGCCGGGTGTATGAGTGCTATTCTATTTTTGCTTTAGAAGCTTACTTTGGCGAGCTTGGCGCTGCGCTTGAAGTTCTTGGCGCCGCTGCTCATTTCCTTGTTGTATCTGGAGGCAATGTTGGAAATTGCGCTGCGGGTCTTGGCAAGCGTCTTGGTTTCGATGTTGCGCATGGCCATCTTAGCCTTAGCATTCTGTGCTGCCGAAGGCAGGACGAAGATGCCGGGGCAAGCTTCGAGCTCGTCGCTGTAGGGTGTCTTGCCGTAGAAGGTGTACGTGCAGTCGTCAATTGCGGGAGCGGGATCGTCCACTTTGTCGGTCTGGCCGAAGGTGGGGAAGGTGATGTAAATCTCGCCTTCTTCCATCACATTGTTGAGTTCCTTGGCTGTGATGCTCTCTTCCGAATTGCCCTTTGCCTTGTAGTAGTCGGCGAGCGTTGTCACCCAGAATGCTGCCGTGCTGCCGTCGCTGTACACGGAATAGTAGCCGGAGAACTGCACATCGATGCTCACAAAGTTGGGGTTGCGTGCATCCACCAGAATGTTCACGGGATCGCCCTCATAGTTGTTGAGGCTTGCGCCGGGATATTTCGGAGTGGTCCAGGGTGCAATGATGCGATAGATGCCGGGATTCTCGATATTCTCTTCCATATCCACCTGGTAGGCGTAGTTCATGGGATCGACGCGTGTACCGCCCACACTGAAGGAGGGGCATATCCAGCCGTCCACCATGATACCGGTGCCCAGCTTGGTCCATTCCTTGGGCGCGGTGGTATCGGCCACGAACACAGCCACTGCTGCAGTAGCCACCTCATTGCCTTCGGCATCGAAGCCGAGGACGGCAATGATGTAGTCGCCGCTGCCGCTGAACTCAAAGCGCTGTGCGGCCACGCTCTTTGTGAGCTCTACCACGGGCACTTCGTCGTTGCGCACGGCTTCGAGGGCTGCTTCCTCATCTTCCGTGAGCACCAGGCCGGCTTTCACCTTGGCAAGATCGGCGCCCACGGTGATATCGGCAAGCACGAAGCTGTCTTCCTCGGGAGTGGTGAGCACGCCCATATATTTGGCCGAGAGAGCGAAATCACTGATGACTACGTTTTCCGACCACCACATGGCGCCGCCGGGATTGTAGGTGGGGAGGTAGGGACCCTCGGGATCGTTGGTGAAACCACCTGCTACGCTTCCTGCGGGAGTGGTGAACTTTTCTTTGCCGGGAGTGGCATCGAAATAGCTGACGGTTTCGGGCTTGACGCTTACGATGTCGGCAAGCGAATTGCCGGCAGAGTAGTAATATCCGCCCAGGGTGCCCACAATCACCATACCCTCGGATTCATTGAGTGTTGCGCCGGAGAGCTGCTCGTAGGGAACCACTGCATTGCCCTTGCCGTCGGTGACGAATTCCACATAGTATTCATTCTTGGAGTCGTACTGCGAGGGGTCGAGTTCCTCGATGCCGGCAGTTGCGCAATACTTGGCGAAGTTCTCGCCGTAGGGGTGTACCCAGCGGTAGCGGTTGGGGTCGATGTCGTTGCGCTGAAGCTCGCAAGGCCACTGATTCACGAAGGCGGGATCCGCGGCAGGGGTGATGCCGTAGAAGGGCAGCACGAAGAGGTCGCAATAGGTGCCCTTGCCGATGGTGGTCCAGGGAGCGGGCATGGTCACGGTCATGGAGAGTTCCTTGTAGCCGTAGGCGCTCACTTCGGTGTCGGGAGCGAAGGCGAGGTTCACCTTGTAGGCGTGGTCGTAGACAACATTGTCCATGCTGTAGCCCACGTGCACTGCGGTGGAGGTCTCACCCTCGGCGAAGCTTACCGACATGGGAAGCGTGAACACTTCATCGTCGGCAGAACCGGTGAGGGCATAGGTGGCGGCCTGTGTTTCGCCGAGACGCGACACTATCACCTCAAAACTGGTCTCGTTGCGGTCGAGTGTCACCTCGAGAGCATCGTTGGTGGGGAAATAAACACCGTCCGATGCAGCACCGGGCACGTAGTCTTCCTCGTCGGAGCAGGCGGTGAAGCCCACTGCGAGGGAGAGTGCGAGTGCGGTATATTTAAAGAGTTTCATTGTTTGATGTCTTTATGAGGTTGGGGATGTTATTCCGAAACTACTGTGGGCTGCTGCGACGAGGGGTTGTTGTCGGCAGGCTTGATAGCCTTGTTGGCCGACAGTTCCATGTCGGGCACGAGGTAGAGCATGCAGTCGCCATCGCCGGGGCCGTAGGTGATATTGTACACCCAGGCATCGGGGAAGCGGCAGCCGCGACGGTCGATGTTCTTCTTCAGACGCATGATGTCGAAGTAGCTGAGGCCTTCACCCCACAGCTCCACGCGGCGCTGCATCCACACTTCGTTCTGTATGCCCTTGGCATCGTTGGCCAGGCAAGCGTAGGAGGGGTCGCGGTAGGTGCGCACAAAGTTGTTGAGGGTTTCCTTGGCGCCGCCGGTGTTGCCGCTCATGGCTTCGCCCTCGGCCTTGATGAGATACATCTCTTCCACGCGCATCAGGGGAACGTCGCTGGCGTTCATACCCTGTTCAAGCACGCTCTGGTAGGAATCGAACTTCACGTTGGTGTAGGGCATGATGTTGGTGGATTCGTCGTTGCCATAGTTGGGGGCACCGAGCACAAAGCCGTCCACATAGTCCTGCTGAGCCTCGGAGAGGTTGCGGCTCTTGCGGTTTTCGTCGAGGAACCAGCCTTTACGCACGTCGGTGGCGGGAATCCAGTCGTAGAGCACCTTGGAGCACCAGCGCCATGCGCCGCCCTGGTCGCAATAGCCGTGGGCGAATGTGCAGGACATGGCGGGGAAATTGACGATTGAGCCGCCTGCGATACCGTCCATGGACTCGGCAATGGCAATACCCCACATCCAGGAAGGATCGCTGATGGAGGTGAAGGTGGGCTTGCTCACATCCTGTATGGAATAGGGAGCACCGCTGTGTATGGCGATGGCGCGCGCGGCGTCCTCGGCAGCGGCAGCCCAGTTTTCCATCGTGAGGTTGTAGCGTGCGCGCAGGCCGTAGGCCGTAGCGAGGCTCACCATACGTTTGGGCTTGTCGGCAACGACGGATGCGGGATTGATGCCGCTTTCGTCAAGCAGGCGGATGGCTTCGTCGATATCGGCCATGATCTGCTCGTAGACTTCGGCCACGGTGTTGCGGGCAGCACCTGCCTGGGCCACTTCATTGCTGTTGACGTCGGTGATGACGGGCACGCAGAGCTTGTCCTTATTGTCGGCGTAGTTGAACTGATACACCTGCGCGAGCGTCCAGTAGTCGAACGAGCGGGTGGCAAGACCCTGCGCACGGAAGAATTTCAGCTCGGGCTCGTCGGTATCGGCGGGAATGGAACCTACGAGAGTGTTGCAGGTCTTGATCTGGGCATACTGGTAGAGCCAGAGATAGGCTGCGCGGTAGCCGCTGGACTCGTTGAACTCAAAGCCGTTCCAGGTGGCAAACCAGTTGTAGCCGGAGTTCTTGGATATGTAGTCGATGCCCTGGGAGTCGAGGGCAATCATCTGCGAGGGGTAGCCGAAGTCGTTGTGATTCTTCTCGGTGACTGAGAAGATTTTGAAGAACGAGCTGTAGATACCCATCACGGACGCGGAAGCCATGTCGGGATTCTGCTCGAGCACATCCTGCTTCTGGTCCGTCGACACGATGTTGTCGAAGTACTGGGTGTCGAGGTCGGCACAAGCGCCCAGCGAAGCTGCCGCGAGGGTGCCGAGAACTATTTTGGTGAATTTCATTTGTTGTGTCTGTTTAAATCAGAGAGAAAGGAATTAGAAGCTCAGACGCAGACCACCTGTGAAAGTGCGGATGGGCGAGTAGGTGGAGGTGTTGGAGCTGATGAAGCTCTGACGGGGGTCGAGACCCTGGCGTGCGCTCACGAGAGCCACGTTCTCGGCAGCGAAGTAGCAGCGGAGGCTGCTCAGACCGAGTTTCTTGACAAGACGCTCGGGGATGGTGTAGCCCACGGTGATGTTGTTGAGGGCCAGATAGTCGCTGCTGATGAGGAAACGGTCGCTGACACTGGTGGCATACTGCACGAGGTCGCCGCTGGTGCCCATGCGGGGCACGTCGGTGTTGGTGTTGTCGGGCGTCCATGCGTTGAGCATATCCTTGTGCCAGGTGTTGCCGAGCTCGGTGCCGGGGTTCATGTAGGCAGCGTAGGAGCTGTCGTAGATGGTGCCGCCGAGCTGATAGCTGAGACCCACGGAGAGGTCGAAGCCGTAGGCTTCCATGTTGACACCGAAACCACCGTAGACGTTGGGCAGAAGGTCCTTGGTCTGTTTACGGTTGGTGTTGTAGGCTGCGGACCAGTCGCTGGTGTTGTATTCCTCAGTCTTGTAGATGGGCTCTTTCTGCTCGGCATCCTTATAGCCGATGACGATGGGGTTGCCGAGGTCGTCGAGCGCGTTGCGGCGGGCCACATACTGGGCGCTACCGTTTTCGTCCACGCCTGCGTAATGCACGAGCCAGCGGGTGTAGAAGCTCTTGCCGGGCGTAACCAGGCGCGAGCTGTTGGCTTCCCAGGAGCCGTCCTCGTTGAGGATGGAGGGATCGAGGGATACGATGCGGTTTTTGGGCATGGTGGCGTTGGCAAACACTTCGAGGGTGATATCCTTGGTGTGGACGGCACGGTAGTTGAGAGAGAGTTCAAAACCGCTGTTGCGCATGGAGCCCACGTTCTTGGGGATGCTGCTGTAGCCGAGCGAGGGAGCCACGGGGAGGTTGAAGAGCATGTCGGATGTCTGGCGGAGGTAGTACTCGGCGGAGCCGCTGAGCTTGCCGTTCCAGAGACTGAAGTCGATACCTACGTTGAAGTTGTTGCTCTTTTCCCAGGTGATATCCGGGTTGCCTTTGTAGGCGAGCTCGGAGTCGGACCACACGCCGTTGGCACCGCTGATGCTGTAGAAGTCGGTGTAGTTGATGTAGTAGTCGGTGTCAATGTTGTCGTTACCGTTCTGACCGAACGAAGCCTTGAACTTGAGGAGGTCGAGCCAAGTCTGGTCCTGAAGGAATGCTTCCTTGTTGATGTCCCAGCCAAAGCTTGCGCTCCAGAATGTGCCCCAGCGGTGGTCGGGGTGGAAACGGGACGATGCGTCGCTGCGGACGGATGCCATGAAGTAGTAGCGTCCGTTGAGGTTGTACTTCAGACGGCCGAAGATGCTTCGGTGTGCGAGCTGCGCAGTACCGCCGCTGATAGTCCAGCTGTCGATGGTATTGCTGAGGGCCCAGCTGCCGGGCATGTAGAGGTTCTTACCGCTGCCGAGCACATACTCGTTGCGGTAATCCTGGCTCTCGACACCCACCATTACGTCGAAGTCGTGGATATCGTTGAATGTGCGGTTGTAGCTCACGAGGCCCTGCAGGTTGAGGGTGGTGAAGCGTGCGGCACGCTGAGTGGCGCCACCGCCGGTGGCTGCGCTCTGGCCGTAGAGGTTGTTGTCGAGGCTGTGGTAGCGCTGGTTGCTGATGTACAGGCCAGCGGTGCCGCTGATGGTCAGGCCCTCGATGGGCTTGATGATGGCGTACCACTTGCTGTCGAGCACGTCGCTGAGATATTCGGTGGTGTCGTAGAGCATAGCGCCGGCGGGGTTGGCGGTAGCCCATGCACCGGAGGGGCGCTGTGCCATGTTGCCGTAGCCGAAGTCCTGACCCATACCGTAGTCATAGATATGGTAGCCGGTGTTCTTGTCGTACATGAAGTTGCCCTGTGCGTCGCGCACGAAGATAGGATAGATGGGGGCAATCTGATAAGCCACGGCGAAGGCGTTGTTGGAGTAGTTGTCGTAGCCGGATGTCTGACCTGCGGGATAGCCGCTGTTGGTGTAGACATAGGTGCTGCTGGTGCCGATCTTGAGCCAGGGCTTGGCCTGGTAGTCGACATTGACACGGGAGCTGAAACGGTCGAAGTGGGATCCTTCGAGCAGACCGTCGTCGTTGAGGTAGCCGCCGCTCACGTAGTAGCTGAACTTATCGGTACCGCCGGTTACGGTGAGGTTGTACTCCTGACGCATGCCGGTGCGGAAGGTGTTGTCGATCCAGTCGTCGGGCGTGTAGTAGTAGTTGCCGTCGGAGTAGCCGCGTGTGGCGTTGGGGTTGAGCTTGCCGTTCATGCCGATGAAGCTCTGACCTGCGGGCACGGAGAATGTCTGCATGCCGCCGATCCAGAGGTTCTGGTTGGCATAGGCGTTGGCAGCGGAAGCGGAGGCACCGAGGCCGAGCTGCTGCATATAGAGAGCCTGGTAGACAGTCTCAAGGTACTGCTCGGGGCTCTTCATGATGTCGTATGTGGGAAGGGCACGGCCGTTGGAACCCCACGAAGCGTCGAGGGTCACCTTGGCAGCGCTCTCGGAGCCGCGCTTGGTGGTGATGAGGATGACACCGTTGGCGCCACGCGCACCGTAGAGGGCTGTGGAAGCAGCGTCCTTCATGACGGTGAGCTGCTCGATGTCGCCGGCGGGGATATTGCTGATGTTGCCGTCGTAGGGCATACCGTCGACCACATAGAGGGGCTGAGTGGAGGCGTTGATGGAGCCTGTGCCGCGCACATAGATGGATGCGCCGGTACCGGGCTGGCCATTGGAGCTGAGGGTCTGCACGCCGGCCATCTTACCGCTGAGGGCCTTGGTGACGTCGCTGACCTGAGCATTCTCGAGCTGGTCGGCTGCGACAACGCCTGCCGAACCGGTGTACTCGGAGCGCTTGACAGTGCCGTAGGACACGACGATGAGCTCGTCGAGAGTGCTGGTAGAGGGTTCGAGTTTCACGAAAAGCTTGCCGCCACCGATTTCCACGGTCTGTGCAGCAAAGCCCACGTAGGAAATGTTGAGTTTTGTAGTGTTAGCTGCCACCTGAATGGTAAAGTTGCCATCCACATCGGTAACAACTCCTACACCATGGCTTGCCGTAACGCTCGCGCCGATGATGGGCTCGTCGTTTGTGGCATCCACGACAGTACCCGTGACTGTGCGCGTCTGCGCCGACGCACCGACAGCCATCGCAAATACTGCGAGAAGTAATAGAAACAGCTTTTTCATACTTAATTAGAAATTAGACATATATGTTATTGATACTTAAATACTTATCGAACCTGCGGCCGTAGCCGCGCATAAAAAGGGCACTCGCTTGAATAAACATGAGTGCGCAAAGGTAACAATAATTTTTAATAAAGTTTACATTTTTGCACGTTTTTTTCTTTCAAATTAGCACTTTGCCACAGCAAATTTATGGCGATTTGTCATTAGTTTGGGTCTTTTATGCTGTAAAACAGCATTTTAAAGCAAATAAATTTTTTCACTTTATTTTTTCAAAAGGACAGCAAAACATGGCACGCGCGCAGCAGGCATTTTTCGGGCACAGACCGAGATTTCAGTGCATCGAGATATGCAACTTCATATAGCGAGGGTACAAAAGGACAAAAGGGCATAAGGAACATAAGTTATTTTATTGATTATTAACCCTTTTGTTTCTTTTGCCATTTTGTGCTTCTGTACCCGCGAAAAATCCGGGGAGATTTACGCACCTATATTTAGGCTTATGCCATTTTTTGCTCGTTTGGGCGCTTTTGTGTAATTTTGCACAGGTGGGACGCGCACGACACGTCCACTCATTAATAATATATATAGTACTGAATCCAAAAAAACGAACGAGATATGGCAAACTGGTTTGAATGCAAGGTGCGCTACGACAAGATGATGGAAAACGGCGCCGTGAAGAAAGTGAACGAACCCTACCTGGTGGACGCCCTGAGCTTCACCGAGGCCGAAGCACGCATAATAGAGGAGCGCACGCCCTACATCAGCGGCGATTTCAGCGTGAGCGCGGTGAAACGCACCAAGATTGCCGAAATTTTCTGGAACGACGACGATGCCGCCGACCGTTTCTACACCGTGAAGGTGGCTTTCATCACCCTCGACGAGAAAACGGGCGTGGAGAAGAAGGCGTCGTCGCTGATGCTGGTGCAGGCCGGCAATTTCAAGGACGCGCTGGAGCACTTTCTGGAAGGCATGAAGGGTACGATGGCCGATTTTGAGATCCAGACCATATCGGAGACCCCCATAATGGATGTGTACAAGGTGCGCGCCATGGGCGCCGACGCTGCAAAGGCAGAAAAGGAGTGAGCGGTATAGCGTCGCGACTGGAAGCTGTGCGCTCCACGCTCCCTGAGGGCGTGGAGCTCGTGGCTGTGTCGAAATTCCACCCTGTGGAGGCTCTGCGCGAGGCCTACGACGCAGGGCAGCGCACGTTTGCCGAGAGCCGCGTGCAGGAGCTCGTGCCCAAGACCGAGGCCATGCCGCCGGATGTGCGCTGGCATTTCATAGGCCACCTGCAGCGCAACAAGGCCAAGCTGGTGGTGGGACGCGCGGATCTGATAGAAAGCGTCGACTCGGAAGCGCTGCTGGAACTGATAGACCGCCTGGCGGCGGAGCGCGGCATTGTGCAGCGCGTGCTGCTGGAGGCGCATGTGGCGGCCGAGGAGGCAAAAAGCGGCTTTGAGCCCGGAGCGCTGCTGGATTACTTCCGGCGCGGTGCCTACCGCAACCTGCGCGCCACGCATATATGCGGAATCATGGGCATGGCCACCAATACCGACGATGCCGCGCGCATCGATGCCGATTTTGCAGCTCTGGCCACGCTGCTGCACGATATCCACATGGCCGCGCCCGATTTGCGTGGGTGCGATGTGCTCTCGATGGGCATGAGCGACGACTATCCCGCGGCCATAGCGCACGGGGCCACACATGTGCGTGTGGGCACGGCCATATTCGGCCCCCGCGAGTATTGATTGAAACATCGCACAAGCCGAAATTGCGCGGCATAGGATAGCGAGGGTACAAAAGAACAGGAGAACAGAAGAAACATAAGGGATTTTATTTATTATCAGCCCTTTTGTTTCTTCTGTCGTTTTATGCTTCTGTGGCCCGCGTGCCGCGTTCAATCGGCTGCCGGGACATCGTCCGGCGCGGGCTTATGGCGGAAGGGGATGGTGTAGGTGAGATAGAATGCGCCGGTGAGCGCGCCGCTGCGTGCGCCATAGCCGGGCACATACCAGGGCTTGCCATAGGGGGTGGTGGTGCAGTGCAGCATCGAATGGTATTTGAGCATCCATCCGGCCGACAGAGGCCCCCACAGCTTCACGCGGAGGCCGAAACACAGTTCGAGCCATCCGGCCGTGGAGCTCTGGCGCGGAATATCAAACACGGCTGTCTCCTGCCAGTAGGGGGAGTTGACCTCGACATCCCGCACCTCCCAGCGGAAGGTGGAGAAACCGTAGCGCAATCCGGCGAAAAGAATATAGGAGGGATTGCTGTTGTACAGAAAATTGTAGTTGGCGCCTATGCGGAAGTATGGCGCCATGGGTGAGTGGTAGTCGTAGCCACCGCCCGATGGCTTATGGGAGGCTGTGCCGAGACCGGCCTCGAACACCGGGATGTAGCGATTGTGGAGGTTGAGCTCGGCGGCGAAACCCACGAGGCCGTAGTCCTGTCCGAAAAGACGCATGGCGGCATCCCAGATATCGGCCGACACGGACACGGAATGCAGCAGCGGATACTGCATCTTGGGTATGCCGGATGTGCGGGCCAGGGAGTCGACCCATTTGTCGCCGGTGATGGTATCGACCCACACCAGCATGCCTTTGTCGTCGACATAGCTGACGGATGCGGCGCGGCGCTCGGCGTTGATGCGGGCGGTGTCGCCGCGCAGCTCGTTGACGCTCTGCGTGGTGGTGGCCGGAGTGTTGACAGGCGTGATGCGCCGCTGCGCATACGCCGTCAGGGCCAGCAGGGCCGCTGCAGCGGCCACGAGCAGGCGCATCATTGTTCGGCCCCCTCCCCGCCGGGCTGCTCGGATGTGTGGAAATAGATGCGGATGGTGGCGCGGTCGACGTTGGTGATGAGCGAATCGGTCAGCACGACGCTGTCGACCACGTTGGTGGTGTAGTGCACGCGGGTGATGCGGTAGCGGTAGGTGGCGCCGCACTCTTCCGACGCGAAATAGGGTATGCTCTCGTAGTCGAAGCCCACTTCGTCTTCCACGCCGGCAGCGGCAAGCGCCTTCTGGCGGTAGATGAGGCGCCACGAGGTGGATGTGTGGGTGGAGCGCATGGGCAAATACAGCTGGCTCTTGGCGGGAGTGGCCTCGCTGAGCACATCGCCGTCGGGAGCCCCTACCCCCACCACTTCGAGAGAATCCACAGATACAACTGCCCCCGTGGCCGAAGAATAGAACTCGGCCAGAGGCAGCGCGCTCTGGTTGTCGAGGCACCCGCTGGTGTTGCACCCCGCGAGGGCGGCAAGAGCGGCAAGAACCGATATTACTTGCTTACGCCCCATTGCAGGATTTCGTCCAACTCTTTGCGCTTGCGTGCCGGGGCTTTCTCGTCGTAGCCGGGATAGCCTATGGGAATGATGGCCACCGGCTCTACACCGGCGGGCAGATGCAGGTCGGCGTTCAGTTTCTCGGGATCGAAGTTGCACACCCAGCATGTGCCGAGGCCGAGCGTTGTGGCCGTGAGACAGATGTGCTCGGTGGCGATGGCCACGTCCACATCGGTATGGTCTTTGCCGTCGAAGGGGCGGTGCCACGCTTCGTCGTGGTGGCCGCACACGATGATGAATGCCGGAGCCTCGCGGATCCACTCGCGGTCGTAGGCGCGGGAGCATATCTCACGGCCCTCGTCGCCTTCAAGCACTATGAAGCTCCAGGGCTGACGGTTGCAGGCCGAGGGGGCCAGACGGGCGGTGTCGAGAACGGTGCGGATGAGGTCGCGGCCAACGGGAGTGTCCTTGTAGCGGCGGCAGCTGTGGCGCGAATCCACAAGGCTGGCAAACTGGGCGAAAGAGTTGAGTTCCATATTATGATGCGGGCGCTGCCCGCTTGTTTTGAAAGTTGAAGATGCTTGTTTAGTCGGCGGGGGTTATTTCCTCGTCTATCTCATAGTGGTTGCGGCCGGGAGCGTTGCGCGCCACAAGTTCGCCGACAAAGCCGGCGAGAAACATCTGCGCGCCTATTATCATGAGTGTGAGCGCAAGATAGAAGTAGGGCGAATCCGTGACGAGCGTGTAGGCATGGCCGGCGTGCATGTGGTAGAGCTTGGAGAAGCCCACGATGGCCGTGGACACGAAACCGAGGAAGAACATCAGCGAGCCCACGAGACCGAAGAAGTGCATGGGCTTGCCGCCGAACTTGCCGGTGAACCAGAGTGTCATCAGGTCGAGATAGCCGTTGACGAAGCGGTCGAGGCCGAATTTGGTTTTGCCATACTTGCGCGCCTGATGCTTCACCACTTTCTCGCCGATGCGGGTGAAGCCCGCGAGTTTGGCCAGATACGGGATGTAGCGGTGCATGTCGCCGTACACCTCGATGTGCTTCACCACCTTGCGCCGGTAGGCCTTCAGGCCGCAGTTGAAGTCGTGCAGGTTGTGTATGCCGCTGACACGGCGCGCCGTGGCGTTGAAAAGCTTGGTGGGAATGGTTTTCGACAGCGGGTCGTAACGCTTCTGCTTGTAGCCGCTGACAAGGTCGTAGCCTTCGTCGCATATCATGCGGTAGAGGGCGGGGATTTCGTCGGGCGAATCCTGCAGGTCGGCGTCCATGGTGATGACCACATCGCCCTGCGCACGCGCAAACCCCACGTTGAGCGCCGGGCTCTTGCCGTAGTTGCGGCGGAAGCTCACACCGCGCACGGCGGGATTGGCAGCGGCGAGACGCTCGACCACACTCCACGACTCGTCGGTGCTGCCGTCGTTGACAAATATGATTTCGTAGCTGAAACCGTTGTCGCGCATCACGCGGGCAATCCATTGCTCGAGCTCGGGAAGCGACTCGGCCTCGTTGTATAGCGGCACTACTACTGAGATATCCATAGCATTACTTCTTTTGGTTTCGCGGGCGATAGCCCAGGGTGCGGATTATGCCCGCGTAAATCATGGAGAGAATGGAGCCGGAAAACACTCCCGCCCACATGAGCGAGAGACCAATGTCGACCGGACGCGGTGCAAGCCCCTTGTCGAGAAGGGCACGGACATCGGCAGCCATCTTCTGCGCTTCGGGCGACCCCAGGGATGCGTACACATCGGCCGCGCTCCGCAACGATTCGCCTATCAGCCCGGGCTCCCACCACCGCAGCCACACTATGGCCAGAGCGGCCATGAGGAGCGTGCCGAAGAAAAAGGTGCAGATGCCATGCATCCACAGGGCCGAGAATGTGCTCGTGCCAAGGTCGGCGCGATAGCCGCGCCGCAACTGCACGAACGCCAGCACCGGCACCGCAAGCAGCAGCAGCGGAAACGCCAGCGAGGCCACAGCCATGCGCATGGACAGCGCCCACGACGCAAAAAGCGCGCACAGCACCAGCCCCATCAGCGCTCCGTCGGAGGCGCCACGGCGGTAGACACCGGTTGATGTAGACTCCTTATTCATAATGACACGCAAAGTTAGCACATTTTTTAGTAACTTTGTAGTCTGAATCAATAATTTCACAAAACAAGCAATATACAATGGCTTTAAAATGCGGCATAGTAGGGCTGCCCAATGTGGGCAAGAGCACCCTCTTCAACTGCCTTTCCAACGCCAAGGCCCAGTCGGCCAACTTTCCGTTCTGCACCATAGAGCCCAACGTGGGCGTGATCAGCGTGCCCGACGACCGTCTCACCAAACTCGTGGAGATGTGTCAGCCACGCTCGGTGGTACCTGCCACAGTGGAGATAGTGGACATAGCCGGCCTCGTGAAGGGCGCCTCGCGCGGCGAGGGCCTCGGCAATAAATTTCTTGCAAACATACGCGAGACCGACGCTATCCTCCACGTGCTGCGCTGCTTCGACGACGACAACATCACGCACGTGGACGGCTCCGTGGATCCGGTGCGCGACAAGGAGATAATCGACTACGAGCTCCTGCTCAAGGATATGGAAACTGTGGACGGACGCCTCGCACGCACCATCAAGCAAGCGCAGACCGGCGGCGACAAGGTGGCCAAGATGCAGGCCGAGGTGCTCCAGCGCATCAAGGAGGCCCTGGAGCAGGGCAAGCCGGCCCGCAGCGTGAGCTTCGACACGCCCGACGAGCAGAAGTTCGTGCGCGAGCTCTTCCTGCTCACATCAAAACCGGTGCTGTACGTGTGCAACGTCGACGATGAATCCGCCGCCACAGGCAATGCCTATGTGGAGGCCGTGCGCGAGGCTATCGCCGCAGAAGGAGCGTCGCTGATGGTGATCGCCGCTCAGACCGAGAGCGAGATCGCCGAACTGGACACCTACGAGGAGCGTCGCGAGTTTCTGGAAGCGATAGGCCTCGAGGAAAGCGGCGTGGCACGCCTCATACGCGCCGCCTACGCACTGCTCGACCTGCAGACCTACTTCACCGCAGGGGCCGACGAGGTGCGCGCGTGGACGTTCATCCGCGGCAGCAAGGCTCCGCGATGCGCCGGCATCATCCACACCGACTTTGAAAAAGGATTCATCCGCGCAGAAGTGATCAAGTACGACGATTATGTGACCCTCGGCGGCGAAACCGCCGTGCGCGACGCCGGCAAACTCGGCGTTGAAGGTAAGGAATATGTGGTGCAGGACGGCGACATCATGCACTTCCGCTTCAACGTGTAGGGCATAAGCGCCCCACCCTCATCACCGCGGCCGGATGGATTGTCCATCCGGCCGCGGTGCTTTAATGACTGCCCGGTTAACATTGACACGCAACGCAATTTCGACATGCGCCAAAATCATCCTATCGGGCTACCTCACGCAGTGTAGATAGTATATTTGTGGTGCAGAGCATTGTGCGTTTTTTCAAGGGCACAGAAGCACAAAAACGACAGAAGAAACAGAAGGATTGATAATCAATAAAACTCCTTTTGTTTCTTCTGTGCTTATGCCCTTTTGTACCCTCTCCATGCTTAGAAGCGGGCAGAGCTATCGCACGCAATGTAAGGACATCGCTTTGCGATGTATCGTATGCCTGCCGGCAGCTTATACGTGCCGAAGGCACGTCCCTACATTTGGTGCAGAGCATTGTGCGTTTTTTCAAGGGCACAGAAGCACAAAACGACAGAAGAAACAAAAGGATTGATATTCAATAAAACTCCTTTTGTTTCTTCTGTTTTCATGCTCTTTTGTACCCTCTCCATACGATGGGCTTGTACCCTTTAAATGCCTGTTCAACAAAAAATCGGGCCCGACCAAAAGGCCGAGCCCGATTGAAAAGTTGTGGCTTGATTGCTTATTAGCGCTCGATGATGACAGCGCAACGGTCGAGGCTCTGGAGAGCTGCGTTGTCGCCGTGGAGGTTGCCCTGTACGGGAACAGCCTTAACCTGGTCGGCGCTTACGCCGCGGCTGATGAGCTGCTTAACAACGTTGCCGGCGCGCTGGTCGCGAAGACGGTTGTTGATAGCGTCGGTACCGGTGAAGGTGTCGGCATAGCCCTTGACGTCGTACTTCTTGGAGGTGTCGGCCTTGAGAACGTCAGCAACAGCGTTGACGATGTTCTTGTCCTCGCGGGTGAGGCGGCTAACGCCGATGGGGAAGTAAACGGTAGCGAGTGCTTCGGGTTCAGCTTCTACAACTTCGGGCTTGCGGTTGAGGCAGTCCTGGAGCTGACGCTCGAGGTCGGCTACGCGAGCTTCGGCAGCGGAGAGACGGGCGCGGAGGGCGTCGCAGTTCTCTGCAGGGGGGCAAACGGGAACAACGGGAGCGCTCCAGTTGGTCTTGCCGAGGTTGAAGGTGAGGCCGAGGAAAGCGTTAAGGCTGCTGTAGATTTTGTCGTAGTTGCCGTTAACGTTGTCGTTGTGGCCGTCCATGAAGGTGTAGCGGATGTCGAGCGACAGAGCTACACGCTTGCTGAGGTTGAAGCTGTTGATAAGACCTACACGACCGAAGATGTTGGTGTCGTGGATGTTGTGCCAGTCTTCGTCGAGGGTGAGGTAAGCACCGGCGCCTACATAGCCGATTGCGTTGTACACGCGGCCGGCCTTATAGCCACACCACCAGTTGGTGAGGTTGATCATGGCGTCGAAAGCCGGACCCACCTGGTTGTATTTGGTCTTGTAGAAGCCGTCGGGACGATATTCGTTCACGAGAGCGCCGCCTACGGGGCCGTTGGCGAGACCCTTGTTCTGCATCCAGCTGGCGCCGGCACGGAGGGCGATAACGGGCGAGAACCATTTGCCTACATAGATGTCGGCAGCGGGAGCGATACGGTCGGTAAACTTACGGTGCGAGTCGTACTTGGAGAAGTAGACGCCGGCACCGCCGTCGATTGTGATGAACCAGTTGTTGTTGAACTTGTTCAGCAGAAGACCCTGCGAAGCATCTTCGACGTAGGTCACCTCCTGAGCAGGCTCCTGGGCCATAAGCGATTGACCCATGAGAAGGGCGCAAGCGCAAGCAAAGAAAGTAGCTTTTTTCATAAATAAACTAATATTAGTGTGTAGTTGAATGTGCGTTTTATCCTCTATAATCGGCCGCTAAATTAGCAATTTTTTTTTAAACGGATGGGGTTTATGTGAAAAAAAACTAATTTGGCGCCATTTTTTCGCCAATTATATCACTTTTTACGGTTTTTACGGTGCCGGCCCGTACTTTGACCGGCACCGTAAAAATCAGCGGGGAAGATCGATGATGTCGCGTCCGATGTACTCGCACACGCATGCAAGGATATTGTGGGCGGTGAAGCCGAACTTCTCGTCGAGCACCTTGTAGGGGGCGGAGGCTCCGAAGCGTTCGAGGCCGAACACCTTGCCGTTGAAGCCTTCGATCATGCGCAGCGACACGGGCAGGCCGGCTGTGAGGCCGAACTGGGGCACGCCTGCGGGCAGCACCTCGGCACGATAGGCCTCGGGCTGGATGTTGAAGAGGCCTACGCTGGGCATCGACACGACATCGGCGCGCACGCCGGCGGCTTCGAGCAGCACAGCCACCTCGCAGAGAAGGCTCACCTCGGAACCGTTGGCCACGAGAACCACGTCGGGTTTGTCGGTCTTGATCACGGTGTATCCGCCCTTGAGCGCGCCGAGCGCGGCAGTGTAGCGGTCCATGCCTTCAGGCGCGGGCAGGTCGGGGATATCCTGGCGCGAGAGTATGAGAGCGGTGGGGGTGTCGTGATTGTCCATAGCCATCTTCCATGCCACGCTTGTCTCGGCGGCATCGGCAGGACGCAGAGCGAGAAGCGAGGGCTTGCCGCTGAAGTTGCGTATCTGCTCCATGAGACGGATCTGGGCTTCCTGCTCCACGGGTTCGTGGGTGGGACCGTCCTCGCCCACGCGGAATGCGTCGTGCGTCCAGATATATTTGACGGGGAGCTCCATGAGCGCGGCCAGGCGTACGGCGGGCTTCATATAGTCGCTGAACACGAAGAATGTGCCGCAGGCCTCCTCAAGGCCGCCATGCAGGGCTATGCCGTTCATGATACAGGCGAGGGTGAGTTCTGCCACGCCGGCCTGCAGGAATGCGCCGCCGAAGTCGCCGCGGGTGAGGGCGCGGGTCTTTTTGAGGAAGCCATCGGTCTTGTCGCTGTTGGCGAGGTCGGCCGAACCCACTATCATGTTGCGCACTTCCTGGGCAAGAACGCTGAGCACATCGGCCGATGCCTGGCGTGTGGAGGTGCCGGGCTTGTGGGCGATGGCGCGGTAGTCGATTTCGGGGAGACGGCCTGCCAGATAGCCTTCAAGTTCGGCTGCCTGAATGGGATTGGCTGCGCTCCAGGCCTGATAGTCCTGACGGCGTATGGCCACAAGGCGGCGGAGCTCATCGGCACGCTCGGCATAGAGCGCTGCCACGTCGGCAAAAATTTCAAAAGGTTCCTCGGGGTTGCCGCCAAGATTGGCGATAGTGGCGGCATAGTCGGCGCCACTCTTGCTGAGAGGCTGGCCGTGGGTGCTGCACTGGCCTTCAAAGTTGGAGCCATCGGCTGTCACAGCGCCTTTACCCATCGACGTGTGGCCGATGATAAGAGTGGGACGCTGCGTCTCGGCATGGGCTTTATCGAGGGCATCGCTGATAGCGACGGGATCGTTGCCGGCAACTTCCAGCACATTCCAGCCCCATGCACGATATTTGGCGGCTACATCCTCGCGGTCCACGGCGTCCACCATGGTGCTGAGCTGCACACCGTTGCTATCGTAGAACATGATAAGATCCGACAGGCCCAGATAGCCGGCGATACGTCCTGCGCCCTGCGATATTTCCTCCTGCACGCCGCCGTCGCTGATGAAGGCGTATGTCTTGTGGGCCACCACATCGCCGAAGCGTGCTTTAAGGAATTCTTCGGCGATAGCTGCTCCCACGGCCATGGTGTGGCCCTGGCCCAGCGGGCCGGATGTATTTTCGATGCCGCGCATCACGTCCACCTCGGGATGGCCGGGAGTGGGGCTATCCCACTGGCGGAATTGCTTGAGTTCGTCAAGGGTGAACTTGCCGGTGAGGGCAAGGACAGCGTAAAGCATAGGCGACATGTGGCCCGGATCAAGGAAGAAACGGTCGCGGAAGGGCCACTTCGGATCATCGGGATCCGTAACAAGGTACTTGGCATACAGCACGGCAGCGAAATCGGCGCCACCCATTGCGCCCCCGGGATGACCGGATTTGGCCTTCTCCACCATGGAGGCAGCGAGGATGCGGACATTGTCGGCCGCGCGTGTCATGAGATTCTTATCCATTGTATTGCGGATATGTGTATATATGAATGTTGGGGAATATACATTATTTTTAACAAAAGCGCCGGTGCGGCTGTTCACCAGGCCGGCGCTTTTGTTGTACTTTTTGTTTTAGAGGTTGAGGGGATCGACGGTGTCTTCCTCCACGGGGATGTCGGTGTTGACGTTCTTGCTGCCTACGAGGCCGTAGAAGAGCAGATAGGCGAGCATAGCCACAACGAGCCAGTAGGATGCCATGTAACCGGCAGCATTGGCGATGGCGTTCTGAATCACGGGCATGACGCCGCCGCCTACCACCATCATCATGAAGATACCGCTGGCCTGGGCTGTGTACTTGCCGAGACCCTCCACGGCGAGATTGAAGATACCGCCCCACATCACGGAGGTGCACAAGCCGCAGAGCACGAAGAGGAGTGCCTTCATGGGCACCTCGGCCATGGTGAAGCCATCGGTGGCGCTGTAGCCGGGCATCGACACGCGGATGCTGTCGGGGAGGAATATGGCAGCTATAATAAGCAGGATGGCGAGAGCGCTCACGAAGATGAGCTGCACGCGGCTGCTCACGGCACCGGAGATAGCACTGGAGAGCAGACGACCCACGAGCATGAGCAGCCAGTAGATGGCCACGACGGCGCCGGCCACGGCGGATGCGTTGACCATGATGCCGCTTGCGCTGCTGTCGGCAAGGTAGAAGTTGAGCATACCGGGGATGCCGATTTCAATGCCCACATAGAAGAATATGCCTATCACGCCGAGCACGGTGTGGCGGAAGTTCCAGGGGCTGTGGGAATATTTCACTTTCTTGCCGCCTTTGTTCATGTGGGGCTCGGGGATGACAACGAAGCTGAGCACGATGAACGCGAAGGCAAACACACCCATGGCGATCCAGAGCAGGGGAGCGACGTCGGACATGGAGGTCTGGGCCGTGACCATGCCGATGAGCGATCCTACGAAGAGGGGGGTCATGGTGCCGCTGAGCGAGTTGAGGGCGCCACCGGTCTGGATGAGCTGGTTGCCCTTGTTGCCACCGCCGCCGAGGAGGTTGAGCATGGGATTCACAACGGTGTTGAGCATGCACACGCAGAAGCCACAGACAAATGCGCCGAGCAGGTAGATGATGAAGTTGAGCGTGACAGCATCGGCGCCGACATTAAACACGGCTGTCTCAGCGCCTACAATGCTCGAGAGGTATTGCAGCGCCAGACCGGCGATACCGATGACCATAGCCCAGAGGGCGGTCTTTTTGTAACCGATTTTCACGAGGAGATTGCCGGCGGGAATGCCCATGAACAGATAGGCGAGGAAGTTCATGAGGTTGCCGAGCATTCCGCTCCATTCGTAGTTATTTTTCCAGATTGTGCCGATAGGGGCGGCAAGGTTGGTAACGAACGAGATCATGGCGAAGAGGAAGAACATCGCGATAATGGCGATGAGATTTCCCTTCTGTTGCTGTTTTGTAGCCATTGTAGTGCTGAAAAAGTGGTATTAAAGGTTAGGAATTATCGTTCAGGACAGGACACACTGCACCCTGCTCTGCAAAGTTAATGCTTTTTAGCCAAAAAAATCCATGTTTTTTCAGAGGCTGTTCAAAAAAATTATAAAAAATCGGCGCCCCGTACTGCGGAACGCCGATTTTTAATGATGATTGCTATTAAGCTGGGATTACTTGAAGATGTACTTCACGCCCACCTGCATCTGCCAGCACTGGCTGTTGTTGAAGCTGTAGTCGTAGGTCTGCGAGTAGTATTCGCCATTGGCGTTTTTCTGCATGGAGTATGTGGGCTGGCCTGCGGCGTTCACACCCTCATACTTGAGCACACGGCATCCGTTGCTGGCCTGGGTGGCGATTTTCTGCACGCCCCAGCTGCTGTTGAGCAGGTTGCCGAAGTTCATGATATCGAAGCTGAGCTGGATGGCATGCTTGGTCTTGCCGATGCGGAACTCGAATTCTTCCATGATGCGGAGGTCGAACTGGTGCACCCAGGGAGCGCGTGCGGCGTAGGCCTCGGCATACTGGCCGCGGTGGCTGCTGAGATACTTGTCCTGGTTCATGAAGGCTTCGAAGGCGATAGCGTCGTCGGGGTTGACGAAGTTGAGGTTCTCACCCTTGGCGGGGATATACATCAGGTCGTTGTTGATACCGTCGCCGTTCATGTCGTTGGTATAGCAGAAGCTGTTGCCGGTGGCGCTGTAGCCGGTGTAGAAGAGGCTGAGGTTGGTGTTGCGTGCCAGACCCTTGTAGGTGAAGGGGATGGTCCAGGTGGCGCTGCCGATGAGACGGTCGGGGATGACGTAGCGCGAGCGCTGCACGGTGCCGAAGTTAGGACCGTCGATGGTGATGAGGCCCTGCCATGTGGACACGGGGTCGTTGCCGGGCATGCCGCTCACTTCCTTGCTCTCGGTGTGGGTGTAGGCCATCATGAGGTTGAGCATCTCCACGGGCTGGAGGTTGGCGGTGAGGTTGAAGGTGTAGCCGTAGCCCTTGCTGGTGTTGTCGAGCATCACGGCGTTCTTGCCTTTCACGTAGTTGAAAGTGGAGGGGTATTTGAGACGGTTGTCGGGACCGGCGAAGCGGTTGGCAGCCTCACCACCATCCCACTTGGAGGGATCGATGATATTGATGTTGTTGAGGGTGACGGCGTTGATGTTTTTGGTGTACATGAATTCGCCGGTAAGGGTGAAGGGGAACTTCACAGGCACCTGCCAGTCAACGGCGATGCTGGATTTCCACACCTGGGGCATCTTGAAGTCGTCGACCACACCGCTGATCTTGCTGCCGGCCACGTGCTTCTCCTCGGCGAGCTGCGTCGGGAAGCCGAGCTGCGACACCATATCGTCGACGTTGGTGATCATGCCTTTGCCGGCGAACTGCTTGAGGAATTCCACACCTGCGGCATCGATGTTGCCGTTTTTGTCGTAGGCGCTGTAGTTCACGGAGTTCTGTACCATACCTGCGTTGGTGGGCATGTTGGTGAAGAACACCAGGGGCAGACGGCCGGTGAAGATACCTGTGCCGCCGCGCACACGCAGAGCCTTGTTGCCGAGCACATCCCAGTTGAAGCCTACACGGGGCGATACCTGCATGCGGTTGGCAGGCCACTTGCCGGTGTCGACATGCTGACCGCCGAAGTCAAGGTCGTAGATAGCTTTGTTGCGGGCGAGATCGGAGTTGTCGAACATCAGCTCGTCGAGGCGCACGCCATAGGTGAGTTTGAAGTTCTTGTTGATGTTCCATTCGTCCTGCAGATAGATACCGAGCTGGTTGAATGTCACCTGAGCGTTGGGGTTCTTCTCGCCGTTCCAGCCGTAGGTGAGGGCGAAGCCGATGGGGGCGGCGTCGTTGAGGAAATCATCTACGGAAGCATAGCGGTAGTAGCCTGTGCCGTTGCGCATGTAGGCGTTGTTGGCAAACTGGTGCTCGAAGCTGACACCACCCATGAGACGGTGGCTGCCGAGGGTCCAGCTCACGTTGTCGGTGACATTGTAGATTTTGTTCTTGACACCGTTGTTCCAGGTGAAGAGCTCATAGCCGAGGCTCATGTAGGGCTCGAAGATCTGGTTGCCGCTTGCGTCGTAGCCATCGAGAATGTCGATGAAGGGGAAGGGGCTGGAGTTGGAGCCGCGCATGTCTTCGATGTCGGTATAGGTGAAGAGCAGCTGGTTGCTGAGGTTGTCGGTGAAGCGGCTGTTGAAGTCAAGAGCCCAGGATGTCACCTTGTTTTCCATGGAGTACATGGAGTTGGCGAAGGCCATGGACTGGGGACCTACGCGGTAGGTGCCGTTCAGGCGGGGCTGCACGTCTACGGAGTTGCCGTTGGGAGCGTTCCAGGTTGTGTTCTTGGTGTGGTTGAAACGGAGGCTCAGTTTATGGAAGTCGTTGATGTTCCAGTCCAGTCGCACGAGGAACTTGTTGTTGGAGGCGTCGCCGGGGAAGTTGTCGTAGCTGCCGGTGTTGTAGCCATACTTTTTGCTTGCGTATTCGCTCACGCGCTGCATGTCGGAGATGAGGGTGCGCGAGGTCATGCCGTCGACAGCCTGTCCATCCTCACGCGCGCGATACTTAATTACCTCGAAGGGCTCAGACTCGTGCTCGTAGTTGGCGAAGAAGAAGAGTTTGTTCTTTACGATCGGGCCGCCGAGGGTGAAGCCGTAGATGGTCTTGCTCTCATCGGCACGTCCGCCGAGGTCCTGACCGTTGATGCGGTTGCCGCGGAGGTCCTGGTTGGTATAGTACACGTAGGCGCTGCCTTTGAAGTCGTTTGTACCGGACTTGGTGATGGCGTTAACGCCGCCGCCGATGAAGTTGGTCTGGCGCACGTCGAAGGGAGCTACCACCACCTGCATTTCCTCGATAGCGTCGGTGGAGATGGGGTTGCCACCGCCGGGGAGAGTTTCGGAGAGGCCGAAGTTGTTGTTGAAGTTGGCACCGTCGATGGTGAAGTTGGTGGAGCGTCCGTCGCCGCCGGCGAAGCTCATGCCGTTGGCATAGGGCGAGAGGCGCGCGAGGTCGCTGATGCTGCGGTTGACAGTGGGAGTGGCGAGAATCTGCGCCTGCGAGATATTGGTGGTGGCACCTGTTTTCTCTGCCGAGAACTTGCTGGCGCGGCCCTTAACAATAAGTTCGCCGAGCTCTGTCGAACCCGGCGTCAAATATACATTCAATTCCTCGATTTCACCCAGCTGCAGCGTGATGCCTTCGAAAGCCACGGGCTGCATGCCGACGTAGGACACTCGCACCGTGTAGGGGCCGCCGACGCGCATACCCTGTATGCTGTAGCGTCCGTCGGCATTTGAGACGGCGCTGTAGCGCGTGCCGGAGGGTTCGTGAGTGGCAACGACAGAAGCGCCGATTATGGGCTCCACATTGTCTTCAGTGATGAGACCGGCCAGAGAAGCCGTCGTTACCTGTGCACTCGCGGGGATAGCAAAAAAGACGAACATAAGAGCCGCGAGCGCTCCGATGGTCGTCTGCCTAAAACGTAGTAACATAGCGTTGTTAGAAATTAGTAATTATTGGACGTCGCAAAGGTAGGATAAATTTTGTTAATAATACTAAAACAGTTGTTACGATTGTGTGACAAAATTTTGTTGCTATTTGTTTAACGCAATGCCGCCCTGCGCACACATTATATATAGAGATATGCACAGGAAATGGAGGCGTTTATTGTTATAAGAACTAAAAAAATAGCGTTTTTTACTGCAAAGACATCCGATTGTCGAAAAAATTCCGTAATTTTGCTGCGCCTAAAGGCGCCAACGTCCCAAAAGGCCGCGGCACTACACGCAAACAACCATAACCCAATAGTTTATATCCAACAACAATTATGACTAAAATCGGTATTAACGGCTTCGGCCGTATCGGTCGCTTCGTTTTCCGTGCTTCCACCAAGCGCGACGACATCGAAGTAGTTGCTATCAACGACCTTCTTCCCGTTGACTACATGGCCTACATGCTCAAGTACGACACCATGCACGGCCAGTTCGACGGCACCGTAGACTACGACCTCGAAAAGAGCGAACTCATCGTCAACGGCAAGCACATCCGCGTGACCGCATGCCGCGACCCGAAAGAAATCAACTGGGGCGCTGTTGAAGCCGAATACGTTGTTGAGTCCACCGGTCTCTTCCTCACCGAAGAAAAGGCTCAGGCTCACATCGAAGCCGGTGCCAAGTACGTGGTTATGAGCGCTCCCTCCAAGGACGCCACCCCCATGTTCGTAGTAGGCGTTAACGACAAGACCTACGCCGGCCAGAAGTTCGTTTCCAACGCTTCCTGCACCACCAACTGCCTTGCTCCCATCGCCAAGGTCCTCAACGACAAATGGGGCATCACCGACGGTCTCATGACCACCGTACACTCCACCACCGCTACCCAGAAGACCGTCGACGGTCCCTCCATGAAGGACTGGCGCGGCGGCCGTGCTGCCAGCGGCAACATCATCCCCTCCAGCACCGGCGCTGCCAAGGCTGTAGGCAAAGTGATCCCCGAACTCAACGGCAAGCTCACCGGCATGTCGATGCGTGTCCCCACCCTCGACGTCAGCGTTGTCGACCTCACCGTCAACCTCGCCAAGCCCGCTACCTACGCTGAAATCTGCGCTGCCATGAAGGAAGCCAGCGAAGGCGAACTCAAGGGTATCCTCGGCTACACCGAAGACGCAGTTGTCAGCAGCGACTTCCTCGGCGACACCCGCACCTCCATCTTCGACGCCAAGGCCGGTATCGCCCTCACCGACACCTTCGTTAAGGTTGTAAGCTGGTACGACAACGAAATCGGCTACTCCAACAAGGTGCTCGACCTCATCGCTGTAATGAAAAAATACAACGGCTAATAAGCCCGCGTAAGCGATAACCCACAAAATCGCCTCTGCCACCACGGCAGGGGCGATTTTTTATACCCACCCGCAGGCAGCCGACAGCACAACACTCTCATTCAAAGAAAAAAACAATATTCGTACAGTTTATTAAAGTTATTTCTATAATTTTGCGATATGAAAGAGAATTTCCCGACTCCTCCTGCAGAATCGCTTCAAGACAATGAGATAATACTTTACCAGCCGGATTCCACCACATCGCTTGATGTTAGGGTAGCAGAAGACACTGTGTGGCTGACGCAAGCTCAGATTGTTGAGTTGTTTGCATCAAGCAAAGCCAACATCAGCGAACACCTAAAAAACATTTTTAATTCCAAAGAATTAGAACGGGAATCAACTGTTCGGAAATTCCGAACAATTCGCACAGAAGGCGGCCGTCCGGTCAACCGAAATTTGGAGTATTTCAATTTGGATGTCATAATCTCTGTGGGTTATCGTGTCAACACCAAGCGAGGAATTCAATTCCGCCGATGGGCAAACAAGGTGTTGAAAAGCCACTTACTCCGCGGCTACAGCGTGAATCAGCGGCTCCTTCTTGTGGAGTCCCGCATCGACCACCGGTTTGCCGAATACGACCAACGGCTTGACGAACTGTCAGATAAGGTTGATTTTTTCGTCCGCGCCTCTCTGCCACCTCGGGAAGGCATATTTTTCGACGGACAGATATTCGATGCCTATACACTGGTATGCGATTTGGTTCGCAGCGCCAAGCGAAGGATTATTGTGGTGGACAACTACATCGATGATACCGTGTTCCGTCAGCTCGACAAAAGAACAGCCGGCGTTGAAGCCACCATATTCACATCCTGCATCAACCGAACCTTGCGTCAGGATCTTGAACGACACAATTCCCAATACCCGCCCATCGAAATCAAAAACTACCGAAAGGCGCACGACCGCTTTCTCATCATAGACGACAGTGTCTATCACGTAGGAGCATCTCTCAAGGATTTAGGCAAAAAGCTCTTCGCGTTCTCCAAAATGGAATTCATTGCCGCCGACGAATTGATAGAGCGCATATCCGGCAAGTAAGACCACGATGGCCCGGAGTCGTCGCATAGCGTATCCGACAAAACGCAAATAAATTTGGTTTTACACTCGACTTATTCGTATATTTGCATCCACCAAGCCTTAAATCCACAAATACGCCATGCTATGCCACGCTTGTCAAAAGACTCCTTCAACAACATCAACACCCTGTTGTCCTTCTTATCGGCGCTCATCGCCGTAGTGGAGTTATGCCTGCACGTGGTGTGGTATTTTTATATCATAACCATTGGTATAATTGCAGTTGTGTGGGTTGTCGTCGTAGGCATAATGCTCTACCGGCGGCCATGGTACAAGCAGATGCGCAATCCGCTCATATGCCGCGGCAAAACACACTACTCATTCCGCATATTCTTAAACACCATATTTAAAAAACCATATTACGAAAGCGAATTTCTAAGCCCGAAGTTCAGTAGCAAGATGGACACCGAAACAACTCCTGCCATAGACACATCGCGTCTCACCGTAGTGATAGAAGACGACCCCGTAGGTTACGCCGACAACTGCGGAATGCTCCCATGCATCCCTGTCGACGAAGAAATCTCGCCGGCGGAACTACTGGAAAAGCTCAACGAGATACACGAGGAGATAGCCCACTACAACTTCTTGTTCATAGCCACCCCAAGCCGACGTATAGAAAGCTTGCGGTCGCTTGCCCTCAACCGCGACATAGGCATAGCCCTGCGGCAATATTTCCGCCAGCGCTGTCCAGAAAAGAAAATCCGCATCATAAGCAAAATCGACTCCTGCCTGCGATCCAACTACGAAGCCGAATATGAAGGCCTCTCGGACGGCCTCGGACGACGCGACTGCCTGGAAATACTGATGCCCTCCTATATAGAGCAGGGAAGGGTCACCATACACGGAGCCCAGTACATAAAGAGCGACGGGCGCTATGTTCTTATGCATGAATCGGAGTACGCATCGTTCAAAGGCCTGGAATACGGCAACTCCGACCTTGCGCTGTGGATGGAAAAACGCGTGCGCCATATCGAAAGCCGTAAAAATGTGGGCCTCATCGACACCGACATGTTGCGCACCGCAGCACCATCGGATGTGGCCGAACGCATCATTGAAGCCAAAGCCCATGGCGTGCAGGCATTCGTGTGCGACAGCTCCATACCCGACGACCTGACCTCCGCAGCCCGCATAATACACAATCTTGAAGAGCGTGGCCTGACGCTGTTTCTTAAGCTCGGCCCGAGCATGATCAACCGCTTCGCCGGCGCCTACGCCAAGCCGAAAGAGCGCAATATGCTGTCGCACATCAGAGCCACCGACAACGGCATATTCATAGCCGGCTCTCTCACGAGCACCACGAAAAAGCAGATTGAGAGATACGATGAATTTGCCGACACCTCCATTGTCACCATCAAAGAGTCCGACCTCAACAACGCCGGACACATGGACCATGTCATAGCCCACCGCAGCAATAATATAATAAAGAAAAACAGCAACGGCGACGACGTGATACTGACCACCGAATACTGGAAAACAGACAAAAACGAATATCCGGACATACAAAAACGCGACACCGTTCTGTGTCTGATAGCAAAAATATGCCAGACCATACGCGTATCCGAGAAGCGCTGGTTCCTGTTCAAAGGAAGCGACACAGCATTGTATTCCATCATCCATGGCCTCGACATACGTCATTTCTACTACTGCGGGCAATACATTCCGGGGGTGATTCACTGCAAGTGCATGCTCAACGGCGACCTGAAGTCGTTCTTTATTGTCGGTGGCAACGTCGGAACCCCATCGCTCCTCAACAAACTGCGTACCGCCATCCAAAACGAAATAGGCCCCAAAAACTGAGTGCCCGTTCGATAATACGCTTAGGCTCGTCAGCAACGACGCACAAAAAAAACATTTTGCAGTTTCGCATTTTTTAGCTACCTTTGCAGCCACAGAGGAAAAATTTGGCTGCTTGCAACCTCTCGAAAAAATGCTAAAACTGCACCTCCGGAGCGCACCACATGCGCCCGACAGCATATATATCCACAGCAGCCCGCCACATCGCAGGCCGCTGTTTTTTTTATCTCTAAAAACAAACAACCCATACGGATATGAATTATCTCTTTACCTCAGAAAGCGTCAGCGAAGGCCACCCCGACAAAGTGGCCGACCAGATAAGCGACGCTGTGCTCGACGAATTCCTGGCCCGCGACCCGCAGTCGAAAGTGGCCTGCGAGACCCTCGTCACCACCGGCCAGGTGGTGCTTGCCGGCGAGATCAAGAGCAGCGCCTATGTGGACCTGCACGAAGTGGTGCGCCGCGTCATCAGCGAGATTGGCTACAACGACAGCCGCATAGGCTTCGACGCACAAAGCTGCGGCATCCTTTCGGCCATCCACGAGCAGAGCGGCGACATCAACCGCGGCGTGGAGCGCACCCACCCCGAAGAACAGGGAGCCGGCGACCAGGGCATGATGTTCGGCTACGCCACCGACGAGACACCGCTCTACATCCCTGTGAGCATAGCCCTCGCGCATGCCATCCTCAAAGAACTCTCCGCCATACGCCGCGAAGGACGCGAGATGACCTACCTGCGCCCCGACAGCAAGAGCCAGGTGACGGTGGAATACGACGGGCAGCACCGCCCCGTGGGCGTCCACACCATAGTGGTGTCCACACAGCACGACGAGTTCATACTCCCCGACGAAAACCACACACAGGCCGAAGCCGATGCCGCCATGCAGCAGCGCATCGAGGCCGATGTGCGCTCCATCCTGCTGCCTCGCGTGCGCAAAGTGCTGCCCGAGGCCATGCGCGGTCTTCTCGACACCGAATTCAAGCTGTTGGTCAATCCCACCGGCAAATTTGTGATAGGCGGTCCGCACGGCGATACCGGCCTCACGGGACGTAAAATAATCGTCGACACCTACGGCGGCCGCGGTGCCCACGGCGGCGGCGCCTTCTCCGGCAAAGACCCCTCCAAGGTCGACCGCTCCGCAGCCTACGCCGCACGCCACATAGCCAAGAATCTCGTGGCTGCCGGCATAGCATCGCGCGCACTGGTGCAGGTGGCCTACGCCATCGGCCAGGCAGAGCCCGTAAGCCTCCTCGTCGACACTCAGGGCACGGCCCGCATCGACGCATCCGATGCCGAGATATCGGCCAAGGTAGCTGAGATATTCGACATGCGTCCGCACGCCATTGAGCAGCGTTTCGGCCTGCGCAAACCCATCTACCGCGCCACCGCCACCTGGGGCCATGTGGGCCGTACGCCGCGCCACACCACCCTGGAGTTCAGCTCCCGCTACGACGCCGAGCCCATCCGCGTCGATGCCGAACTCTTCGCCTGGGAAAAGCTCGACTACACCGACGCCATCCGTAAGGCCTTCAGCCTTTGATAACCCTACATACTTTACAGCAACAGGACGCACCACGGTGCGTCCTGTTGCATATCCGGGCATATCGGTTTGTGCCCAAATCAGTATATTGGGGCACAAGCCGAAATTACGGTACATTGTGAAGATACGACCCAATATAGCGAGGATATAAAAGGACATAAAAGACACAATAATCATAAATTATTTTATTGATTATAAACATATTAGCTCTTCTATCTTTTTTCTATACCTCATGGGAGCCAGTGGTAATTTATGCACCATAAATTCGGCTTGCACTATGCGTTTTTCGCGGACGCTGATGCTGCGGGGCTGCCACCTGGCAATGTTAGCCTTGATAGCATAATGACAACTATCGGCGCTAATATTTTACAATAATACACACAATTAATACAAATCGAAGACATTTGCGTTAAAATATCAACACATTAACATATTGACACAAATCAATGCTTCTTTTTGTATATCTTTGCTGAGAATCCGAGCCATCAGCCTATGACAGACTTATCAATAATGTAGACCAACGTAAAACACCCCCACCATGTACAAAAAGACTATTTTGCTTCTGCTCGCCTGCCTGTGCGCACAATTCGTATCGGCCGATGATGGCGATATGGCGCGACTTGAGGCCCGCTACACCGCGCACTATCAGTACAAAAGCGAATCCACGGGCGGCGACTTCACCGAGACCGGAACCGTGGTGTACTATCTGCCGCGCACCGGCGACAAGAAGGCGCAAGCCGTGTACGACATCTACCCCGAGCGCATTGTCGACAACGGCAGCGACACCATTGTCTCTGAAGCAATGCCCCAGCTCGATATATTCAAGTCTTTATGGCCGGTGCCCACAGGGGGCGTGAGCGACAAGTCGTGCACCGTCGAGACTACCGATGGCACCACCACCCTGACCTACAACCTTAAGGACAACCTTGACGCCGATAGCGAAAAAGCTCTCCGATGGGCCGGCCTCAACATGGATATAGAGAGCGCGGTTGCCACCTGCACGCTCAGCACGTCCGATCTCTCCAAGGTTTCTCCGTCCGACATCCGCACCTTAAGCGAAACAGTAGTGGCCAAACTCAACGGCCGTCAATACCGCCGAATATTCGGCGGCAGCGCCATCAGCAGCACCACCGACATCAATATTTCTTTCGACGAGCCTTCCACTCCACAAATTCTCTCCAAAAAAGAAGCAAAAGCGATGCGCAAGCGCGAGCAGGCCGACTGGAAAAGCACCCACAAATAGCATTTAACTCAAACCACAGACATAAAAAAGCGGGCCGCAGCCCGCTTTTTTTGCATAGTTGGTGGAATTTGCTTATCTTTGTGCGCTTATATCGAAAAAAATAATAAAAAAACCACTCATATCATCCAATGGCAACATTAGAAAAAATCAGAAGCAAGTCGGTGCTGCTCTTCGTAATCATCATCGTAGCGCTCCTTGCATTCATCCTCGGCGACTTCCTCACCTCCGGCCGCACATATTTCGGCTCGGGCACGACCGTAGCTGAAGCCGCAGGCGCCAAAGTAGACTACAACGACTACCAGAGCCGAATGACACAGCTCAGCGAGCAGTTCCAGGCACAGGGCCGCCAGTTCGACAACGACCGCATGAGCCAGAACGTAATCCAGGAGCTCCTCGTGGAGCAGCTCCTCAACAAGGAGTACGACCGCCTCGGCATCACCGTCACCGACACAGAGCTCTCCAAGGCCATGACCGGCGAGATGCCTCATCCCGCAGCCGCCCGCTTCATCTCGGCTCTCTCGCAGCAGCTCGGCCTTCCCGCCCCCTCCGGCGCAGCCGTATATGATGCCATGACCAACCCCGCCAAGTATGGCATCACACCCGAGATCGGCAACCAGATCAAGGCTGCGTGGGCTGCCACCGAAGCCGATGTGGAAGCTGCCATGAAGAGCGAGAAGTTCAACCGCCTCGTGGCCGGCCTGTTCACCGCCAACACCCTTGACGCCAAGGCCGTGTACGACGATGGCGCCAACTCCCGCAGCATCATCTACACCACAAAGAGCCTTTCCGCCGCTCCTGAAGTCGACGTAACTGACGACGACGTGCGCGCCGTATGGCAGGAAGCAAAAGAAAGCTACCGCCTCGGCGAGGAAAGCCGCGCTGTGGAGTATATCCTCGTAAGCATCGAGCCCTCGCAGGCCGACCGCCTCGCCGGCCAGCAGGCTGTTGAGGACGCCCTCATGGCCCTCAACGCCCAGCCCGGCACCGACGGTGTCAGCGCCAACTCACGCTTCCTCGTGAACCGTATCGACGCTCCCGCATCGCAGATCACCGACCGCGCGCTCAAGGCATTCGCCGACACCGCCACCGTAGGATCCGCCGTGATGCTCAGCCACACCGGCGACACCTACACTCTCGCCAAGCTCATCGATAAGAAAAACAATATCGACTCCATCCAGGTATCGTATCTCATGGCACAGAGCCCCGAGCTCCTCGACAGCGCCCTCACTGCTGTGCGCGGTGGCGCCACCATGGCATCGCTCAGCGACGGCCAGACCCTCATGGGCATCGACAGCACCTGGACCGCACTCGGCGGCGGATTCCCCGAAGGCCTCGCCGCACGCCTCACCCAGGCCACCATCGGCGAAGCGTTTGCCTATACGGATTCCATCCAGGGCCAGCAGGCTGCCGGCATCTACCGTGTGGAGCGCCGCCACGCACCCGTGCCCTTCTATGACCTCGCCGTGATAGAGTACACCATCGACCCCTCCAACGAGACACTTGGCCAGCTCTCCAGCGACCTCAACACATTCCTCGCCGCCAACTCTTCGGCCGACGACTTCAGCGCCAACGCAGCCGAGAACGGCTACACCACCGTGCCTGCCATGGTGAGCGCCTCCACTCCCCTCGTGGGCAATGTGGCAGATAGCCGCGGCGCTGTGAAATGGGCCATGGACGCACGCAAGGGACAGGTTTCGCCCTCGTTCCAGGACAACAAGCAGACCTACATCATGGCTATCGCCGTCAAGGACATCTACACCGGCGACTATCTCCCCCACAACGCTCCCGCCATCAACTCCAACCTGCGCATGCAGGCTCTCGCCAAAAAGCGCGGCCAGGCACTCGTGGAGCAGTACGCAGGCAAAGCCAACGACGTGGCAGGATATGCCAATGCAATGGAAACCAAGGTCGACACCGTCAACGTAGTGTTCAGCCAGGCCATGCTCCCCGGCATCGGCTTCAATGAAAGCGCCGTACAGGGCGCCGTGGCTGCCGCCCAACAGGGCACCGTGGTAGGTCCTCTCGCCGGCAACAACGGCATCGTGGTATTCCAGGTCATCGACTCCAAGACCGAAGGCCGTCCCTACAACTTCGACGAGTACGCAGCCCGCTTCAACCAGACTCTGGGCATCAACCACTTCACCCCCTTCCAGCTTCTGCTCGGCAAGAACAAGGTGAAGAACCACTCGCTCAACTTCGTGCAGAGCGCCGTGCAGGAATAACACACCGCTGCATAAAGCCATAACATAAAAACGGGTCGGGCCGACAATGGCACCGACCCGTTTTTTCTACCGGCACCGCAACAATTGCCGCCCCGCGGCGTTTTACTATAAAGACTGCCACAAGTCGAGATACCCTCATCACCAACCTCTCGCATTATGCACCAAGCCCTATTCAACAGCCACTACAACCTCACGGCAGGCGAGAGCGACGCCCACTCGCTCGCGCCCGTAACACTGCTCGTGGAACGTATCATAGAGATAGCCACCCGCCATGCCAACTGTCTTGAAGTGGGCTACGAGCAGCTGCGCACAGCCGGAATAGGATGGGTGCTCAGCCGCATCAGCCTGGAGATATACCGCTATCCGGGCATCAACGAAGACTACGCCCTGAGCACCTGGGTGGAATCGTACAACCGCCATTTCAGCGATCGCGCGTTTGAACTCACCGATGGCGGAGGCAACATAGTGGGCCGCGCCCACTCCACATGGGTGGCCATCGACATGCGCCGCCGCACCATGGCCGATCTCTCCGACTTCGAGCGCGACGCCATCCCATGCCTCGACAAGCCTTGCGGCATCTCGCCGGCACGACGCATCCCGACACTGGCAGACAGCGCGAGCCAAGAGCCACTGCACTTCAGCTACAGCGACATAGACTTCAACCGCCACGTCAACACCGTGCGCTATCTCGCCCGGGTGCTCGACCACTGGCCCCTGAGCCATCACGACCGATACGCCGTGGGCCGCATCGACATGGCCTTCAACCGCGAACTGCGCTACGGCGACACGGCATCCCTGCGCGTGGCGCCAAGCGCCGACGGACAGTCGGCCGACTGCGAGATCGTACATGCCGACGGATCCCGCGCAGCCGCCATGAGGATACGGTGGCAACTGCGCCGCGACATGGACTGACACTACTTCCACGCCATAAAAAACGCACCGACCCGTTGCATAATTGCCGCGGGTTTGCTATCTTTGCGATACATCACCCACAACACACCACCCCATGGACAAGAAATACGTCATAACAGTGGGCCGCACATTCGGCAGCGGCGGCCGGGTGCTCGGCCGTCTTCTGGCCGACAGGCTCGGCATACCATTCTACGACAAGCGCCTGCTGCTTGAGGCCGCCCGCCAGGCCGGAGTAGCGCCCGAATATTTCGAGCGCAACGACGAGCGGATGCCACGATTCATCTCCGGCGTGTTTTCATTCGCCCATGGCTTCAATCCCATGTCGTGGTATTCCGACCCCACAACCATCAGCTCCGACAGCATCTACAAAGCGCAATGCGACTATATCAGGGAGCTCTCCGCACGCGAAAGCTGCGTGATAGTGGGGCGCACGGCCGACTATGTGCTGCGTGACGTCCCGAACACAATCAACATTTTCGTGCATGCGCCCGAGGCGGCATGCGTGAGCCGCATAATAGAGCGCCACGATGCCCTCAGCCCCGACGAGGCCCGCACTCTCGCACGCCGCGCCAACAAACTGCGCGCCGCGTTCTACAATTTCTATACCGATAAGACATGGGGCGACGCACGGAGCTACGATCTCACACTCGACTCCTCGCTTCTGCCCATGGAACAAAGCGTAGATCTCATCATAAGCTATCTCCGGACCCGTCTCGGACAAAACATCTGACTCCTCTCTCCGGCTGAGCGCCAATGAAACCAATGATCAAATACAGAGGCGGCAAAACCCGTGAGCTGCCTCGCATAATGCAGCACATTCCGGACTTTGCCGGGCGCTACATCGAGCCTTTCCTCGGAGGGGGCGCGCTGTTTTTCCATCTTGAACCCGAAGCCGCAATCATAAACGACATAAACACCTCGCTGATAGCGTTCTATACCGGCGTGCGCGACGATTTCAACCGCGTGCACGCCGAACTCACCGCTCTGGAAAACGTTTACGCCGAAAACCGCAAGGCTTTTGAAGCACTCAAGGCAGCCCATCCCGACAACCGCGTGGACGACGGCAACGAAGAGCTGTACTACCGCCTGCGCGCAATGTTCAATGGCCTGACCGACAAAACATATACCGATGCCGCGCTATATTATTTCATCAACAAGACCGCCTACTCCGGCATGATACGCTACAATGCCCGCGGCGAGTTCAATGTGCCGTTCGGACGTTACGCGCGCCTCAACACCGACACCGTGAGCGAGGCACACCGCCGGCTGCTGCAACGCGCCGAGATACACAACACCGACTACAGCGACATCTTCGACATGTGCGAGCCGGGCGATTTTGTGTTTCTTGACCCACCCTACGACTGTGTGTTCTCCGACTACGGCAACCCTCAATACCGCGACGGATTCAGCGAGGACGACCATCGCCGCCTGGCCGCCGATTTTGTCAACCTCCCATGCCCGGCACTCATGGTAATAGGCCGCACACCGCTCACGGAGGAGCTCTACAACGGGCATATAGTGGATGAATACGGCAAGAGATATTCCGTGAACATACGCAACCGTTTCCGCGCGGCCGCATCGCATATTCTCGTCACAAACTGACCAATCTCTCCCCCCCAATGGCACGCATCGACAGCAAAGTGGTGTTTCTTACCACATCTCCGCGCACCCCGGCAAAGATGAGCCCGGAAATAGCCCTGCTGGACCAGTATTTCGGAGGCTACCCGTGGAACCACGCCACCCAGACAGCCTTCATGGGTGTGCTCAAGGATCAGAACTTCTTCCATGGCAAAGGAGAGAACGATCCTGCGTTCAGTGCCCGCGACCGCATCAGCCGCGCCCCGCAGACACTCGGTTTCGTAACACTCAAGCCTGTCATCGCGCTCACCCCTGCCGGCCGTGCCCTGATATCAGCCCGGCGCACCGACGAGATATTCCTGCGGCAGTTGCTCAAGTTCCAGATTCCGTCGCCCTACCACGTGCCGTCAGGCAAGGCAGCCCCATTCCGCATCAAGCCCTATCTGGAGATACTGCGCCTCATCCGATATTTCGGCACGCTGAAATTCGATGAGCTGAAGATGTTTGCCCTGCAACTCACCGACTACCGCGACTTCGACCGCATAGTACAGAAAATAGAGGCCTTCCGCAGCGCCAAGGAACACAACAGGGGAAGCTACCGCGACTTTGCCGGACAGTACTTCGAAAACGAGCTACGGGAAATATACTCGCATCAACTCGCCAGCGGCGACACTTCCACCCGCGAGAGCACCAACTCTTCGGCCACTAATTTTCTGCGTACCAAGGCCTCCAACATGCGCGACTACGCCGATGCCTGCTTCCGCTATCTGCGCGCCACCGGCGTGGTGAAGGTGTCGCATGTCGGGAAATCCCTGAGCATAGCCGATGAGAAAATCGCCGACGTAGACTTCATTCTCCGTACGGTGGACCGCGAGCCATGCTTCGTTGACGACCGCGCGGCCTACATAGCCTATCTCGGCGACACGGATACGCCGGTCCTGCTTACCGACAACCGCACGAATCTGGTGGATAAAATCGCCACCACCTTCCCGGAAATAGCCACAGACGACACCATAGGCCTGCAGGAGCTGAAAGACATCTACGCCGATGCCCTCGAGCGACGCAAGGACGAGACACTCCACCGTCAGGTGCGCGAGCTGAAGGACTTCCGGGCCTACGACAGCGTGCAGGACACATTCCGCCAGATTCTGAACGGCGAGCTCTACGACGCCCCGCTGATGCTCGAGTGGAACACATGGCGCGCCATGACGATGCTCAACGGAGGCGATATTAAAGCAAACCTCCGCTTCGACGACTTCGGAGAACCACTGTCGACCGCGCAGGGCAACCAACCCGACATCGTGTGCGACTACGGCGACTTCGCCGTGGCCGTAGAGGTGACTATGGCCTCCGGCCAGAAACAGTATGAGATGGAAGGCGAACCCGTGTCGCGCCATCTCGGCAAACTGAAAAAGGCGTGCGGCAAACCCGCCTACTGCCTCTTTGTGGCGCCGAATATCAATGAAGCCTGCATAGCCCACTTCTTCACCCTGCACAAACTCGACATCCCTTTCTATGGAGGCCGAAGCATCATCGTGCCGCTGCCGCTGGCTGTGTTCCGGCAGATGCTCGAGCAGACACGCACAGCCCACGACAAGCCTACGGCCGAAAGCATCCGCCGCCTGTTCGAGTTTTCCCGCGAAAGCGCCGGAGCCACCGACAACCCCGACACCTGGTACAGAGAGCTCATCGAAGCGGCACTCAACTGGCCGGAATAGCGCTCGCCGCCCACCGGTAAAAAAAACACTCCCAAGACCACCATACCACCATGAAAAATAAAATTTTACCCGTCATTTTCGCTTTGGCCTCCGGCATAGCGATAGCCTCACCCCCGCCCCACACCACATCCGAATATGCAGTGCGCCGCTCCACATACCCGCGCATACTGCCCGGCAACCGCGCCGAATTCCGGATAGTAGCGCCAGACGCGCAGTCTGTGAAAGTGGACATCGGCAATAAATACAATGCCACACGCGGAAGCGACGGAGCATGGTACTGCATCACCGACAGCCTCGGGCCCGGATTCCACTACTACTTCATCGACGTGGATGGAGCCCGCGTGGCCGATCCCGCAAGCGAGACTTTCTACGGCTGCGGTGTGGCGGCAAGCGGTATCGAGATTCCCTATCCCGCCGGCGACACGCGTTTCAGTATATCGCACGTGCCACATGGAGAAACTGCCATGCGCAGATACTACTCCACGCCCGACAGCACCTGGAAGCAGATGATGGTGTACACTCCTCCATGCTACCACACCTCCCCCGATAAAACGTATCCTGTGCTTTATCTACAGCATGGCGGCGGCGAGGACCAGCGCGGATGGTGCACCCAGGGACGTGCCGATATAATTCTCGACAATCTCATAGCCGCCGGAATGGCCAAGCCTATGGTAATAGTGATGTGCGACGGCAACAGCCGGGACTTCACGAATGAACTGATCGGCGACTGCATTCCTCTTGTTGAAAGCACCTACTGCGTGGACACCACATCCTCCGGGCGCGCCCTCGCCGGGCTCTCGATGGGCGGCATACAGGCCCTCAACACCGCCATCTCCCACCCCGAGCTGTTCAGCTACGTCGGAGTGTTCAGTTCCGGATGGTGGGCCGACAGCAAAGCTCCAGCAGGAATGGGCCTTGACGTTGAAAAATACTACGACATGCTCGCAGCCGACTGCGACGGCTACAACCGGCGCTTCCGCAGTTTCTATCTGACGATGGGCGGCCCCGAAGACATAGCATGGCGCAACTGCAACATAATGCGCGGACGTTTCGACCGGCTCGGCATACGCTACGAGTACTTCGAGACACCGGGAGGCCACACCTGGCCCGTGTGGAGAGAGAGCCTTTACCGTTTTGCCCAACAACTATTTAAAGACTGATCTCATATGCTACGACTATTATACGTCATGCTGATAGTCTCGGCATGCATCGCAGCGAATGCTTCAGAAAATCCGCTGCATCCATACTTTTCAACTGCTGAAGGTGCGCACAGCCTACCCGACACGGCCGGTTTTATAGGCCGGTGGCTGGTGCTCGAGCCCATAGAAGTGCCTGTACACAGCAACACCATTTTCACCGATAGCTACCTGCGCGAGACTTTCGGTAAGGAATTCTACAAGGGGCAGACATCAATGTGGCCACGCGATGGACAGAAAGTGGCCGTGGGGAAGAAAAAATTACGCTGGCATGCACTGGATAGCAACATGTTCAATATCAAGCTGTTCAGATTTGCCACCAACCTCAACCAACCTTTCTACGGGGTGCTTTTCCACGTGGTCACAGCCATTGACTGCGATGAGGACATTCCCGATGTGCGCATGTCGGCCGGCTCCAATTCGGCCTCAATGTGGTGGATCAACGGTCAGGAAGCGTTACTTTTGTCGGGCGATAGGCGCATGGTGCAGGACGACGCCATGTCGCAACGCATCACCTTGAAGAAAGGACGCAACATCGTGCGCGGCGCCATCATCAACGGTCCCGGCATGAGCGATTTCTGCCTGCGCTTTTTGGACGCCGGCGGCAATCCTGTCAGAAATTATACCATAAGCACCTTGTAAGACAATGAAAAAACATATCATTATCGCGGGGCTCATATCATGCGCCGCTATATGCGCCACGGCACAGACCGGCGAACCATATATACACGACCCATCGACAATAATGGAATGTGACGGCAAATATTATACTTTCGGCACCGGGGGAGGAGGCCTCATATCCACCGATGGCTACGAGTGGCATAGCGGAGGGGTGCGCCCGGGGCGCGGCGCCGCTCCCGACGCCATCAAGATTGGCGACCGCTACCTTGTGGCGTACAGCGCTACGGGCGGTGGTCTGGGGGGTAGCCACAAGGGCTCCGTACTGACCATGTGGAACCGCAGCCTCGACCCGGCGTCGCCAATATTCGGCTACACGGAGCCCGTGGTAGTGGCCACTTCGGCCGACAACGAGGATTGCGACGCCATCGACCCAGGGTTGCTGCTGGATCCCAACGACGGACGCCTGTGGATGTCGTACGGAACCTACTTCGGATTTATACGTCTGGTAGAACTTGACCCAGCTACCGGCCATCGCATGCACGGAAACGAACCAATAGACATAGCCATCGACTGCGAAGCCACCGACCTCATCTACCGCAACGGCTGGTACTATCTGCTTGGCACCCATGGCACATGCTGCGACGGTCCGAACTCCACCTATAATATAGTGGTGGGCCGTTCCCGGAGCGTCACAGGCCCATATCTCGACAACGTAGGGCGCGACATGCTCGCCGGAGGCGGCAAAATGGTAGTGGCCGCGCGCAACGGCCGCACCGGAGCGGGCCACTTCGGACACATTGTCGAGGCAGAAGGGATAGAGAAAATGTCGTGCCACTTCGAGGCCGACTTCGAGCGCGGCGGCCGCAGTGTGCTCGCTATACTGCCCCTCGTGTGGAGAAACGACTGGCCCGAAGTGCCCGATGAACTGCAGGAAGGCACATACGAAATCGAATCCGAACGCCGCGGATACGCTCTGGAACTCGCCGTCGACTTCGTGCGCATGGAAGGAGGAATGCACCGATTCTGGGAAAAGAGCGAGGAACCCCTTGTACCACTGAAACAACAGACGCTCGCGGATGTAGCAGCCACCTGGCCCGATGGAGATATTCCAGTGCGCACCGGCGACTACATGTTCCGTCCGCACCAGAAATGGACCATCACGGCTGTACCGGAATTCGGAGGTTATCTTGGCTCACCATATTACAAAATAACGATAGAAGGTACGGACCGTGCGCTCGCAGCCACCGCAGCCAAAGAGCTGACAACGGTGCCTCATTTCACCGGAGCCGACGAGCAGCTGTGGCGCATCGACAGGCTAACAGACGGAACCTTCCGCATAATGCCACGTAAAGTGCCCGGATGCGACGAAGCCCTCGCACTCATATCCATTGCCGACAGCACTCCTACGCTGGGTGCATTCGATATGGACAGCGACAACTCAAAATGGAATTTCAGAACGCGTTGACACCATGAAGACATCTTTTGCAGCCGCCACATTGCTGATATGCGCCGCTACAGCCGGCGCACAGAATCCCATCATCCGCGACCAGTTCACCGCCGATCCCACGGCCAAAGTGTTCAACGGCAAGGTGTATCTGTATCCGTCGCATGACATCGAAAGCCCCATCGACCGCCTAAAGGAATGGTTCTGCATGGAAGATTACCATGTATTCTCTTCCGACAACCTCACCGACTGGACAGACCATGGTGTAATCCTCACTCAGAACCGCATCCCATGGGTTCAGCCCGACTCCTATGCCATGTGGGCTCCCGACTGTGTAGAGAAAGACGGCCGCTACTTTTTCTATTTTCCGGCTGCTCCGCGCGAGCCGGAAAAAGGATTCGCAATAGGCGTGGCTGTGGCCGACAAGCCGGAAGGGCCATTCCGCCCTATGCCCCGGTTCATCGACGGTGTGAGGGGCATAGACCCATGCGTGCTGGTGGACACCGACGGCCAAAGCTACCTCTACTGGAGCGGGCGCGGCATGTCTGTGGCCAAGCTCAAAAACAACATGACGGAACTGGACAGCGAGCCATCCCAAGTGGAAGGGCTCCCCGACGGCTTCAAGGAAGGGCCGTTCGTGTTCAAGCGCAACGGAATCTACTATTTCACATTCCCTTGGGTGAAAGACAAGACCGAGACATTGGCCTACGCCATGGGAGACAACCCTATGGGACCGTTCGACTTCAAGGGAGTCATCATGGATGAATCGCCAAGCGGCTGCTGGACCAACCACCACTCCATCGTGGAATATAATGGACAATGGTATCTCTTCTACCACCACAATGACATGTCGCCCGACATGGACAAGCGCCGCTCGGCCCGGATCGACTCCCTGGAGTTCAATCCCGACGGCACCATACGCAAAGTTGTGCCGACGCTGCGGGGTGTGGGGATGACCGACGCGCGCAAGCGCATACGCATCGACCGGCACAGCGGCATAAGCCCCAAAGGTACACGCATAGAATTTCTTGATCCTACCGACAAAATGGCCGGATGGAAAAGCGTATTCTCCCGAAAAGGAGCGTGGCTGCGCTACAATAGTGTCGACTTCGGCGAAAAACCCGTGGAAGAACTCACGTTGCGTGCCCGCAGCCGCAAGGGTGCAACTGTAGACCTTACCACCGCCGACGGCCGCCACTCCATCGCTTCGGCACGTATCGCACCATCGCCCGACTGGCAGGAAACACGCGTCCGTGTGGCCCAGGCGCCAACGGGTGTGACAGATCTGATGGTGACGCTCTCCGCCGGTCATGACGTGGAGATAGAGTGGATAGGCTTCGATGCACTGCCCTGGGAGCGGGGCGCGGCCGACACCGGGCGCTACCGCAACCTTTTCGCCGAGATGGGGCACGGACAGACGGAAATAGACGCGCGGCTCGAAAGCATATTCAACGACCTCTTCTTCGGAGAGCGCAAGGTTTACTTTGAAGTGGGCGATTCCATGGCCTATGTAAGCGACATCAAAAACCACGATGTGCGCACCGAGGGCATGTCGTATGGGCTCATGGCCGCCGTTCAGTTCGGCCGCAAGGATATTTTCGACCGTCTGTGGAGATGGAGCAAGAAGCATATGCAACACCAAAGCGGTCCCCGCGAAGGATACTTCGCATGGAGCTGCGCCACCGATGGCACGCCCAATTCCCATGGAGCGGCCTCCGATGGTGAACTCTACTTCGTCACATCCCTGATTTTCGCTTCCAACCTCTGGGGCGACAATACCGGCATCAACTACAAGGCTGAAGCACGGCGTATTCTCGACCTGTCGATGCAAAAATCGGGCATGGAACATGCCGCCCCACTCATAAATCTCGAGCACAAACTCATCACATTCACCCCCGACAACTGGGGAGGCACATTTACCGACCCATCCTACCATGTGCCCGCATTCTACGAAGTGTGGGCCCGATGGGCCGACGACGGCCGCGCCGCTTTCTGGAGGGAGTGCGCAGCGCGTAGCCGGAGCTATCTACATAAGGCCGTACACCCCGAGACCGGCCTGACACCCGACTACTCCGCCTACGATGGCACGCCGGGTGTGAGGATGCACATTCTCGGGCCTGCATTCCGCTTCGACTCATGGCGCGTGCCCATGAACATCGCGCTCGACTATTCTTGGAGCGGTGCCGATGGCGCATGGCAGCGCTGCTATGCCGACCGCATACAGAACTTTTTCAACTCGAAGGGCATCAATGATTTCATGGACCAGTACAATATCGACGGCACACCGGTAGAGGACATACTCGATGCCGGAGGCTACACCGCCCTGCGGCATTCCATCGGTCTGGTGGCCACACTCGGGGCGGCATCGCTTGCCGCCACCAGCTGCAGAAGCCGTGCTTTTGCCGAAAAGCTATGGAACTCGCGCCACGAGCCATACTCCGATGGCTACTTCGACGCCTACTACGACGGCTTCCTGCGGCTTTTCGCATTCATGCATCTGAGCGGCAGATACCGTATTATCGAACCCCGACATTAACCATACGCAAATCACATATACCACATGAAACAACTGCTTTCCGCCACACTTTGCGGCATCCTCGCCTTAGGAGCATGCACCGGCAACAAAAATACACACAGCGGCGACACCGCCGCCGACAGCCTCAAGACATTCCTCTATGAGGGCAACCCTGTCGTGCGCGACAAGTTTACGGCCGATCCGGCTCCCATGGTGCACGATGGACGGCTGTATCTCTATGTAGGACATGACGAATATTACGACGGACAGGACTCCGCGAGCGGAGGCAAAGAATTCAATATCACCGAATGGCTCTGCTACTCCACCGACGACATGAAGCACTGGACCGACCATGGCCCCGTGCTCGCACCCACCGATTTCAGTTGGGCAAAAGAAGCCGCATGGGCATCGCAAGTGGTAGAACGCGACGGAAAATTCTACTACTACACCACCTCCATCGGCAAAGAACCATATGCGGGCTACTGTGTGGGCGTGGCCATGGCCGACAGCCCCACCGGACCGTTCAGGGATGCGATAGGCAAGCCTCTGGTGTGCGACAGCATGACCGACAACGGCACACGCGGCTGGTGGAACGACATCGACCCGACGGTGCTCGTGGACGGCGACCGCGCATGGCTGTGCTGGGGCAACGGCACATGCTTCTTGGCTGAACTCACCCCCGACATGACTGCCATAAAAGGCGACATACGCACCATCGACCTGCCACTCTACGTGGAAGGTCCGTGGCTCCACAAGCGCGGCAACATCTATTATCTCACATACGCATCCAGCAATCCGGAAACGCATCAGGAGGATATATCCTACGCCACAGCCACCGACATGGAAGGCGAATGGACTCCGCGCGGCCAACTCACAGGGCCGGCCGAAAACAGCTTCACCATACATCCCGGAATAGTGAATTTCAACGGCCAGGACTACCTCTTCTACCACAATGCCACACTCGAAATCGACGGTCATAAAGGCGCCATAGGACGGCGCGCCGTGTGCGTGGATTCTTTGTTCTACAACCCCGACGGAACCATGATTCCCGTGCGGCAGACATCAGGCCCGAGATAACTCCGCTCGGCAGGATGCTTTAAGAAAGCGCTTATTACGGTTTTTTAGTATCCTGCCACTATTCTTATAGCCACGCGGGTGGACGATTTCGATGTTTTTTTGTATTTTTGCGTGTTAATACTTTGCAAATATGACAGAACAGGACATCAAACTGCTGAAACAGGACCCCGACGGGCTGGCCACATACGAATATCTGGCCAACAATATCGAGACTTGCTATGCCGACCTGGATGCCATTGTCGACAACATGATCACCGTCGACCGCTCGGGCCAGTTTCTCGCAAGCGCCGCACGCTACCTGCATGCCATCGACCCACAGCGTTATGCCGCGGCCGTGGACCGTCTGGTGGGCGCCACCATCGACAAGGACCGCGAGCACAGCTTCCTGCCCGCACTGATGCGCGGAATCTACGGCGACAACTACGCCGAAGGTGCCGAAGAACGTTGTGCCACCGACCGCAACTTCCGGCGCATGTACCAGCGCCTGTATCCGCGCACCGACACTCTCTGAAGAATCCCCCTCAAATATCCCGCAATGAAAAAATTTTTCCTGCCCCTGGTCGTGGCGATGGGCCTCGGCAGCTGCGGACTTCAGGCCGCGGCCGACAAAGCCGGCGCCGAAGCCGCACAGCAAGGGCAGCAAGCATCTGAAAAAATGACACAGACTATCGACAGCTCCAACGTAAAAGTGGAAGTGGAAACCACCATGGGCAACTTCACACTGCTGCTCTACGGCGACACACCCCGCCACCGCGACAACTTTGTGAAACTCGTGCGTGAAGGCTATTACAACGGCACGCTCTTCCACCGCGTGATCAGCGAATTCATGGTGCAGGCCGGCGACCCCGACTCGCGCGACGCACGCCCCGGCCAGCAGCTTGGCGCCGGCGGCCCCGACTACAAGATCGATGCCGAGATCGTGTATCCCAAGCATTTCCATAAGCGCGGCGCCCTTGCCGCCGCACGCCAGGGCGACCAGGTGAATCCTGCCCGCCAGAGCAGCGGATCACAGTTCTACATCGTCACAGGCAAGAAACTCTCCGATGGCGAACTCGCGCAGATGGAGAGCTACATGCAGCAGAGCGCCCGGCAGCAGGTGTTCAACCGCAAAGTGCAGCAGCTGCGGGCAGAGATAATGCAGATGCAGCAGGCAGGCGACCAGGCAGGCCTCAACGCTCTCCAGCAACGCCTGATAGCCGAGACCGACAGCGAGACAGCAGCCAACCCCGCCACCCTAACCCCCGAACAGCGCCGGGCCTACGCCACCGAAGGCGGCACCCCGCACCTCGACGGCCAGTACACCGTGTTCGGCGAGGTAATCAGCGGCATGGATGTGGTGGACAGCATTGAGAAAGTGCCCACCGGAGCCGCCGACCGCCCCCGGGAGGATGTGCGCATTCTTTCCATGAAGATACTCAACGACTGATGCTCAACCGCTTCACGCTCGACAACGGACTGCGTGTGGTGCACCGCTACGACTCACGCACGGCCATGGTGGCCGTCGACGTGATGTACGACGTGGGTGCGCGCGACGAGCGACGCTCTCTCACGGGCATGGCCCATCTCTTCGAGCACCTGATGTTCGGAGGATCGGCCAACGAGCCCGATTTCAACGGAGCAATCGAGCGTGCCGGCGGAGTGAACAACGCCTGGACAAGCCCGGACTTCACCAACTTCTACGAGGTGCTGCCCGCCCAGAACATCGAGGCCGCGCTGCGCGTGGAAAGCGACCGCATGCTGGCCTTGTCGTTCAATCCCCAAGTGCTTGAGGTGCAGCGGTCGGTGGTGATAGAGGAGTTCAAGGAGACCGTGCTCAACCGCCCGTACGGGCGCGCCATGCACGAGATACGCTCCATGCTCTACCACCCGTCCCACCCCTACTCATGGCCGGTGATAGGCCTGGAGCCGGAGCACATCGCACGCGTCACCGACGCCGATGTGCGCGAATGGTTCTACTCCCACTACGCTCCCGACAACGCCGTGCTCTCCGTGGTAGGCAACGTCGGGCCCGAGCGCCTGCGGGAACTTGTTGAGAAATGGTTCGCCGACATCCCGCGGCGCAATATAGCCGCGCGAAAGATGCCGGCGGAAGTGTTTCAACGCTCTGAAAGCAGCACAGGCATGTGGCGCGAGATCACCGACCGCGTGCCGGCGCCGCTGATACTTCTCGCATGGCCAATGGCAGCCTACGGACAACCCGGCTATACCGAGGCCGACATCATCACCGACCTACTGTCGGCCGGACGCGCGTCCCGGCTGCGCCGCAACCTCATTGCCCGCTATCCGGAGCTGCTCACCGATGCCGAAGCCTCCATAATAGGCTCCGAGCACGAGGGGATGCTGCTGATGGACTGCCGCGTGACGGCCGGCAATACCCGCGAAAATATTGTGCGCGCCCGCGAATGCCTGCTCAATGAGGCCTTCGCCCTGACCGTGGCCGGCAACATCACCACCCACGAGATGGAGCGCGCCATCAACCGTTTCGAAGCCCGCCATGCCGCCGCCGAAATGTCGGCAGTGGGTATGGCGCAGCGCCTCGCCGCCGCCGAGATGCACGGCGAGGACCCCGACATCGAGCTCAAGCGCCGGCGCCGCGTCACCATCGATGATATCGCGGCTTGCGCACGCGATATTTTCCTCCGCTCAGATATGGCGACACTCATCATCAAACCCGAATAACCCCGAATGGCACGCCACAACGACACCGGACGCCTCGGCGAGGAAGCGGCAGTGGAGCTGCTGATATCCAAGGGCTACGCGATAGTGGACCGTAACTGGCGTTGCGGGCGCATGGAAATCGACATCATAGCGCAACGTGGCGAACGCCTGGCCATCGTGGAGGTGAAAACGCGCTCCGATGCAGCCACCGACGACCCCGTGGCTGCGGTGGACCGCCGCAAACAGCTGTCCATGGTGCGCGCGGCCACAGCCTACGTGGAAGCCTACGAGCTGCCGCACGAGCTGCAGTTCGACATCATAGGCATCAGCGGTACGCCTGGAAATTTTACAATAGAACACGTGGAGGACGCCTTCTGCCCGCCACTTAAAACATACTCCTGACATGAACGACACCGCCAACCGTCTTGCGGCCCTGCGCGCCGAAATGAAGCGCCGGGGAATCGACGCCGCAATCATACCACAAGCAGATCCACACATGAGCGAGTACATCGCTTCCCACTGGCAGGCACGCCGCTGGCTCAGCGGTTTCAACGGCTCCGCCGGCACTCTTGTGGTGCCGGCCGAAGGCCACGCGCGCCTCTGGACCGACTCACGCTACTTCCTTCAAGCTGCCGACCAGCTCGCCGGCTCTGAAATTGAGCTCATGAAAGAAGGGCTGCCCGACACTCCATCCGTGGAAGCGTGGCTGGCATCGGCACTCGGCGCCGATGCCACTGTGGGTGTGGACGCCATGCTATTCAGCGTAGGGGCGCTACGCTCGCTGCGCAAGACCCTCAAAGCCCGCGACATACGCCTGGAAACGGCATTCGATGCCCTGCCCGCTATATGGACCGACCGCCCCGCGCTCCCCAAGGCCGAGGTTTTCGTGCACGAGGAAAAGTATGCCGGCCGCTCCGCTGCCGCAAAGATAGCCGATGCCCTTGAAGGGGCCCGCATGCACGGGGCCGACGCCCTGTTCGTGTCGGCGCTCGACCAGGTGGCATGGCTGCTCAACATCCGCAGCCGCGACGTGCGCTACAATCCTGTGGCCACAGCCTATGTGTACCTCGGTCCGGAAGCCAATGTCCTGTTCATCGACCGCGACAAACTCACCCCCGAAGTGACCGGCTACCTTGCCGAGCAAGGCGTGGAGACACGCCCCTATACGTCTGTGAAAACCTTTATCACCGACCTTTCCACCCGCCGCCGCGTGCTGCTCGACCCCGCCTCCACCGCCTACGGAATCCTTGAAGCTTTCGCCGACCGCGCCGTAGAGGCCGCGTCGCCGCTGGCCATGCCCAAAGCCTGCAAAAACGAAGTGCAGATAGCCGGTGTGCGCGAAGCCATGAAACGCGATGGTGTGGCGCTCGTCCACTCCCTCATGGAACTTGAAAGCCGCCTGCAGGCCGGCGAAAAAATCACGGAAATGGATGTGGCCGAGATCCTACGCCGCAAGCGTTCAGAGCAGCCTCTTTTCTTCGACGAAAGTTTCGGCACCATAGCCGGCTACGGCCCGCACGGAGCCATCGTCCACTACGAGGCCGACGAGCAAAGCAACGCCACCCTGCGCCCGGAGGGGCTGCTGCTCATAGATAGCGGCGCGCAATATCTCGATGGCACCACCGACATAACACGCACCATCTGCCTTGGCCAACCCACACAGCAGGAACGCTCGGACTTCACTCTTGTGATGAAAGGCCACATAGCCCTGGCACAGGCAATATTCCCCGAAGGCACCTGCGGCACACAGCTCGACGCCCTTGCACGCCAGTATCTTTGGCAGCACGGCCTCAGCTACCTGCACGGCACAGGCCACGGTGTGGGCCACTTCCTCAATGTGCACGAGGGCCCGCAGAGCGTACGCCTCAACTATGTGCCTGCACCGCTCACCCCCGGCATGATCACGAGCAACGAGCCCGGTCTTTACCGAGCCGGTATCCACGGCATACGCTGCGAGAATCTGGTGCTGTGCGTGCCGGCGTTCGACACCGAATTCGGACGCTTCTACAAGTTCGAGACCCTCACGCTGTTCCCCTTCGACACACGCCTGTTTGCCACAGAAATGATGACCGAAGCCGAACTGACATGGGTGAACAGCTACAACGAACACGTGTACGAGACGCTGTCGCCCGCCCTCGACGCCGAGGCACGCGCATGGCTCCGCGACAAAACGCAGGCTATATAAGAATCCGCTCAGAAAGCTCTCGCAACGGATAAATAAACTCACAACCAAAACGTACGGAACATATATGGCACTCATAATTCCATTGCGCGGCATCGAGCCGCAGATAGGCCGGGACTGCTTCCTGGCCGAGAACGCCACCGTAGTGGGCGATGTTGTAATGGGCGACGGATGCAGCGTATGGTTCAACGCTGTGCTCCGTGGCGACGTCAACAGCATACGCATAGGCAACCGCGTCAACATCCAGGACGGCTCGGTGCTCCACACCCTCTATCAGAAATCCACCATAGAAATAGGCGACGATGTCAGCATAGGCCACAACGTGACCATACATGGCGCCAAGATCCACGACCTCGCCCTCATAGGCATGGGCGCTGTGGTGATGGACGATGCCGAAGTGGGCGAAGGAGCCATAGTGGCTGCCGGATCGGTGGTGCTCTCACGCACAAAGATAGGCCCCAACGAACTATGGGCCGGAGCTCCCGCCAAGTTTGTGAAGCCGGTAGATCCCGAGCAGAGCCGCGAGATCAACCAGCGGATAGCCCACAACTACCTCATGTACTCGCGCTGGTACACCCATCCCGGCGAAGAGGTGGACATACGCTGATCCCGACTTTGGCCCTCTCAGGCAAAATCCCCGACCTGCGACGCTTCGGCCGTGCCGCCTTTCTGGTGACGGCCGGAGCCGTCGTGGCCATGTTTCTGTGGGTGAGCGACGGCCTTGTGCGCGATCTGTCACGCCAGGAGCGAGAGCGCATGCAGGTGTGGGCCGACGCCACACGCGAGATGGTGCGCCTGCTTTCTGCCGACATGGACGCATCCACCCACATCGATGTGGACTTCCTGCTCGGCATCATCGAATCCAACAACACCATCCCCGTGCTGCTCACCGATGACAACGGCAACATACTGCAACACCGCAACTTCGTCCTTCCCGAGCCTCCCGACACACTGGCACCAATGGCCCTGAGCCCAGCCAACGAACGTTTTCTCGAGCATAAGCTGGAAAAACTCGCCGGAAGCCCCAATGTGATCAACTTCGAGATAGCGCCGGGTGTGACACAACATCTCTACTACGAGGATTCAACGCTCCTCAAGCGCCTCAGCAGCTATCCCTACGTGCAGCTGATAGTGATGCTTGCTTTCATAGCCGTGGTCTATTTCGCAGTCCTGTCCACAAAAAAGGCGGAACAGAACAAGGTGTGGGTGGGGCTTAGCAAAGAGACGGCCCACCAGCTCGGCACGCCCATATCATCGCTCATGGCATGGATGGAACTGCTGCCCGACATGGGCGTCGACCCCGACACCATGGCCGAGCTCAACAAAGACGTGCAACGCCTCAGCTCTATAGCATCGCGCTTCTCAAAGATAGGATCCCGCCCACAGATGGAGGAATCCGATCTGCGCGCCATCATAGCCAACGCCGCAGGCTATATGGGCACACGCGTGTCGGGGCGCATAGCCCTGACAGCCGACACCGGCGCGGTCCCCCTCCCCGTGCGCGCCTGCGCCCCGCTGTTCGAGTGGGTGATGGAAAACCTTATCAAAAACGCTGTCGACGCCATGAGCGGTACAGGCAGCATCAGCATCACCGCGGGCCGTAACGGCTCCAGAGTCTACATCGAGGTGGCCGACACCGGCAAGGGCATAGCGCGAAAAAACTTCAAGGCCGTATTCTCCCCCGGATTCACCACCAAGAAACGCGGCTGGGGCCTCGGCCTCACCCTCGCGCGACGCATAGTGGAACAATATCACGACGGACGCATCTACGTGAAAAGTTCCACACCGGGTGTCGGCACCACATTCCGTATCGATCTGCCTCTGGCATGAAACACATACCAGATTCCGGCCTGAAAGACCACCACACAACGCACTGACACTCCGGATTTTATCCGCCGCATTGAATATTTGAGCCCATATTTGCGCACGCCGTGACGCAGATATGGGCTCTTTCGTGCCGCCCGGCAAGTAATTTTGCAATGTCGATAATGACAACACAACATCCTAAAAAACCACATTGCAAAATGGAAGACAAAACCACACCTCCCCCCTTCACGGACGCCCCCGCTCCCGACAGCGCCGACAAGACCCCCATGTACGGCTCCACGGCATCCCACCCCACCGACACTCCCGCCGCACCGGCAGTCGATGCCGGGTTTCTGAGCCATATCAGCCGCGGATTCTGGGAATAGCGCACAGTTTTTAATTAAATCGTTCTACAATCTATTTTTCATTCTTCATTATGAGCACAACCAACGAAAACATCCTGACAACTTCTCTTGCCCGCGAACTGGCTCCGGGCCTGCTCCGCAACACCATCGACGAACGCATAGTGCGCATACGCCCGATGTCGACACCCATCGACCAGATTTCGCGATGCGCCGGCGCACGCAGTTCCAAATCAATGATTGTGGAGTACTATAGCGTGGACACCAAGCCCACCTCGGCACGTCTCACAGCCGAAGCCTCCGTGACAATTCCATCCGACAGCGACGTGCCCGCCACAGTGACACTCCATACCGACCGCGACACCATCTTCGACACCTCGGAAACACTGCTCGTGCCCGATAGCTCGGTGTCGCTGCCCGCAGGCGGACGCGAGCCCATGAGACTTTACGTCACTGGGCGCCTTTCCGAAGCCGCAGGCGGAGGCGTGGAATGTATAGTGACCAATATAGGAGAAAACCGCGCCGGCTGCCGCATCGACGACCTACCCGCAGGGGTGGAGATTGTGCGCATGGGCCGTGCCGCGGCCGAACTCGACGTGCAGACACCACAGTTTGCCGTCCTACCCAAAAAAGCCAACAATTTTTGCCAGATATTCAAGATGCAGGTGGAACAAAGCACCATGCAACGCATAATCGACAAAGAAGCCGGCTGGAGTTTCTCCGACCAGGAAGAAGCCGCCATCATTGACATGCGGCTGGGTATGGAGAAAAACTTCCTCTTCGGCACCAAAGCGCGTATCGACGATCCCACCAAGCGGCAGGAAGTGTTCCTCACCGGTGGCATCTGGGACCAGACACCCCACACATTCAAGATACCGGCCGGAGGCGTGAACGCCGACACTCTCATCGACCTCTGCCGCGAGGCCTTCACGGGCAACAACGGCTCCCGACGGAAGATCCTCATCGCCGGCACCAAGCTGGTGGAAATGCTCTCCAAACTGGACTACACCAAGAGCGTAAGCGCGGGCGACACAGTGGTGAAATGGGGCATCGAGCTCAAAGAGATACGCTCCAACTTCGGTTCGCTCTATATCCTGCACAGCGAGATTTTCGACCAATGCGGCCACAGCGCCGACGGCTTTGTGCTCGATCCTGACTATGTCACCAAATACTGCCACACGCCCTTCAGCGTAGAGAAGCTGGACCTGCGCAGCAGCGGCCAGCGCAACACCGACGCCGTGGTCATCACCGAAGCTTCCTGCCTTGTGCTGCGCTACCCGCAGGCCCACATGCGTGTGGTAGGAGCATCCAACGACTAAACCGATCCAACAGAATGCTTCTGACACTCACTCACTCCGAAATGCTCAAGCTCTGGCGCACACGCGCCGGGCTTGAGCCCCGGCGGACCGACTGCACGGTAGAGCGCGTGGAAGGCATTGACGCAGATACCATCATAGAACCGCGCATGCGTGCATGGTATCTGCATCTGCTCGATACCGCCCCGGCCGAGCTTCTGCCTGTCGACGACGCAGCCGCGTCAATATCCCTCGCCGGAGGATGCGGCACGCTGCCCCCGCATGTGCGCCGCCTGCTCGCGCTGCGCCTCTCGTCGTGGAGCACGACTGCCATACCGGCCTCGGCAGAGCACGCCGCCCGCATCGCCGCCCTGGCACGCAATCCCTACAGCGCGCCCGGGACCTCACAACCCGCATGCACTGTCGCAGCCCGACGCATCAGTGTAGCGCCGTGGCACACAGGCGACATCGTGGTGATGGCCACCGCCGTCTCCGATCCCGGCCCCGACACCTACATTCTTGACGAATCACTGCTATCACAAATTCCCGACATATTCTCCCAGCAATGACAAGCGACAACATCACTCTCGCCATGCTCGCCGCCGCGCGGGACGCATGGCTGTCAGGCGCACCGATGCGGGAATCCCGCGCACGCTGCAAACGCTTCGCCTACGGCAACCAATGGTCGGAGGCCATCCCCTGGCTTGACGGCGCATCCGAAGGACGGCGCGCGATAGAGGCCGGCCGCCGCCCCATGACCAACAATCTGATACGACAGCTCATAAAGACCGTGGTAGGGCGCTACCGGGCCCTCTCCGACGAGAAGAAGACCTATGTGGCGCCCCCGGGCTCCGACATCGTGCGCAACCGTCTGGCCGAGCTCGACAGCCGCATGCTCGAGGAATTCCTGATATCGGGATGCGCCGTGCAGCGGGTGGTGTCGGAACGGCGTATGCAAGGCACCGGCGTGTGGGTGGACAATGTGTGTCCCGACCGCTTTTTCGTCAACGCCTACCGCGACCCGCGGGGCTTCGACATCGAGCTCGCAGGAATGCTGCACGACATGAGCCCCGCCGAGGTAGTGGCGCGGTTTGCCGGAAGCGACGGCGCGCGGGCCCAGCAACTGCGGCGCATCTATTCCTCCGAGACAGCCACGCTGCCCGGCCTCTCGGCACCCACCGGCAGCATCGACTTCCTCACAGCCTCTCCCGGCAAATGGCGTGTGATAGAGCTTTGGACGCTCGATGCCGTGGCAGCGCCACGCACAGCATCACGCCGCCGCGCCCCCGCAGCCTCGGCCCCCGAATTTGTGTGGCAATGCCGCTGGCTCGCTCCCGACGGCACCATGCTCGCCTCATACGCCTCGCCGTTTGCCCACGGAGGCCATCCGTTCGCAGTGAAGCACTATCCTCTCACCGATGGCGAGGTGCATTCTTTCGTCGACGACCTCGTGGACCAGCAGCGATGCATCAACCGTCTCATCACCATCATCGACCACATAATGAGCTGCTCGGCCAAGGGCGTACTGCTGTTTCCCGTAGAACAGTTGCCGCCCAATATGGATTGGGAGCAGGTGATGGACGCATGGGCGGCATCGGACGGTGTCATACCCGTGACCGGCCGCGGGGCCATGCCACAGCAGGTGGTCACCAACGGCGGAGCGGCGGGCGCATACCAGTTGCTGGCATTGCAGATGAAACTCTTCGACGACATTTCGGGTGTGGGCGATGCCTTGCTCGGACGCAACGACACCGGCGCCCAGGGAGCCAATTTGTATGAAGCGCGCGTGCGCAATGCCACCATAGCCCTCTACGACCTTCTGCTCACATTTGAAGCCTTCACAGCCGAACGCGATGAGAAAATGAAGAATTGTTGATATGCAATTTTTATTGCAATTAATATTGCGTATTCACAATTTTATATTACCTTTGCACTACAATCTTTTCCACATCACACTATAAATGCTTTTCTCTTATGTCCACAGATATTAGGAACCGCGATTTCAGGCGCCGATGCCTCGAGATCTACACCGACTGGCAACGAGTGGGCCGACGCGCATCGCTGCGCGAGGTGGTGGAGGCGGCCATCGCATCGCCGGCACCCTCATTCTATGTGTCGCACGACTATGCCTACGACAAGATCATAAACATGTTCAGAAAACCCGCCATGCCGCCCGCCACATCACCACGGGCATGCATGTGGCTGGAGATAGCAGCACTCGTGCGGGCCGAGCAGCTGCGCCGCGGGGTCACAGTGTCCCGCGCCCTCTCCACAGTGCTCAACTTCCGGCAACCGTCCGGCTTCCACATATCCACGCGTGAGGGCCTGCGCATAGCGAGCGGCGTGTTTGAACGCCGCACCGAACACCGGCCGCGCCGCAGCGCACAATCTATCTGACACATGGCTATGAACGTTTATGTAAGTATTCCGCGCGTGGTCGATATACTGCTCGCCGGATCCGCCCTCAGCGCCGTGACATCGGTCGTGGAGCGTCCGCCGCTGTTCACACCCGACCACACAGCCGCCCTATCCTGCGCCGCAATGGCACGCTTCCGCGACATCGCACTCTCGCTCACGCCATATCTGCAATCTGTGGACTGCGACGACACGGATGCCCTCCTGCTACGCTTCGACACCAATCTGCGCTTCGACACCGCGCTGACCGGAGGCGCCATCGAGCACATCATAGCCATGCGTGTGCTGGCGCAGTATACGCGCCACTGCTGCCCCGCTGTGGCCGAGGCTTGCGCCGCCGAGGCCGATGGCCTTGCCGCAAGGCTGCACGCGCTCATGCTGCGCCAGACGCCAGCCCCGGGACGCATCAGGCCTCATGGTTGAACCATCCATGCCGCACACATGTTTAAATAAGACAACAGAACCCTCTAAAATCTACAATTATGGCTAAGGAATATGCTGCCTATCTTAAAGGCAAGATGGATGTGGCATCCGAGATGCTCAGCCGGCTGAATTCAGCCCTTACAGAAGAGTGGAAAGCCTACAGGCATCTACTGCGCATCGACGAGATTACACGCGAACGCCTGCGGCGCGCCGCCACTGCCGACGATGAGGCGGCATTCCTGCGCCGTTTTGCCATCTGCTGACACCCGCACCGCCGCACAGCGCCGGCAACGCTACAGAAACGGGAAGCGGACGTGCCGTGATGCGCGTCCGCTTCCCGATTGTCTCAGCCCATGTTTTACGCCACCATCACTCCTGTCGCAACGACAGATTTTATGCTTACGCTTTTTTGCCCGCCGGTACTATTTTTGTATCTTCGCGCAACCATTACTTCTTGATCATGATGCTACAGGACAAAATAAAAGATCTGCAGGAACGCATGGCCGGATTCTTCGACCTGTCGTCGTTTCTGATTCCGCAAACGGAAGCGGAGGAGACCATACGCGAGGGAGTGTCGTTCCGCGGCACCAACATCCTTATCCTCATAGTCGCTATCTTCATCGCTTCGCTGGGCCTCAACACCAATTCCACAGCCGTGATCATAGGCGCCATGCTCATCTCCCCGCTCATGGGCCCCATCATAGGCATTGGCCTCGCCGTGGGCATCCACGATTTCGACCTGATGAAACGCTCGTTCCGCAACCTGATGATGGCCACACTCTTCAGCGTGGCCACATCGTGCGTGTTTTTCCTCATCTCCCCCGTCAATGCCCAGCACAGCGAACTTCTGGCGCGCACATCGCCCACCATCTACGATGTGTTCATAGGCTTCTTCGGCGGCGCGGCAGGCATCCTGGCCATAGGCAGCCGGGTGAAAGGAAATGTGATTCCGGGCGTGGCAATCGCCACTGCGCTGATGCCTCCGCTGTGCACCGTGGGCTACGGGCTGGCCACATGGCAGATGACCTACTTTCTCGGCGCACTCTATCTGTTTTTCATAAACTCCGTGTTCATAGCATGCGCCACCACTCTGGGCGTGAAGCTCATGAACTATCAAGTGAAGGATTTCAGCAACCCGCAGCGCGCACGCCGGGTGCGCCGCACCGTCTATGCCGTGGCCATACTCACCATGATTCCGGCCACGTATCTCACATACCGCATGTACAGACAGTCGAAATTCGAGGCCAACTGCTCGCGCTTCGTGGCCCAGCAGTTCGACTTTCCCGGCACACAGGTGCTGCACAGCGATGCCAAATATGGCCACGATGGCGCCAACACGCTCACCGTAAGCCTCGTGGGGCGCATCCTGCCTCAGGATTCGCTCCTGCTGGCACTTACCGACCGGCTGCCCGACTACCATCTCGGAGGCACGCGCCTGCGCATCATTCAGGGCGACAACTCCGGCGGCGCCGTCGACGCCACCCAACTGTCGTCAGAGATGTTGCGCGACATGTACCAGGTGACGCAGGACCGCATCAGCCGGCAGCTCGAGACCATCGACTCCCTGCGCGCCATCTGCGCGGCGACAGCACGAAACGACACACTCTCGGCCACACTCGCTCCCGAGTTGCGCGTACTGTTTCCGGATGTGCACGACATAGCCGTCACACGCGCCATAGCCGCCGATGTGGATTCGCGCCGTCTCGACACTCTCGACCTTGCGCTCGTGGGCTATTCCCGCCCGATGCCGGCGGCTACCGAACGCAAATTCCGCGACTACCTGCGCGCACGCCTCTCAAAGCCACACCTCGAGATAGTGCCGGCCACAGGCAAAATGTAGCACCCGATTCAATCCAGCTGCCGCAACGTCACGAGCGGGGCATCGGCCGGCACGTCCGGCACGTCGCCCCGCTTGAGCAGCATATTTACAGCCGGTACATCAAAAGGCTCCCCGCACACCACCACGGCGGCACTATCGGGAACAGCCCCGTGGAAAGTATATTGCGTAAGCTCGGTGCGGCCCTCTCCTGCCAGCAGACAAGGCATTCCGGCGTCGTAGCCCACATTAAGCAGCAATCTCGGCTCCGCTCCGCACACAGCGATATTGACGTATGCAGGCGCGCCTGCACGGTTCACAACCACCGCATGCCACACCGAGTCCTCCCCGGCCACCACCTCACACGCCACAGCCATATCGCCCGCACCCTGCCCGAGGCGCACAGCATTGGCCACAGCGAGATCGGCGCCGGAAGGCGAATCCTCGCCGCGGTGCGACACGCCTTTGGGCGCACCGGTGCCGGCAGCCGAACCGCTCATGGACGACAGCACGGCCGAACCTATGGCCGCAGTAGTGGCATCGGCTTTCTTGCGCGCCTCGCGCACTATCACGCGCGCCGTGGTGCGGCCGCCAAACGTGGAATAATACACAGCCTTGGTTTCGTTGTCGAGCAGTGCCACCGACGCGCCGTCAGGAATATGAAACACGGTTGCGGGCCCGGCCGCTTCGCGCACATGGGCCGCGCGGCGCCCGGCATGGTCCTCGATCTCCACATTGCCGCGCACTTTCAGCACACGGTAGCGCGGAGCGGCCGAAAGGCATAAACCGGCAAGCAACGCCACCAGAATGGTAATGACATATTTCATGCTTTTTCCTTTTTACGTGTTTTATTTCTCATATATCTTCTCAGGGCCATCGCGCCACACCATACATCTACGGATAGGGCCGCCGTGCCCACCATGAGCAGCGGACGCCCGAAATTCACGTTCACGCGCAGATGCAGATAGAGCAACGTGCCGGCCGCTATTATCATAAGCAACATGCCCAACTGGAGCAGACGCATCAGCAATTCGCCGCCCTCACGCTCCTTCAGCCGCAGATTGGCATGGACAAACGCCGCGCACAGCACCACCGCCAGCAGCCAGTCGAACCATTCCGGAGGCGTGCGCACCGGCCTCTCGGCAAGCATGGACGCTATGGCGGTGGCATGAATGAGCATTCCGGGCGTGTCGGCGCCCACAGCCGTGGGATGCATGTCGGAAACATCGGCAAGAGTTCCTATCAGCACTATGGCGCCATTCAAGGTCGTCTCGGAGTCAAGTATCTCCCCCGGATACACCGTTTCAAAATCGTAGAAACCGAATTCCAGCAATCCTCCGGCTGCCACTGGCGCCCTCCCGGAAGCAAGAGCCAGCTCGCCGGCCATACTGCCGGCGCTGCGGTAGCGGCGTATGGTGCCCAACCGGCTTTCCGCCTCAAGCTCCACGCCGCCTTGGCGCAGCCCCGGCACATCGGCATAGATATAGGCCGATGTGTCGGGCACGACAGCCACCGGCAACGAGGCTATGGCCTCGCGCAGCTCCTCGTCTGTGCCCGGCTGTGGATAGCCGAACAGCAGATCGACGCCTGTGGCGGCAGGCGCGCAGAAAGCCACCTGCGATATCACCTCCGCAATCTCCGCCCGCGACAATCCGTCTACAGGCACAAGCACCACCTTGTCGCACAGGCGGCGCACAGGCCTGGAGGCCGCCACTGTCTGATAAAAATCCGAAGTTTCGTAGTCCGAAGCCTTCTCCATGGGAGCGAAATAGCTGATGGAGCCGAGGTCGTAGACCACGAACCACGACAATACCAGCGTAAGGAGCACGATCAGCAGAGTACGGACGAAACGTTTCATACCACCATATCCTCAGTCCATTATTACAAATGCCGCCCACAGTGCCGGATCGGCACCATCGGCCACAGTGCCGTCGGGACGTACCAGTTTCTCGCAAGTCAGGTCGCTGCACGCGGCGGCAAGAGCGCGGCGCGGATCGCTGCCGCCCAGCAGATGGCGGTAGAAAGCCGTCATGACATATTTAGTGGCCACATCGTCCACTGGCCACAGTGCCATCACTATGCTGCCCACGCCACTTTTCTTAAACGCACGCGGCAGACCGAACACGCCTTCGGGAGCGATATCGCCGAGGCCGCTCTGGCAGGCCGACAGCACCACAAGGCGCGTGGCAGCGAGGTCCAGACGTGCGATCTCGGCCGACGTGAGCACGCCGTCGTTGCGGTTGTCGCATATCGTGCTTCCGCCGTTCCATACATTATTGGCGCCGGCGAGAATCAGCCCGGAATTAAGAAGCTCCGGAGCACGGATGCTGTCGGCAGGCTTGGGGAAGAAAAATCCGTGGGTGGCTATGTGCAACACATCGGGACCACGCCCCGACAATCCTTTAAACGCATCCTCGGTGCCGTCCTCCGACAGCACGGCCTCGCAAGGCAGCGACGACGCCTCTGCCATGGCCGCCACATCGTCCACCTCGGCACGTGTGCCCGGCAGATAACGCCACGGCAGCGTTCCCTGCGCCAGCCTCAGGCCACGCAAGCCGGAGGCGGCATCTCCTTCATCGCCTGCATCCAGGTCGCTGTTATAGTCGAGGCCTCCCCACAGCTCCATGCCGGCAGGCTGCAGATGGTGCCGCAGCACAGGCAGCTGACGGGTGGAGCTGAGCCGCACGATGTTTCGCGCGGATGCCAGAGGCTTGCCTCCTACGGGAAGATACTCAAAAGCTATGGCATGAAACGCGCCATCGGGCGATATATATATGGTGCCTTTTTCGCCGGCACGCTCGAGTATCGGCCCCCAGAAGGCATCGGACAGCACTTCCGCACGGGTGTACATCTCTTTGCCGGCGAGGCCGTCGAGATAGCTTTGCGACGGCAGCGAGACCACATCCACCCGCCCTGTGGCGTCGGCTATCAGCGCATCATACTCGTAAAGTCCGTCAGTTCCCACACGCCGCACTATCTCCACGGCACACTCATCGCTTCCGAGGGCCGAGCATATATCGGCACTGGTCATGTGGGCGCCTGCTGTGTAATCGCCGAAAGCCGAGGCCCGCTGCTGCAAGCTGCGGGTGAGCTGGTCGACGCCATCGGCAGCCTCTCCGTCGCGCTGACGGCGCAGCAAGTCGCCGAGCCGGGCAAAATCGCGTATCAGGGCGCTGTCGCACGAGTGCTCTATAATGCTGCGCAGACGCAGGGATGCGTCAAGCAATATGCCCTTGTTGGCCAGGGCGGCATCGAAGCGCAGGCGCATCACGTCGGGCGATTCGCCGGGCAGATTATGGATGTTGTCAAATATATAGTTCTTCGCATCCCAATACTCCTGACGCTCGGCCTCCGTCATATACACGAAACCGGATGCCATGACATCGCGCAGCCGCCCGAGCACAGCCGAAAATTGCCCTGCCGCACCCGCGACATCGCCCATGCCGGCCAGGGCGGAGCCTGTGTTGGAGCCTATGGTAAGGCTGAGTTCGGGATAAAGTTGCAGATCAACGACCGACGATGCCCGGCGGTAAAGCCCCACAGCCTCTTCAGGGTGGCCGGCCCTATAGCGGCACGCCCCCAGATTTACGAGTGTCATGGCGGTGGCCAGAGGCATGTTTGAACGGCTGTAGTAGTCGAGCACTTGCTCGTAGATCGGGGCCGCACGGTCGTAGTCGCCAAGGTCGAAGTACAGCGATGCAAGAGCGCTGTTGATATCGGCGGCATCACTTCCGGTATAGTTTCCGGAGTCCCGCAACGCATCGGTGAAAGAAGCAGCCATCGAGCACGCCTCGCGTAGCCTGCTCCAGTCCTTCACCTGCCGGGCCAAGGTGGCCATGCTGAATGCAGCCCGCGCCGCAGCCGCATAGTCACCTGCCGATGCATAGGCAGCCGCCGCCTGCGAGTACATACCGAAGGCCTCGGCCGAGCGCCCGTTGTCGCTGAGGAATGTGGCGTAGCCGGTGCGCATCGCTTCCATTGTTTCGGCAGGGCGCTTCATGGTCATGGCTGTGCGCCACACGCCGTCGGCCTGTGCATGGCGGCCGGTCATGCTATAGTACATGGCCACGGGCACGCACAGCGACATGGCCTGCGCATCGGCGTGTCGTGATGCTTCGGGAATGCTCTCGTAGGCATCCACGAGAAGCGGGCCATATTTCATCAATATGGCTGTATTGCCGCTGTGTGCGGCCACCTCGGCGAGTTCCGCCATCACGCGCATGCGTGTGCGCGGGTTGGCGCCAACCTTACAGTCGAGCAACTCGAGCTGCATGGAAGCGATGCGGCCGGCCTCGGCCAGATCCCGCGCATCAATGGCATGGTTGTACTGGCGCAGATAGATGTTGCGCATGTCATCGCGCCATGTCGGTGCTTTTTTATGCCATTCATGCGCGGCCGCATAAAGGGAATCGGCCCGCGGTTGGTCGCCTTCTTCCTCAAACAGTCTGATGGCCTTGAGGTATGCGTCCGCTGGTGCGAGATGGGTATGCGCGGCAAACCTCATGAAGCACTCCGCGGCTTCTTTCCGCCGTCCGGTGCGGGCATATGCGCCGCCGAGCTCAAAACATGCGGCGAGCGTTTTGTGGTTTTCTGCGCCGAGCTCGGCAGTATAGGCCTCGATGCATCGCTCGAGCAGGGGAATGGCCGCGGCATAGTCCTCATCGAAGAATATGACTTCAGTGGCCTGTTCCATGAGTGCGTCACCACTCTGCCGCGCGCCGGCAGCAATACTGCCCGCCAGCGTCAGCAGCAGAAATAGGAACGGGCGCATGGAATCATTCGTAGTATGTGTACTTGCACAGGGCAGGATACTCCTGGCCGTTCATTACCACCGTTTGCTTGCGGGCGTTGCCGTAGCTGTCGATGTTTTCATTGATGATCTTGGCCTCCACATCGGGCTGACCATCGCATTTTATTGTAGACCCTACCACATTGCCGTCGGCATCATAGTGGTAATAGTAGTTCACCTTGCGGTCGCCCACCATCACCAGTTTCATCAGCTGACGTCCGTTTTCATCCAGATAATGAGCCACACCGTTGTCGCCCATAGCTATGATAAACATGTTGCCTTCTTCTTTCCAGGCATATGTGCCTGCTCCGGTCTTATTGCCGGCAAGGTCGGTCACCACTACGTCAAATGTGTTGTTGTCGTGCCATGTGTAAGTGGCGATTTTTTCGGAATCAGTCTCCTTTATAAGGCGCCCCTGCCGGTCGAACTCGCAGGTGCCGGCAGCAAGTCCGGCCATATACACGGAATAGGTTTTTACGGGGCCGCGCAGATTGTTGCCGGCCACGGTGAGGTTTTCGGCGGCATTGGCCGCGGTTGTCATAACAATAGCAATGATAAAGCAGAGAATGTGTTTCATGTAAATTTAAATTAGGTTGGACTTTGCAAATATAGTATTTTTTTCGTAATTACACAAAACACAGTCCGTTGCGCTCATTCATATGTGCAACAAGCCGAGTATGAGCGGTGTGAGGAGCGCCGTGAGGAGGCCGTTGACAGTAAGGCCCAGCGAGGAGAATGCTCCGTAGCGCTCGCCGCGTTCCATGGCGGCGGAAGTGCCCACGGCATGTGCGGCGGTGCCCATTGAGAGGCCCTGCGCAATGGGGCTCTTTATGCGGCTGAGCTTTATGATGCGGAAGCCGGCCATACCGCCGAAAATGCCTGTGCACACCACCACGGCGGCCGTGAGAGCCGGAATACCACCCACCGTGGCGGAAATCTCCATGGCTATAGGGGTGGTCACCGCTTTCGGGGCAAGCGACATTATTATCTCGTGCGAGGCTCCGAGCAGTTTGGCCATGACCACGACGGAAATAACTCCGGCTATACATCCGGCAATCTCCGAGATAAGAAGCGGGAGTATCTGCTTTCTGATTGTGGACAACTGCCGGTACAGCGGAAGCCCGAGGGCCACGACAGCGGGCTTCAGCCAGAAATCCACATATTTTCCGCCATTGCTGTAGGTGGCGTAGTCGATATGCGCACAGTTAAGGAACAGGATAATGGCTATGATGGACACGAGGATAGGGTTGAGCAGCTTGATGCCGAGACGGCGCTGCAGGGCCTGGGCGCCAATGTAGGAAACGAATGTGACGGCAAGCAGAAATATGGGGTTGCTTAGAAATTCCATTGTAGTCAGATTGTGGCGGATGTGGTCTTTTTTCTCGACAGGCTTTTGCGCACGGCGCGGTGGGTCCAGCCCGTAACGGCTATTATCACCACCGTACTGCCCACGGAGGCCCCCACGATGGGCAGCCATTGGTCGGCAATAAGGCCAAGGCAGTTCATAAGCCCTACTCCGGCCGGAACAAAGAAGAAACCGAGGTTACGCACAAGAAAGTCGGCCAGGCGGGCCACATGGCGCTGCTTTATGATGCCGGCCTTCAGCGAGGCTGTGAGCAGCAGCATACCGATAATGCTGGAGGGAACGGGCAGCCCGGTGGCCCATACGATAAGCTCGCCGAGAGCGAGATAGGCGAACAATACGCCGAATTGCAATATCATCAGATACAGAGATGAGTAAATAAAATGCCCCCATGAGGATTTTCATGGAGGCGTTACTTTTGTTGGCTGCAAAGATACGATTTTTTTTAATGATTATCTGCAAAAGTTCCATAGTTAACATTACATAGCTGCCGTGCGCATGTTTTCCCGTCTCACGTGCCCAAAATTACAGTACTTGGACACAAGCCTGAATTACGGTGCATAGTTATATGCGATCTCGTACAGCGAAGGCACAAAAGGACAAAAGAGCATAAGATACATAAGTTATTTTATTGATTGTAAGCTCTTTTGTTTCTCATGTCCTTTTGTCCTTCTGTACCCTCGCCATACGATGTTACACCGGAATTACGGCCTGTGCCGTATTTTTCATACACCGGCAAAAAAAAGCGGCAACTCCGGGAGCAGCCGCTTTTATGCTTTGAAAAATAGTGGTCGGACTATTATTTGATGCCGAGCTTAGCCTTTACGAGAGGGGTAACGTCGGTCACATCATTGCCTGTGTAAAGGAGCAGACCCTGCTCGTTGGGGAAAATGAAGGTGAAGCTGCCTTCCTGACCCACAGACTTCACGGCATCGCCGATTTTCTGCTGGATGGGGGCCATCAGCTGTTCCTGCAGACGGGCCAGATCCTGGCTGGCGGTGTTGCGGAACTGCTGCACTTTCTGGTCGCGCTCCTGCAGTTCGTTGAGACGGCGTTCCTTGATGGCATCGGGAGTGGCGGGATCCTTCTGAAGGTTCTGATACTCGGCAAAGAGTTTGTCCACTTCCTCGCGGAGCTTCTGGAATTCGTCCTCGTATTTCTTGGATGCGTCGGTGAGCTGGGTCTGGGCAGTGGCAGTTTCGGGCATTGCCTGGAACACGTTGTCGAGGTCCACTACACCGAATTTCTGAGCGAAAGCAGAGAAGGGCAGAGCTACGAGCACTGCAAGAATGAGTTTCTTAATCATATCTTTTATGTTGGTTTTTGTTTTTACGTGGTTAGTATAGGTGCAAAGATAGCAATTTTATTTGGAATATCCCAAGCGTGCAAGCACCTCATTGCTTATGTCTATGCGCGGAGATGCAAAAACGATGTCCGACGACGAGGCGCGGTCGAACACAGCCTGATAGCCGCGCTCCTCGCTCACCTTCTTGACGGCGTTGTACACATCGTCCTGAATGGGTTTGAGCAGGGTCTGGCGCTTCTGGTAGAGCTCGCCTTCGGGTCCAAAGTACTTGAAGCGCAATTCCGTGGCGGCTTTTTCCTTGGCCACAATCTCTTCCTCACGCTTCTTCACCTGTTCGGCCGTGAGAAACACCTTGTCGGCGAGGTAGCTCTGATACATGGCTTCGGCTTCCTTGCCTGCCTGCTCCACCTCGCGCTGCCATCGCTGCGAGAGCTGGTTGAGCTGCTCGTTGGCCATTTCGTACTGCGGCACATTCTGCAGGATATAGTCCATATCGACCATGGCGAATTTCTGTGCTTTGGCGCCAATCACGGCTGTCAGAGCTATCGCGAGAAGAAGAATGATTTTTTTCATTGTAGAGGTTTTTTGTATTAGTGTCTACGTATTAGACGTTTCCAAGGCAAAAAAGTTTATCAGAACTCCTGTCCGAGGATAAAGTGGAAGTGGCTGCCACCTTTCTCGCCATTGATTTTGTCGAAACCGTAGGCCCAGTCGATACCCATCATACCCACCATGGGGAGGTATATGCGCACACCGGCGCCGGCGCTGCGCTTCATGTCGAAGGGATTGAATTTCTTGACGGAGGTCCATGCGTTGCCGCCTTCCACAAAGCCCAGCGCATAGATGGTGGTGGAGGGCTGGAGCATCAGGGGGAAGTGCACTTCCATGCCGATGCGGCTGTAGGCATAGCCTTCGCGTCCCCAGGGCGTGAGCTGGCCGTTGTCGTAGCCGCGCAGGGCTATGGTTTCGGTGGCATAGGTATAGGATCCGCTCATGCCATCGCCACCCACATAGAATGTCTCGAACGGCGATTTCAGATATTTGTTATAGCTGCCGAGCAGACCGAAGTCGGCGCGTGTCATCAGCACGGGGGTGTAGGTGCCGTTGGCGTTGCACAGCGGGGTGTAGGTGCGGCTCTTGAAACGCAGTTTCCAATATTCTATCCAGCGGTAGAGCTGTTTCTTGCTCTCCACGGTGTTTTCTTCAGAAAGCTTTTTCCAGTCGCGCTTGCCGAAAAGCGATGCCGGAGGCGTGATCTGCAGATTGAGCGAAAAGCTGGAACCGCTGCGCGTGTACAGCGGGTTGTCGATGGAGTTGCGGGCCAAGGTGAGACCGAGCACAAGAGCGTTGCTCGTGCCATTGTTCATATAATAGAGGTAGTCCCAGTTCTTGAGGTAGTACCAGTTGTAGCCCAGCTCGGCGGTGAAGGTGAAATAGTCGTCGGGCCATTTGAGGCGCTTGCCGAAGCCCACGTTGATGCCCACCATCTGCAGCACCTTGTTGGGGTCGTAGCTGTTCTGGTAGCTGTTCTGATAGTAGTCGTTGTAGTAGTTGTTGCCGTAGCCGTAGCCACCGTAGCCATAACCGCCGTAGTAGCCGTAGTTGTAAGCCGAGTTGGCCCATGTGCTATTGTAGTACGACGAGTTCACGCCGGTCTGGCGGCTATAGTAGGCCGACACGCTGAGCGAGTTGGGGCGCTTGCCGCCGAACCACGGGTCGAGGAAGCTTACGCTGTAGGCCTGATAGTAGCGGGCGTTGGTCTGCGCGCTGATGGTGAATGTCTGACCTTCGCCCTGCGGGATGATACCGCGGTAGGTGCTGGGGTAGAAGAGGTTCTTGATGCTGAAGTTTGTGAATTTCAGCGACAGCTTGCCTATGATACCGGTCTGTCCCCAGCCGAGGGAGAATTCGATCTGGTCGTTGGCCTTGCTTTCAAGATTGAAGAGAATGTCGACGGTACCGTTTTCCTGGTTGGGTTCGGGACGTATGTCCATGTTCTCAGGGTTGAAGTGGCCGGTCTGGGCTATTTCGCGGGCCGAGCGCATAAGGTCGGCCTTGCTGAAGAGCTCGCCGGGCTTGACGCGCAGCTCGCGGCGTATCACCTTTTCATACAGACGGTCGTTGCCGTTGATTATCACATTGTTGATACGGGCCTGCGGTCCTTCCGTGACACGCATTTCCAGAGAGATGCTGTCGCCTGTGACTTCGCGCTCGATAGGCACGAGGTCGAAGAAAAGATAACCGTTGTCCATATAGAGGTTGCTGACAGCGTCGTCGTCGGTGGAGAGGCGCTCGTTCATGTGCTTCTGGTTGTACACATCGCCGGGGCGCATGTCGAGATAGGCGCTGAGCACATCCGGCGGATACACGGTGTTGCCCACCCAGCTGATGTCCTTCACATAGTAGCGGCGGCCTTCCTCAAGCGCGATGTGCACATCCACGCTCTTGTCGTCGAACGGCACCACGCTGTCCGAGACGATGCGCGCGTCGCGGTAGCCGAGCTCATTGTATTTCTCAAGGATGCGGTTGAGGTCGTCCTGATAGTCGCTCTCCACGAATTTCTTCTGGCTGAAGAGCTTGAGGATATTGTTTTTCTCGTTGGTTTTCTTGATGGTGCGCTTGATTTTCGAATCGGAGAGCACCTCGTTGCCATCGATATAGATCTTGTGCACCTTCACCTTGTCGTGGCGGTCGACAGCGATATCCACTATCATCTCGTTGGGGGCGGAGAGATCCTCGTGGAGCGTGATCTTCACATCGGCATTACCATAGCCCTTCTGCTTGTAGTGCTGTCGCACGATGGCTTCGGCACGGTTCACGATATTCTGGGTTATCTGATTGCCCTTCATGAGCTGCAGCTTCTCCTGAATGTCGTCGCGGTCGCTTTTCTTCATGCCTATGTAGTTGACCTTGGAGATGCGGGGCTGGGTGCGGAGCGCCAGCTCTATCCAGGCCTTGTCGCCGGCCGTCTTCAGCACCTTCACCTGTGTCTGCGCGAATAAACCGTGGCGCATCAGGCGCTTGACAGCAGCGGTGAGGTCGTCGCCCGGTATCGCCATGCGGTCGCCCACCTTAAGGCCGGCGTAGCCGAGCACGGTGGCATCGTCGTAGTTCGGCGCACCCGTCACAGTGATGCCGGCTATCTCATAGACGCGTGGCATAGCGCCGTAGATGACTGTCGGATTGAATATCGTGTCGGCAACCTGCTGCGCGGCGGCACCAAGGGATGCTGCGCCGAGAAGAATTGCAAGTAATATCGATTTATAACGCATAAGGTGATGGTGTATTCTCTTATTGAACTTGTTCGCCTGTGAGGCCGAAGCGTCGCTGGCGGCTTTGATAGTCGGAAATGGCCCGCCGCAGGTCGTAGGCGTTGAAGTCAGGCCAGTATATGTCGGTGATATATATTTCGGAGTAGGCTATCTGCCAGAGCAGGAAATTGCTCACACGCATATCGCCGCCGGTGCGTATGAGCAGGTCGGGATCGGGCATGAAAGCTGTGGCGAGATTGCGCGCCACGGTATCGTCGGTGATGGAGGCCGGGTCGAGACGTCCGGCGGCAGCCTCGGCAGCTATGCGGCGCGCGGCATCGGTGATTTCCCATCGCGATGAATAGCTGATGGCGAGCACAAGTGTGAGGCCGGAGCCTCCCGAGGTGTCGCGCACGCAACGTTCCAGACGCGCCAGCGTGTCGGCCGGCATACGCGAGCGATCGCCTATCACGCGCAGGCGTACATTGTTCTTTATCAGGTCGGGGGTCTCACGCTCGATAGCTGTGGCTATCAGGTGCATGAGCGCATCCACTTCGGCTTGCGGGCGGTTCCAGTTCTCGGTGCTGAAGGCATAGAGGGTGAGATAACCGATTCCGAGCCTCGAACACTCCTCGGTGATACGGCGCACGGTGGTGACGCCCTCCACATGGCCTGCGGCGCGTTCCATCCCGCGGGCCTGGGCCCAGCGTCCGTTGCCATCCATGATGATGGCTATATGCTGCGGCAATCGGGACATGTCGAGCTGCGTTTCCGGGACGTCGTGTATTTCTTTTTCAGTCAACATAATGGCAGGTGGCGCATCGTTCGCCGAACTCGTAGCTCAGCGCTATGCTGAGGCGCGAGTACCAGTCGGTGCTCTTGTAAAATTCGGTTTTTATCTGATTGAGGTCGTGAAGGCGATCGCCGTCAAGTTTGTCGCCGAAAGCCTTGATCATGCTGAATTCAGCAGTAAGGTTCAGACGCTTGCGCAGCTTCACTTTCACGCCTACACCCATGGGAAGCGTAGGGGCGGCGGCAGTAGACCCTCCCGAAGAGCTCATGCACACGCCCACACCCAGGGTGATGTACGGCGTCCAGCGGCGCAGGCGCTTGTAGGTCTCGCCGATGCCGTAGGGCAGGAAGTTGAATTCGTAGCGCACATCGAGGGCATAGACCGTGGAGCTGAATTCGTAGGCGGCCATGTCGGGGAGCACGTTGGCCATGTCGGCGGTGTTGCCGCTCAGGCTCTGCAGCGACAGCGCGCCGCGGAATGCCATGCGCGCATTGGGGATATATCTCATGCCGGCCTCGGCAGTGAAACCGGGGTGGGAGAAAATAGACGAAGAGGCCTCGCCGAGATAGCCGCTCAGCCCTATGCCCGCACCGGCATCAAAGCGATAGGGCGCTTCCTGGGCGGATGTATGCGGCGCGGCAGCCACCGCAAAGGCGGCGACTGCTGCAAGCATTGGCAATATGCGGCTGAACCGGGCCACTATACGTATTCTATTGTATCGGTGTGAAGGTAAAGCGGTTTATCACTCCGCGCCACACGCCATCGTTCAGGCGGCCGGCGGCATCGTAGCCACCGAAGAGATAGACATACGGAGCATCCCACTCTGTCACGGGAGCAACCGCACGGCTTGCCGCCAGGCATCCTTCCGGACGCGCACCGAGCGGCAGGCGGGCACCTCCGAGCTCACGCCACACGGATGCTCCGCGGGCCACACTCAGCGTGCGGGGCGCCACGGGTGCCTGGGCGGCGTACACTCTGGGGAAACCATTGCCAGGCTGCATGAGCGAGTCGGCTTTCTGCCAGTTGAGGCCCCAGTCGCGGCTCATGTACACTGTCTCGTTGATGCTGCCGTCGGTCTTGCGTCCGCCGATTGCGAGCAGCGAGGGATACACATCCACACGCCATTCCACTATCTGGTTGCGCAGAGTATAGTACGGGGCCACAGCCACGCCTTCCAGACCTTCGGGAATAGCGCTCATGCTGATGCGCGCCCATGCCGTGCCGTCGTAGCCGAAAGTAGCGCCGGTGAGGGCTCCGGAGACATCGCGGCCACCGGTGATGAGCATCTGAGGACCGGACGAGGTGGAGGTGGTAAGCGTCACTGCGGGCGAGAAACCGCTCACAGGGAAATCGTCGGGCATATCCGTGGTCACATGTCCGGAAGGATATGCCAGCACGGTGAGATGACCGTTGACATCGGTACACAATCCCACCACATCATCGCCATAGGCGCCGTAGAGACAGGTGAAATGCAGTCCTTCCGACACCCACGGGCCGCCGGCGGCAGACGCTGCATACAGTGTGCCGTCCGTGGCGAGGGCATAGAAGCGTTGGGGCGTGGCGGTGACGGTGTTGACGTCCATATCAAAGCCGGGGGTGAATATGGAGGGCTGCCAGGAGGCCATGTCGGACGTGGCTGCCACACTGTAGCGCGAACCGTCGGTGCTGAAGGTATAGAAAGCCGAACCCTGCTGCACCGTGCGCTGCGCATTGGCACCCGACACGGCAGGCAGCGGAGCTATCGCTGTCGAGCCCCAGCACAGGGAATCGCTCTTGATGGTGTGCACATTGATGCGCACACGGTAACTTTTCGTTGTGGCACCGCTCAGAGAGGTGACTTCCACGCGCACCGGACCGTTGGAAAAGTCGATGGTGTCGGCGCTGTTTTCAAGATAGTTCACCACAGAATCGCTCATGCCCGGGCGGGGAATGTAGAGCGTCACCGCCGAGGCGTTGTCGGTGGTGATGTTGGCTGCAAGAGCCTTTATGCGCGTGCCCATGGGCAGCGAGTCGGCATTGAAGATGTCGCCGTTCACGAGATCGATGGAAAAGTACACGCTGTCAAGATCGGCAAGCACCTTGTCGTTCTCCACAAGCGAAAAACCTTTGACGATGGCGCTACCGTCAAGTTCGACGTGATATTCCTCCGTGCTGGAGTTGCATGCCGAGGCTCCGGCGATAACTGCCGCCACGGCCATGCTGATAGCTATGTTTTTACTCACAATGTGTTCGGTTATGTGATAGCATTATTTCAAGGTGCAAAATTAAAGTTTTGCGGCCAAGTTGGCAAGCGATTGGCGTGTTTTGACGTGAATTAAGCTAATTTTATAGGTTTTTAACGTGAAATACAGGCTACGACGGACGATTTGAAGCAACGCCGGGGTTATGAACGTCCACGATTAGGCCTATTTGATTTTTATTTGTATATTTGTGGCCAGAACCTTTTAAATCCGTTGCAATGCAAAGAGTTACCATCCTTTTCCTATCGTTGTTATGCTTGCTGACGGCCGCTGCAGCTCCCAAATGGTCGGCCGACGTGTTCATGCTCAATGGCACTGAGCACCGTGGGGTGCCTGTCGCCAAGCTTCCCGAGGGCTGGGACAAGCATATCAAGACTGTGGTCGACAACAAAAAAATGAGCATACCGTCCGATTCCATCAGCAGCGTGGTGCTGTGGCGCAACGACAATCCGGACGACAAGTGCCTGATAGCCTGGTTGCCGTTCGGCGAATTTATTATGGACGACGGTTCCTACAAGCAGACAATGAATAAGAAGCAGGAAGCCCGCAAATGGTTTGCATTCGATACCAAGGGCGATAACCTGGCTTTGTGGATTAATTTCTCAAAACTTAAATCGAGCAAGAGCGGCTTCACGATGCAGGTGGGCAATTTCCCGTATTGGTTTGAAACAAAGGCGGCTCCTTATCTCATAGGCGTGGAGCGTAATGTGTTTAAGCCAAGCCTCACCCGCCGCTGGCTCAGCGCTTTTCTGGCCGACGACGAGGTGCTTGTGGACGAAATCAACGCCGAGAAAGAGCTCAACCGCAACCTCCTGCAGCAACAGAATCTCGACTCCCCCCTCGTGTTCCGCCGCATAGCCGAAACCTACACCCCCGGCCGCAAGCGCTGACGGCTACGGGGCCAAGGTGCTATAGGTTAGCCCTTTCGGTTTCAAACTCTCGGTAAACCGGCGATTGGTAGATGCGCGTCAATGCCTCGGTAAATAATGGCACAGCCGGAATTACGGCGCACAAACAAAAAAAGAATTGCGCTCATTAATGTAGGGATGCACCCTGGTGCATCCTGATAATAAGCGCGTTAGGATAGGATGCTCCGGGGAGCATCCCTACAATTGTTCTGTCGGATTTTCGTACCAATAAATTGTGTTTCCGTCGATTGTCTCTGCTTTTTGCGGCTCGCACGGCATGGCTGGGGCGGCCGCAGTGCCTTCGGCGCCGAAGCGCAGGGGCGCCACCTCCACGCGGGCTATGTCCCACGCGCCGGCATCGATGAACGAGCGCAGCACCTCGGCGCCGCCTTCCACCAGCAGCGATGTGATGCCGTGCTCGGCATAGAGCATGTGCAATAGTCCCCGGGGCGCGGTGTGTTCGCGCACCACGATTGCACCCTCACGCATCATGCGGGCATCGGCCGGCACGCGGCCGCGGCGGTCGAGCACCACCGGGCGCGGCGCTTTGGCTCCGGGCCACAGGCGTGCGTCGAGGCGCGGATTGTCGGCAAGTACTGTGCCGCTGCCTGCGAGTATGGCGTCGCAACGGCCGCGCAGTCGGTGCATGAGCACCGATGTCAGCGGTGTGGATATGCGCGCCGCGGGTTGGCCTGGCTGTCGCATGCGGTCGAGAAATCCGTCGGCACTCTGGGCCCATTTCAGCACCACATAGGGACGCTGCTGCGTGTGGGCGGTGATGAAGCGGCGGTTGAGCCGTAGGCTCTCCTCGGCGAGCAGGCCGGTGTGCACCTCCACTCCGGCTTCGCGCAGCATGGCTATGCCACGGCCGCTCACTGCGGGGAAGGGATCTGTAGCGCCCACCACCACGCGTGGAATCCGCTTGTCTATGATAAGTTGGGCGCACGGAGGCGTGCGCCCCCAATGGCTGCAAGGCTCGAGCGTGACATACATGGTGGCCGTGCGCAGGGCGGCATCATCGGCCACGGAAGCCACAGCGTTGACCTCGGCATGGGCTTCGCCGCAGCAGCGGTGCCATCCCTCGCCTATTATGCGTCCGTCGGGCGCCACGATCACAGCCCCAACCATGGGATTGGGGCTGGCGTGGCCGGCGCCGAGCGCGGCGAGCTGCAGCGCGCGCCGCATATATTTTTCGTTGATTTGCATAATCAAAGATAGTAAAAATTTGGATAGATAATATCGTCAAACGATGTTTTCTATCGAAATTCTTGCTATAGATCCTCGTAGCGGGGCGAGAAAGTGTCGCCTTGGAGCGGGTCGCCCGTGGCAAGGCCTTTTTTCAGCCATGCCACACGCTGGGCCGAGCGTCCGTGGTTGAACGAGTCGGGCACCTCACGTCCGGTGGCCTTGCGCTGCAGATAATCGTCGCCGATTTTCGATGCCGCAGCAATCGCACGCTCGGCATCGCCGGGCTCGAGCGAGCCGAACATATCGTTGTCAAGTTTGGCCCACACGCCGGCATAGAAATCGGCCTGCAACTCCAGACGCACACTCATGCGGTTGCTTTCGCGCTCGCTCATGCGGTTCATGGCCGAGTGGGCGTCGTCGAGCGTACCCAACAGATGCTGCACATGATGGCCCACCTCGTGGGCTATCACGTAGGCATACGCGAAATCGCCTCCGGCACCGATATTGCTCTCCATGTCGCGGAAGAAATCCAGATCTATATACACAGTCTCGTCGGCCGAGCAGTAAAACGGGCCCATCTGTGATGTTCCGGTGCCGCATCCGCTGCTCACGGAGCCGCTGTAGACCACCATCTTGGGGCATTCGTACTCGCCCCACCCCTGCCGGGCAAACTCACGTGTCCACACATCTTCCGTGCCGGCAAGCACCTTGGAAGCGAGGTCGTAGAGGCGTTGGTCCTCGGCGTCGAGCTCACGGGCAGGCTGGGCGTCGCCGCCCATCGTGATTCCTCCCTGGCGCACCACATTGCTGACGACATCGCCTATTCCGCCGCCGTTCATCAGGGTCAGCACGGCCACTATGATCACACCCACTATGCCGCCACCGATGCCTATGCGCCGGCCGGCGCCGCTGCCGCGGCGATCGCTCACATTGGAGCTCTGTCTGCGTCCGTCAAGTCTCATATCTTTTAATGTTACTGTCTGCAAAGATAAACAAATTTGGTTTGCAAATTGTCAAATCGGTTGAGTATTTGTGGGCAAATACCGCAACACGCTATAAGACGCGAAAAGTGCGCTGCTTCACAGCAACGCACCTCCCTCATAACCAAAATTCAAGTATATTGTATGAGTCTAACAATCTTACTGATGTTATCCAACACAAGATAGTCCGGACGGGCAGCGGCAAGCGCAAATAACCGCTGTTCGTTCTTCGTGGTGCAAAATTACAAATTTGCGCGCAACAAAGTGTTAAACAACGCGTTAAGACTTCGCAAAAGTTGTTAAGTCCGTTTGGTTAAAATATCGCGTCGCCAACTCTTCGCACGTAAAATAACGGAGTTACAATATTTTTTGCTAATTTTGCACCATATTATACACCGATCAAAATAATCCAGCATATATGAATCCCTTGGAACTCAGCGAACAGGAAATCATCCGCCGCGGCAGCATGGACGCCATGCGCAAGATGGGAATCGATCCCTATCCCGCAGCAGAATACCCCGTAGACGCATACAGCGATGAAATACGCGCCAATTTCAGTGACGACGAAGCATCCCCCCGCAACGTGTGTGTGGCCGGGCGCATCATGAGCCGGCGCATCATGGGCAAGGCTTCCTTCATGGAGCTCCAGGACAGCCGCGGCCGCATACAGGTGTATGTGTCGCGCGACGAGATATGCCCCGGCGACGACAAGGAACTCTACAACACCGTGTTCAAGAAGCTTCTCGACATCGGCGACTTCGTGGGTGTGCGCGGCCACGTGTTCCGCACCCAGACCGGCGAGATCTCCATCCACGCATCCGAGCTCACAGTACTTGCCAAAAGCCTGCGCCCCCTGCCCATCGTAAAGGTGAAGGACGGCGTGAAGTACGATGCCTTCGACGACCCCGAGCTGCGCTACCGCCGCCGCTACGTCGACCTCGTGGTCAACGAAGGCGTGCGCGACATATTCCTCAAGCGCACCAAGGTGTACACTTCAATGCGCAACTACTTCAACGAACACGGCTACATCGAAGTGGAGACACCCATCCTGCAGAGCATTCCCGGAGGCGCGTCCGCACGTCCCTTCATCACGCACCACAACGCTCTCGACATACCTCTGTATCTGCGCATAGCCGACGAATTGTACCTCAAACGCCTCATTGTGGGCGGATTTGAAGGCGTGTATGAGTTCTCCAAGAACTTCCGCAACGAGGGCATGGACCGCACCCACAACCCCGAGTTCACATGCATGGAAATATATGTGAGCTACAAGGACTACAACTGGATGATGCGCTTCACCGAGCAGATGCTCGAGCGCATATGTCTTGAGGTGAACGGCACCACCGATGTGCAGGTGGGCGACAACACCATCAGCTTCAAAGCTCCTTTCCGCCGTGTCACCATGGCCGAAGCAATCAAGGAGCATACCGGCGCCGACATCACAGGCATGGACGAGCAGCAGCTGCGCGATCTCTGCGCCACCCTCGGCGTGGAAACCGACCCCTCCATGGGCAAAGGCAAACTCATCGACGAGATCTTCGGCGAAAAATGCGAGGGCAACTACATCCAGCCCACATTCATCACCGACTACCCCATCGAGATGTCGCCCCTCACCAAGCGCCACCGCTCCAATCCGGAACTCACCGAGCGCTTCGAGCTCATGGTCAACGGCAAAGAGCTCTGCAACGCCTATTCCGAGCTCAACGACCCCATCGACCAGTACGAACGCTTCGTGGAGCAGATGCGTCTCAGCGAGAAGGGCGACGACGAAGCCATGATCATCGACCACGACTTCATCCGCGCACTCGAATACGGCATGCCCCCCACATCCGGTATGGGCATAGGCATGGACCGCCTCGTCATGCTCATGACGGGCCAGACCGCCATCCAGGAAGTGCTGCTTTTCCCCCAGATGCGCCCCGAAAAGGTGCAGAAACGCGACAACGCCGAAGCCTACACCGTGCTCGGCATCGATGCGGAATGGGTGCCCGTGCTCCAGAAAGCCGGCTACCTCACCGCCGCATCCCTGGCCGATGCCGCGCCGGGCAAACTGCACCAGGAACTGTGCGGCCTCAACAAAAAGCACAAACTTGGTCTCAAGAACCCCACGCAGGACGCCGTAGCCGAATGGGTGGGAGCTGCAACAGCCGCCACCGACGGCGACAAATAAGACCCGCCACATGAGCTTCCCGGGAAAGATAGCCGTGCTCGGAGGCGGCAGCTGGGCCACAGCCCTGGCCAAACTGCTGCTCCAGAACTGCGAGCTGATATACTGGTATATGCGGCGAGACGACCGCATCGACGATTTCAAGCGTCTGGGCCACAATCCGGCATATCTCACCGATGTCGATTTCGACATCAACCGCATTGTGTTCTCCAGCGACATAAATCACATCTGCGAGGCCGCCGACACGCTGCTTCTCGCCATGCCGTCGCCCTATTTCAAGGACCACATGGCCAAGATCACCGTGCCCCTTGCCGATAAATACATAGTGTCGGCCATCAAAGGCATAGTGCCCGACAGCAACGAGCTCGTCACCGACTATATGACAAGCCGCTTCGGAATTCCGGCCGAGCATCAGCTGTGCATCTCCGGCCCGTGCCATGCCGAGGAAGTGGCCCTCGACCGCCTCAGCATACTCACCATCGGCTGCCACTGCCCGGAACTTGCCGACGCATTCGCGCAATGTATAGCCGGAAAGCACACTCACACCGTCACCTCCACCGATCTCGCCGGAATAGAATATGCCGCCGTGCTCAAAAACGTCTACGCCATAGCCGCAGGCATAGTGCACGGCATGAAGCTCGGCGACAACACTCTCGCCGTGCTCGTAAGCAACGCCATCCGAGAGATGGAGCGCTTCCTCGACAGCATCGACCACCGCCCGCGGCAGATTTGCGACAGCGTGTATCTCGGCGACCTGCTCGTCACCGCCTACTCACGCTTCTCACGCAACCACAACTTCGGCTCCATGATAGGCCGGGGCTACTCTGTCACCGCTGCGAGAATGGAGATGGAACAGACGGCCGAAGGTTATTACGGCACAAAGTGCGTGCACGACATCAACCGGCGCTTTCAGGTGGCCATGCCCATACTCGACGGCGTTTACGACATCCTCTACCGCCGCATGTCGCCGGCCAAGGTGATGGCACGCGTGGCAAACAGCTTTGACTGAAAATTTGATTATCCGCAAAATTACCCAAATTGACATCATAAGGTTACCGCCCGCAATGTAGATAGTATGTTTGTGGTGCAGAACTGAATAT
>CAJTOZ010000009.1 GCA_910578095.1 uncultured Muribaculaceae bacterium | reverse complement strand
TCGCCCGATGGTTCGGCCGCCACTTCGGCGCCGACACCGCCCGCTGGGTGTTCGACGCCTACCGCGTGGGCGTCTCCCGCCTCTACGGCGGCAGCCCCGTGTTCTGGCTCACCGACGGCTGGCAGCGCACACGCTCAGGCAAAATCATGGCCTACGGCCCCGACGCACGCCGGCGCCGCACCGAAGGGCGCCCCGCCGTCACCTACGTCCACTCCCTCCTGCCCGACGCCACCGGCTACAACTACCGCTCATGCCTCTTCGGCGCCCACCTGCGCAGCGCCAACCGCCACGCCTCAGTGCTGCTCGTGGAAAGCGAGAAAACAGCCCTCTACCTCGCCTGCTGCCTCCACCGCCGGGGAATGCTGCTGCGCCGCTACATACCCATGGCCACCGGCGGATGCGCCTGCACATGCACCACCGAAGCCCTGCGCGACCCCCACCACCGCTTCCACGAGCTCGCCGGCGCCCCACTGGTGATGCTCCCCGACGCCGACGCCACCGACAAATGGGCCGAACGCCGCGAAGGCTTCGCACGCGTGTGCGCATCCGTGCGCCTCATCGACCTGCGCACCCTCGCCCGCACACCCACCGACGACATCATGGACATCATACTCCGGCGCCACACCCCGCCACCACTTTCAATAACCGAAAAAACTTCGTAACTTTGCACAGAAATAAAATTGATCATCCGCAAAATCACCCATGTTGACATCATAACCTCGGGTACTTTTGCGGATAATCACAAAAATAAACACCACCACGCATGGCCGACCAATCACTGCTCACACGCCTCGACGGCATAGAGGCACGCTTCGACGAAGTGGCGACACTCATCACCGACCCCGACGTCATCGCCGACATGAAACGCTACATCCGCCTCACCAAAGAATACAAGGAACTGCAGCGCCTCACCGGCGCCACCGCACGCTACCGCTCCCTGCTGGCCGACATCGCCGACGGCCGCGAGCTCCTCGACAGCGAAACCGACCCCGAACTGCGCCAGATGGCACGCGAGCAGATAGACCACGCACAGCAGGCACTCCCGCAGCTCGAGGAAGAAATAAAACTGCTGCTCATACCCGCCGACCCCGAGGACGGCAAAAACGCCATCCTCGAGATACGCGGCGGCACCGGCGGCGACGAAGCCGCCATCTTCGCCGGCGACCTCTGCAAGATGTATCTGCGCTTCTGCGAGAGCCGCGGGTGGAACGCCGCCATAACATCGGCCAGCGAAGGCGCCGCCGGAGGCTACAAGGAAGTGGTGCTCAGCATCACCGGCGAAGGCGTCTACGGCATCCTCAAATACGAGAGCGGAGTGCACCGCGTGCAGCGCGTGCCCGCCACCGAGACCCAGGGACGCGTCCACACCTCCGCCGCCACCGTGGCCGTGCTGCCCGAAGCCGAGCCCTTCGACGTGGAGATAAACGAAGGCGAGATAAAGTGGGACACCTTCCGCAGCGGCGGCGCCGGCGGACAGAACGTGAACAAGGTGGAATCAGGCGTGCGCCTGCGCTACATGTGGCGCAACCCCAACTCGGGCGAAACCGAGGAGATACTCATCGAATGCACCGAGACCCGCGACCAGCCCAAGAACAAAGAGCGCGCACTCTCGCGCCTGCGCACATTCATCTACGACAAAGAACACCAGAAATACATCGACGACATAGCCTCGCGCCGCAAGACAATGGTGAGCACCGGCGACCGCTCGGCAAAGATACGCACCTACAACTACCCACAGGGCCGCATCACCGACCACCGCATCAACTACACCATCTACAATCTGGCCGCATTCATGAACGGCGAGATACAGGACGTGATCGACCACCTCATCATAGCCGAGAACGCCGAAAAACTCAAGGAATCCGAACTCTGACCCAAACTTCAACACCATGAAACTCTCACCTCTTACCTTGGCCGCCGCCGCGCGCAAATGTGCGCGGCGCATGCCCGTCGCCGTAGCGCTGCTGGCCGTCGCTACGGTGTACTCCGTGCTTGTGATCCAATTCTCCATCGGGCAGAAATGGATCTCGATGTTCCTCAGCACCGCCATTGCCTACACCACGGCGGTGTACATATGGTTCGGCAACGGCAAAACCCACAGAAAACTGCTCCCGGCACTGCTCGTGGCGGCCTGCGCCATAGCTCTCGCCGACGGGCTGTGGGCGCAATACGGCGGCCGCTGGGGCGTCAGCATCTACATCGGCCATCTGGCGGTGTGGGCGGCTGTGGCTGCGGCTATACTGTTCATCCCTGCGGCGAAGCAAGCGCCGGACGAGATGAGGTCGTGGCGCTTCGCCATGCAGCAGATGGCCTCGGCTTCGCTGTGTGCGTTCATCGGCTTGGTGACAGCGGGTGCCATTGTGAGCATACACCTGACTGTGAAATCGCTCTTTCTCTGCGATGTGGGCTGGAACACCGTGGAGATACTGCTGAACGTGCTTGCCGTGTGCATGCCCGTATTCGTGTTCATGTGCCGCATACCGTTCGGCAGCAGCCGCACGGCGCAAAACGCAGATGCCGGAAGCCTTATCCCCAAACTGGCGCTGTACCTGTTTCTGCCGCTGACGTGCGTGTCGATGCTCATATTATACATCTACGGCGCCAAGATACTCCTGGCCTGGAGCCTCCCGGACGGGATGGTGTCGGTGCCGGTGGCGTCGCTGTTCGGCGCAGTGCTGCTCGTGGAATTCCTGCTGTACCCCACCGTGTGCGGCAGGCAAGCCCCGCAGGTGAGCCGCATAGCCACATGGCTGCCCCGGCTCATGCTGCCGCTGCTCGTGCTCATGGGCGTGGGGCTGGCACGCCGCCTCCACGACTACGGCATCACGCCATGGCGCCTGTACGGAGCGCTGTTCTGCCTGTGGGCCTTTGCGGTGTGCATCGGTCTGTGGGTGCGCGGATTTCGCCGCTTCGTGTGGATTCCGGTGTCGTTCGCCGGCCTTTTCATGGCCACATCCGTCCTGCCCTACGCCAACATCTGCGATGTGTGCGCACGCACCCATACGGCACACGCAAAACAGATGCTGACCGAGGTCGCCGGCACACGCATTGAGTTCCCGACTACGCAGAAACACTACCAGGAGCTGATGAACCGGCTGCCGAAAGACGAGCAGAAACTCATCGCCTCCGAAATGTACCATATAGACAGCACTTACGGCGACGACAGCTTAGAGCAAATAATAGCCCCGCCGCATGACTGCAATGAGATTTATTGGCAGTACCTCAACAACAGACGCGAAGACAGCGTGATAGTGGAGACAGTGGAGCCGCTCGCGGACGGCCAATAAGAATTATGGCAATTTAACGCTCAATTATGGAATTTTTTCGTTAATTTTGCAACATCACAGAAACAAGAAACGAACAACAAATATATACTGTTAATTTTCATATCGTTATGACTATCGACAACTTCAACTTCGCCGGCAAGAAGGCGATCGTGCGCGTTGACTTCAACGTGCCCCTGGACGAAAACGGCCACGTCACGGACGACACCCGCATCCGCGGTGCCCTCCCCACCCTCAAGAAAATCCTGGCCGACGGCGGCAGCCTCATCCTCATGTCGCACATGGGCAAGCCCAAAGGCAAAGTCAACCCCAAATTCTCCCTCGCCCAGATCAAGGACGATGTGGCCAAGGCACTCGGCACCGACGTGAAATTCGCCCCCGACTGCGCCAACGCCCAGGAAGCAGCCGCAGCCCTCAAGCCCGGCGAAGTGCTCCTGCTCGAGAACCTCCGCTTCTACCCCGAAGAAGAAGGCAAGCCCGTGGGCATCGACAAAGAAGACCCCGCCTACGACGACGCCAAGAAGGCCATGAAGGCAAGCCAGAAGGAATTTGCCAAGAAGCTCGCCTCGTATGCCGACGTATACGTCAACGACGCATTCGGCACCGCCCACCGCAAGCACGCCTCCACAGCCGTCATCGCCGACAACTTCGACGCCGACCACAAAATGCTCGGCTACCTCATGGAGAAAGAAGTGCAGGCCGTCGACAACATCCTCAGCAACATCAAGCGCCCCTTCACCGCCATCATGGGCGGCTCCAAAGTGTCGACCAAGATCGGCATCATCGAAAACCTCATGGACAAGGTGGACAACCTCATCCTCTGCGGCGGCATGACCTACACCTTCGCCAAAGCCATGGGCGGCAACATCGGCCTCTCGCTCTGCGAGAACGACAAGCTCGACCTCGCCCTCGACATCATGAAGCAGGCCAAGGAAAAAGGCGTCAACCTCGTGCTCGGCACCGACTGCATCGCAGCCGACGCCTTCAGCAACGACGCCAACACACAGGTGTGCTCCGTCATGAACATCCCCGAAGGCTGGGAAGGCGTGGACGCAGGCCCCGAAACCCGCAAAGCCTTCGCCGAGGTGATACGCGGCGCCAAGACCATCCTCTGGAACGGCCCCGCAGGCGTGTTTGAGTTCGACAACTTCGCAGCCGGCAGCCGTGCCATCGCCGAAGCCATCGTCGAAGCCACCGACAACGGCGCATTCTCCCTCGTGGGCGGCGGCGACTCCGTGGCATGCGTCAACAAATTCGGCCTCGCCGACAGCGTCAGCTACGTAAGCACCGGCGGCGGCGCACTCCTCGAAGCCATCGAAGGAAAAGTGCTCCCCGGCATCGCAGCCATCAAAGGCTGATAACGCCACCGCACACACACACAGACATCCAAAAGGGATGCGCCACACAGCGCATCCCTTTTGTCATCTCAACATTTTTCACTACTTTTGCACGAATATTAACCACTTTTTTCCGTAAGCAGAATGAGAAAATGGCGTATTGAAGACAGCGCCGAGCTGTACAATATCGCAGGATGGGGGCGCAACTACTTCTCCATCAACGACAAAGGACACGTAGTCGTCACACCGCGCGAAGGATGCGCACCCGTCGACATCAAAGACGTGCTCGACGAGCTCCAGGTGCGCGACATCTCCTGCCCCGTGCTGCTGCGCTTCCCCGACATCCTCGACAACCGCATCGAGAAAATCAGCAACTGCTTCAAGCAGGCAGCCGCCACCTACGACTACACCGCGCAGAACTTCATGATCTACCCCATCAAGGTGAACCAGATGCGCCCCGTGGTGGAAGAAATCGTCACCTACGGAAAAAAATTCAACATAGGCCTCGAAGCCGGCTCCAAACCCGAGCTGCACGCCGTGCTCGCCACCAACATCGCCGACAACGCACTCGTCATCTGCAACGGCTACAAAGACGAAAGCTACGTCGAGCTCGCACTGCTCGCCCAGAAAATGGGACGGCGCATATACCTCGTGGTCGAGAAACTCAACGAGCTGCGCCTCATAGCCGATGTGGGCAAGCGCCTCAAAGTGCGCCCCAACATAGGCATACGCATCAAGCTCTCCAGCTCAGGCTCCGGCAAATGGGAAGAAAGCGGAGGCGACCAGTCGAAATTCGGCCTCAACAGCTCCGAACTGCTCGAAGCCATCGACTTCATGCAGCGACGTGAGATGACAGACTGCCTCAAGCTCATACACTTCCACATAGGCAGCCAGATCACCAAGATACGACGCATCAAAAACGCACTGCGCGAAGCCATGCAATTCTACGTCCAGCTCAGCAAAACCGGCTTCGACATAGACTTCGTCGACATAGGCGGAGGCCTCGGCGTCGACTACGACGGCACACGCAGCTCCGCAAGCGAGAGCTCCATGAACTACTCCATACAGGAGTATGCCAACGACGCCGTGTCGGCACTCGTCGACGTATGCACCAAAAACGACATCAAGCAGCCCAACATAATCACCGAGAGCGGACGCTCCCTCACAGCCCACCACTCCGTGCTCATATTCGAAGTGCTCGAAACCACACAGCTACCCGTGTGGCGCGACGCCGAAGAGCTGTCGCCCGACGCCCACGAACTCGCCCGCGAGCTCTACCAGATATGGGACAAACTCGACCAGGCAAGCATGTTTGAAAGCTGGCACGACGCACTCCAGATACGCGAGGAAGCACTCGACCTGTTCAGCCTCGGAATGCTCGACCTGCGCACACGCGCACAGATAGAAAAACTGTTCTGGAGCATAGCGCGCGAAGTGGGCGAACTCGCCGGAAGCATGAAACACGCACCCGAAGAGCTCCGCAAGATCTCGCGCATGATCCCCGACAAATACTTCTGCAACTTCTCCCTCTTCCAGTCGCTTCCCGATTCCTGGGCCATCGACCAGATATTCCCCATCATACCCATCTCGCGCCTCGACGAAAAGCCCGCACGCACCTGCACCATACAGGACATCACATGCGACAGCGACGGCAAAATCACCCACTTCATCTCCCAGCAAGGAGTGCAGTCGGCACTGCCCGTACACGCCGTCAAGCCCGGCGAGCCATACTACATAGGCGTATTCCTCGTAGGAGCATACCAGGAAATACTCGGCGACATGCACAACCTCTTCGGCGACACCAACGCCGTGCACATCAGCGTGTACAAAGACCGCTACGAAATCGACCAGATCATCGACGGCGAATCCGTCGCCGAAGTACTCGACTACGTGCAGTTCTCCCCCAAGAAACTCGTGCGCAACGTCGAGACATGGGTCACATCGTCCATGAAAGCCGGCTCCATCACGCCCGAAGAAGGACGCGACTTCGTAAGCACCTACCGCGCAGGCCTCTACGGCTACACATACCTCGAAAAAGACTGACACATGCGGTGTTTCATCGACATCGCATTCCGCGGAGCAGCCTTCCACGGCTGGCAGCGCCAACCGGCCGACACATCGGTGCAGCAATGCCTTGAGGAAGCATTCGCCAAGGCACTGCGCATGGATGTGCCCCTCACAGGCGCCGGACGCACAGACGCCGGCGTGAACGCGCGCCGCATGGTAGCCCACGCCGACCTGCCCGACATCGCCGACATCGCCGCGCTGCTGCGCGCCGTCAACGCCATGGCCGGCACCGACATAGCCGTGCGCTCCATCACACCCGTGCACCCCGACGCACACGCACGCTTCGACGCCACCGCGCGCACCTACCGCTACTACGCACACACCGCGCGCAACCCCTTCGTGCGCCACCTCTCCTGGCAAGCATCCCCCACCCTCGACTTCGACGCCATGAACCAGGCAGCAGCACTGCTCATAGGCCGCCGCGACTTCACATCGTTCGCCAAACTGCACAGCGACGCACGCACCAACATCTGCGACCTGCGCCACGCATGCTGGCACCGCATAGGCACAGACCGATGGTACTTTGAAATCACGGCCGACCGCTTCCTGCGCAACATGGTGCGCGCCGTCGTCGGCACACTCGTCGAGGTAGGACGCGGAAAAATGACCCCCGCAGGCATCATGCAGGTGCTCGACGCCGCCGACCGATGCGCCGCCGGCACATCCATGCCGGCCCACGCACTGTTTCTCTGGGACGTCAGCTACGACTACTGGACAGCTCCCTCAGACGACGCTGCAGACGTGATGTGAACTCATGGTTCTTGATGCCCCAGCGCGGGGCTATCAGCATATCCTGAGGTGCCTGCGCCGTGAAACGGTCGATGGCTATATCGCCGCGCAGACGCCCCACCACCCGGCAGCAGAAATCCACATAGGCATCCACGCCGAAAGGCACCACACACTCGCGGCCGGCAGCCACATCGGCCGCCAGACGCGTGCCACGCACCACCTGCAGCTGATGGAACTTCACAAACTCCACAGGCATCGCGTTCACGGCATCCACGCTGCGCAGCATATCCTCCTCGCTCTCCCCCGGGAGCCCGAATATCAGATGCACGCCGGCATCCATGCCCGCACGCGCCGTGCGGCACACAGCATCCACCGTAGCCGCATGCGTGTGGCAGCGGTTGATGCGCCGCAGCGTGGCATCGCAGGCACTCTCCATGCCATACTCCACCATCACCGGCATACGCCGGGCGTTGATCTCGGCCAGAGCGCCGAGCACACCATCGGGCATACAGTCGGGACGCGTGCCCACCACCAGCCCCACCACTCCGGCCACACCCATAGCCTCCTCCACCTGCCGCAGAAAAAGCGCGGCACCGGCATGAGTGGCCGTATGGCTCTGAAAATAGGCCAGATAGCGCATCGACGGATACTTGCGGGCAAAAAACGCCTTACCCGCCTCCAGCTGCTCCGCCACAGTGGCGCGGCTGCCGGCCATGGGCGAGAAAGCGCTGTTGCTGCAATAGACACAGCCGCCGCGGCCGAAGGTGCCGTCGCGGTTGGGGCACGAAGCGCCCGTGTCGACCGTCAGCTTCTGCACCTTGCCCGCAAAGCGGCCGGCAAGATAGTCGGAATACTCCCTGTAAAACGGATTCATGGCATCGCCCGGAGCGCTAACGGTCGGAAATATGGCGGTACATGGCGCGGAAATCCCGCAGCGCGCCGAACACCGTGAGCACATCGCCCTCCTCGATCGTGATCTCCTCCGGAGCCTCCGACGGATACACCATCTCAGGCTCATGGTGGGCCACACCCAGGATATTCGTGCTGCCCGTGCGGCGGCACACAGCCACCAGATTCAGCTTGAAATTCATCTCCATGCGGATATCGCTCACAGCCAGACCCACAAAATAGGCCGGAGCCGCAAACTTTATCACATAATGGTCGCGGTCCACCTCCAGCGACTGTATCCGCGAGCCGAGCTCCATCTCGTGGGCCAGATCGCGGGCCGCACGCTGCTCGGGAGTGATGATGCGCTGTATGTCGAAACCCTCGAGTATGGCCTCGTGCAGCTTATCGATGGCACGGGCATACAGGCACGCCACACCCATCTTCTTAAGCAAAGCCACCGTGCGCACGCTCGCGCCGAAATTCTCGCCTATGGCCACCACCACCACATCCACATTGCGTAGCGGCAGCACCGACAGGGACGCCTCCTCCGTGGAGTCTATGAGATAGACAGTGGATATATAATCCTTTATCTCGTCAACATTCGTCTGGTTGACATCCACGCCTATCACCTCATGCCCCATCTCCGTGAGATCGCGGGCAAGATTGCTGCCATAGATGCCGAGGCCAATTACAAGATAGCGCATATCGCAGAATATTTTTTTTGAGAAACAGTTATCAGTTTATAATCACGGATTCCTTGGGAAAATGCTCCGACGGGTCCTTGGGAGCGCGCACCACGCCCATCAGAAGCGACAGAATGCCCACACGCCCCACAAACATGGCCGTGGACAGCACCACCTTCGAGGCATCGCACAGATGCTCGGTGGCGCCGAGCGAGGAGCCCACGGTGAACAGCGCCGAGAGTGTCTCGAACAGCAGCGCACGCGCACCCATCCCGGGCTCCAGGAGCAGAATGACAAATGCGTACACAGCATACGCCGCTATGCTGAGGGCCACCACAGCATGCGCACGCCGCACGCTCGGCACAGCCAGCCCGCGGTGCCACGCGCTCGCCCCGCGGTGGCCGTACACCACCGAACGCAGATTCAGCACCACCACGGCAAGCGTGTTCACCTTTATGCCGCCTGCCATCGACTGCGACGCACCGCCCACCCACATCTGGAACATAACAAGCAGCAGCGTGGCCGGCAGAAAGGCCGCCGGACTGACGGAGGCAAAACCGGCACTGCGGGGAGTGAGGGCATTGAAAATGCTCTGGGCGCACTTCTCCCACAGCGACATGCCGCGCAGCGTATTGTCGTACTCAAGCACAAAAAAACCGCCTGCTCCCACGGCCAGCAGCACAAACGTGGTGGCGAGCACCAGCTTGGTGTTCAGGTCGTACACATGCACCGGACACACAAAACGGCGACCGCGCACACGGGCCCACAGACGGCGCATCTTCAGCTTCAGGGCATCCTTGAAATTCACAAGAATCGGAAATCCGATGGCTCCGGCAAGCACAATGGCCGATACCACCACATAGATAGACTGGTCGCCACCCATGAGCAGAGGGTTGGACATGCCGTCGGGGATATTCGTGAAACCGGCGTTGCAGAACGACGACAGGCTCAGGAACGCCGAGAACACCATCCGCTCGTCCACATCCATGCCCATGGCGTCCGGCACAGAGAAGTAGATGGCCACAGCCCCGGCAGCCTCGATGGCAAGCGTGAAGCCCAGCACATACAGCAAGGTGGGTATGAGAGCGTTGAGGCTGCGGCTATACACCATGTCGCGCAGCATCAGCTGGCTGTATATGCTCGGGCCGCCGCTGAAGAACAACGCGAAAAAGCTCGTGAACGTCAGCACCCCAAGGCCGCCTATCTGGATGAGAAGCGACAGCACCAGAAGCCCCAGAGGCGTGAACGTGGCCGATATGTCGACAGGCGTCAGGCCGGTGATACACACCGCCGACGTGCTCACGAAAAGCGAATCCACGTAGCTTATGGGCACCAGCGTGCATTTGGGCAACATCAGCACCAGCGACCCTATGAGGATGAAAAACAGGAAACTGGCCGACAGCAGCAGCGAGGGGTTGGTGCGTGTGCCCATCAGGCGCACCGTAAGAAAGCACAGGCTCACAGCGGAATAGGCCGCAAGCACTGCCGAGAGGAACACATGGCTGTAGAGCAGCGCGTCGAGCCAGTGGACCCACGGATTTTCCGGACGCGGATACAGCCACGGCAGCAAGGATATCAGCACCCCGCAGTCCACCACCCATTTGAGCCAGCGGGTGTCGCGCAGCGTGCTGCGGGTGTTGAACACAAGATTGTAGACCACATTCACCGCAAACACAGCCTGCACAAAACGCAGACCGCCGTACAGCAGCTCGCGGTCGGAAGGATTGTGGTCGAAGCCCACCAGCAGCAGCAGATCCACGATGCACAGCAGCGATGACACAGCGGCCACCACGCCGATGGCCGAGGATATGCCGCGGATCACGGCTGCGAAGTGCAGCCTGAAACGTCCGAAGGCATATTGCCACAAGCGCACGCGGTAGAGCGTGCGCTTTTTCAGGGAGGAAAACCTATGTCGCGGTCCCGACGGCATCAGTTGGTCTTGTCAAACCGGAAGCCCGCATACACGCCGTCGTAGCTCTCGAGCACCTTCGTGAGGGTCTGCAGGCTACTCTTGCCGGACACGGCTGCTATCTTGCTGATGAGGTCCACCAGCTTGGAGATGTCAAAGGTGAGCGACAGCGAGTTGCCCACCGTCTGCCACCGGGCGTTGAACTTGCCGCCGGCTATTTTTCCTATGCCTTGCAGCTGCAGCGTGCACTCGCCGCTCTCGCCATAGATTATGGTGCCCTTGAGGGTGGCTTTCTTCACCTTCATCACAAAGGTGGAATCGGCGCTGGAGGTGAAAGTCATGTCCTGAAGCCCCACCTTGTCGTAGTATGTCTTGAGCTTCGCTTCGAGAGCAGTGCCGGCGGCAGCTCCGCCGAGGTTCTGCAGGGCGTTGTCGCTCTTGAAAGTCACAGCCGGCCCGGAGTAGCGCCATGTGCCCTCCGGAATAGTCTTGGATGTGCCGCTGCCACCCACCAGAGCGCCGATGGCACCCTTGAGAGCATCGAGAGGGCTACCTGCATGGCACGCAGGGGCAGAAAACACGCATATGGTCAAAGCTACAGCTATGGCAAATCTTATTTTACTGATATTCATAGGTCTATATTCGTTTTTTACTGTTGAACTTCAATCTTTTTATTGGCGCATCGCAGCACACGGCCCGGAAATTGGTCGAGCAGCGAGAGATTGTGCGTGGCCACTACCACAGCTGTGCCCGCCTGCGATATATCGTACAGACGCCGGATTATCTGCTCTCCCGTGGCAGGGTCGAGATTGCCGGTGGGCTCATCGGCCAGGATGAGGTCGGGGCTGTTGAGCAGCGCGCGCGCTATCACTATGCGTTGTTGCTCTCCGCCGGAAAGCTCGTGGGGCATCTTGTAGCTCTTGTTGGCCATACCCACCTCAGCGAGCACCTTGTCGATGCGCTCCTCGCGCTCGCCGGCATCCTTCCATCCTGTGGCACGGAGCACAAAATCCAGATTGGCATATACGTTGCGCTCCATCAGCAGCTGAAAATCCTGAAACACGATGCCTACGCGCCTGCGCAGCATGGGCACCTGCTTGCGTCGGAGCGATGTGAGATCGTAGTCAAACACCCTGGCCTCGCCGGCCGACACCGGCACCTCGCCGTAAAGCGATTTCAGCAGCGTCGACTTGCCAGAGCCCACCGCACCGATGAGATACACGAATTCGCCGGGCTCCACGGAAAAGCCTACATGCTTGAGCACCACATGCTCCTTGCGCAGCAATTCCACATCGTTGTATTGTATTATTGACGACATTTTCAAATAAAGGCTATCAATTCATCTGCAAAGCTACTATTTTTTTGCTAATTTTGCACTATAATATTGAAGATAGATGGCCAGCATACTCCAAATTGAGAATCTCACGAAAAGCTACGGCGACCGCATGCTCTTCGCCGACGTAACCTTCGGCATGGAAGAAGGCGACAAAATAGGCGTGGTGGCACGCAACGGCACAGGAAAGTCGACATTGCTACGCATAATATGCGACCGCGAAAGCGCCGACAGCGGAAACGTAACGTGGCGCCTCGGCACGAAAGTGGGGTTCCTGGAGCAGACGCCGGATTTCGGGACAGCGCGCACCATCAAGGAAGCCGCCATGCAGCACGCCGAGCCAACGGTGGAAAACGAGCTGGAATGCGAGCGCCTGCTGTCGCAGCTCCAGCTGCCCGATGCAGCTGCTTCGCCCGACCATCTGTCCGGAGGGCAGCGCAAGCGCATCGCACTGGTGCGCACACTCCTCCAGCACCCCGACATGATAGTGCTCGACGAGCCCACCAACCATCTCGACATCGATGTGATAGAATGGCTTGAGGACTGGCTCCGCCGCTCGCGGGTGACACTGCTGATGGTGACCCACGACCGCTATTTCCTCGACCGTGTGTGCTCACGCATCCTTGAGCTGGACGACCACACCGCCTATCTCTACGATGGCAACTACGACTACTTCCTGCGCCGGCGCGCCGAGCGTATCGAAGCGCAGGCTGCCGAAGCCGCACGCGCACGCAACCTGCTGCGGAAAGAACAGGACTGGATGAACCGTCAGCCGCAGGCACGCGCCGGGAAGGCACGCTACCGCATAGAGCAATACTACGGGCTCAAAGAGCGCGCACGCGGACGCGCAACCGAGCGCAATGTCACCCTCGACACACGCTCGAGCCGCATTGGGTCCAAGATATTCGAGGCCGAGCACATATCCAAGCGCTTCGGCGACAAAGTGATACTGAACGACTTCTCCTACACCTTCGCCCGCGGAGAAAAAGTGGGCATCGTGGGTCCCAACGGCGTGGGAAAGAGCACGTTCATAAAAATGCTTCAAGGATTGGTGGAAGCCGATTCGGGAACATGGAATGTGGGCGAGACGGTGCGGTTCGGATACTACAGCCAGGACGGCATAAGCTTCGACAGCAACAAAAGGGTGGTCGATGCTGTCACGGAAATAGCCGAGGAAATAGACAATGGCAGCGGAAATTTCGCCCCCATGCAATGGCTGCAGAGATTTCTCTTCTCACCCGCCGACCAGCAGAAGTACATAGCCACGCTCAGCGGAGGCGAACGTTGTCGCCTGCATCTGGCCACAGTGCTCATGAAGCGCCCCAACTTCCTCATACTCGACGAGCCCACAAACGATCTGGACATCATGACCCTCGGCATACTCGAGGAGTATCTGGCCGAATTCGAGGGGTGTGTGATGGTGATCAGCCACGACCGCTACTTCCTGGACAACATCGTGGACCACATATTTGTGATGCAGGGAGCCGGGACGGTGAAGGATTTTCCCGGCAACTACAGCGACTACCGGGACTGGCTCAAGCAGCAGGCACGCCCGGCAGCGGCCGACAACGGCACACGCGCCAAAGCCGAGAAACCACGCACGGAGCGCAAGGAAAAACTATCGTTCAAGGAGCGCAAGGAATTTGAGGAACTTGAAAAGGAGATTGAAGCCCTCACGGCTGAGAAAGAAAGCCTGGCGGCCGTATTTGCATCCGGCGATTCCATCGAAGGCATCGCCGACCTCGCCGCGCGCTACGCCACCGTCCAGGAGGAGCTCGACCTCAAAGAGCTGCGCTGGCTCGAACTTTCGGAAAAGGCGTAGAGCTATCAGAACAGGCGCCTATGCTTCCACCAGAAGTACAGCAACGCCTTTATATGGCGGCGCCCTAACGGCGACAATACATTGCGCGAAGTGGCACGGCGATAGTCGTGAATCATCGAAAGCGACGGGATATAGTCTATGGAATAGCCGGCCTTACGTATCCTTGCACAGAAATCAGCATCTTCGGGGCCATAGAATATATTCTCGTCAAGCTCTCCCACCTCGTCGACAACACTCCTCCTGAACACCTGGCAGGCACCTATCACATAATAGGGATGCTCAGGCATGGGAGGCTGGCCGGAAGAGAGCACATTGCGCATCTTCTCCAACAATCCTGGATAGGATTTCGCGCTGTTCTGCACTGCACCATCGGCCGACATGAGCCCGGGGGCGGCCACACCGCAGCGGGGGTTGCGCTCCACATGGCCTATCAGATCCGACAGCACGCGGGATGTGGGCACTGTATCATTGTCGAGCAAAACTATGATATCGCCCTTGGCCATGCGTATGCCGGAGTTTCTTCCGGCAGCCACTCCGGAGTTTGAATCCTTACGCCTGTACGTCAATCTCGGAGCCCAGGCGTAACGGCGGTCCTCTATCGCAGAGCCGGTGCCATCGGCAGATCCGTTGTCTACGACAATGATCTCCACATCGGAGTGCCCGCGCATGAACTCGTCCAGAGCATCAAGACACCGCAGAGTAACCTCGCGCTGGTTGAATGTGAGAATGACAATACTTGCTCTCATCAGCCGAACAGCTTTATTTTCAAGGCCTTGAAAGAGGCTTTGAATTCACTCCACGAACGGAAGCGCCACAGCTGCCTGAGCACATACGACGGACGCAGGAAGAAACTGATGTTGTTGCGGAACAGCAGCTTCTCCATCTGGCCCGACGATATGCCCGGCAATTCCAGGATGGATTCACGCTGCACATCCGTAGGCTTATATTCCCCGTCCTTAAGCCAGCCGTTCTCCTTGCAGATGGCATAGAATTTGGTACCGGGAAATGGAGATACGATGTTGAACATTATCTGATCGACACCGAGTTTCTTTGCCTGCCGGAGGGTGTATTTCACAGTCTCGGGCGTCTCCAACGGGCTACTGCCTATAAGGATGTTGAGCTTTACGGGCACTCCATATTTTTTCAGCAGTTTGACAGCTCTATATATGTCGTCGGGCTTTATTCCCTTCTTGATATATTCCAGGATAGCCTCGTCGAACGACTCCACCCCGAGGTCGATATAGCGGCAACCGCTCTCTCCAAGCATTTTAGCTATAGGCTCCGTGATGGCATCCACGCGTGCCTCGCACCCCCACACCATCCCGTAGCGCTTCATTATGCCGCACAATTCGCGTGTGCGCTCCTCGTTCCATATAAAGTTGTCGTCCATGAAGCCTATGGCCCTGTAGCCCTGGGCATGCAGCATGGCCACTTCACGTTCCACACTCCCGGTGGAGCGGAAACCTATGGGAGGCTTGCGCCCGTCGTGGGTCTTGCCGTACTCGATCTCACGCGCAAAAGACAACGAGGAAGGCACACAATATATGCACCTGAACGGACAGTTGCGGGAGGTGAACATGGTGGTGTACGGTCCGGTCTTCAGCTTGGGATTGTGGTACGTATGCCCTGCTATCAGATCGCGCGCCGCAAACGGCAGCGCGTCGAGATCCGTAAGCAACGGCCGCGGCGGATTATTGCATATCCGGCCATCCTTCAGAAACGATACGCCTTCCATGCCATCCAGCGGGGCAGCGTTTTCAAGAGCCGCCACCAATCGGACCACAGTCTCGTCAGGCTCTCCGCGCACCACATATATATTCGGGTCCACCAGGCATTTATGCGCATAGTACGTAGCGCCGGGGCCCATTAGAATCACAGGAGTTTTCTCCTTATATTTCCTGATGTCCCTGATGGCCTGCAGGTCGCTCTCCAAAGAAAGGTTCACCGTCCATATCAGATATGCATCGGAAGCGTCGGTTTCGATGAATTTATTAAAATCGTCAATCGTCTTACCTTCAAAAACAAAATCCGCATACCTCACATCGTGCCCCTGGCCATCTCGGAGCGAGCCGGCCACTGTGAGTTCATATATATTGGGCATGGGATACACGACACGCGTACATCCGGCCGAACGCTCAGCCGGCTGATGATGGTCGTAGCACGGAGGTACTAAAAAAGTAAGATGCATTTCGGTTTGGTTTTATTAATTAACGATTCTTGCTCAGATATTATTGCGTAAGCCTCACTGCAAACGTCGATATCCGGCGTCCGAGATATGAAACCATTATTCCTGCTTTGTTTTTAAGGCGCACACGGGGATTGAGCAGCGATGCCATGCGGCGCTCGCGGATAATATGCCAGCATCGGAGTGCCACCTCCTCATCGGCTTGACTGCGCTGCCGTGCGTTAAGCATGAAGATGTTGAACGCCGCGCTCAGGCGCCTGTCGCAGGCTGCGGCGTAGATACGGGGGTGGGATTTGAAATGAGCCTCCAGCCGCGCGGTCACGGACAGGACATCCAGCCTGCGTGGAGACCACGTATTTATCAGGCTATTAGGCGTTATACGATAAAAATATAATTTATCAGGTAATGACACCACCCTTACGGCCTTTTCAAAAACGAATGGTACTGCGTCTAAATCCTCATACAATATACCGGGAGTGAAACGTACGTCATCGAAAAGCGACCTTTTAAAAAGGTGCGCGCATGCACTGGAAGTGGCCAATGACGTTTGATACAACATTTTTTCTATGGATTTTTCAGACGCCGATATCCTTGCCTGCCCGCCGCCTTTAATTTCATATCTTAGTTCTGTTCCTCTTCGACACGCACATGAAGCTATATCGGCGGATGCCGCAAGTGCAGCATCCAACAAACATTGAATCATAGAGGGATGAATTGCGTCATCCGAATCTATAAACGATATGAATTCGCCATCAGCCAGATCTATACCGCGATTTCTCGCAACCGACAACCCACCGTTGCTGCAATGCAGCACACGGATGCGGCTGTCGCGCGAAGCATATTCATCGCAGATGGCAGAAGAGCCGTCGGTGCTGCCGTCGTCCACGACAATTATATCCAGGTCGCGGAAGGTCTGCCCGACAACGCTGTCAAGACACTCGCGGAGATACTTTCCGGTATTGTACACCGGGATTACGACTGATATCCTCATGGCTTGCGCACTACGGGAGATGGCGCCGATTCATTGTTGACGCGGTCGAGGGCTGTCACCACATAATAGCCCGGGGCTACGGCAAGGAACTCCTTGCGCGGTGTTATCTCCACTATCGCCGACGCATCGTTAAGATCCACATCAGGGGTGTCGAAACGATACACCACAAAACGCACAGCATCCTCTACGGTATTTTCCGGCGGAGCCGCCGTCCAGGACAGTGTCTCGCCGTCAAGCGCCAATCCTTCGACCGGCCACGGACCCTCGGAACTGATCCACGGATATGACGGCGGAAGAGCATGCGCGGCGTGGTGCTCTGCCGCGAGCGAATCGGCAATGCCTCCGGAGTTTTTCGCCACAGCATAGCCCGGCCACCAGCACAGTCCCTCGATCTCGGGACGACGGCGCTGCAACTGCAGTTTCGCATCAAGTTCGCCTGCCTTCATGGTGCGTTCCACATCCTGCCCTATGTACATGTGGCGTCCGCTGGCATTGTCGGCCCACCAGTCCACCAGCACACGATAGCCAGCCGCCTTGTGGTCCAACTCCCAGTAAAGTTGCGGCAAAAGATAGTCCACCCATCCTTTCCGGGCCCATAACAGCACGTCGGCATACAAGCCATCGTAGTTCTCAAGGCCTGTGGTGGCACTTCCGCGCGGGTCGGTGCGCTGGTTACGCCATATTCCGAAGGGGCTCACGCCGAAACGCACCCACGGCCGGCGGCTCCGCTTTATGGTGCGGTGCACGCCGGCTATCAGAGAATCCACATTGGCGCGCCGCCAGTCGGCACGATCCATTCCGCGGCCATAGCGCTTGTAGGATGCGGCGTCCGGAAATTCCTGTCCTTTCACGGGATAGGGGTAGAAATAGTCGTCGAAATGAATTCCGTCCACGTCGTAGCGCTCCACTATATCGGCCACTACTTTTTCTATGTGTTCGCGGTTCTGCTTCAGAGCGGGGTCAAAATACAGCTTGCCACCGTAGCGCAGGAAGCGTTCGGGATGCCTGTGATACAGATGTCCCGCCGCAGGGCGCTGCTTGGCTCCGGCAGTGACCCTATAGGGGTTGAGCCATGCATGCAGCTCCATACCCCGGTCGTGACACTCCTTGACCATGAAAGCCAGAGGATCCCAATATGGCCGCGGTGCCTTTCCATCGGCAGTGAGGTAACAGCTCCAGGGTTCCAGAGGACTGTCGTAGAATGCATCGGCCTGCGGACGCACCTGAAATATCACTGCATTCACCCCGGCAGAGCGCAGGCTGTCGAGCTGCGCGCGCAACCACGCCTGATTCCTGTCGGTGCCGTTGCGCAGATATTGGTCCTGATAGACGGTGTGCAGCCATGCGCCACGGAATTCGCGTTTGGGAGCGGTGCGCGCACCCATGGAAAGGGCCGTCAATGCCACGGCCAGCAGTATCGCGTAAGTCTTTCTCATATTCAAAAAACGCTTCCTAATATGATTTATTGCGGGAGGGACGCGTTTTCGGCCTCTACTACAAACCCACCACGCGGATACAACACCACATCCAGCGTGCCATCATGTGCCGGCGCCACATGTGAGTATTCCAGACGCCCGGAAGCATCGGCATCGGCCAGCAGCGTCATACGGCTTTCGGGAGAACACATGGGAAGCCGCAGGTGCAACCGCACAGGCTCGTCGAGCGCGCTGACACCGCCCACATACCACACATCGCCATGGCGGCGCGCTATCACGGCATACTTGCCCGGATAGCCATCGATAAAGCGGGTCTCGTCCCATACCGTGGGCACGCGCTTCATGAAATCGATCGCCGCCGCCGGAGCATCGTGAAGATTATTGGGGGCGAGGGCAAAGTTCTGGACGGCATTCTGAAACAGCACCGCCGTGGCCAGCTGAAACGCATCACTCGTGCGACGCTCTGTGCCGGAATCATTGCTGCGGCTCATGCGCTTGTTAAGGATGGTACCGCCATACTCCATAGAGCCGAGTGCATTGCGGATAAAAGGATGCAGAGTGGCATGCACGGCCTCGACATTGTCGCAGAAGTCCTGCGAAAACACCATATTTTCCGAAGCCAGCACCGCCTCGCTGCCCACATAATTGGGATACATGCGCTCCCATCCGCGCGGCATTGTGCATCCGTGGAATATCACGGCTATGCCATAGTCATTGGCATCGGCAAGTATATCCTCGTACAGCCTCATCGTCTCCTGCTTGTCGCCGCCGAAAAAGTCTACTTTAATGCCCTTTACCCCTATATCGCGCATCCAGCGCATGGCTTTCTTGCGCTCTATGGAACTGCTCATCACATTCACGGGGCCTTGCACGATGTCGTTCCACCATCCGCTCGATGAGTACCACAGTATGATCCCCACCCCGCGGTCGCGGGCATAGGCCACAAGGCGCTCCACGCCATCGCGCCCTATGCGCGTGTCCCACCAGTTGTCTATGAGTGCGTTCTCATAGCCCATATCGGCGGCGAAATCTATGTATGTCCGCTGATCGTCGTAGTTGATGCTTTCATCCTGCCACATTATCCAGCTCCATGTGCCGCGGCCGGGGCGCGGCTCCTCAAGGGGCTCGTACAGCGGCTCTACCAGGTCCCAGGCCACGGTGGTCTCCACTATCGGGCCTAACTCCCGGCCGAGAGTGATAGTGCGCCATGGAGTAGCCGCGGGAAGGGCCACAGCGGCGGATGTATCGCCGTTGCCGTTGTTTTCTCCGGCCATCGGGAATGCTATGCGGTAGACGCCGGCCGGGTCGCAATCGGATATGTGGCTGCCCACATAATGGCTGTCGACGCCGGTTTCGCCAAGCAGCACCCATCCGCCGGGAACATGGAACAGCGCCGGGAATGTGAATCCGTGGCCATAGCCGGATGGTGTGCCGACAGGCACCTCCACTGCATATACTTCTTCATAGGATGGTTTTGTGCGTTTCCATCCTATCATGGCATCACTCTGGGGCGTAAAAAATGCAGTGGTCCCTTCCGGAAAGGCAAATCCGGAATTTTCTCCTGCAATGGTAAGGGCACCGGTCTCGCCTTTGTGAAGACGCGGAATAAGGTAGCGGAACGCTATGTCGTTGTCGCCAACGCTGAACTCCACGGCCATCGTATCGCCTGCGGCGTTGACGGCCGTAGCCACGGCTCGGCATGCCTCATAGCGGGCAGTGGAATGCTTGATGCGGCTTTGGGAATATGTCCTGGACACGTAGGTAGTGTCCACGCCTGTCAATCTCAGGCCGGATGCAAAATCGGCGCAGGAGGTGTGCAAGCCCAGCGGCGAATCGGCGAGCATAGTTGTGCCACCGTGGGCCACTGAGTACACAAGGCAGCTATCGCTATCGGACAGCGTCAGCACAGTGCGGGCACCCGGGCTCGGGATTTCGTACGTACGGGATGCGGCCGTAGCGGACACCGTCAGCATAATGGCAAGAATCGATAATTTCATGGCATGCGAAAATATTTTATACAAAGATACTAATAAGTCGGAAGCAAAACCAAATTTATCTGCGTTTTTACCGGGCAGAAAAAAGGTCCGGGACGCGTCCCGGACCTTTTGGATATAGGCGGATTTAGAGGGTGTTTAATAACACCCTCTAAATGTATCAGAGCATATCGGCGCTGCGGCGCACGAAGGCACTCAGGGCTTCTCCCTTGAGCATGCCGGCCTGCAGCAGGGCGAGGTCGATGACCTGTTTCACCACCGGAAGCGTGGCAGCGTATTCCGCTACGATCTTTTCCTGTTCGGAACGGCTCTCGCCCACGGATTTTTCCAGGTCGGCCACGCGCAGTTCGTTGTCGGGCGACAGTTTGCCGTCGGGGGCATCGTTGCGCAGAGCTTCAATGGCGGCGTTGTCCGTGTCGATGCGGTCGGCCAATGGCTGTACTTTGCTGTCGAGGGCTTTGGATGCCTCTTCGGCCATACGCTTCACGAGGGGATGTTCGGTATTCACCACAAGATTGTAGCTATCAGGAAGGCCTGCATAGAAGTCCATACCGGGCTGCATCGCAGCCATGGCCTTCATTCGGCTCATGAATTCGTTCTGTGTGAGCATTGCAGGAAGGGCATCGGCACCCACTGCCTCAAACTCCACCACGATCTGGGCCTTCTTCACTTCCGGCATCTGCGAGCGGAAGATGGTGCTCATCTCGTTGATCTGCAGCGGCGTGAGGTCGACGGTTTTCTTGTCGCCCTTGTCGATGAGGGAGTCCACACTTCCGGAATCCACCCGCACCAGACGCGTCTTGGGCACTTTCTGCTCCAGCAGCCCCACGAAGTGGGAATCGAGGCGCCCGTCGAGCAGCAGCACATCATAGCCGCGGGCGGTGGCAGCCTGAATGTAATTGTGCTGAGCTTCTGCATCGGTGGTGTAGAGGTACACTACATCGCCATTGCGGTCGGTCTGCTCGGCCTCCACAAGATTGCGGTATTCCTCAAGCGTGAAGTAGCGGTTCTCGGTGTCGCGGAGGAGCGCAAATTTCATGGCCGCGTCACAGAACTTCTCATCGGTGAGCATGCCGTATTCGATAAATATCTTGATGTCGTCCCACTTCTTCTCGAAGCCGGCACGGTCGGCAGTGAAGAGTTCGGCGAGGCGTCCGGACACTTTCTTGGTGATGTAGCCGGAGATTTTCTTGACGGCGGTGTCGCTCTGCAGATAGGAGCGCGATACATTCAAAGGAATATCGGGAGAATCTATGACACCTTGCAGCAGCATCATGAACTCAGGCACGACTCCTTCCACCGAATCTGTGACAAACACCTGATTGCAATACAGCTGGATGCGGTTTTTCGTGACCTCGAAGTTCTCTTTGAGTTTCGGGAAAAACAAGACACCGGTGAGAGTGAATGGATAGTCTACGTTGAGATGGATCCAGAACATCGGGTCGTCCTGGCCCGGATACAGTTCGTGATAGAATTTCAGATAGTCGTCGTCCTTGAGGTCGGCGGGCTTCTTGAGCCAGAGGGGGGCGGTGGCGTTCACCACCTTGTCGCGGTCGGTAGGCTGCATGCGGCCATCCTTCCACTCTTCCTCCTTGCCGCTGATGACGGGCACAGGCAGGAAGCGGCAGTACTTACGGAGCAACGCATCCACGCGCGCCTGTTCAAGGAACTGCTTGCTCTCGTCGTCGATATAGAGTATGATATCAGTGCCACGGTCTGTGCGGTCGCCCTTCTCCATGATGTACTCCGGAGAGCCGTCGCACTCCCATCGCACGGGCTCGGCTCCATCCTTGTAGCTGAGCGAGCTCACCACCACTTTCTTGGCCACCATGAATGCGGAGTAGAAACCGAGACCGAAATGGCCTATGATGCTGTTGGCGCTATCCTTATACTTGGCCAGAAACTCTTCGGCGCCGGAGAATGCTATCTGATTGATGTATTTGTCGAGATCATCGGCATCCATGCCTATACCGCGGTCGCTGACGGTGAGTGTGCCGGCTTCCTTATCCACTGTCACGCGGACATCGAGTGTGCCCAATTCGCCCTTGAACTCGCCGAAGCCCGAGAGCGTGCGCAATTTCTGTGTGGCGTCCACAGCGTTGCTGACGAGCTCGCGCAGAAATATTTCATGGTCGCTATACAGGAACTTCTTGATTACAGGGAAAATGTTTTCGGTGGTAACACCGATTTTGCCTTTTTGCATATCGTAGAGTTTTTTATGTTTCTGATTACACAACAATCCATACAAAAAAAATGCCACATTGGAAATGTGACATTTTTTCATAAATATTTCTAACGACTGACAAAAAGTCGTGTCGCGGTTCAGAGAGGATGGTACTCCACGAAAGCCTCCATGGCCTCGTATGAAGCCAGACCGAGAGAATTGTAGAGTTCGGCTGTGGCGCGGTTGCGGTCCTCGGCACGCTGCCAGAAGAGGCGGTCGTCGTCGCCGAGGAAGGGCGCGTTCTCCATCTGGCTCTGATGCTTGAGGATACTGTTGCGCTTGAAGCGGAGTTCCTCAGGGCTGATGGGCACAGCCATCTCGATATGGTCTATTTCCCATTCGGCCCAAGCTCCGCGGTACATCCACACGCGGCAATCCTTCATCCACTTCTGCCCCTTGAGTTCGTCGATGGCGGCGAGCACGGCGTCGGTGCACACGCGGTGTGTGCCATGGGGATCGGCAAGGTCGCCGGCCACGAAAATCTGGTGGGGTTTCACTTCCTCAAGCAGCTTCTTGACGATGTTGACATCTTTCTCCGTAAGGTCGCCCTTCTTTATGGTGCCTGTCTCGTAGAACGGCAGACGCAGGAAGTGGATATGGTCGGGTTTCACGCCGATATAATTGCAAGCGATGGTGGCCTCGGCCTGACGGATCATGGTTTTGATCTCGCGTATTTCCTTGGAGTCTACATCGCCGGCCGATGTCTTGGACTGGACGAAATCGCGTACTTCCTTGGACAGTTTCTCGTACTGCTCCACGTCGAATCCAAACATCGGGGCTATTTTGTCCATCATCATGAAGTAGCGGAGCATGTCCTCGTCGCCCACAGCTATATTGCCGGAGGTCTCGTAGGCCACATGCACGTCGTGGCCCTGATCCACAAGACGCTTGAACGTTCCGCCCATGGAGATCACATCGTCGTCGGGGTGCGGCGAGAAGATGATCACACGCTTGGGATAGGGGTTGGCGCGCTCGGGACGGTAGGTGTCGTCGGCATTGGGTTTTCCTCCTGGCCATCCGGTGATGGTGTGCTGGAGCTCGTTGAACACCTTGATGTTCACATTGTAGGCCGAGCCGTAAAGGGCCACGAGTTCGCCGAGGCCGAAGTCGTTATAATCCTTGTTGGTGAGTTTCAGGATAGGCTTGCCTGTCTGCTGGCACAGCCACACTATGGCGCGGCGTATGAGCTTGTCGGTCCATTCGCAGGAGGTCACCTTCCAGGGATGGGAGATGCGGGTGAGATCGGATGCGGCCTGAAGGTCGAGCGCTATGCGGGTGTGGTTGTGGAGCTGAAGCAGGGATGCCGGCACATTGTCGGTGACGGGGCCTTCCATTGCTTCGGCCACCACTTTGGCGCGGTCCTCGCCCCATGCCATGGTCATTACACGCGAAGAGCCCAGAATGTTGCCCATGCCGAGCGTGATGGCCGTTGTGGGACACTCGTCGCACTTGTACTCCTTACCTATCTCGTGGCGCATCTGGGGCGACAGAAGCACCAGACGGGTCATGCTGGTGGAGAGGGAGCCGGGAGCGTTGAAGCCGAGGGCTCCGGCGGGGCCCACCTCGCAGAGGGTAAGGTCGAGACCGCCGCAATCGGCTATCTGCTGCTCATACTCCACACAGTAGTCAAACATATCCTCGCGGGTGACAGCGGGATTGATGGTGTGGATATTTTCGGGGCGGATGTTCACTTTGTCAAGGAACACCTCGCGCAGGCGCTGGAGCGTGGAGGGGCCTTCGGGATTGAGGGGGAAAAATTCGCTCAGGTTGAACACGATGACGCGGTCGAACGACACTTCTCCACGCTCACACATATCTATAAGGTGGGCATACACGGAGTGGGTGGAGCGTCCGGCACCGAGGGCTATCACGCAGCGGTTCTTGGCAGCAATATTTTTCTTTATGAGTTCCACGACGTGGCGGGCGAGGTAGGCGCTGCCATCGTTCATGTTTTCGAATATGCGGGTATAGATTTTTTCCTCGCGACGCAGGGCCGCAAGTTCAAGCTCCCCCTGAGGTGCGTAATAACGCTTGGGGATACGCTCAAGACTGATTTGAGAACTTAAATTGGTTTTCATCTGTGTTAAGATTTTGAGATACAAATTTAACACGCAAAAACCACACAAACAATAGACTTATACAAATTTTAAATATTATAAACAAATTTTCAACCTTTTAGCGACAAGGTTGAAAATTTGCTTATAAAATTGTGATTTTTTCCACCCGTAAAACCGGGTGAAAATGATTGTTACTTACTCACGCAGCCTGAACACGCGCACACCTATCAGGGAGGCATTGCGCTTCATGAACTCGGCGAGAGGCACCGATGTCTGCTCCACCCGGCCATGGGACGAGGAGGCATGAAGCAGGTAGGGCACGCCGTCCTGATTCTTGACAATGATACCCATATGCGTCACATCAAGATCCTTCATTTTAGTGACAAGGGCAACAACGTCGCCTGTGCGCAGGGCGTCCTGCACATCCTTGAATCTGAGATCGGCAGTTCTTATATAAGGAAAGCGATGGCTGCGATAGCCGCTCTCGACCGCTTTTATACGCTCGAATTCGGCAGAATCGGCAAGGGCCGGATAGGCATTGCGGTGGTGGCTCATAAAATCAATGCTGCGCACCACATAGTTGCACCGGGGCACTCTGTCGGTGACATCGGCAAGATTGCCACGGTGGATATTGTCGACAGCCCAGTCGCATATATAATGCAGCCGCGAGCCATAGCCGTCGATCTTGCCACCGCGATACCGCAATCGCTCAAGGTTGTAGAGAAAGTCGCGCCACGAGGTGCGGCGTTCGCCGGCCGTATAGCTCAGGGCCAGGGCGGTCTCCACAAAGGTGGTGCAATCCAGCGAGTCGAGACGCACGGTCAGTCGTTCGGGCGTTCCCTCAAGGGTGTGGGCCTGATAGGGCACCCCTTCGAAGTGCCGTGCGATGAAAGCCGTGCGCTCCTGCGGCGAGCGGAAGTCGCTCTCCACGGCCTCCACCAGTATGCGGCTTATTGCCGTGGTGTCGGCGGCTTCGTTGCCGAAGCGTGGAGCAGACGGCGTGGCCGCATAGGCGGCCACGGCCGTTATCAGGGATATTATGAGCGTCGCTCCTTTCATCTATCGGGCGTTCAAAGCTGAGTGGCCGGATCGAGGTTGGCCGACTCGATGTCCTTGAAATAGCGGTAGGTGCCCACCTTGAGCTCCTCGCACGCCGCGTCGTCGGCCACGATGATGGCTTTGGGATGGAACTGGAGGGCCGAGATGGTCCACATCTGCGACACGCCGCCTTCCACGCCGTGACGGAGCGCACGGGCTTTGTTGTGGCCATTGACAAGCAGCAGCACGCTGCGGGCATCCATAACGGTGCCCACGCCTACAGTGAGAGCAGTCTTAGGCACGAGATTCACGTCGTTGTTGAAGAAGCGCGAATTGGCTATGATGGTGTCGCGTGTGAGGGTCTTCTGTCGGGTGCGCGAGCTCAGGGATGAGCCGGGCTCGTTGAATGCGATATGGCCGTCGGGGCCCACGCCGCCCATGAAAAGCTCGATGCCGCCATAGCTCTTTATCTTGGCTTCGAAGCGCGCGCATTCGGCTGCCACATCGGGAGCGTTGCCGTCGAGAATGTTGACGTTCTCGGGCAGAATGTCTATGTGGCTGAAGAAATTGGTCCACATGAAGGTGTGGTAGCTCTCGGAGTGGTCGCGGGGAATGCCACAATATTCATCCATGTTGAAAGTGACGACGTTGCGGAACGATACCTTTCCTTCTTTGTTCAGGCGAACGAGATTACGGTAAAGACCGAGGGGCGAGGAACCCGTGGGACATCCCAACACGAAGGGACGCTCGGGAGTGGGATTGAACTCGTTGATGCGGGCGGCAACATAGTTGGCGGCCCAGAGCGACAGACGCTCGTAATCGGGTTGGATGATAAGACGCATACGCTTCTAATAATTATTATAGTATATATTTCCGATATACCGGACCTTAACCGGCCCGTTGCATGATGCAAAGTTAGCAATTACTTTCCGCATTAACACATATTATAGGAATTAAAAAATCACGAAGGAGGCTTCAAATGGGCTGAATTCCTAAATTTTTGTTTATAAATACAAATTAATGCAAATTTATTTTTATAATCCAAAAACTCTCCATACCTTTGCAGCGTGAATAAAGCATAGCAAAAAGCAATAGTATAACAATAAGTGAATCATAGGTTAGAGATGCAATTGCTCGGGAGGGTGGTTGCATTTTTTTAATTGGTAACAAATTTAACGCGTCCGAAGCTGTGAAGCCCGGACGCGTTGTTTTTTTTCAGGGATAGTGATAATGCCTAATAAGCCATCACATGGCTGTCGGCATGGAATGAGGTGGTGCCGCCTGCATCGCTGCCGGGAGCATCGTTACCCGGCACATCGGCAGCATCGGCCACTACCTGCACCACATAAAACACATTGGCTATGGCCGGGCTCTTGTCCACGGCATATACGGGACACTCGATGGTGATCTCATGCTTGCCAAGAGAGGTATTCTCGCTTGTGGCGAAAGAGAAGCCGTAGGGGGGTACAGCCGAGGTGCCCATGCGGAAAGCATCCCAATAGTAAGTGGCGGCGGTGATGATGGCCGATTTATCGGGCTCGTTGTTCACCACGTTCACGGAATTGATCACAAGCGTGTCGCCCTGCACCACATATATAGTGCCGTCCACCATCACGCCTCCGGATATATTAAGGCTGAAATCCACGTCGGGAAGATCATCGCCGTCGTCGGAACAGGCGCTGAGGCCGAGCACCGGAAGCACGGCAAACAGAAGGATGTAAAATAATGCCTTTTTCATAATAGTCGGTTTGAAGAGAGAGATTGTTTGAATTGTTATTTTTATATATTCAAAACATAAGAATTGCAAAATAGTTTGCCGCGGATGCAACTTTTTCATGTGCATCAGCTAAAAGCTTGGCCGGATAGCGGATTTTTCGTAAATTTGTAAGTTAAACCAAGACAATGAAATTCAAGCTACATTCGAAATACAAGCCCACCGGCGACCAGCCGCAGGCCATCGACCAGCTGGCGCAGGCCATCGAAGCCGGGGCCGATGCGCAGACCCTGCTCGGCGTGACAGGATCGGGCAAGACATTCACCATGGCCAATGTGATAGAGCGGGTGCAGAAGCCGACGCTCATCCTCAGCCACAACAAGACCCTGGCCGCGCAGCTATACGGGGAGTTCAAGCAATTCTTCCCCGAGAACTCCGTGCAGTATTTCGTAAGCTACTACGATTACTACCAGCCCGAAGCCTACATCCCGTCGGCCGACAAATACATAGAAAAGGACCTTGCTATAAACGAGGAACTCGACAGACTGCGCCTGGCCACCACCTCGGCACTCCTGAGCGGTCGCCGCGACGTGGTGGTGGTGTCGAGCGTATCGTGCCTCTACGGCATCGGCAATCCCGATGATTTCAACGAGAACGTCATAGAACTGGCCGTGGGCACAAAGATAGCGCGCAATGCGTTTCTGCGCAAGCTTGTGGGAGCGCTTTACTCCCGCAACGAGACAGAATTCAAGCGCGGCACATTCCGCGTGAAAGGCGACACCGTGGATATATGCCTGGCCTACGAGGAGATAGCCGTCAGAGTGGTGTTCTGGGGCGATGAGATTGAAAGCATACATACATTCCACCCCACCGACAATATCTCACTCGGGGAGCACGACAGCTTCAAGATCTATCCGGCCAACATATTCGTGACATCGCCGGCACGTCAGGCGTCGGCAGTTGCGCAGATACAGCTCGACCTCGGCGAGCGGGTGGAATTTTTCCGCCGCGAGCTCAAGGAATTGGAAGCACAACGCCTTTACGAACGCACCACCTACGATGTGGAGATGATAAAGGAGCTGGGATACTGCACAGGAATAGAGAACTACTCACGATATTTTGACGGGCGCAATCCCGGCGACCGGCCTTTCTGCATTCTCGACTATTTCCCCAAAGATTTCCTCACCATCATCGATGAGAGCCATGTGACGGTGCCCCAGATACGGGCCATGTACGGCGGCGACCGCTCGCGCAAGGAAAACCTCGTGCAATACGGTTTCCGCCTTCCGGCTGCTCTCGACAACCGCCCGCTGAAGTTCGAGGAGTTCGAGGCCATGACGCCGCAGGTGCTATACGTGAGCGCCACTCCGGCCGATTATGAGCTGCAACGCTGCGAGGGTGTGGTGGTGGAGCAGGTGATACGTCCTACCGGACTACTGGACCCCATCATTCGCGTGCGGCCCACGTCAGGCCAAGTGGACAACCTGCTGGAAGAGATACAGCTGCGCATAGAGCGCGGAGAGCGCACGCTCGTGACCACACTCACAAAACGCATGGCCGAGGAATTGAACGACTATTTCCTGAAACTGGGCGTGAAAACGGCATACATCCACAGCGATGTCGACACCATCGACCGCATAAAGATACTCGACGATCTGCGCAGTGGCGTCTACGATGTGCTCATAGGCGTGAATCTGCTGCGTGAGGGCCTGGACCTGCCGGAAGTGAGCCTCGTGGCCATTCTCGATGCCGATAAGGAAGGATTTCTGCGCAGCGACCGCTCGCTCACGCAGACTGTGGGCCGTGCGGCGCGTAACCTCAACGGCGAGGTGATAATGTATGCCGACCGCATCACACAATCCATGCAACGCACCATCGACGCCACCGAAAACCGCCGCTCACGACAGCTTGCCTACAACGAGGCCCACGGCATAACACCACAGGCCATAGTGAAGGCCCGCCAGGCCATAGTGGGGCTCGACAAGCGCATCGATGAAGAGACCACCGCCGCACGCACTGCCCGCGTTCAGGCCAAGGGCTCGGCCAAGGAACGCGCCAAGCGGAAAGAGGCCGCTGTCAATGTGCCTTACGCCGAGGAGTATTCCCCACAAAGCGGCAATATCGCGGCCGATCCTGTGGTGGCCTACATGAACGCCGACGAACTCAGCCGGCACATCAACCATACACGTGCCGAGATGCTGCGCGCGGCAAAGGACATGGACTTCATAGAAGCCGCACGGCTGCGCGACGCCATAATAAAAATGGAGCAGCGACTTGAAAAGATGAAATGATGAGCAATATTCCCAACCGACCCTCCACACCCGCCGAATATGCCGCACTGCGTCCCACCGACTGGCTTCCCACCTCCGTCAAGGAAATGCAGGCCATGGGATGGGACAGCGTGGATGTGGTGCTCTTCTCGGGCGATGCCTACGTGGATCATCCCGCTTTCGGGGCCGCTGTGATAGGCCGCACCCTTCAGGCTGCCGGCTATAGGGTGGCGATAGTGCCACAGCCCAACTGGCGCGACGACCTGCGCGATTTCCGCAAATTCGGAGCGCCGAGACTATTTTTCGGCATATCGCCGGGAGCCATGGACTCCATGGTCAACCATTACACCGCAGCACGGCGGCGCAGAAGCGACGACGCCTACACTCCCGACGGACGAGCCGGCATGAGACCCGACTACCCCACCCTTGTATATTCTGAAATACTCCGCCGCCTCTTCCCCGACACGCCCATCATAGCCGGAGGCATCGAGGCCTCCCTGCGCCGTCTCAGCCATTACGATTATTGGCAGGACCGCCTGCGCCCAGGTATTCTCGCCGACAGCCATGCCGACATCATAGCCTACGGCATGGGCGAGCACACCGTGCTGGAGCTGGCTCGCCGTCTTGACGCCGGCGAGCGCATAGCCGACATCACCGATCTGAGACAGACTGTGGTCATGCGCCCCATATCGGAGATGCCGGAAGCCGGAGCCGACGGCAATATCGTGCTGGCATCATTCGAGGAATGCCTGCGTTCGCCGAAAAGCCAGGCTGCCAACTTCCGCCACATCGAGCAGCAGAGCAATGCGATGGACGGAGGCCTCACACTATGGCAGGCCACAGGAGACCGCGTAGTGAAAGTGAACCCAATGTGGCCGGCAATGGCCCAAGGAGAGATAGATGCGGCGTTTGATCTGCCGTACACCCGTCTCCCCCACCCGCGCTACCGTGGCAAGCGCATCCCGGCCTACGAAATGATACGCCACAGCGTGAACCTGCACCGTGGCTGCTTCGGCGGTTGCGCATTCTGCACCATATCGGCCCATCAAGGCAAATTCATAGCCTCGCGCAGCAAAGAATCCATAATGAAAGAGGTGCGCCAGGTGGCCGCGATGCCAGACTTCAAAGGCTACATCAGCGACCTCGGCGGCCCTTCGGCCAACATGTATGCCATGGGCGGCCGCGACAAAGGCATCTGCGCCAAATGCCGCCGCCCGTCGTGCCTTCACCCCAAGGTGTGTCCCAACCTCAACACCGATCATGCGCCACTGCTCGACATCTACCACAGTGCCGATGCCGTGGCCGGCGTGCGCAAGAGTTTCGTGGGCAGCGGTGTGCGCTACGACCTCGCCATGCACCACACCGGAAACCGCGACACCGACAACACAAACCGACGGTACTGCCGCGAATTGATAGCCGACCATGTGAGCGGACGTCTGAAGGTAGCCCCCGAGCACACGAGCGACGAGGTGCTGGACGTGATGCGCAAGCCTTCGTTCGCGCTATTCCACGATTTCAAGCGCCTCTTCGATGAGGTGAACCTCTCCCATGGCCTCAAGCAACAGCTCATCCCCTATTTCATATCCAGCCATCCCGGATGTCATGAGATAGACATGGCCATGCTCGCCGCCGAGACCAAGGACCTGAATTTTCATCTTGAGCAGGTGCAGGATTTCACCCCCACTCCCATGACCGTGGCTACGGAGATCTACTACACGGGCTATCACCCCTACACCCTTGAGAAAGTGTACACCGCACGCACGCAAAAAGAAAAACTGGCGCAGAGAAAATACTTCTTCTGGTACGACCGCGCCTACAGATCCGACATCACCCACAGCCTCGAGCGGATGCACCGTCCCGACCTGATAAAGAGACTGTTCGGCCCGGCACAAAGGCCCGCACCACCACAAGGGAAACGCCGCCGATAAAAAATATCAAAAAAAATAGCACGGCGCTGTTGCAAAAAAGCATCGGCGCCGTCTATTTATTGCAAAACGCAGAAAACGACAATGGAAGAAGACGCACTGACATCAGCATTCCGCCGCATCGGCGCACGCCTGCGGAGATCGGCACGAAGCCTCACCGGCTCCGACGCCGATGCCGACGACGCGCTGCAGGAGGCCTTCTTCCGCCTATGGCGCCGGCGAGAGGACATAACCGCCAGCGAACAAGCCGAGAAACTGCTCACAGCGACAGTGCGCAATGCCGGAATAGACACCCTGCGCGCACGGGCACGCCATTCCGACAGTCCGGTGCCTGAAATAGCCGACGACACCGAAGATGCCACCGCGCAAAGCGAACTGCTCGCAGAGGTGAAGATGCTTATGGAAACATCCCTGACCCCCGACCACCGGAGCATACTCTACGAACGTGACCAATATGGCTGGGATATAGCAGAAATAGCCGAAGCCCACGGCCTCACGGAAGCCAATGTGCGGATGATTCTCAGCCGAAGCCGAAAACGCGTGCGCGAACTATATCTACAACGCAAAAAACAACAGTCATGAACCCTGCGGAACTTGAAAAACTAATACAACGCTACTTCGACGGCGAAACTTCCCTCGACGAAGAGCGCACACTGCGGATGCAGCTCGCCGACCCCGCCCACCACAGCGACAGCGCCGACGAAGCCCGGGCCGTGATGGGAGTGTTTGCCGCACAGCGCTCGGCCACACGCCGGAAGCGCGGCACACACCGCCAGGTATGGCGCGCGGCGGCAGGATTTGCCCTGCTGCTGGCCGCAGCAGGCACATTCCTCGCATTCCCGCGCCATAACAGCGCGGAATATCTGGCCTACTGCGCCGGCACAGAAATCAGCGACCGCGCCGACGTGATAGCATTCATGCAAGCCGATCTCAGCGCAATGGCCGACGCGGCAGAAAGCGTCGGCGAATCCGTAGACAACGATTTTGAGGCCATCAGTATCGCATTATCATCAACACACCAATAAAAATGAAACCGGCACACATTCTTTTCCTCATGCTCTTGCTCGCAGCCGCCATTCCGGCCGCCGCGCAGAAGGGACTGGCGGTGGGCGCGCTGTTCGACGGGCGCTATCGCGACATACCGGACGCACGCGAGACAATCATAAGCGGAGGCCAGCTGAAAAAACACAAGCTGTCCACCTACCGCAGCATCACCCTCACTGATGCCGACAACGAGAGCGCCGATGCAATCGAACGCGCCGTGCGCCGCGACGGAGCCGATGCACTATCGCGCGAGGTGCAGTTCCGCGACGGACGCCTGTTCTACGGGTTCTACCGCCTGCGCCGGCACAACGATCTCAACCGCTACATTTTTTTCTTAAATCAGCTCGCCGCCGGCGGCAATAAAGTGATTCTCATTTATCTCGAAGGCTCCGCCTCTCCGGAACAAGTAAAAAAAATGCTCAAACAATGAAACTGCGCTTCATCACCCTCGCACTCGCGGCCATAGCCATCGGCGCCGCAGCAGAAGAAACACCCGACACGCTCACACGCATAAGCAATGTGGACACGCTCACCGTGGTGCGCACTCCTGATGGCATAAAGGTGCGTGCCCGCGGACGCGCCGACAACCCCGACTTCCTGTATGAATATGCCGCGCAATATGCGCCGGACACCACCGCCAACGGTGGCTGGGGGCTGAATCTGCCGTTCCTGTCCGGATATTCCGACAGCAGACAGCATCATGGCCGCAAAAACACAGCGTTCAATGTTGATTTTGAAATATATGCCGGAACCTCCATCCCCACCGGACATACACCTGTAGGTGCGTCGTTCGAGGTGGGTATCAGCCGCCTGCTCAATGCCGGGCTGCACCTCGGAGGAGGATTCAGTATAAACGCCGGCGCCGGCATAGGCTACCTGCAATATGCCGTAGGCGACGGCATGACCTTCGCCTCCGAGGGGCGTCGTCTCCTGCTGGTGGCACGCCCGGAGGGGCTCACAGGCCACAGCGCCCGCCTGCGCATGTGGAGAGTGCACATCCCCGTGATGTTCACGCAGAAATTGTCGCGCCGCGCCTATATCAGCGCCGGAACATGGCTGAACTTCAATTTCGGGGCACGGGCACGGTCGTCGCAGACAGTGGCCGACCAGACCACCACCCATACATTCAAGGAGCTGCACACGCGCACACTGTCGGCCGATCTGTTGCTCGCCGCAGGTTTCCGTGGCATAGGCGGCGTGTATCTGCGCTACGCCCCCACCGGCCTGTTCCGCTCCGGCTGGGGCCCCGAATTCAACTCCGTTTCCGTAGGTTATATCGTTAATTTCTGAACCACACACCCATGCTTCGCAAAACATTCTCCATACTCTGCGCCGCAATCGCCGCCGGCGCATACGCCGCCGCTCCGGCCGACACTGTCATGAGCGCTACCAATGTCGATGTGATCATCTCCGAAACACCATCCGGACTGCATGTCGAGGCCACGGACAACAACGGCACCATCACATGCGACGAAGTCTATCCTGCCGGCACAACAGTGCGCAGCACCCAGCGCCGCACCACCATGTTCCGCACCAACGCCTTGTGGACTACCGGCAAGGTGGAATGGGACATCGTAAGCGGCAATATCCTGTTTGGTGCGGTCAACGCCTCGGGCGCACCGGCCGAAGCCGACTTTGAGATGGGGCGCTCCTTCGAGATAAGCTGGCTGAATGCCGTGGCCGTAACCTGCAATATAAAGAGCATACGCTCAGGCATTTCCGCCGGTGTGGGTCTATCGTGGCGCAACTACCGCACCACCACCGGAATGCAGCTCCTGACGGACGACAACGGATCGGTGTCGTACGCACCGTTTGCCCAGGATGTCACCCCCAGGTATTCACGTCTGAAAGTATTCAGCCTATCCTTTCCGGTGCTTTTCTACCACAACTTCAATATCCGGAGCATACCTCATCTGGGCGTACAGTTCGGCCCCGTGCTCAACTGGAATTCCCATGCCAGCGTGAGTTCCAAATGGTATGCGCCCGACGGCTCCAAGCAGCATGTATCCACCAATTGCGTGGACGTGCGCCACTTTTCTGTCGACTTGTTTGCAGCCGTCCGTGTGTTCAGCAGCTTAGGCGTATATGTGCGCTACTCGCCGCAGAGTGTGCTCCTCAACAGCCCCGACCTTGATTTTTCCACCTTCTCCACAGGCATAGCCCTCGGATTCTGAAATACAGTATATATGACGAACGGCTGCGTCGCCCGAAAGCGTGACGCAGCCGTTTTGTCGTACAGGACTTATATCCGCAACTATCAGATACGCTCGAGCACAGTGGCCACGAGGTCGCGTACGCCGCTCTTGTAGTTGGGGTTGGCCTCGGTGTTGAACCGGTTGGCTATGATGGAGCACACCGTCATGGCACGGTGTCCCATGAGCTTGCCAAGACCCTGAAGGGGAGCGCTTTCCATCTCATAGTTGGTGACGCGACGTCCGTTGTGTTCAAAGGCTTCGATGCTGGCGTTCAGACCGGGGTTGGACAACGGCAGACGCAGTTCGCGTCCCTGCGGACCATAGAAACCCACGGCGGAGATGGTGATACCACGCACCATATCGTCGCGGCCTATCTGCGCCACAAGATCGGGGTCGGCAGGCACCACGTAGGGCTTAGCCCAGTTGTCATTCCAGTCAGTGTGCTTTGTGAAAGCATGCTGGAACTCAAGATCGGCCACCTTGTCGCGGCCGGCATAATAGTTGAGCACGCCGTCGAAGCCTATAGAGTGCTCGGCAATGACGGGGGTGCCGAGGCTGAGCTCAGGCTGAAGAGCACCGCTCGTGCCGATGCGCACAAGGGTGAGCACACGCTTGGTGTCGCGCACCTCGCGGGTTTTGAAATCAATGTTGGCGAGAGCGTCGAGCTCGTTGATCACGATGTCGATATTGTCCGGACCGATACCGTGGCTGAGGCACATGATGGGTTTGCCTTTGTAGGTGCCTCCGATAGTGTGGAACTCACGGCTCGACACTTCGAATGTCTTAGTGTCGAAGAATTCCGCAACCATGTTGACACGGGCGGGATCGCCTACAAGGATCACACGGTCGGTGAGCTGCTCGGGAAGCAGGTGGAGGTGGAACACAGAGCCGTCGGGGTTGATGATAAGCTCCGATTCGGGAATGAATTTCTTTTCCATGTCGTATATTAGAGAGGGGTTAAGAATATTATAACTATAGTTGATAACGTTTTATGCTATGGGTAAGTTTCAACGGTCGAGCACTGCGTAGCGGCCTCCGGGGAGTGTCATGAGGATGTCGGCCATCTCCATTTCAAAGAGCGCCGAACTGAGCGACGCAAAAGGCAGCGCGAGCGCCACGCACATATCGTTGACGGTGGCGTCGGGATGGTTGCGCAGATGCTCCACTATACGTGCCTGTTCCGACGATAGTTCCAGCATGAGTTCCTGCTGCTCGCCCTCGCGGGCCAAAGGTTTCCACCCGAGAGCATCGCCTATATCGCCGGCATCGCGCACAACGGAGGCGAGGCGCGTTGCAAGCAGCTCCAGACACCCGCGGCTGCGCGCGTCGCCTACGCGTCCGGGCACCGCAAAAAGTTCGCGACCATAGGCCGAGGCTATGCGCGCCGTGGCCATCGCGCCTCCCCGCTGATCGCTCTCCACCACCACAACGGCATCGGCCAGGGCCGCCACTATGCGGTTACGCGCCAGAAAGAATCCCCGATGCGTGCGCGCCGATGTGGGATACTCCGAGAGCAGCATGCCTCCGGAGCGCACGATACGCGCCGCCACCTCACGATGCTCGGCAGGATAGACGGTGTTGAGCGCATTGGCCATGACGGCCACAGTGGGCAAGCCTTCGCGCAGAGCCGCACGGTGAGCGGCCACGTCGATACCGTAGGCCAGTCCGCTGATGATAGCTATATCGCGGCCGTAGGTGGCGGCGAGATCTCCGACCAGGCGTGCCGTGAAGTCAAGCCCGTAGGCCGTGCTGTGGCGTGTACCCACTATGGCAACGGTGCGCAGCTTGTCGAGAGGAGTATCGCCGAGCGCATACAGCAATGCGGGAGCATCGTCGCAGTCGAGCAGACGCTGAGGGTAGCAATCGTCGGCAAAGAACAGGGCGCGCACACCGGAACTGCGCACAAACACCTCTTCGCGGGCAGCGCGTGCGGCAATATCGCGGCGATAATCGGCCGATGCTATGGTGCCACGCCGGCCAAGGAGCGACACCATCTCATCTTCCCCGCGCTCAAACACACCCTCCGCCGAGCCGGCACGCCGGAGTAGCTCGCGGCCGGTGGAAAGGTTGATGCCTCCGAGCATTCCGAAGGCTATTTTGGCGCATAAGGGGGTCATAGCAGAGTGCGGCTAAAGATAGTCCTTGAATGCTTCCGCCAGTCGCTCGCCACGGGTCAGACGGCCATCCTCAAGACATACTATATTGACCATGGCATGGACAACAGGCTCCCCGTCGGGCGTGAATATGTCCTGGCGGAACACAAAGAGCGGACCCTGACGGTAGAGCGCGATCTTGCTCACCATGGAGTCGCCGAGACCAAGCGGGCGCAGGTAGTCTATCTCGACACGACGCACCACGGGGTCGAGACCACTCTCATGCATGGCGCGGAACGACACGCCGGCCTGCTCGCAGAACATGTGACGTGTGTGCTCGAGGTAATGCTGATAGTTGGCGTTGTTGACTATGCCCTGCGCGTCCACTTCGTAGTCGCGCACCTTGATGGGCATCTCAAACACATATTGTGCCGGGGTGAGGATACTCATGAGGGAGGATGTTTGGGAATTACGAAATGTGCCCGGGGCGCTTAACCTCCGAAATTATCGTAGTGGATGCTCGAGGGCTCCACGCCGAGGTTGTAGAGCATGCCGTTGACAGCGTTGCTCATCGGGCCGGGACCGCACATATAGTACTCGATATCCTCGGGCGCGGGGTGATCCTTGAGATAGGTGTCGTATATCACCTGATGCACGAATCCGGGAGTATACTTCACTCCGGCGGCATCGGCCGCAGGGTCGGGGCGGTCGAGGGCGAGATGGAATTTGAAATTCGGGAACTCTTTCTCAAGCGCGAGGAAATCGTCGAGATAGAACACCTCGTTGAGCGCACGGGCGCCATAGAAGTAGTTCATCACACGGTCGGTGGTCTTGAGCGTCTTGGTCATGTGCATGATCTGGGCGCGCAGCGGTGCCATGCCGGCTCCGCCGCCTATCCACATCATCTCCGCCTTGCTGTCGAAGATGGGGTGGAAATCGCCGTAGGGGCCGCTCATACGCACCTTGTCGCCGGGTTTGAGAGTGAATATATAGCTGGAGGCGATGCCGGGCATCACGTCCATGAATCCCACCTCGGGCTTCGGCTTGAACGGAGGTGTGGCTATGCGCACGGTGAGCATTATGCGGTCGCCTTCGGCAGGATAGTTGGCCATGGAATAGGCGCGTACGGTGGTCTCGGTGTTGACACATTTGAGCGAGAACAGACTGAATTTTTCCCATGCGGGCAGATATTCGGGGCCGATGAGGTCTTTGTCGATATCCTTGTCGTAGTCCATCGAGAATGGCGGTATCTTGATCTGCGCGTACGACCCCGGGATGAAGTTCATGTGCTCGCCCGGAGGAAGAGCCACTATGAACTCCTTGATGAAAGTGGCCACATTGCGGTTTGATATCACCTCGCATTCCCACTCCTTCACATCAAGCACGGAAGCCGACACCTTGATGCTCATGTCCTCTTTTACCTTCACCTGGCATCCGAGACGCCAATGGTCCTTCACCTCCTTGCGGGTGAAGTGCACGGTCTCGGTGGGGAGTATCTCGCCTCCGCCTTCTGTCACCTGCACCCTGCACTGGCCGCAACTGCCTTTGCCGCCGCATGCCGACGACAGGAATACATTGCTATTGGCGAGCGACGACAGCAGCGTGGTGCCACTGAGGCCTTCGACAGTCTTATCATCGTTGATGGTGATGCGCACTACGCCGGTGCGCACAAGATAGTGCTTTGCCACGAGCAGCACTGTCACAAGAAGCAGCGTGAGAATCAGAAACACGCCTACGGCGGACAGCACTGTGAGTGTTCCCGCAGCAAGTGCGGATAAAATGAATGCAGCAGTCATCGTTCAGATTTTTATGCCTAAGAAGCTCATGAAGGCGATGCCCATCAGAGCGGTGATGATAAATGTTATGCCTACGCCGCGCAGGGGGGCGGGAATGTTGCTGTACTGCGCTATGCGCTCGCGGATAGCGGCGATGGCCGTGATGGCGAGCAGCCATCCGATGCCCCATCCGCCGCCGGCGCACACAGCAGTCCACACACTCGGGAAGTCGCGCTGCTGCATGAACAGCGAGCCGCCGAGAATAGCACAGTTCACGGCAATGAGAGGCAGGAAGATGCCAAGGGAGGCGTACAGCGTGGGGCTATACTTTTCCACTGCCATCTCCACCAGCTGTGTCATGGACGCTATCACGGCGATGAACACAATCAGCGACAGAAAACTGAGGTCGACGTCGGCATATTCAGGGCCGAGCCATGTGAGGGCACCGGCACTGAGCACGTAGGTCTGAAGCAGATAATTGATAGGCAGTGTGATCACAAGCATGAATGTCACCGCCACCCCGAGCCCGAGCGCCGTCTTCACGTTTTTGCTGACAGCGAGGAAGGAACACATGCCCAGGAAGTAGGCGAAAATCATGTTGTCGACAAATATCGACCGTATGAAGATATTGAAATTTTCCATTTGGCTCCGGGATTATTTCTCTTGAAGATCTTTGTTGACGGAACGTTGCACCCAGATGATGCAGGCCACTACTATAAGAGCCATGGGAGGCAATATCATCAGGCCGTTGTTTACATAGCCGGCATCGTAGAATGCCTGCGGCACCACACGGAAGCCGAACAGCGTGCCACTGCCGAGGAGTTCGCGGAAGAAACCTACGGTCACGAGTATGATGGTATAGCCTATGCCGTTGCCCACCCCGTCGAGGAAGCTGGGCCAGGGGCGGTTGCCCATGGCAAAGGCCTCGAGACGTCCCATGAGGATACAGTTGGTGATGATGAGGCCTATGAACACGCTGAGCTGCTTGCTCACATCGTAGGCGTAGGCCTCGAGCAGCTGACTGACGATGACCACCAGACCTGCCACCACCACAAGCTGCACGATGATGCGGATATTGGTAGGAATGGTGTTTCGCAGCAATGATATTATCACATTGGAGAATGCCAGAACGGCGATGACGCTGAGACCCATGACCAGCGCGGGTTCGAGCTTTGCCGTGACGGCGAGCACGGAGCATATGCCCAATATCTGCACCACCACGGGATTGTCCTTCGAAAACGGATTGAAGAACACCGATTTATTGCTTATTTTTTCAGCCATGACGCTTATTTTGCAAGGGTTGACAAAAATGCTTCATAAGGTGCAAGGCATGCCGAGAGCATGGCGCCTACGCCTTTGCTTGTGATGGTGCCGCCGCTGATGCCGTCCACATAGTCTTCGTCGCCAAGAGGTTTCTGACCGGCTTTCACTACAGCCACCGGCAAAAAGCGACCATCCTTGAACAGCACTTTGCCTTCAAACTGAGAGCTGAAGGCCGGCTTTTCAATTTCGGCACCGAGGCCGGGGGTCTCGCCCTGATGGGCGAAGTAGGCACCGTATATGGTGCTGCCATCGGCATCTATCGACACGTAGCCCCAGATAGGCCCCCATAGGCCGGCGCCGTACACCGGAAGCACATATTTCACATCGCCGCCGTCGAAGCTGCACTCATACACAGGCAGCAGACGCTCGGCCGCCGGTTTTTTGCTCTGCTCGGCCACATTGACAGCGAAAGCGTCGCCATCGACAGTCTTTCCCTCGGCATTGACTATATACTGGTTTGTCACCACGGCATTGAACGTGGGTATCACTTCTCCGGCATCGGGCGTGACAAGTACCGAGGCAAGAATCTGGCGCATCTTGTCGGCATCGGCGTTGGCCTGCTGACGCGAGCGCAGCGATATGGACGTAAAGGCGAGAGCAGCTCCTACCACCAGCACCAGCACCACTATATATATAATTGTGTATGTATTTCCCTGCTTGTTCATGATTCCGAGGATTTAGCGATTAAACGACGCATGCGGCGGCGGATATTGGCCTGCACCACGCACCAGTCGATAAGCGAGGAGAACACGTTCATCAGCAACACGGCGAGCATGGCGCCTTCGGGATATCCGTTGTTGTACACACGGATAATCACCGCTATCACGCCGATGAGTATGCCGTAGATCCACTTGCCGGTGTTGGTGCGCGCGGCAGTCACCGGGTCGGTGGCCATGAACACGGCCGCGAAGGCAAAACCGCCGTAAAGCAGCTGTTCCCATGCGGGGAGCAGCGATGCGGGATAGGTGGGTGTGGCGAATGCATTGGCAATCCAGCCCATGACAAGGCCGCCGCCGAACACGCCGAGCATTATGCGCCAGTTGGCCATGCCGCTGAACAGGAGTATGGCCGCACCGATAAGGATGCACAGCACCGATGTCTCGCCGAAGGAGCCGGGGATGAGACCCACAAAAGCGTCCCATGCCGTGAGCACGTGGCCATCGATGCCTGTGAGCGTCAGGGCGCCTTCGCTATGCGTGGCTATCTGGCCAAGAGGCGTGGCGCATGTGAATCCGTCGGCCACTGGCATACCGTAGCCGAAGGCTGTGCCGGAGGCCACGAACACTTTGTCGCCGCTCATCTGCGCCGGATAGGCGAAGAAAAGGAACGCGCGCGCCACCAGAGCCACATTCACTATATTGTAGCCGGTGCCGCCGAACACTTCTTTTGCAAAAACCACTGCGAAGGCCGTGGCCACTGCGAGCATCCACAGCGGAGTTTCGATGGGACAGATCATCGGGATGAGAATACCCGTCACGAGGAAGCCTTCCTGAATCTCTTCCTTGCGCCACTGCGCGAAAGCGAATTCAATGCCGAGGCCCACGAAATATGTGACTATCACCCGCGGAAGCACCGCGAGCAGGCCGTACAGCATCAACTGCCAGAAGTGGAACTCAGTGGCGCCCAATGCCAGCCAATGCTGATAGCCGGTGTTGTACATGCCGAAAAAGAAGCAGGGCATGAGGGCCGCCACAACCACAATCATCGTGCGCTTGGAGTCGATGGCGTCGTGCACATGCACCGAGCTTGGCCCCGATGTGGTGCGGGGTGTGAAAAGGAATGTGTCGAAACCGTCGAACACGCTCCCCAGTGCCGACAGCCGCCCACCGGGTTCAAATGCCGGACGCGCCTTGTCGAGTAGATGTTTCAGAGATTTCACTGTTATGTGATGTAAATATGGTTTACTATTCCAGTTCTTTGCGCAGGTAGTCGAGGCCTTCGCGCACCATGTGCTGCAGAGGCAGCTTGGAGGTGTCGGCATATTCGGCCAACGCAAAATCCTCGGGGGCCACCTCGTAAATGCCGAGACGCTCCATATTGTCGATATCGCGGGCGATGATGGCTTTGAGCAGATACTCTGGCATGACGTCCATGGGCATCATGGCATCGTACTCTCCGCTCATGATCATCGCGCGGCGTCCGCCGAGCAGGCGCGCGTCGGGACGGAATAGCCGCTTCAAGAAATGGCCCGGGAAGGTGCGGTTCACACTCATCTTGCTTGGCGAGAGCGATGCCCAGCCCATGAATTCGTCCACATCGTCGCCTTCGTCGATCACGGTGACCTGGCGATAAGGATAGCGCAGGCATCCGTCGGCGCCCACAGCCGTGCCCACGAGCACATTGCCGCTGATGATGCGGTGGCGGCGGCCATCGTTGGTTTCGGCGTCCTCAAGCAGGGGCTTCACGGGCGCGCCCATCACGGTGCGTGCCACATACGGCACGGCCACGGCCGGACCGCACACACCCACTGTGGCGGAGGCATCGAATGTGCCGTGTTGCAGCAGCCGGCCGATGCGCAGAAGCGTGACGGCATCAAGCGTCCACACCACATCGCCTTTGTTTACGGGGGCGATGTTGGCAATCTGCACACCCACATTGCCTGCAGGGTGCGGACCTTCCACCTCCACCATCTCCGCGCCTTGCACGGCACCGAATGTCCACGACGCATCGTGCGACAGATACACCTTGCCCGGCGTGATGCGGGCGAGGAATGCGGCGGCCTCGTCGAGCGCAGGCTTGTCGGCAGCTGTGATGCGGCATGCAAGCGGCAACTCGAGCGGAGCCGAGTATATGGCCGACACAAAGATGTCGCGCGGAAGCACATCCGGCGATGGCACCACATCGTAGGGGCGCTGACGCATCAGCGCCAGCAGGCCGCTTTCGGCAAGCAGTGCGGCGCACTCGGCGGCATCGTTGCATGTAAGGTCAAAATGCTTGCAGGCCTCGCCTTCGGCTTTGACGGTCACTTTGAGCAGGCGGCGGCGCTCGCCGCGCTCCACCTCAACCACTGTGCCGGCCAGAGGCGACACCAGTTTGAGCGCCGGACAGCGCTTGTCGTGCATGAGGGGGGCACCGATAGTCACGGTATCGCCGGGAGTGACGTCCACCTTGGGCACGAATCCGGGGAAATCGCCGGGAACCACCGAAACCCGGTCGACGTAGATACAACGCACATCGTCCGTATCGGCGGCACCTGCAATCGGCAGATTCAGTCCTTTGCCAATCTTTATTTTCATTGTATTGAGATATACTGTATTTTTAAGCTGCAAAGTTACCAACTTTTCTTTATACATATTTATATAAAATAATAAAATTTCGCTCCGGCGTTAAAAAAAACTCCCGCGTCGGACACCCCCGCTTTCACAGCCGGGCGGCGCCGCAGGCCGCAAGTTTGGCTAAAAAAGCTCCCATTCCCCTAAAATTCCTTATAGAGCCCCCTTTTTCGCAAATTTGAAGCGGTTTTATTTTGAAAAGAGAAAAATCCTTTATACTTTTGCGTAGCATTTGCGCATACCAACATGTATTAACCCTCATAACAAATACCACGCAAAAACCGACAGATACGCAAATCCGACCGCACTCCGCGGCCTGAAACAATAAAGATACAAACTATTAACCAATCAACAAACACCATTTTAAACTCATCTAAAAACAACTATGGAAGCTCAAAAGCCCAATGTTGCCGCCAAGCCCGCCAAGGCAGCTGACAACAAGAAAAACAACGCCCCCGGCATCAAAAACGCCATGTGGGTAATCATTGCTTGCGCAGTGGTAGCCGTTTGCCTGTTCATCTTCTGGTTCGGCAACGACATGCACTTCGACGAAGACGGCCATCCTCAGAACATCTGGGGCACCATCTACAAGGGTGGTTTCATCGTGCCTGTTCTGCAGACCCTCTTCCTCACCGTTATCGTTCTTTCCGTTGAACGCTTCTTCGCCCTCAACGCAGCCAAAGGCAAAGGCAACATCACCAAGTTCATTGCCGCTGTAAAAAAGAGCCTCGCCACCAACGACATCAAAGGCGCTCAGGAACTCTGCAAAAAGCAGCAGGGCACCGTGGCTGCCGTAGTTGCCGCCGCTCTCAAGAGCTACGAGGAAATGGACAAGAACACCGAGCTCACCAAAGAGCAGAAGGTGCTCAACCTGCAGAAAGCAGTTGAAGAAGCTACCGCTCTGGAAATGCCCTCGCTGCAGCAGAACCTCCCCATCGTGGCTACCATGACCACTCTCGGTACTCTCGTCGGTCTTCTCGGTACTGTAATGGGTATGATCAAGTCGTTCCAGGCTCTCGCACAGAGCGGTGCTCCTGACTCGACCGAACTCTCGACCGGTATCTCTGAGGCACTTATCAACACCGCTTTCGGTATCGCAACCGGTGCCTTCGCCGTAATCTCCTACAACTACTACACCAACAAGATCGATACCCTCACCTACGCCATCGACGAGATCGGCTTCAGCATCGTACAAACGTTTGCAGCTACTCACTAATCCCCTATTTTCCGGTTTAACAACAACAAACTCTCAAACAGGTAAATATGGGAAAAGTAAAAATTAAAAGAAAGAGTACGCTCATCGACATGACCGCGATGAGTGACGTGACTGTTCTTTTGCTTACTTTCTTCATGTTGACTTCAACCTTCCTGCAGAAAGAGCCGACCATCGTATACACCCCCTCGTCTGTGAGCGAGGAAAAGGTGCCCATGAACAATGTGGTTACCGTCCTCGTGTCCAGTGCCGACAAGAGCGGCAAACTCGATGATCCCTCCACTGTAGAAGGCAAACTCTTCATCTCGTTCACCGGCGACGCCGACTCGACACTGTCCAGCGAAAACATCCGCGGCATGATGCTCGATGAAGCTTTGGCCATCTACAACGAACAGCACAAGAACGCCCCGATCGCTCTGAACGCCGCACAAAAGTCGGCGTTCCGCCAGACCAACATGTTCGGCACCTCTTTCCAGCATCTCCCCGAGCTGCTTGACATGAGCGTAACCGAACGCGACAAGGAGCAAGGCGACCTTACCAACGTAAACGTCGGTATACCCATCAACGACAACAAAAACCGCGATGGACGCCTCAACGACTTCCAGATCTGGCTCAAGGCCATCTACAACGTGGCCCAGCGCATCAACAACGAACAGCGCGAAGACCCCTCCCTCACGGAGGAACAGCGCGCCAACCTGAGCAACCTCTACACCGCTCTGATGCGTAAAGGACAAGGTATCGCCATCAAAGCCGACAAGGACACCCCCTTCACCACCGTCCAGCTCGTCTTTGACAACCTTCAGACCATGAAGCTGAACAAGTTCAGCCTTATGACTGCGCTCAAATCAGAAGACGAACCCACCCAGTAAAGTAAAGACACAATGGCACAAATAGAACAATCCGACAAGGGCGGCAAGAAAAAGAAAGGCGCCCAGAAAAAGATGTCTATCCATGTGGACTTTACCCCCATGGTGGATATGAACATGCTTCTGATCACGTTCTTCATGCTGTGTACGACCATGATCAAATCGCAGACCCTGCAGATCGTGCTCCCCACCAATGAAAACGTGAAGAAAGAGCAGCAGAGCCAGGCAAAGCAGTCTGAAGCCATCACTCTGATTCTTGACACCGAATATGAGGGCGACAAGCCCAAAATCGACGGTGAAACCGGCAAGACCATTCACAATATCTACTATTATGAAGGTATCGCCGACACCCTCTTCCAAACCTCCAAGTACCTCTCGAAGGAACAGTTCATCGGCAACGTGAACCGCGAGGCCCAGGGTATCCGCAAAATCCTCCGCGGCAAGAACCAGCAGGTTATGGCTGAATACGAGACCCTCAAGGAACGTTGGAAAAACAAGGAGATCTCCAAGGAAGAATTTGACAAGCTGGCCAAGCAGAACGCCGCCGACTCGCTCAAGACCCGTCCTGTAGTGGTGATCAAACCCGGTCCCAACACCACCTACGAAGGCCTTATCAATGCTATCGACGAAATGAACATCAACCAGATTTCGCGTTACAGCATTCAGCTGCCCACCTCTGTAGACACCGTTCTGCTCAAACACTACGAGCAGACACACCCCGGCGAGACCATCATCCGTCCTCTTGTAAGAAAGACCAATAACGAACCCGCTAATCCCGCACAAAATGGCTAAAGACGTAGATCTTTCATCACAAGAATGGCGCGACATTGTCTTTGAAGGCAAAAACAAAGAATTCGGTGCCTATACCCTCCGCGGGGGCTCCGTTACGCGCCACAACAAAGCGGTTGTCATCGTACTCGCTTGCCTCGCAGTGGTCCTCGTTCTTCTCATTCTCATGATGAAGGGCGTATTCTCCAAGCCCGAAGAAGAGCAGATCGTCTCGGCCACCGAACAGGAAATCGTAACCTACGAGGCCGAAGAAGAGGAAATCGAAGAGGAAGAACAATTCGAGATCCCCGATGAACCCGAAGAAGTCATCGCTCCTGAAGAAGTTGCCAACGAGCAGCGCATCACCGACCTTCTCATCGTCCAGGACGACGAGTTCGAGAAGGACAAAGAGGTGAAAGAGCAGGACAAGATGATGGAAAATGAAGCACAGGCAGGTGCCATCGATATCACCGAAGGTACCAACGACCTTAACAAAGTGCAGGTTAAGGAACAGGTTATCGCAGAAACCAAGCCCGTTGAAGAAGAAAAAGTCTACAACATCGCTATGGTGGAACAGAAGCCTGAATTCGTCGGTGGCGAAGCAGCCATGTACAAGTGGCTCTCCGACCACATCAACTACCCCGCAGCAGCAGCTGAAGACGGCGTGCAGGGCCGCGTGGTAGTGGAATTCGAAGTGTCCAAGACCGGTACTATCGAAAAGGTACGCGTGATCCGCGGCCGTCATCCCGCTCTCGACAAGGAAGCACTCCGTGTAGTGAAGGCCATGCCGAAGTGGAACCCCGGTCGTAACAACGGTCAGCCCGTTAAGGTCACCTACACTCTCCCTGTGACCTTCAAGCTCCAGTAAGAATTCGCTTTTGAATTCCATAATACCTCTCTAAAGAGGCTGTCTGACAAATTCAGACAGCCTCTTTTTTATGAAGCCGCGCACATGTAGGGACGAGCCTTATACGCTTTTCGTCGGCACAGAAGTACAAAACGACAAAAGAAACAAAAGAATCTATAATCAATAAATTTTGTTTCTTATGTTCTCTTGTCCTTCTGTACCCTCTCCCCATACGAAGTTTCATATTTCTATACACTGTATTGCGGCTCGCACCCGAAGTTCTCCCCTCAATGTAGAGACGAGTCTTCGGCACGCATTATACTGTATGGCTATTATGAGGCGGTCTAACAAGTTTAGGCCACCTCTTTTTTTTATTCGGCGAATGGTCAAAAATGAGTAACTTTGCACTATGGAACAGAAAAGAACTCTGCACGATGCGTGGGACCGGGAGCACCTCTGGCACCCGTACACATCCACCATCGACCCGCTTCCCACATATAAGGTGGCATCGGCCTCCGGCGCCGAGATCACACTGGCCGACGGCGCCAAGCTCATCGACGGCATGTCGTCGTGGTGGTGCGCGTGCCACGGCTACAACCACCCCCGCCTCAACGCCGCGGCGGAGAGACAGTTGCATGCCATGAGCCACGTGATGTTCGGTGGCCTCACCCACGATCCTGCCATCGAGCTCGGCAAACTGCTGCTGGAAATGGCTCCCCCCTCCATGCACAATATATTTTATGCCGATTCCGGCTCTGTGGCGGTGGAAGTGGCGATGAAGATGGCCGTGCAGGCAGCCATAAGCCGCAGCGGCGACCACCGGCGCACAAATTTCGTGACCATCCGCAGCGGCTATCACGGCGACACGTGGAATGCCATGAGCGTGTGCGATCCCGTCACGGGCATGCACAGCGCCTTCGGCAGCGCGCTGCCCATACGCTATTTTGTGCCGCAGCCACGCTCCAGATTCGGAGCCGAATGGGATCCGGCCGATATCGAGCCCCTGCGCGATGTGCTCGACAAGCATGCCGACGAAATAGCCGCCCTCATTCTTGAGCCGATTGTGCAAGGTGCCGGCGGAATGTGGTTCTACCATCCCGAGTATCTCCGTCAGGCCGCAGCCCTATGCCGCGAGCGCGGGATATATGTGATATTCGATGAGATAGCCACCGGATTCTGGCGCACAGGGCGATGCTTCGCGTGGGAACACGCCGGCGTGGAGCCGGACATAATGTGTGTGGGCAAAGGCCTCACCGGCGGCTACATGACCCTCAGCGCCGTGCTCACCACCCGCGATGTGGCCGACACCATATCGCGCGGCGAGGCCGGTGTGCTGATGCACGGCCCCACATTCATGGCCAATCCTCTGGCATGCGCGGTGGCGGCCGAATCGCTGCGCATCATGCGCGAACAGGATATGGCCTCGCTCGTAGGCGCAATGGAGGCGCAGATGCGGCGCGAACTCGCTCCTGCCGCCGACATGCCCGGCGTGAGCGATGTGCGCGTGCTGGGATCGATAGGCGTGGTGGAGACCTGCCACCCCGTGGATGTAGGCGCTTTCCAGCGCCTGTGTGTGGAACACGGTGTGTGGATCCGTCCGTTCGGGCGCAACGTGTATATCATGCCCCCCTACGTGACCACCCCACAGCAGATATCGCAACTCTGCTCCACCCTGCTCAAACTCGTAGCCGCCACAGCAAAACCATAGACATGGATATCGAAGCCACACTATCGCGCCTTGAGGCCGAGGGCAACACCCGCCGCCTGCCACATGACTGCAGTGGCTCGGCGGTGCTGGATCTCTCCGGCAACGACTATCTGGGCATTGCCGGGCGGGAGGACCTACGCCGCAGCTTCATGGACGAGGCCGCCGATCGCGGATATGCCATGACCGCCGCAGCATCGCGCCTGCTGGCCTCACACCAGAGCGAATTCGAGGCCTTCGAGCGCACCCTTGCCGACGCCTACGGGCGCCCTGCCCTGCTCTTCAACAGCGGGTATCATGCCAACACCGGCATGATATCGGCTCTCTCGTCCGATAAGCGGACACTCATCGTGGCCGACCGTCTCGTGCACGCCAGCATCATAGACGGCGTGCGTCTCGGAGGGGCGCCCATGGAACGCTTCCGCCACAACGACTACAACCACCTGCGGCGTATTCTTGAAAAGAAAGGACGCGAATATCCATCCGTGCTCATAATAGCAGAGAGCATATACAGTATGGACGGCGACAGGGCCGACATAGACGCCCTTGTCGACGCCAAGCGCTCGCTGCCGGGCGCCATGCTCTATATAGATGAGGCCCATGCCGTAGGGGCATGCGGTCCTCACGGCCTCGGCCTCGTTGAAGCAGCGGGGCGCGGCGCCGATGTGGACATCGTGGTGGGTACTCTCGGCAAGGCTCTCGCCGGCACCGGTGCCTACGGCATCATGAGCGAGCGGTGCAAGCAGTTCATGGTCAACAAGGCCCGCAGTCTCATCTTCTCCACAGCCATGCCCCCTATATGCGCCGCGTGGAACCGTTTTGTGTTCGGGCACATGATGCAGATGGATGCCGAGCGTGCCCATCTGGCCGCATTGTCCCGTGAGCTTTACTCCATCCTCCGCCTGTCGTCGGAGCCATCTCACATAGCGCCATTCATTGCAGGAAATCCGCGGCGTGCCGTCGAACTCTCCCGGCATCTGGAGCGGCACGGCTTCCATGTGCTCCCCATACGCACTCCTACAGTGCCCCCGGGCACCGACAGGCTGCGTTTTTCCATCAGCGCCGCCATGACAGCAGAATCTCTGGCACCGCTACGAACCCTACTCGCCAACGCATGAAGCACGCCTACATACAACATTGCGGCGCCCCGCGCCTGATAGTCATTTTCGCCGGTTGGGGCATGGATGAGCGCCCTTTCGCGCATCTCTCCCGCCCCGGCTACGATATAATGGCCGTGTGGGACTACCGCACGCTCGACTTCGACCCGGAGTGGACAGCCGGATATGCCGAAGTGTGTGTGCTCGCATGGTCCATGGGAGTGCATGCAGCCCAGATGTGCCACAGCGCCCTCGGGCCGCGCGTCACAGCCCGCATAGCCGTGGGTGGCACCCCCCACCCCGTGCACGATCGCGCGGGCATCCCCGTCGACATCTTCACCGCCACTCTCCATGGGCTCGACGACCGGTCGCTCGAACGCTTCATGCGCCGTATGTGCGGAGGAGCCCGAGCCTATGCCGAGTTCGCCCCCATGCGTCCGCAAAGACCTGTCGACGAGCTGCGCGACGAGCTGCGCGCCATAGGCCTGCGCTCCGATGGCTCGCCCGCGGAGCCCCGCTTCGACCACTATCTGCTCACCGCACGCGACGCCATATTCCCGCCCGAGGCCCAGCGCCTCGCATTCCGGGATTGCGACATAGTGGAGATAGACAGCCCGCATCTGCCGCCATTTCAGGACATACTGGACGGCTACTTCATAGACAAGACTCTCGTGGCCGAGCGCTTCAACAACGCGCGCACCACCTACGACGCCCATGCCGAGGCTCAGGCTCTTATAGCCGACTATCTGGCCAATCTGCTGCACGACACCGACACCAGAGCCATACTCGCATCCGGGCACGCCGAGGTGCTCGAAGTGGGCTGCGGCACGGGATTGCTGTCGCGGCGCATACTTGACATGAAACCCGCAGCCCGGATGACATACTGGGATATAGCCTCCGAGGCGCCGGAATGCATAGACGCTGCCCGATACACCTCTTGCGATGCGGAGACCGCCATCCGCAGCGTGCCCACAGCATCGCTCGACATGATAGTGTCGGCATCGACGGCACAATGGTTCAACTCTCCGGAACGCTTCGTGGCGGAAGCCATGCGCACACTGCGTCCGGGAGGCATCCTCGCCATGTCCACTTTCGGCCCCGCCAACATGCAGGAAACGGCCGAAGCCTCCGGCCACAGGCTACATCTGGCCGCAAGCTCCGTATGGCGGGGAAAGCCGTAGCCGGCATACCCGACACAGAACAGGTGCTCATCACCGAATTTGCCATAAAATGCCGGTTCTGCGAAGCTATGGACGCTCTTCGCCACATGAGCCGCACGGGCGTGAACGCCATCACGCGCCACCCCAACGGTGCGCGCGCCATAGCCTCACGGCTGGCTCCGGATTCCTCCGGACGATACACACTCACCTATACTCCGCTCTTCCTCGTCCTACGCAAGAAACCATGAATCATCCCGTACTTTTCATAAGCGGCATCGACACCGATGCCGGCAAGACATTCGCCACTGCATGGCTCGCCCGGCGCATAGCAGCCGCAGGACAATCCGTAATCACCCAGAAATTCATTCAGACCGGATGCACCGGCAGCTCCGAGGACATCGAAGCGCATCGCCGTCTGTGCGGCCTGCCCATGCAGCCCCGCGACATAGACGGCACCACCGCACCCATCATATTCTCCTATCCCGCATCGGCCCAACTCGCCGCCAGGCTCGACGGACGCGAGATAGACCTGACCCTCGTGGACCGCTCTACCGAACGCCTCAGAAAGGAATATGACTGCGTGCTCATCGAGGGCGCCGGAGGCCTGATGGTGCCGGTGACTGACGACACCACCACTATCGACTACATAGCCTCGCGGCATCTTCCTGTGGTGCTCGTCACAAACGGACGTCTCGGATCCATCAACCACACACTGCTGTCGCTCGAGGCCATAGCATCCCGCGGCATTGAGCTGGCAGCCGTGGTGTACAACCATCATTTCGACACCGATGCCGTAATCGCCGACGACACCCGCGGGTTTATCGGACGCTACGTGGAGCGCCATTTCCCCACAGCCGAATTGATCGACCTTCCGGATATGACACAAGCCACGCTCGGCTGACGCATCCATAAAAAGGACTTGCACATATAAACGCACCGTTTTTTTGCGGTGCGTTTATATTTTTTTTGTACCTTTGCGGCAGCAAAACGTAGGGAACGCGGCGAAAATCCGCGACAGTACCTGCTGCTGTAAGCTTCCGGTCTGCCATATCTACGGCAGACACTGCGGCCGTCATAAGCCATTGGAGCCACATGCTCCGAGAAGGCGCGGCCATCCCGCAGATGGAGCAAGTCAGAAAACCTGCCTTTGCCACATACTTATGATTTGCCGCCCGCAGGACAACGGGCATGAATCACACCCGGCCAAGTGCGCATCAGGCCGGTGCAGCAATTTTATGCCGGATGCTGCAAGGCGGTGAAATCACATATTTTTTGTTTCAACGAACCATTTCACAGCCTTATGTTCAAAAAAGTACTTTATTTCCTCCCTCTCGCCCTTGTGGCCGCATCCTGCAGCAACGACGAGCCCGATGTGCCCGTTGAAGTCTACGAGCTCCGCGTTCTCACCTTCGAGGATGCCGACGCCGCTTTCACCCCCTACACCATCGGTTCCGTGGCCATATCCACATGGAGCGATCTTGTGGACGACACACAGTACGGTGGCACGCTCCTTTACGGCGACATGGCCTACACCGGCTACAAATGGTGCGACGAAGGCAATACAGGCCTGAGCGGAGGCATTCTTGACGGCGGCCCCTTCTGGAACGGCGGCATGGCTGTCAGCGACTATTTCCTCACCGCCGACGAAGGTCTTGACTACACCACCCAGCTGGCAGTGCCCACCGGCGCCTCCGACAAGGCCGGACACAACGGCTCGCGCAATTTCTGCGTGCAGAACGGATACGTGGACGGTGAGAGCTACAAGGACCACCTTCCCGCACTTGCTTTTGCCGACGGTGTGGCACGCGTGGTGGACCACATGTATGTCACCAACACATCCTACACATATTCCGTGCTGCGCTACGGCGACGCCCGCGCCGCTGCCGCCGGTGCCGACAGCTGGTTCAAAATCATCGCCATCGGCTATGACGCCACCGGCAACGAAACCGGCCGCACAGAATTCATGCTATGCGACGGAGCCGACAAAATCGTGAGCGACTGGACCAAATTCGACCTCTCCATGCTTGGTGAAGTCGTGAAAATAGAATTCAACATCGACGGAAGCAGCGACCTGCGCGGCGAATGGGGCCTCAACACCCCGGGCTACTTCGCTTTCGACGATGTGGCCGTACGCTTCGCCAAATAACAGAATGACATTCCGACACTTCTTTTCTGCGATCCTGCTTTGTGTAGCCATTCAAGGCTGCATGAAGTGGGATTACGGCTTTTCAGAGGATATCGTTGCTTCCGGCCCTGGATTGCTGATAGCCTGCGAGGGTAATTTCCAGTATGGCAACGCCACCCTGAGCTACTACGATCCCGCCACGGCCACAGTGCAGAACGAAGTGTTTTTCCGCGCCAACGGCATGAAACTCGGCGACGTGGCCCAGTCCATGACCCTGCACAGCGGACGCGTGTGGATTGTGGTGAACAACAGCCACGTGGTCTTCGCCATTGATCCCGACACATTCCGTGAGACCGGACGTATCGAAAACTTCACATCACCGCGCTACATTCATTTCGTAAGCGACACAAAAGCCTACGTAACACAGCTGTGGGACAACCGCATAGCCATCGTCAACCCCCAGCGCTACGAAATCACAGGCTACATCGAAGTGCCGGGCATGAGCGCATCCTCGGGCTCCACCGAGCAAATGGTGCAGCTGGGCGACTATGTGTACTGCAACTGCTGGAGCTACCAGAACACAATATTGAAGATCGACACGCGCACCGACCGTGTGGTCGACCGCCTCACCGTGGGCATCCAGCCCCGCAATATCGCCGCCGACAGCCACGGACGCCTGTGGGTGCTCACCGACGGCGGCTTCTACGGCAATCCACTCGGGCAGGAACGCCCCGCCCTCACCTGCATCAACACCGGCACGTTCTCCATCGAGCGCACATTCCGTCTCAACATCAACGACGCACCCACATCCCTTGCCACCAACGCCGCCGCCGACACCATCTACTGGATAAACGGCGGGGTGTGGCGCATGAATGTGGCGGATGCATATCTTCCTGACACACCTTTTCTGCCCGCACCGACCGACGGCGGCCGATACTACAGCCTCAGCGTGAGCCCCTACGACAGCGACCTGTACGTGGCCGATGCTCTCGATTATCAGCAGAAAGCCCCCGTCTACCGCTACAGCCCTCAGGGACGGCTGAAAGACACATTCACCACCGGTATCACCCCCGGAGCATTCTGCTGGAAATGACACATACACGCATCCTCACGACATGTATATGCGTCGCTGTCGCAACCGTGTGCGCGGCCCAGCAACGCAGCCTGCGCGAAGTCGTGGTCACGGGATCGCGCCCCATCAAGGAAACGGGCATCACAAAAACATCATTCGACTCTCTCGCCCTCAAAGAAAACATCGCGCTATCCATGGCCGATGTGCTCAGCTACAACTCCTCCATATTCGTGAAAAGCTACGGACGCGCCACGCTCTCCACTGTGGCGTTCCGCGGCACGTCCGCGAGCCATACGGCCGTGACATGGAACGGTATGCCCATGACCAATCCCATGCTGGGCATGACCGACTTCTCCACAATCCCATCCTATTTCATCGACCGGGCATCGCTTCTCCACGGCAGCTCATCCATAGCCCAGACAGGAGGAGGCATAGGCGGCCTGGTGGACCTGTCCACTGCCCCGGTGGAGCCTGATGGCCTGAAAGCCCAGTATGTGCAGGGCATAGGTTCGTTCAGCACCTTCGACGAGTTTGCCCGCATAAGCTACGGCTCCGAACACTGGCGCGCGAGCACCAGAGTGGTGTACTCCTCCTCGGCCAACGACTACACCTATCTGAACCACGACAAAAAGCTGAACATATACGACGAAGACAAAAACATCATAGGCCAATACCACCCGAGGGAGAAAAACCGCAACGGCGCGTTCAAGGACCTCCACATCCTGCAGGACCTGTACTACCGCGACAGCAACAACAGTGCAGGCATAAGCGCATGGTACGTCAACTCCGACCGCGAGCTCCCGCTGCTCACCACCGACTATGCCGATGCAAGCTCTTTTGAGAACCGACAGCGCGAACAGACCTTAAGAGCTGTGGCATCCTGGAGCCACTATGCCACCAAATGGAGCTCGACCCTGCGCGGAGGCTACATCTACACGCAGACAGCCTACGACTACAAACGCGAGGCTGCGGCAGGCGTGATGACACCTATGACGCGCGCTCGCAGCTACATCAACAGCTTGTATGCCCGTGCCGACGGCGAATATTCCCCCGCACGCAACTGGCATTTCTCGCTGTCGCTGTCGGGACGGCAGCACTTTGTGCGCAGCCGCGACCTTAGCGTGGCGGCAGGCGGTGGCGAAAGCGCATCGTCCATAGGCTACAATGTGGAGCGGAGCGAGGTGTCGGCAGTAGCCACGGCAAAGTGGCGCCCGGTCGGTCCCGTCGGCCTGTCGCTCGTGGTGCGCGAGGATATGAACGGCTCGTCTTTCTCTCCCGTCATGCCGGCATTCTTCGCCGATGCAGTGCTATGGCCTGCTGCCGGGCTCACAGCGCGGGCATCCATAGCACGAAACTATCGCTATCCATCGCTCAACGACATGTATTTTCTTCCCGGAGGCAACCCCGAGCTGCGTCCCGAGCACGGCTTCAGCTACGATGCCGGGCTCTCGTTCCGCATAGGCAAACGCGATACATACACTCTCGAGGGTAGCGCCACCTGGTTCGATTCCCGCATAAGCGACTGGATATTGTGGCTTCCCACGCCCAAGGGATTCTTCGCCCCACGCAATGTCATGAGCGTGCACGCATACGGCATCGAGACCCGCGCTTCGCTGAGTTTTCAGCCTGCGCGACACTGGCTGCTCGACATCGGAGCGTCCTATGCCTTCACCCCCTCTGTCAACGACGGCGAACCGACAACGGCGGCCGACCATTCGGTGGGGAAACAACTCCCGTATGTTCCCCGCAACTCCGCATCGGCCACCGCACGCCTTAGCTGGCGCTCATGGAGCATACTCTACAAATGGTGTCACTACTCGCAGCGCTACACCATGTCCAGCAACGACCACACCCTCACCGGCTATCTGCCGCCATACTACATGAGCAATATCGAGCTTGAGAAACAGCTGCACACGCGGCCGGTCGACGTCTCGCTCAAACTCGCGGTGAACAATCTCTTCAACGAAGACTATCTGTCAGTGCTGTCGCGCCCCATGCCGGGCATCAACTTTGAATTTTTCATCGGCATCACTCCACATTTCTGACGTCTGCTGAACATTAGGCCATTCCCATTGTTATAGTGGTGTCATGCCCGGAAGCGACATTTTGTCAGCCGCACGGCATCCTCCGGCATTTGGCACGGAATGTGCATTATCCATGTCGGAACATAACACAAAAAAACTCTAAACTCACACATACTATGAAACTGAAACCTCTGGCCGACCGCGTGATCATCCGCCCCACAGCCGCAGAAGAAACCACAATCAATGGTATCATCATCCCCGACAGCGCTAAGGAAAAGCCCCTGAAAGGCACCGTAATAGCTGTAGGCAACGGCACCAAGGACGAAGAAATGATCCTTAAGGAAGGCAACGAAGTGTACTATGGCAAGTACGCCGGCACCGAGCTTGAAGTGGACGGCGAGAAGGTGCTCGTAATGCGCCAGAACGAAGTGCTCGCCATCATAGAGAAATAATCCAATTCCAATCAGAAACTCAAAAAAACACCATAAGCTATGGCAAAACAGATCGAATTCAACATAAAGGCTCGCGAAGAGCTTAAAAAAGGTGTCGACGCTCTCGCCGATGCCGTGAAGGTGACCCTCGGCCCCAAAGGCCGCAATGTCATTATCGACAAGAAATTCGGCGCTCCCCATATCACCAAGGACGGCGTGAGCGTGGCCCGCGAGATTGAGCTTGAGGATCCTTTCCAGAACATGGGAGCACAGCTCGTCAAGGAAGTTGCTTCCAAGACCGGCGACGATGCCGGCGATGGCACCACCACCGCTACCGTCCTCGCACAGAGCATCATAGCCGTCGGCCTCAAGAATGTGACCGCCGGTGCCAACCCCATGGATCTGAAGCGCGGTATCGACAAGGCCGTGGCCACTGTGGTGGGTGCCATCCGCGAGATGAGCCAGGAAGTGGGCGACGATTTCAAGAAGATTGAAGACGTGGCACGCGTGTCGGCCAACAACGACGAAACCATCGGCCGCCTTATCGCCGAAGCCATGAAAAAGGTGAAAAAGGAAGGCGTGATCACCGTCGATGAAGCCAAGGGCACCGAAACCACCATCGATATCGTGGAAGGAATGCAGTTCGACCGCGGCTACATCTCCCCCTACTTCGTGACCGATCCCGAGAAGATGGAATGCGTGATGGACAATCCCTTCATCCTCATCTACGACAAAAAGGTGAGCAACCTCAAGGACATCCTTCCCATCCTCGAGCAGAGCGCACAGAGCGGCCGTCCGCTGCTCATAATCGCCGAGGACGTGGACCAGGAAGCCCTCGCCACACTCGTTGTCAACCGTCTTCGCGGCTCTCTTAAGATCTGCGCTGTCAAGGCTCCCGGTTTCGGCGACCGCCGCAAGGAAATGCTTGAGGATATCGCCATCCTCACCGGTGGCACTGTAATCAGCGAGGAAAAGGGCATGCAGCTGGCCACCGCCACCATGCAGGACCTCGGCACCGCTGTCAAGGTGACCATTAACAAGGAAAACACCACCATCGTCAACGGCGGCGGATCGCAGGATGCTATCGCCAAGCGAGTGGCACAGATCAAAGCACAGATCGACACCACCACCAGCGACTATGACCGCGAGAAACTCCACGAGCGTCTCGCCAAACTCGCCGGCGGCGTGGCCGTGCTTCATATCGGTGCTCCCAGCGAAGTGGAGATGAAGGAAAAGAAAGACCGCGTGGACGACGCCCTCAGCGCCACCCGCGCAGCCATCGCCGAAGGCATCGTGCCCGGCGGCGGCGTGGCCTACATCCGCGCCCTCAGCGCCCTCGACAGCCTCAAGGGCGACAACGACGACGAGCAGACCGGTATCGCCATCGTGCAGCGCGCCATCGAAGAGCCTCTCCGCCAGATAGCACGCAACGCCGGAGTGGAAGGCGCCGTGGTGGTGCAGAAAGTGCGCGAAGGCCAGGGCGACTACGGCTACAACGCACGCACCGACAGCTACGAGAACCTGCTCTCGGCTGGTGTGATCGACCCCGCCAAGGTGACCCGTGTGGCTCTTGAGAACGCAGCCAGCATCGCCGGCATGTTCCTCACCACCGAGTGCGTGATCGCCGACATCAAGGAAGAAACTCCCGCAGCAGGCATGCCTGCCGGCGGTATGGGTGGCATGGGCGGCATGATGTAAGCCCACAGCCATTAAAAGCCAATATCTGCGCTGTCCGTACACATGCGGGCAGCGCAGTTTTTTTGTTATCTGAGGGGTATTTTGTATCTTTGCAGCTGTTTTGAGGCTTTAGAATCTCCAACAAAAAAAGACCATACCATGAGACATCTGCACATTATGCTCTGCATGCTGCTGAGCATCGCTTCCCGAGCAGCTGAACCGGTATTTTCCAACGACGACGTCACGGCCACCGTGATCGAACCCGGCGTCACCGTGCTTGAGACAAGCGACAAAACCACCATGTATCTTGTAGAGGGCGACACCGCCGCGCTGCTGATTGACACCGGCACTAAATGCCGCGATCTCGACAAGATAGCCGCCAAACTCACTGACAAACCGCTGCGAGTAGCCCTCACGCACTGCCATTACGACCACAGCGGCGGAGTGCACTATTTTCCGGAAGTGTACATGCACCCGGCCGACACTCTCGTGACGAGCCGCAATATGGCCGACTACAAAGGAAAGATACGCTACATTGAGGAAGGCTACCGTTTTGAGCTCGGCTCGCGCACATTGGAAGTGTTCCTGATGCCCGGCCATACCCCCGGCTCTATTATTTTTGTGGACTTCGCAGGAAAAATGGCCTTTACGGGCGATGCTTTCGGCACAGGGCAATTATGGATGCAACTCAACCCGCAAGTAGAATTCTCCACCCTTTCCGAGAGCTGCGGACGCATGCTCAGGCTCATGACATCGCAAGGCATTGAAAAACTCTATGCCGGCCATTATCCATATATCAAAAAGCCGATAGGCCTCGACTATATGCTCGACATTGCTGAAAACGCCCGCGATATAGAAAACGGCAACATCAATGCAGCCACACCTTTCGGAGAGGATGCCCTCCTGCTGCGCCGCGGACAGGCGGAGATAGTGTTCAGGCCCGAGGCTGCCGGGAAAAGGAAAGGACATGGCCCGACGGTACTCCTCAAACTTGACGACGTGCACTACGGAGACGATGGCGAGGCAGTGCCGGATGCCTGGAACCGTGTGGTGAATTTCATCGACAGTGCAGGCATAAAAGCCAATCTCGGCATCATCGGCTACTCTCTTGACAGCGACCGCACCGACTATTTCGACTGGCTGCGGACCACCGCTCGCAACCCACGCATAGAATTCTGGAACCACGGCTACCACAACCGCATGAGCATGGACGAGCCGGGCGAATTTGAACAGGATTTTCACAAACAGCGTGCCGCCCTGCACCGCACCGATTCGCTCGCCACAGCCAAAGCCGGACTGACCCTGCGGGCATGGGGAAGACACTGGACCAACTGCAACGAGCACACCGACAGCGCCCTTGCAAGCATCAGCAACATAGAGCTTGTGTTCGGCCATCCCGAGCACCCCAGACTATTCAAGGGCACGCTTGTGGAGCGAAATCTGGAGATGGAATATCCGTTCCACAACCCCGTGTATGCTAAGTTCCTTGCCAATTATCTCGGTCGCTACAGCCATCTCGACCATTTCTATCTGCAGGGCCATCCGCATTCATGGGATGAGGCGAGGTGGCAGGAATTCACCGCTATAATAAGGCGCCTCAAAGCCGATGGCGCACACTTCGTGTGCATCTCGGAATTTCTCGGACAGCAGTGACGCCGCAGGCTACAGCCTCACACCAAGACCCAACATGAGATTCTGCGGGTCCTTGAAATTGCCGAGGCGGTATCCCACGTTGACAAACACTCGTTCTGTCACAAAAGTCTTGAGTGTCAGCGACTGGTAGAAGCGCTTGTCGCCTTCGGGACAAACAAAATCATATCCTATGCCCGCGTTTACGGAAAAAACAGGAGCCGTGAGCTCGGCATGGGCCGAGATGCCGGCGCTGATCTGCTTTCCGAAAGGCGGCCGGTAGAACTTTGGATCGTCGTAGCTTGAGCTTGACACATAGTAAGGAGCCATGCCGGCGCTTTCATCGTACTGAAGATCAAGCGATGCACCTGCGGCAAACCAGCGGTTGAACCTGCGCATGGGCGCAAACTGCACGCCGCCCACACCGAAGCTGCCCGGACAAAGCACGGCAACATCGTCAAGCACAACTCCGCGCTTGCGCCAGGCGCCATAGGCTACAATATCGAAAAACCAGCGCCCGGCATCGGCCTGAGCTATCTCGGCGGCATCGGCCATACCCGCGCGCGGCGAAGCATCGAGCACATACGCCACGCCCACCGTGGCCCCGACAGTGTTCACCCCGGCATTAGGAAACGAAGTGTTGCCGTTGGAAAAATGCAGCACATCCACTCCTGCGGAAAGCTGCCACCGGGGTGCCAGCTCATACACGAGTTTCACTCCCACCCCCATGCGTGCGGTGACAGCCGTGCTCACGGCATTGTTGTCGGCATCCGGTCCGTCTTCCGAATGCTTCCAACCGAAGGCCGCACCAAACTGCCATTCGTAGCCGAGACTGAGACGAGAGCCTAACCGCACTATTGGCGCCCCCTGATACACATACGCCGACACCGGCGTGCCAAGCATACCGCCGGGAAATGCGGTCACATCGACCCCCACACCCTGATAGACATCGGGATACAACTTGCCGTAGCGCGAATTCGGCGCGAATACAAAATCGGCGCGGACAGCACCGCCAAATGATGCGTCCACCGATTTTCCGGCATCGTTGTTGCCACTCAGGAAGCGATTGGTGTGAGGAACAAATGCAGGCGACAACTCCACGCCGAGACGCCAACGGGCAACAGCCGCACCTTCGGGGATGGAATCGGCCATGGCCGAGCATGCGCATACACTCGCTACGGCCGCTGCGATCATGCGCAGTTTAGAGTACTTGAATTTCATAATCGAAGGGCTGTGTTACTTTCATGATTCCCTTTGTGGTAAACTCACGTCCGCTCACCGGCGCACGGAATGTGGCCGTGAACTGCGTGGACACGCTGTAGTAATTCACTACAGCCTGCGCAGCTACCGTAGACATGGCAGGCACATCCACCTTCACGCGCGTCGTCCAATCAATGCCGGCGGGGGTAAAGGTATAGTCGCGGTATATGGTAAGCCCGGTTGCGATCTCCGGCACTGTCCATTCTGTTCCGTTGAAATACGGAATCCTTACCTGCACATTCTCGCCTTTGGCCCACGTCTCCTCGGGCGTAAGTTCTACGGAGCCAAACACATTCAGATACGGCCAAAGCTCCATCACCTGAGTGAGCGACGATTCATTGTGCAATGTCACTTGGTCAGTGACACGCGCCACTTCCTCATAGGCGTTCAAGGCGTTGGTGTCGTAGCTGAAAGCCGTGCATTCCATGGGCTGTCCGGGCATGAGCGTAAGATGCACTATCTCCGTGCCGAAGCCGTAGTCCAGACGCAGCGAAAAATTCATGGGATTTGTCTGCACGGTGTTTTCCACGCATTCAAAGGTGAGTTTGTCGCCATCTATGTATACATCGAAAGCCACCATGGCGATATTGGAGAAACTGATACGCGCCACATCCTTGGCCGGACTGTTCACGGCTATCTCGCGGCCGGCACGGTCGTAGTATGTGAATCCGCTCTGTCCGCCGTAAACATCAAAGTATATGTGCTGCAGCCCCGAAGGCTGGAACTTGATGCTGGCCCGCGAGCCATCGCCGTCGAGCACCACCTCACACGATGAGGGGGCCGTGGGCTTTACGAAAACATCATTGTTGCAAGATGTGGCTGCCAGCACTACAATTGCGGCAGCAATGATTGGTCTGATCGACATAAATTGTGTGTGTGTAGAGAGAGAAAAAAATCCTGTGCCGGATGGATAACGGTCCGGCACAGGATGATATATCGTGCCGGGCGGCTTACTTATCGGCGATAAGGTCGCTTCCGGTCATCTCCGCGGGCTGTTTCTCACCCATGATATGGAGAAGGGAGGGAGCTACGTCGGCCAGACGTCCGTCGGCCACCTTGGCGCTCTTGTTGTCCGTCACATACACAAAAGGCACGGGATTGAGCGAGTGGGCCGTATTGGGGGTTCCGTCGGCGTTTTCAGCGTTGTCGGCGTTGCCGTGGTCGGCAATGATGATAACCTCATAGCCTGCGCCGCGGGCGGCCTCCACCGTGTCGTGCAGACAGTTGTCGAGAGTTTCCACAGCTTTCTGTATGGCGGAATAGATGCCGGTGTGGCCCACCATGTCGCCATTGGCGTAGTTCACCACGATGAAGTCGTACTTCTCCTCCTTGATGGCCTCCACCAGTTTGTCCTTGACCTCAGGAGCGCTCATTTCGGGCTTGAGATCGTAGGTAGCCACCTTAGGCGAAGGCACGAGGATACGATCCTCTCCGTCGAAAGGCTGCTCGCGGCCACCGTTGAAGAAGAAAGTGACGTGCGCATACTTCTCCGTCTCGGCAATGTGCAGCTGCTTGCGACCGAGTGCGGAAAGATATTCGCCGAGCGTGTTGCCCACATTTTCCTTGTCGAAGAGAATGTACACACCCTTGAACGAGGCATCGTAGGGTGTCATGCAGTAGTACTGCAGGCCGGGGATGGTGTGCATGCCTTCCTCGGGCATATCGTGCTGCGTGAGCACCACGGTGAGTTCCTTGGCACGGTCGTTGCGGTAGTTGAAGAATATCACCACATCTCCCTCCTGGATAGTACCGTCTACATTGGCATTGTTGATAGGCTTGATGAATTCGTCGGTCACATCCTCGTCGTAGCTCTCCTGCATAGCTGCCACCATATCGGTAGCCTGCTTGCCCTCGCCTTTCACGAGAAGATCGTATGCCACCCGCACGCGCTCCCAGCGCTTGTCGCGGTCCATGGCATAGTAGCGTCCGATGATGCTGGCAATAGTGCCGGCGCTTCCGGCGCAATGTTCCTGCAGCTGCTCGATGAAGCCTTTGCCACTGCGGGGGTCGGTGTCGCGGCCATCCATGAAGCAGTGGAGAAACACATCCTTAAGACCATAGTGCTTTGCGATGTCGCAAAGAGCGAAGATATGGTCCAGCGAGGAGTGCACGCCGCCGTTGCTGGTCAGGCCCATGAAATGCATGCGCTTGCCTGTGGTCTTGGCATATTCAAATGCTTTCTTGACCATGGGATTGTCGAGGATAGTGCCCTCAGCTATGGATTTGTTGATTTTAACAAGGTCCTGGTAAACGATGCGTCCGGCACCTATGTTGAGGTGGCCCACTTCGGAGTTGCCCATTTGTCCGTCGGGCAGACCCACATCCTCGCCGCCGGCCAGCAGCTGCGAGTGCGGGTATGTGGCCAGAAGGTGGTCCCAATAGGGAGTGGGAGTGCTATAGATGGCATCGCTGTGGGTATGGTTGCCGATGCCCCATCCGTCGAGGATTATTAAAAGAGCTTTTTTAGCCATAGTGGTTTTTATGTTGTTATTAGTTTGAATTCTTTTTAATGTCGGCTTCCCTTTCGGCACGCATGCGCTCGCGGCGCTTGAGGCTGAAATGCAGAAGCACCAGAATCACAAGCGTGATGGCGATGATGCCGAAATAGTAAAGCGCCGAAGTGCGCCCGGCGGCATAGTCGCCGTAGCCTATCGTAGCCATCACGGCCAGATACACGAGCAGCACAAGCGGAATCAGGGTGGAACGTGGAATCTTTTTCATGCTTCCTCTTTTTTTTCTTCGGGAAATACGCGATAGGGCGACGACGACGGGTCGAACCGTCCTTCCGACAGATACCTGTATATGTGGAGGCACGCCCATGAATCCAGCGCGGCATAAGCCTGCTGCTGGGGTGTGAGCTTGTCGGCTTCCCAGTTGGTGAGCCTCTGCTTTTTGGATATCCGCTGTCCGAATACTATAGCGTATATCTTCTGGAGAGAGCTGTCGGATATGCAGAAATCCCTCACATAGTGCTGCAGCTCTACGAATCCCTGCGGTTCCAGAGGCTCGGTGCGGCGCATCACGCTGAAGTCGTCGTGCACGGAGAGCCCCACCTTGGTCACGGCAGGATTTTCAAGGAACGCCCTGAGCGCGGCCGGAATGCCGAGCTTATTCAGACGTATGAGATAGTTGTGCGTATCGGTGGACAGCTGCATCAGAGCCACCTTGTTGACACACCCTTTCTTGAAGGACGGCTTGGTTTCCGTGTCGAACCCCACAAGCGGGTGCGCACACAGATCGGCCAGGGCGCTGTCCAATTGCTCTGCCGTCTCTACTATCGTGATCGGTCCGTCGAATGCCACCGGAGGCATTTCAACCATCGCCTGTTTACTTATTGAGATGGAAAATGTACTCATTTTCATGACATGCAAAGTTACGAAGAATTTGCGACACTCGCCCCATAAAAATAGCGAATTATTTCATAAGGAAAGCGGGCACCGTCCGTGTGGAGGCGCCCGCTAAAGTATGGTCGTAGGGAATTGTCAACGACGGCGTACGAATGCCTTGCGGCCACCGGCTATATAGAAGCCGGTGTCGAGGCCGTCGAAGGCTTCGGCCATGCGCACGGCGCGGCGCACGCATATGCCGGCTACGTTGTACACATCCACTATGGCATCCGGGTCGGCGGCATCGGCTGTGACGTCGCTTATACCGGAGGTGCTGTCGATGGTCACAGGCACGGTGAAGAGCACGAGGTTGGGATACTCTGCGTTGACGAGCATGCCGGCGACTTTGTCGGAGAACGTGTAGTGGAAATATGTCACACCACCGTCAACGGTGTACTCGGGGTCATCGCCGTCGGTTTCGAGTGCTTCACCCACCACCTCGCCGGTATCGGCGTCTACGTATACCTCGCCAAGATACCAGCTGTACTCCGTGGCTGTCTCGCCCACTGTGGCTTGCGAGCTGAGGTCCACCTTTCCGTCGACGCACTCGGCCGCGAGGGGCGACTGGCCGCCGTAGTAATAAACTGCGATAGCCGGCATATCGGCAGGGCGCGGCAGGGTAGCGAAATCCATGGCATTGTTGGTGAGATCAAGCACACGCAGGCGATTTTTCACCGGCGACAGGTCTATTTCCGCGAATTTATTGCCTGCAAGGAACAGTTGGTCAAGAGCTGGCAGACCCGACAGCGAAATTTCCGAGAACTCATTGTTGCTGAGCACGAGATTCCATAGTGCGGGGTTGTTGAGCGTGATGTCGGTGAGTTTGTTGCCCGACAAGGCAAGCGCCTGCAGTCCCGGGAGCCGGGAGGCGTCGAAGCTCTCGTAAAGGTTGTCGGACAGCGTGAGAATCTTAAGGTTGGTCAGGTCTTCGAACGTCTTGGTCGAGAAGTTGTTTCCCTCGAGATTCAGTTCGGAGAGCGCGGGATTGGCTGGCAATTTGAGGTGTTCCTCATCAAGTCCGGCACCACCTACGGAGAATGCTGTAACGGCCGTAAGCGGTGATGCATCCATCTGCGACATTGGCACATCGTAGATGGAGAACACTGTGAGTTCATCGGCCTCCCCATAGGTATATACCTTAGCATTGGCTCCGGCATAAGCTGTCTGACCGGTGTAGGAAGCATACTTGTCGGACGGAACCTCATATTGCAGATACTCCGTGCCATCGCCTCGCCAGTCGATGTAGACAGCGGTGGGTTTGGTGGCGCGGAAAACCACGTTGGCGGCATCTGTGCCTGCGGTGGAGGTGAACGATGCTATCACAGTGGTGGGCGCGCCCACCACGAGGGTCTCGGTGGTTTTGTACACATCGGCGCCGGCAAACTGCGGGAAGGCGGGATGTGTCATCTCGCAATACACCGTGCCGAGGTTGTCCTTCAGAAAGCGTGTACCGCCGTTGTTGCAGTCCACATCCACGCCCTGCACGAGCACTGTGCCATCGGCTTTCTTCCATACGAAATTGGTGCCTTCGCCGTCGATCATGCGGTACTGGGCAGAAATATTGATGCCGGGAGCCTTATCTACAATATAAAGGTTCTTCTGCGGTGCATAGGTATAGGCACATCCGGCGGGAAGCGATGCCACGGCGGGAAGCGTGCGGATGGAGAGATTGTTGTCCGACACATCGAAGCGCTTCAGGCAAGGCAACACATCTATCGTGAGACTGTCAAGGCTGTTGCCGTGCAGGTCTATTTCCTCTGCGGCGGCCAGATAGGTGAGACTGAGCACCTCGGCCATACGGTTGTTAGAGAGATCGAGCGAACGGATGCCATCGTAGTTCTTGAGATTGAAGGTGGTGAGACGGTTGTCGGAAAGGTCGAGATTCTTGATCTGTGTGGTGCTCACAACCTCAAAATTGTAAATCTGGTTGCGCTCGGCCTTGATATCGGTGAGCACGTTTTTCTCATATGAACCACTTGAGCCTGCAAGAGACACATTACCGAGACGGTTTCCCGAGAGGTCAAGCGAGCGCAAGCAGCGGTTGTAGGCCATGTCGATGGTGCGCAGCGAGCAATCCGTGACACTGAGGCGGCGCAGCTCGGTGGCGGCACTGATATCGAGTGCCGAAAGTGGCACACCGGCCATAACGAAGGACGAAAGCACATCGCCTTCTTCCACAAGCAGAGCCACATTTTTCGCTGCCACGGCATTCACGGATATCTGCGTGGGGGCATTGATGTCGGCAGACGTGACGGCGAATGTCTGCTCGGCACCGTCGGCGGCCACTACATGAAGCGTGCGGGGAGCTTGTGCCGATGCACCGTCGATAGTCACGCCAAATTTCACACCACCGGCAGGAATGGACGACGGACGGAACGACACAATCTGCGAAGGAACGCCGAACTCGGCGGCGGTCTTCACTTTGAAGGCTCCGGAACGGAGGGTGTAGTCGGGGAATGCGCTGTTGGCAAACTCAACATACACGGAATCGGTCATTGCCGACTTGAACGATATTTTGCCGTCGGTGTAAGTATACTCTTCTTCCGGCAGTTCCACCGCCTCGGCGGCGGGTGCGAATGTCCACACCTTCGCAGTGGTCGTGGTACCGCTGCGCAGCACACTGCTGCTGAAATCTATATTGCTGTCCACGGGATAGCTGCGGTTGCATGGCAGCGGGTTACGGTAGTAGTAATACTCGCCCCACTCTGCTCCGGGAAGCGGCAGTGTGACGAAATCCATATCGTTGTAGGCCAGATTGACGGAGTAGAGATAGGTATTGGCCTCAAGGTTGATGTGCGACAGCTTGTTGCGGCTGAGGTTAAGGTTGGTCAGCAGCGTGTTGTGGCTCAGGTCGATGTCGGTGAGGTCGTTGCCGGCAAGGGTGAGAATCACCAGATTGGGATTGTTGCTGAGGTCAATAGAAGAAATCTTGTATTCCTTGTTGATGCTGCCCGAAACATGTTCGGCAAGCAGGTTCATCAGGTTCACGTTCTTGCTCAGGTCGAGCGATGTTACGCGCGATTCCGACACATTAAGGCGGGTGAGACGCTGGTTCTGCGACACATCGACACTCGACACATTGGTAAGCTCAAGCGATAGCACCTGCAGGTTGGGACAACCGGTAGGGTCGATATGGTCGAGGTCGAGACAATGATATGCGTCGAAGCTCACCATGGCGGGATAGTCGCTGAGATTGAACGATGGGTCGATATGCTCTGTGATGTCTATTTCGAGAATCATCAGGTCGGGCTTGTTGGGACCCACCACCAGCGGATGCTCTGCCGAGAAGGTGTTGTCGGTCAGATAAATGGCATTAAGCTTGGTGAACGGTGTGAGGTCGAGGCGCTTGAGTTCGTTGTGCTGAAGATTGAGGATTTCCAGATTGGAGCAGGCATCCATGTCAATCCAGTCGATGTAGCAGCCTTCGGCCGCGAGATAGTCGATTTTGGAAGCATCGCCATATATGCGCACGATACCCTCCTGACTCACACGGCACTGCACCATAGTGCCGACCATGGCCTGGGCGTCGGTGTCGAAATAGGCCACACCCACCTCTACCTCTTCGGTACCAAAGCCGTAGTCGATGTCGAAATATGTTTTCTCTGAAGCTCCCAGCTCTATGTGGAAACTGTTGGTGTCGCCGTATGTGTCGTAGATGTTGGTGCGGAAGGTGATGATGGGCACCTCCTCGGGCTCGGCGGCCACGGCTTGCGCGCCTCCGAAGCCGGCCACACACAACGCGGCAAGCAGAATTTTCTTTATTGTATTCATTTCTCGTTATGTTATTTCACGCAAATTTTTGATGAATGACGGCCGTTGACACTGAGCACATACACGCCGGCGGGCCACGAAGAAGCATCCACGGTGATTTCATCGGCCGAAGCGCTTTCCGAGGCCATGAGGGCGCCGGATGTCGAGTAGGCCTGCACGGAAATACTGCCCGAGGCATCGCCGCAGAACACGGAGAAGGCGTTGCGGGCCGTTTCGGTGACGATGATACGGTCGTTGCGGGTGTCGGCGCTCACGTCGCCGATGCCCGCGCTGCTGCGGCGTATCACCTCTTTGAGGCCTTCGAGAGCATTGAACTTGCCTGCGCCCCAGCGCACGGGGTCGGCCGAGCGCACGTCATCGTCGACGGTTGCTGTGGACACGATTATGTCGCGCACTTCTTCAACCGTGAGCGTGGGGTCGGCTTCAAGCCACAGGGCTATGCTTCCGGCTACGAACGGACACGACATAGAGGTGCCTATCTCCTGTTTCCAGTAGTGCGTCTTGCCTGCGTTGTCGGTGGCGCGCGCACTGAACATGTAGTTGCAGTAGCCCTGTTTGTTGGCCTCGTCATATCCTTGAGTCACCGCGTTGATATAAGGCATGCTCATGGACGAGATGATAGCCGAGCCGGGAGCGCACACTGTGGGCAGGTTGCGGCCATCAGCCAATGTGCCGAACGAGGAGAAACCACTGATGCCGCCGGGCAAGAAGCCGTCGCCGACGTAGGTAGAGGTGCCGCCGTCGAGGGTGTCGTATTTGTCGCGTGTGTTGTAAGAGCCCACCACTATTACATTGTGCGCCACGGCCATGTCGGATATGGAGCCGTTGCAACTGCCATCGTCAAAACCTTCGAGGCCGTAGTTTTCCATCCACGTGGTCACGCCGTCGCCATAGCAATCAATACGCTGGCCCTCGGAGCCTGTCACCTCAAATCCGAGCACATAGTTGCCCGTGGAGCGGTTTTCCTCCGAGTCAATCACATAGTAGTCCACCATGCCGTAGTAGCGGCCTGTCTCCTCGTCTATCATACCGCCCACACCCACATAGCCGTCGAAAGCCTTTACGAACGTGGCATCGCCTATGATGTCGGAGTCGTCCATCTGGTAGTCGGCGGAGCTGCAATAGTAAGTACCCACGCCGTCGCCCACCTTGGGCATGCGCTTGGCCGCGCGGTAGCCGCGGTCCTTGTTGTATATCACGGCCTGCAGGTCGAAAGGCTGCTCGGTGTCGGAATATATGGATATGGAGCCATAGCGTATGGTATTGTTGGTGAAATCATCGCCACCATTCGGATCAAACTGATAGGCATAGGGATGTATGAGAGTCTTGATGGTGTTGTCGGTGGCGGTGAATGTCTTGTTGAGGGCAATCTTGAGGTCGCCTTCGTTGCCTGCCGACAGACATATTATGGCCTCCTTACCCACAATGTCGAGGAAGCGGCCCATGGTGGAGTTGGGATCGTGCGAGCCGGTGTTGCTGCCCAGCGAAAGGCTGTAGACTATAGGCATGCCCATGTATTTGGAATAGCTGTAAAGATAATCCATGCCGTAGGCTATGAAACCGTCGGCGAGCGTACCGCACGACACTGCGAGTTCGGCCCCTGGGGCCACACCGTAGTAAGGATTGGCCACCTTCACTATATTGGGAGTGCTGCCGTTCATTCCGTCGGCAATCTCGACCTCGCCCTTGTAGCCTCCGCCGAGGATACCGAGCGTGTGCGTGCCGTGGAAAGTAGACTCGTCATCGGTGCTGAATGCAGAGATGGGTTCTGCCTCATGCACGTTGGCTCCATAGAAACTTTCGGCCATGGCTGTGCCTGACGCGTTGTAGCGCAGATGCGATAGATAGCCGATGCGGGAAGTGCCGTCGGGGTTCTTGAAATTGATGTGGTTGGGGTCTACGCCCTGATCGACGATTGCAGCGATGACGCCGGCACCGGTATAGGGCTGCGAAAGTGCCGCCCCGCCGGAATGGATAAGATCCACGCCTGCCGATGCACGCGCCTTGTCGGTATGCGCGTGCAAGTCGCGCTGAAGTTGGAACGAGCGCATCATGGGCAGGCGTGAGCATCGCTCCACATCGGCATAAGCCACCTCTACGATGGCGATGTTGTCGCGCATGGTGAGCACACGCATGCCTTCGGCGGCTATGTCGTCGGCGCTCACGCCTTCCTGCAGGAGCAGGAAGGCTACAGTGACCGTGTTGTCGGCGCTGCGGCCCGAGAGTTTGCGCATTTTGCCGCTCACTTTGGCGGGAGCGGAGCACTCAAGAGTGTGGCGGCGCATCTGTGCGCGACTCTGCAGCGAGAGTGCATCGGTCTGCGCGCCCGCGCCAACAAATGCTCCCAAGAGTACGGCTGCAATAAAAAATCGTTTATTCATAGTTTGTTTTGCCTGTGTATTCAGTTAAGCGCCGGCCGCACACCACCCGGCGAAGAGCAGTGGCAACCGGCACTGAAGGTTAAGTTATCGAATATAAGGGTTCAACGCACCACAAACTTTTTGCCGTTGGCAATATATACACCGGCGGGCAGGGTACGCACGGCAGCAGCATCGGAAGCGCTGTCGAGCACACGGATGCCCTGGAGGTTGTAGACGGGTCCGTCGGCCACGCGGTCGGCCGCCACATTGCTTATACCGGTGGTGCCTGCCACTGTCACTTTGTGGTCGGCGGTCGCGGCGAACACATAGGCACCGCCCTCGGCAGCTTCAAGGGGCTCGTCGTCGAGCAATACGGAGAATTCACCGTCAACGGGCACAGTTACAGCAATCTGTGTGCCGGTGAGGACGCTGACACCGCCGACAAAGTCGGGGCACGGAGTAATCACATCGGTGGTCACGGCTACGCCGTCAGTGCCTTCGCCCTGCAGGTCGAAGGTGATGTTGTGCAATTCCGGAGCATTGCCCTGCGTGTACACCTTGTACACATCTCCGTTCTCGGGATATGATTGCTGCGAAAAATATGTGCTTTCGTAATTGTTCGCTATCAATACGCCGTTCTTGTAGGCGATGTATGGAATCTGTCCGCTCACGCACACCATATACATGACCTGTGCCGATGTGGCGAATTTCACCACATTGTATCCGGCTTCAAGGTTGGTGTTCTCGCGTGTCTCCTCATCACTCCAATAGGCCGTGTAGAGGCCCTCGGTGCTGTCGACATACACGGCGAATTTACCGTCGTAGTTGATTTCCTCGGTGGTTATGTTCACCTGCATTCCGTTCTGCACATAGAGCACATTGTATTGCAATGTCAGGTCGGCGCCCTGCGCATCTGTGAGGGATTTGATCACATAGCCCGCTGCGGCCTTGATGTAGATGCAGCCGATATTCTCATTCACGCTGAGCGAGTTGGAGCCTGCAGAGAGTGCGAACGGCGTAGCGTAGCTCGACTGGCCGGGATAGACATTAACATGTGAGGGATTGTCGATGTTGAGCGTGAAATCAAGATTGCCATAGGGATGAGCGTCAATATCGATATACACGGGGTCTCCTTCCACCTTGTAGCTCACATAGGTGGAGTACTGTGGCTGGTCGTTGATAGTGATGGCCTCCACCTTGTAGTTCTGCGTGTCGAAATTGATAGTAATGGTAGAGCCGGCCTTCACCGTGAATTCATCGTCAAAATAGTTTGTAACAGGGCTGTAGTCGACAGAGAATTCCTGGATAGCACCTCTTGCATCGTCGGGGATGGTGACGTAGACAGGCACATCGATATCGGGATATTTTGCCTGAATCTCAATCACATCGCCATCTGCAACGGGCACGGAATGATAACCATTGGCGGGCTGCACCTTCTGGTCGTTGAGCTTCACCTGGTACAGTTGGCCGTAGCTGGTAGTGTTGAACTGGAAAGGCGATTCATCGCCCGGAATGAATTTCACCTGAGTTTCCGCGCCGGCTATGTCGATGGTCGAGCCGCCGGCACGGCTGGCACGCACCATGGTGTAGTCGTCGAGCACCTTGATTGTGGCCGTGGCTGTGCGCATTGCATCAAGATTGACGGTGTTGACAGTGTAAATATTTCCGTCCACATATTCGCTGAGATAAAGCGATGCGCTGTAACCGCTGCTCACATAGAGGTCGCCGTATTGCGCATTCTCGCACTTTACACTCTCGAGTTTATAGCCCGACGCAGCGGTGATGTAAAGCGAGTTGTATTCTGTCGGTTCATACTCCACGACATTGTCGCCGGCTGTGATAGCAACCGGGGCTCCGCCCTTCGCTACAGAGATAGCAGCCGGATCGGCCACCTTGAGAGTGACGCTTGCGGCCGATGCCTGAATTGTCGCAGCTGCAGCAAGCAGAGAGACAATCGTCATTGTGTACAGTCTTTTCATAAGCAGATAATGGGATGTATTAGTTTATATATTAAGTGATTTCTCAAAAGGGCAATGCAAAATTAAAAATTGATGCAATATATTATGTTCACGCAAGTGTTAAAAATACACAAATGCACATTTTAACCTATTATTTGTAATAATTTGTTACTAAATACCCATATTTTTACACGATTTATAAGTATAAAAGTGGCGTTGATTTAACCTGATGTAAATCAACGCCACTCTTGTTATGAAAAAATAAATCAGCGCACAGTGAGCACACTGCCGGAAGAATGGGCCGTCAGGGCCGGGGCGAGTGCACTCTGCAATGTGGCTATGCCTCCGGCATATGTACCGGCATTATTGGCTATGCAATCGTAGCTTATCTGATACGTGCCTTTGGGAAGCCAATCGATGAACAGGCGGGTGGCTTCGTCGCCGCTCTCGCGGTAGAATCGCGCACCGGCGCTTATCTCGAAGCCGGGCGTCTGCACGAGTGGTTCAAGAGCTGCCGCGCGTTCATCCACGATGGACACATACTGCATGTCGCGCTGCACATGAAGCGTGAGTATCACACGCACGCGCGCTCCCAGCTCCACACTGTCGGCATACACGGATGTGCCATCGGCATCCACTGCCACCAAGCGTTTCTCTATCGACACAGCCTCGCATGACACTGCCTCAATCTCCGACGGCAATGCGCGGTAGCTGCTGATGAGGGCGCCGTAGGATGGCACAGAGGCAGCGGGCTTGACACGGAGCGTACGGCCGGCCGCATTGCTTCCAAGGGCCACTGTGGCCTCGCCACCATAAGAACAGGCCTCGCCGAGATCTACGGCGCGTCCATCCAGAGTGACGGTTGCGGGAGCGTTGTCGGTATGCCACGGAGTGCCGCTGTTCAGGAACGCTGATATAAGTTGCGAGGCATCGGCGGCGCCCATCCCTACGGTGGCCTGCTCCCGCACGACGAGCCACTGGCGCATACCGTCGATGAGTGGCGAGGTGGCGTCCACACGGCCGAAAGAAATGAGCAGCGGTGCATAGCTCTCGATCGAGGATACGGACGGGAAGCTGACACCCTGCGATGCAGTGGAAACCGCAAACTGGCTGATGGAGCCGATGATTTCGCGCGCCACCGCAGTACGGCCATATATGTCAAGCAAAATGGCCATATCAGCCTTGCGGGCAGTGGACGCATCCTTCCATTTTGCGGTGCAGTCGGCCAGCGTGGCATCGACCACTTTGCGTCCGAAAGAAGAAGGGGCTACGTCTTTCCATAGGCTGCGCACCACGGCGTAGCCCATGTCCGGCGTCACCTTTTTGTTGACACGTCCATATTCCTTGTCCATATAGGACAGAGCCTTGCGCATCATGGGCATTATACGTACGTCGTCGGGCAGATAGCCTGCCATGCGCAGCAACCCGAGGGTGTGCAGCACCTGCTCGGTGGCCCACAGCGATGGTTCGTCGCTCCACTTGCCCCAACGGAAACCACCGTTATTATCGGCAAGGCCCTCAAGCACGCCTGTCGCCTTGGCGATGTCGGCATTGCAGCGCTCGGGGTCGAGCAGCAAGGCAAGACGCGCCATGCGTTCGCTGTCGGACTGGGCGGCACGCACCCATGGTGTGGCCTGCAGAGCCACAGTTTTGAGTGCCTCGTTCTGCGAAAGGCGGGAGGTGATATCAGCACCGTTCCATCGGGCCACAGCTTCGGCTACAGCCGGTGTGCGCTCCACAATCCCGCGTGCCGTGCACGCTGCAAACAAAGAACGCGCCGCACCGAACACGGTTGTGGGTTCGTAATCCACCAGGCCGGGCAGAGCTTTGACAATGCTCCACGACGGGTTTTGGCAATATTGCAAGGTGTATGTGCCACGACGGTCGGAAGGCACTTTTAGCTTGAATTCCTTATCGCCGGGGTTGAGGTAGAACGGCTTGGACTCCACCACATCGCATTGGGCGGATGCGATGGGTATGAGGGCCTGCTCTCCATCGGCAAAAACGCCGTTGGAACTGCGCACACGGTAGCCTATGGCTGTGGCCGTATATGGAGCGTCGATATCGATACCCACCTTGGCCGAGGACCGGGGTGCGACATAATTGTCGGATTCCACCGTAGCCAGAACATCCAATGTAGCTGCGTCAAACAGCTCGACCACAGTGTGCAGCATGTCGGCGTCGGCTCCGTTGTTGTAGACAGTGGCGAGCACGCGCGCCTTATCTCCCTCGCGCAGGAAGCGCGGCAGGTTGGGCTGCACCATCACCGGCTTATTGGCCACAATATCGCGCACCATGGTGCCGGCACGCATGTCATCGGTCCATGCGAGCGCCTGCATGCGCCAGGTGGTGTTGGCATCGGGCACGGTGAACGCCATGTCGATATTGCCATCCTCATCCGTGGCGAGCGCCGGCATCCAAAACGCCTGCGGTACCTCGGCATCGCGGTAAGAGAACTGTTCTTTGTTGTAGTCGGCCCGGTGATAACCGTACGATACCACTATCTGCTCGTCCAAAGATCCGGCTCCGGTATCGGCCATTTCCTCTTCGACAGCTTCGGCCTTGGCCATATCGTTGATAGCCATCGTTCCGCGCACCCTCATACTGCTTTTCTTCATCGTCGGGGCAACCAGGCCGTAGGAATACACTACATCCCGATAACCCATAAGACCAAAGCGGAATTCGGGAGTATCGAGGGAGCGGGTAGTAAGGTTGCGGATAGTGGCGTCTATATTCGCCCAATGTAAGGGGTTGGTCAAGGTATTTACCGTCATCGTGGGACTGATGCGCGAGAGGCCGAACGACGAGGGCCACGACAACTGTGCGAGAGCATCGAGGGCGTGGTTGTACATAGTGGCCGTCATGGCTGCGTCGGCATCTTTGCCATCGGCTCCGCTCACGCGCAGACGCCAGTTTTCGGCTGCACCGGGCACAAGACGGTCGCGGAAGCTCTCGCCGGATATGGTGAGCTTGCGGTCGGAAGGACGCGTGATTTCAACATCGTAGCGCGTCACCCTACCATCGCGCACTGTGAACATGCTCAGGCGGCCGCAGTCGGCATCGGCGGGCAGGTCAAGCGACAGATGGCGGAAGCCCTTGTCGCGCTTCTGAACTTCCATCTCCACGATCTTGTCGCCGGCGCAAAGCACAGCGTAGAGCCATGTGTTGTCGGCCCCCACCCCGTACTGGAACGCGGCGCGGCCGGCAGCATTGGTTTTCACGTTTGTCACATCCACCAGTAATGGCAAATCGGCAGGCAGCGAGTTGAGTTCCACATTATATAAAATGTAGCTCGATGATACCACGCGGTCGGCCAGCTCTTTATCGGCAGGCTCCACTACGAGCTGATAATAGCCGCCGCGCACGCGGTCGAGATCGGCCACCGGATTGAGCGATGAGCATGTGCCGGATGCCACGGTCTTTTCATCGATATAGCCGCGGAGTGTCCATTTCAAAGTTATGTCGGCTTTGGCGCCCTGAGCATCATACACCTCTATGGGCAATATGGTGCGGGTGAGCGACTTGATGAATCGTCCGTCGGTGAAGCGAATGGCGTAGGGCCGACCGTTGGTAAACACTTTTCTTGCGGAAGCCACCTCAGCGGATGGCGAGGTCACCACAATGTTTGCTACGAAATCGTGCAGGTTGCATGCAGACAACAGGCTGTCGGCAACCACAAGTGCGAAACCGCCGGCAGCGTCGGTGCGGGCGTCAACAGTGCCCACATAGGTGGAGGGTTGCCACCAGCGCCAGCGGTATGTGCCGTTGATTTCGGCCGACACCTGCGCATCGGCCACAGGCATACCGGAATATGTGACGGCGCGGCCGCGCAGCGTCACATCGCCGCGCGATGGCGCATCGCGCACCACCTCTACCCCGGCCACCTCGAAGGTGGGCATGCGGTAGTCGCTGACCATTACGGAGCTGACGTTCCGTAACTTGCCTCCTGCTATTACCTCAAGCGTGAAATTGCCTGTGAGCAAATCTTTTGGTAAAGCGAAGCTGCCATAGGCTCGGCCATACCTGTCGGTGGTGACACGGGCCGTGTCGACAGCCTGGTAGTTGGCATCGTGCAGCACCACTTCGGCCTCAACGTCTGTCGCGGCTTCGCGGGTGCGGTTGCGGTCGGTGGAGCGGTCTATCACCACGGCCCACTGCAAGGTGTCGCCGGGATGATATATAGGCCGGGCAGGCATGACGGATGCGTTATAGCCCACGCCGTTGTCACTGTCGCTCTTCCACGGGTTGCTTACGGTGAGCCCCCTGCCGAAATCCACACGTACGCCGGACGGCGTTATTGCCGACACTCTGTAAGGCATTCTTCCTTTGAGTTTGAAACGTGCGAGACCGTACTTGTCGGTGACGCCGGCCGGCACATCGGCTTTGTCTTGCCGGCTTGTGAGCACGCGCACCCCCTGCACAGGAGCGCCGGTGGTGAAATCGGCCATGGCCACAATCTGTTCATCTGTTCCGGTCATCGCCACCGGCACTACCGGCGTGGCAATAATAATATCATAATGATAGGCCGAAGCCTTATCGTCCATTTCGCCATCGACCACCGGACGCAACGAGTACCAGCCGGCATTCTGCACCACAGCCTCGGCATTGAAGCTCTTGAACCACTCTCTTTCGGCATCGAAGGAGAAAGTCTGCAAGGCTTTCATAGCACTGAATTTGACACGGCGCGCCTCCATCGAGGCTTTGCTGTCGAGCTTGTACAACCGTGCCTCGGCTTTGGCGGCATTCCTGGCATCCACGCATATTTTAAACGGTTTGCCCGGGCATATGAGCGCAGGTGCACTCACCGACACCGAAGGCCGGCGCAGGCGCGCCAGCTCATTGCGCAGCCGGTTGTTATTCCAATATCCGGGGAAGCGTTCGAGCGACTTTTCCACGAGTCCGGCCAAGAACTCATTGTCGGTATAATCGTCGGTTTCTTCTTCATCCTCATCGTCGTCTTCATACAAATAGTCTTCCGCATCGTATGTCGAAACCCGCGAAGGACACATCAGCAGTCTTTCAAGGGCCATGCGTGCATACTCATCGGCTTCGTGAGCGGCATAGAATTCATACAGTTTCTTTGCATTATGATCCAATGCTTCAACCGCCCAATAATAATACGGGGCAGAGCCGGGTGCGGCGGCATCGCGCATGCGTGCTACAATCCCATCGGCTTCCTTATCGAAATCCGCTGACTGCAACAGCGACACAACATCGCAGGCCACAAAATCGGCCACAGCGGGGAAATATACCAGTGTGAGGGAGTCGGCCTCCACCGCAGCGGCGTAGGCATCGAGGGGCGCGGGCTGCGAGAGTGCGGTAGCCATGGCCTCGCGCGCCGTGCGCGCTATGGCAGCCTTGAACTGCCTACCGTTCCACTCGCGTATGTCGGCCGGTACAGGTTCGTCGGGTGTCTGCAAGCGGTTGTACACATAGAATTTGCTGTCGTAGATATTCCGGAGCAGCTTCGACTCAGCCAGCTGCATCATGGCCTTGGCAGGCACGGCCTCCTCGCTGGCGGCAAGCCCGGCGCACATGTCCACGAGAGAGAATGCACTGTCGGGGTCGATGGACGTGGCGGCATGGCATATCTCAAGCACTGCGCGCACACGCTGCGGACCGGCCGAGGCATCGCCTTCGGTAGTTTTCAGCACAGCATAAGCCTCTTTAAGCACATCACGCGGATGGGCAAAGTCCGGTTCGGGTTGCGGCGGAGCACCCGCGGCTGTCCCGGCAGAGCAAACCATGCCGAGCGACAGCAACATATTTTTGAGAGCGTTCATAGTTTCCATATATCTATATAATCGCAAATTTAGCAAAAATTGCAGAGCGTCCGAAAAAAATTCACTAAATTTGCAGGCATGAACTCCAACAAGTCGTTTATCAGCCGCTTTTACAGCAGCCATCCCATAATCAGCCATCTCATCATCATGACCATAACAGCGGTCGTGCTGGTGTGGTTCGCCATGATATTCCTTAATGTGTGGACCCACCATGGTTCCACCTCCACTGTGCCACAGATAAAGAACATGTCTTATGCCACTGCGGCCGAACTATTGCGCGACTGCGACCTCGACATCGAGATCGCCGATTCCGTCTACGACCGCACTGCCGCTCCCGGCACAGTGCTGGAAAGCTGGCCACATGCCGGAGCAGTGGTGAAACGCGGCCGCCAGGTGTATGTCACCATCACAGCATTCTCGCCCAAGATGGTGCGCCTCACCATGCCCGTCACAGGGGTATCATCGCGCCAGGCAGTAAGTTATCTGCGCGGGCTCGGCATCACCGCCATACGCATAGTCTCCGTGCCGTCGCAATATCCCGACCTCGTGGAATCGGCAAAAGTGGACGGCCGTCTGCTGCGCCCCGACAGCGAGATCCCCGTCAATGCCACCGTTACACTCGAGGTGGGTTCGGCCCCGATAGCCGAAGAGGAGATGTCGCCTGAAACTCCCGTAGAGGAATATGGAGTGCCGGATGATGTGATCGACGACCAAAGCAACGCAATATTCGACTGATGGAGGACGAAACACTATTGGACAACCCGGGCGAACCGCTCGTGGATGAAACGCCACGCATAGTCGATATAGGCGACGGGCGCGAACTGTTCGAGCACTTCCGATTCGTGGCCGACAAAGGTCAGGAACTGTTGCGCGTGGATAAATTTCTTGCCCTGAGACTGCAAAAATCAAGCCGCAACCGCATCCAGCAGGCCGCCCAGGCAGGCTGCATCATCGTCAACGGCAAACCGGTGAAAAGCAATTACCGGGTGAAGCCGCTCGACACGGTGCAGGTGGTGATGGACCGTCCGCGCTACGACTTTGAGATAATAGCCGAGGATATCCCACTCGACATTGTATATGAAGACAAGACCGTGCTCGTGGTCAACAAGCCTGCAGGGCTCGTGGTGCATCCGGGCCACGGCAATTACTCGGGCACACTCGTCAATGCCCTCGCATGGCATTTCCGCGACACGCCGGACTATGATGTAAGCGACCCGCGTCTCGGCCTCGTGCACAGAATAGACAAAGACACCTCCGGGCTGCTCGTCATAGCCAAGACCCCCGATGCCAAGACACACCTCGGACGGCAATTTTTCAACAAGACCACACGCCGGGAATACGTGGCTCTGGTGTGGGGCGTGCCCAATCCCCCCTCCGGGCGCATCGAAGGCAACATCGGGCGCAATGAACGCGACCGCCTGCAAATGGCCGTCTACCCTCCCGGCGATGAACGCGGCAAACATGCCGTCACACACTACGAGGTAGTGGAACCGCTCGGCCATGTGGCCGTGGTGCGTTGCGTGCTCGAGACCGGGCGCACCCACCAGATACGCGTGCACATGCGCCATATAGGGCACACATTGTTCAACGACGCTCGCTACGGCGGAGACGTGCCTCTGCGCGGCTTGCGCTCCGCTTCCTACAACGCTTTCATAGCCAACTGCTTTGAAGCCTGCCCTCGGCAGGCGCTCCACGCGCGCACTCTCGGATTTGTGCATCCCGACACCGGCGAAGAGATGTTTTTCACCTCCGAAATTCCCGCCGACATGACCGCTCTGATTGAGCGCTGGCGCAACTATTCCGCTTCCCACAGCGTTTAATTAAATATTTTTGATTAATTTTGCCGCTCGAAACGACATCGACTCATTGCCATGACGACGATAAGCAACGAAACAGAATATACTATACCCGACGAATTCAAGGATATTGCCCCCTACGACGACGCGCAGTTTCACGAGAAGATGAGTTCTCTCGTGCGCGAGCCCGGATTTGAACACGCCGTGCGCTATGTAATGCCCGACGTAGACTATGCCGAGTTCTGCCGCGAACTGCTACAGGTGCCCACACAGGACGATTTCCAGCGTGGCGTAATGGGAAAATTCCTGGAATTTCTCGCCGCCCGCACCACTTCGGGAATATCATTCGACGGCATCGAGAACTACGATCCCTCGCTGTGCTACACTTTCATCACCAACCACCGCGACATCGTGCTCGACGCTTCGTTCCTCAATCTCTGCTTCATACGCAGGGGCATGCCTGTCACCCAGGTGGCCATCGGCAATAATCTGCTTATTTACGACTGGATCAGCGATCTCGTCAAGCTCAACCGCAGTTTCATCGTCAAGCGCGATGTTAAAGTCACAGCCGCGCTCGAAGCCGCACGGCAGTTGTCGGCCTACATACACTATACAATAACCCGCCGCCACGAATCGGTGTGGATAGCCCAGCGCGAGGGACGAGCCAAGGACAGCAACGACCTCACACAGGAAAGTCTCATAAAGATGCTTGCCCTCGGCGGAGAAGGAAGTGTGAAAGAGCGGTTGATGGAGGTCAACCTGATGCCCGTGGCCATCAGCTATGAATTTGACCCCAACGACTATCTCAAGGCCCGCGAATTCCTGCTCAAGCAGCGCGACCCGCACTTCCACAAAAGCCAGCGCGACGACCTGTTCAGCATGGAGACCGGCATGCTCAGTCCCAAAGGACGCGTACACTTCCGTCTCGGCCCATGCATCAACAGCCGTCTGGCGGAATTCCCCTCCGAGGAGCGCGGACCGGTGGTGCGGGAAGCTTGCCGCATCATCGACAACGCCATCCACCGTGGCTACCACCTGTATCCCTGCAACTATATCGCCTACGACGAATATCACAACACCAGCCGCTTCGGCGCCTACTACACGGAAACCGATGTCAACAGCTTCGACGCCTACATAAACTCGCAGCTCGACAAGGTGGATGTGGTGGATGTCACCGATGAAGAACGCGCCTACATGCGCCACATGATGCTGATGATGTACGCCAATCCCGTAGTCAACCAACTACGCGCCAACGAGTCGCGATAGCCCATGCGTCTGCCCCTTGCAATGGCCCTTCTGGGGCTGGCGCTCAACATCGCCATCGACTTCTACATCTGGCGGCGTCTGCATCGCCACCCGCGCGCACGCAAGCTCCACATAGCCGCATCCGTAGTTCTGTCGCTGTTGTGGGCGGGTATCATCTGCGTGCCGAAACGCGTGGGCGACGATGCCTTCCTCGTGCGCATCATGTGGGCCATCTATGCCTACTGGAGCGTATATCTGCCCAAATATATAGCTGTGATCTTCGATGCCGCCGGCGCATTGCCACATCTATGGCACAGACGCCGCTGGCATGTGCTCACAATAGCCGGTGTGGCGCTCGGTGTGGTGTCTTTCGGAGCCATGTGGTGGGGAGCACTTGTGGAGCGTTTCCGCCTTGATGTGCGTGAGGTAGAGATAGACATCCCCACCCTCCCACAGTCATTCCGGGGCATGCGCATCGTGCAGATCAGCGACTGGCACGTGGGCTCCTATGCCGACGACACCATCTTCGTGGCCAAAACTGTCGATGCCATCAACGCCCTGCATCCCGATATCATCCTGTTCACCGGCGATATAGTGAACCGCCACAGCAATGAGTTGCGCCCGTTCACCTCACCCTTGTCGCGGCTGTGCGCACCACTGGGCGTATACTCCGTAATGGGCAACCACGATTACGGCGACTACTACAACTGGACTTCGGAGGCTGCACACAAAGCTGATGCCGACACCCTGCGCGCCCTCCAACGCCGCATGGGCTGGCACATGCTCGACAACTCCACGGCCATGCTGCACCGCGCATCCGACTCCATAGCTCTTATAGGTGTAGAGAACATAGGCGAGCCGCCGTTCACCACACGCGGCGACCTACGACGTGCCTACCCACACACCGATGACGAGGTCACAAAAATACTCCTCTCACACAACCCGCGCCACTGGACCGACAGCATAGCCGGCAACAACGGTGCCAATATAGCCCTCACACTCTCTGGCCACACACACGCCATGCAGATGAAAATCGGCAGCTTCTCGCCCGCAAGCTGGAAATACCCCACATGGGGCGGCCTCTATACCGACAGCCTCGGCCGGCATCTGTATGTCAACATCGGCCTCGGCACCGTAGGGCTCCCCATGCGCATAGGCGCCACTCCTGAAATCACACTCATAACACTGAGATAACCATCCAGCAACAAATCATACCCCTTAAAACTCATTAAATGGTGTTTCCGCTATTGCAGAAGCACCATTTTCATTGTAATTTTGCGTTAACCTAAAGTACCACAAATGACAAAACACATTCCGGCTATAGTAGCCGCCATATGCACGCTGTTCTGCTCATGCAGCCCGGCTGCCGGCACGCAAGAAACATCCGCAACCGACACAATCTCCGCACTCGACTATGCCCGCACGCTCGGCATAGGGTGGAACCTCGGCAACCAGTTTGACGCCTACAACGATGGTGTGGCCGGCGAAACCGCGTGGGGCAACCCTGCCGTATCGCAGGCGCTCTTCGACAGTGTGGCTGCCGCCGGATTCGCGCACGTGCGCATACCCGTCACATGGCTCGGCCATATCGGTGAAGCTCCCGACTACACCATCGACGCCGCATGGCTCGACCGCATAGCCGAGGTGGTGGGCTACGCCGAAAACGCCGGCCTCCGCGCCATCATAAACATACACCACGACGGAGCAGACTCCCGCCACTGGCTCGACATAAAAGGCGCCGCCACCGATTCAGTGAGGGCAGCCGAAGTGTCGGCCCAACTTGCAGCCGTATGGACCCAGATAGCGCGCCGCTTTGCCGACAAAGGCCAGTTTCTCATCTTTGAGGCCGCCAACGAAATCCACGATGGAGGATGGGGATGGGGCGCCAACCGCAGCGACGGCGGCAAACAATACGCCACACACAACGCATGGATGCAGACATTTGTCGACGCCGTGCGCGCCACAGGGGGCAACAACACCACGCGCTTCCTCGGCATACCCGGCTACTGCACCAATCCTGCGCTGACATGCGAGCATCTGCAACTGCCGGCCGACAGCGTGGCCGACCGCCTGCTCGTGGCCGTACATTTCTACGATCCCGTGTCGTTCGCCATCAACGGGGAGAAAACCGAATGGGGACACACGGCCGACACAGCCGCAAAAGAGACATGGGGCGACGAAAAGAACGTGACCGACATCTTCGACATGCTGCGCAAGCGCTTCATCGACAACGGCACGCCCGTGTACATAGGCGAATTCGGCTGCGGCAACCGCGACACCGAACGCGCCGAAGCATTCCGCCGCTACTATCTTGAATATGTGTGCCGCGCAGCCGCCGACCGCGGTATCGCCCTCACCTATTGGGACAACGGCAACCGTGGCACAGGGCACGAAGCATTCGGTCTCTTCGACCGCACCACCGGAGCCTTCTACAGTCCGGCTGCCCGCGCTGCGGCAGAAGCCATGACGCACGGCTACAACCCCGGCGACACCACCACACTGCAAACCATCTACGACAACGCACCTTTCGCAAATCAATCAAACCAACAATAATATATGCTTAAGTACATCAAAACCTTTGCCGTGGCCCTTTTCGCCTCGGCCACACTCTGGAGCTGCTCCGACGATGAGTATCAGCCCGATCCCGTTCCAACCCCCGGCGACACCGAAGCCTACCTCAGCGTAGAATCCGTAAGCCACGAAAAGGCAAGTGCCGATGGCGAGGAAATCACCATCACAGTGAAATCCTCCCGCGTGCCCACCGCCAAAATCGCCGACACATGGGTGACGCGCAAATCCTCCGACCGCACCGACGATATCGCCACATTCGTATTCTCTGTTGCGCCCAACTCCGGACTGGAACGCGCCACCACCATCACCTTCACCTCCGGCAAACTCACAACCGATGTAAGCATCGCCCAGGAGGCCAACAGCAATGTGCCCGACCTTCCCACGCTTGAAGATGTCTCCACATCAATAGAATATGCGCAGGCTCTTGGCCTCGGATGGAACCTCGGCAACCAGTTCGACTCCCATAGCAACGGCGTGTCGTCTGAAACCGCATGGGGCAATGCCGCCGCCACGCAGGACCTCTTCATAGCCCTCGCACATGCAGGATTCCGCTCCGTGCGCATCCCCATCACGTGGCTCGGACATATCGGCGAGGCTCCCGACTACACCATCGACGCCGCATGGCTCGATCGCATAGCCGAAGTGGTGGACTACGCCGAAAACGCCGGCCTCCGCACCATCATCAATATCCACCACGATGGTGCCGACAGCGCCTATTGGCTGGACATAAAGAACGCCGCCACCGATGCCGCCAAAAACGCAGCAGTGAAAGCACAGCTCGCAGCAATGTGGAAACAGATAGCCGAGCGCTTTGCCGACAAAGGCCAGTTCCTCATGTTTGAGGCCTTCAATGAAATCCACGACGGCAAATGGGGATGGGGCGACAACCGTAACGACGGAGGCAAACAGTATGCCACCCTCAATGAATGGAACCAGACATTTGTCGACGCCGTGCGCTCCGCAGGCGGCAACAACGCCACGCGTTTCCTCGGCATCCCCGGCTACTGCACCAACCCCTCCCTCACCATCGACAACCTCGTGCTGCCCGACGACACTGCCAACGACCGCCTGCTCGTGGCCGTACACTTCTACGACCCCACCACCTTCGCCATCGAAGCTAAATATACCGAATGGGGCCACACAGGCACCGCCGGCAAAAAAGACACATGGGGCGACGAAAATAACGTGACCGACACCTTTGCCTCGCTCACCGGCAAATTCTCCGGACGCGGCGTATATGTGGGCGAATTCGGAGCCACCACGCGCGCCGACGACCGCGCCGAGAGCTTCCGCCTCTACTACCTCGAATATGTGTGCCGCGCAGCCGCCGACAAAGACATAGCGCTCTTCTTCTGGGACAATGGTTCCGCGGCCACCGGCAAGGAAGCCTTCGGCCTCTTCAACCACGCCACCGGCAGCTACATCGGCACCAAATCACAGCCCGCAGTAGAAACCATGGTGCGCGGCTACTACAACGACGATCCCGCCTACACCCTGCAGACCATCTACGACAACGCCCCGATGTAAACCCTACACACCTGAATATTCCGAAACCCGCGCCACCAAAGCGCGGGTTTCTCATTATAGCCGGAAAAATGGAATTATTCCCCGGCGCGCCTGCCGTTTTTGGAAGAAATTTTGTCCATGCAAGCGGAATTATGTATTTTTGCATATCAATAGAATATAAATCATTTCACAGCATATGAAAAAACTGCTTGCACTCATGGCCCTTGCGGCGCCTGCAGCCATTGCCGCCACCACAACCCCGATGTGGCTGCGCGATGTAAAGATATCTCCCGATGCCCATACGATAGCATTCTGCTATAAAGGCGACATCTGGACCGTGCCGACCTCCGGTGGCCAAGCCACCCGCCTCACATCGGGAGCCTCCTATGAGGCCAATCCCGTATGGAGCCCCGACGGCAAGAAAATAGCTTTCGCATCGGACCGCAACGGCAACATGGACATATACATTGTCGACGCCACCGGTGGCGCACCGGTGCGGCTCACCTACAACTCCGCCTCAGAGATACCTGAAGCTTTCTCCCCCGACGGCAGCTCCGTGCTGTTCTCGGCCGCCATACAGGACCCCGCCGCCAGCGCTCTTTTCCCGTCGGCGCGCATGACCGAGCTCTATGCCGTGCCTGCGGCAGGAGGCGCCACCACCCGCGTGCTCGCCACCCCGGCGCGATATATCAGCTGGGAGCCCGGCGGCCTCACCTTCCTTTATCAGGATGTGAAAGGTTTTGAGGATGAATGGCGCAAGCACCACACATCGGGCGTCACACGCGACATCTGGCGCTACGACACACGCACAGGCACCCACACCAACATAACGCACCGCCGGGGCGAGGACACAAATCCTGCGGCCGGCCAAGGCAAAAACTATTTCCTCAGCGAGCGCGACGGTGGCAGCATGAATGTCTATGCCCTCGCCGACGACGGTCATGCTACGGCCGTAACACATTTCACCACCCACCCCGTGCGCTTTCTCTCCCATGGAGCCGACGGCACCCTGTGTTTCACCTACGACGGCGAGATATACACTATGCGCGAGGGCGCTGAGCCTGCCAAGGTGGCGATATCGCTCATAGACGAGACGCTGCCCGACGTAGAGAAACTCACCGCATCCCGCGGAGCGTCCGAGGCTTCCGCCTCGCCTGACGGCGAGATGATGGCCATCGTCTACCGCGGCGATGTATTCGTCACCTCCGTGGAGTATGAAACCACGGCACGCGTCACCTCCACTCCGGCCGCCGAGAGCGGCGTGCAGTGGAGCCCCGATGGGAAAAAACTCATCTACGCCTCCGAGCGCAACGGCCGCAGCAACATCTACACAGCGTCGATGGCTCGCCCCGACATAGACGGCAATTTCGCCAACGCGACCTCGTTTTCGGAAAAAGCCCTCTTCCCCGACGATGGCCATGAGCGCTCCTGTCCGGAATATTCGCCCGACGGCAAGAAACTGGCATTTGTGCTTGACCGCACCAAGCTTGCCGTGATGGACGTGGCCACCGGGGCCGTGCGCGAGCTCACCGATGGCACCACCCACCCGCAGCGAAACGGCCGCTTCTCGTTTCAGTGGAGCCCGGACTCGCGGTGGATAGCCACCGATATAGTGGCGCGGCGTCACGAGCCATACTCCGATGTAGCCATCATCAATGTGGCCGATGGCAACATCATAAACATCACCAACAGCGGCTACTTCGACGAAACCATACGCTGGGCACTCGACGGCAACGCCATACTCTTCGGCAGCGAACGATACGGCATGCGCAACCATGCCTCGTGGGGTTCGCAGTACGATGTAATGCTTGCGTTTCTCAACCGCGATGCCTACGACCGCTTCCTGCTCAGCGAGGAGGACTACGCCCTGCGCAAGGAGCTCGACAAAAAATCCAAAAAGGACGATAAGAAGACCGAAAGCAAGGCCAAGAAGGGCAAAAAAGAAGAAGCCGAGGAAAGCAAGGCCGACAACAAGACCATCAATGTGGAGCCCGACGGCATCGACAAGCGCATAGTGCGGCTCACGCCCATGTCGACCGATCTTATCGACGCCATCATCACCTCTGATGGCGAAACCCTCTACTACACCACCCAGGCCGACCAGGGCGCCAATCTCTGGAAACTCGCTCTGCGCGACGACGACGGCGCTATGGAGATGGTGAAGAAAATCTCCGGCGGTGCGCATTTCGACGCCACTCCCGACCTTAAGAACATGTTCCTCATAGGCTCCTCCATACGCAAATTCGAGCCTAAAGGCGCGAAAATCACTCCCGTGGCCTACTCTGCCGCAATGCGCCTCGACCACAACGCCGAGCGCGATTACATGTTTGACTACGTGGCACGCGAGGAAGCCGAACGATTCTACACTGCCGACATGCACGGCGTAGACTGGCCGGCAATGACCGAGGCCTACCGCAAGTTCATGCCCCATATTTCCAACAACTACGACTTTGCCGAACTGCTGAGCGAATGGCTCGGCGAGCTCAACGTGAGCCACACCGGCGGCCGATACTCCGCCCCCGCATCGCGCGATGCCGACCGCACTGCGTCGCTCGGACTGCTCTACGACTACTCTTTCGCCGGCCCGGGTCTGAAAGTTGAGGAAGTGGTGGTAGGCGGCCCGTTCGACAAGGCAGCATCCAAGATGCGCCCCGGAGCTGTGATCACAGCCATAAACGGCACGCCCCTGGCCCACGACACCGACTACGCCGCCCTGCTCGCCGACATCGCCGGGCGCAAGACGCTCGTAGCATTCACCGATGCCTCCGGAGCCTCTATTGAAGAAGTGGTGCTACCCATCGGCGCCGGAGCCTTCTCCGAGCTTTTGTACGAAAGATGGGTCGACGCACGCCGCGCTGAAGTAGACAGCCTCTCCGGCGGACGCCTCGGGTATGTACATATCCAATCCATGGGCGACGACAGCTTCCGCCGCGTGTACAGCGACCTGCTCGGACGCTACAACGACCGCGAGGGTGTGGTTGTGGACATACGCTGGAACGGCGGCGGACGTCTGCACGAGGACATTGAAGTGCTGCTGAGCGGCGAAAAATATCTCACACAGGAAATACGCGGCACCGCCACTTGCGACATGCCGTCGCGCCGCTGGAACAAACCCAGCATAATGCTCATGAGCGAAGCCTGCTACAGCAACGCCCACGGCACACCCTGGGTGTATAAGCACAAAGGCATAGGACGCCTGGTGGGCGCCCCTGTGGCCGGCACCATGACCTCCGTCAACTGGGTGCGCATGCAGGACCCCTCCATGGTGTTCGGCATTCCCGTGATAGGCTACCGCCTCGCCGACGGTTCCGTGCTCGAGAATCAGGAACTCGAGCCGGATGTGACCGTGCTCAATACCCCCGAAGGCATAGCTGCCGGCCGCGACGACCAGCTGCGCACAGCTGTTGAGGAACTGCTCAAGGACATCGACGCCCGCAAGAAATGAACATCGAGAGCCTGATCAGCGACCTCGCCTTTATCCTCCTGCTCGGAGCCGGCGTCACCGTGCTGTTCAAATGGATCAAGCAGCCGGTGGTGCTGGGCTATATCGTGGCCGGATTTCTTGCGAGCCCCCACTTCGAGTATCTGCCGTCGGTCACCACCGAGGCCAACATTGACTTCTGGGCCGAGATAGGTATAATTGTGCTGCTGTTCTCGCTCGGACTTGAATTCAGTTTCAAAAAGCTCATGAGCGCCGGCGGATCGGCCGTCGTCACCGCGCTTATCATAGTATCGGGCATGATGTGTGCCGGATTCGCCGCCGGACATCTCATGGGCATGAACACCATCAACAGCCTCTTCCTGGGCGGCATGCTCTCCATGTCGTCCACCACCATTATCCTCAAGGCGTTCACCGACATGGGCCTGCGACAGCAGAAATTCGCCTCGCTCGTGCTGGCGGTGCTCATTGTCGAAGATCTCTTCGCCGTGGTCATGATGGTGATTCTTTCTTCCATCGCTGTAAATAATTCCGTTGAGGGGTCCGACCTTCTCTTCAGCGTGGGCAAGCTTCTTTTCTTCCTCGTGATCTGGTTTCTGGTCGGCGTGTACGTGCTTCCCTCGCTGCTCAACCGCTGGCGGCGCTTTCTCAACGGCGAGACACTTCTTGTGGTGTCCATGGGGCTGTGTCTGGGGATGGCTGTGTTCAGCGTCTACTGCGGTTTTTCGCTCGCTTTAGGGGCATTCGTCATGGGCAGCATCCTCGCCGGCACGAGCTACGCCGAGCGCATAGAGCACGTGGTCACACCCGTCAAGGACCTATTCGGCGCCGTGTTTTTCATCTCGGTGGGCATGATGGTGCAGCCCGCCATACTCGCCCAGTACTGGCAGTCGATACTCATCCTCTCGGCCGTGGTAGTGGTGGGTATGATACTGTTCGGCACCTTCGGTATGCTTGTGACCGGACAGACATTGCGCGTGGCCATTCAGAGCGGATTCTCACTCACACAGATAGGCGAATTCGCCTTTATCATAGCCACCCTCGGCATGAGCCTCGGCGTGCTTGAGCCCAACTTGTACCCCATTGTGGTGGCTGTATCGGTCATCACCACCTTCACCACACCCTACTTCATAAAAATGGCCACTCCGGCCTACGCTTTGGTGGAGCGCTACCTGCCTCCGCGCCTGCATTTCCTCATCAGCCGGTACCGCTCCGATGCCGTAAAGGAACAGGCCACCCCCGGCGTATGGGCCGCTATGCTGCGGCGCGTCCTTCCCTCCACGCTGTGCTACGCCATTGTGCTGATAGCGGTCGTCGTGGTGTGCCGCCATTTCCTGCGGCCTCTGCTTCTCGGAATGTTGCCGGCATGGGCCGACATGCTCACTGCCGTGACCACCCTTGCCGTAATGTCGCCTTTCCTTTTCGCGCTGGCAGTGCCCGTGCGGGCCTCCGCTGCCGGCTTCGACACCGCATCGGCCCGCGTGCCGGCTATTGTGCTCAGTATCTTCCGCTCTCTCCTCGCGCTCGCGCTCGCAGCCTATGCCGTGAGCATCAGCTTCTCCTCCCGCGCGATGGTGGCATTGGTGGCTGTGGTTGTCATAGTCACGGTGTTTGTGCTGTCACGACGGCTGCGCACACGCCTCGACCATATTGAAAATAAATTCCGCGACAACCTCAACGAGCGCGAATTGCGCCGCAGCGGCAAAAACAACTACGTGGTGGGCGACCTCCATCAGGCCTTCATGACCGTGGGCTCCGGCTGCGAATTCGTGGGCGAGCGCCTCATGGACAGCAATCTGCGCGGGCGTTTCGGCATCAACGTGGTGAGCATACAGCGTGCAGCACAAATCATCCCCATACCCAACGGACGCATGCGCATATTCCCCGGCGATGTGCTGGGCGTCATAGGCAACGACGAGCAGATAGCCGCCGTGCTGCCCGCCATAGAGGCGGAGCATGTGCCGGAGAGCAACACTACAGCATCCGACGTGCAGCTCGCCTCCGTGATACTCGGGCCCGCATCGCCAATAATCGGCGCCACCCCGCGCAGCGCATCCATCCGCGACAGCTACGACGCCGTAGTGGTGGCGGTGCACCGCGGCGACCAATACATTGATTCCGACCCCGACCTGGTGTTTGCCCAAGGCGACATAGTATGGCTCGTGGGCGACAAAAAAAACATAGAAAGACTGAAATAACACGTCTGCCACACAACCAAAAAGCATCCGCCGCGTTTTAATTACATGAACAAGCTTCGCCATATAATAGCCGCAGGCGTCGCCGCAATGGCAGCGGTGGCTGCAGTGTCGTGCGGCCACCGTACGGCCGGAGAAAGCGTGAACGCGTTGCCCGATACGCTGCGTGTGGCCACGCTTTACAGCCCAACGTCGTACTTCATCTACCGCGATGAGCCCATGGGCTACGACTACACCCTTGTAAGCGATTTCGCCGAGGCAAAAGGCATGGTGCTCGACCTCCGCGTGGCCCGCAGCATGAGCGAGGCCGTGGCAATGCTCGACAGCGGCACCGTGGACCTTCTTGCCTGCGATGTGCCGGTGACGTCGCAGTACCGCGGACGCGTGTTGGCCTGCGGTCCGGAAATGCTCACCACCCAAGTGCTCGTGCAGCCGAAAGAAAAAGGCAAGGCTGCCATCACCGATGTCACGCAGCTCCCGGGCAAGGACATATATGTGGAAAGCGGTTCTAAATACGAACAACGTCTGCGCCATCTCGACGAAGAGCTCGGCGGAGGCATCAACATCCACACTGTCGATGCCGATTCCCTTATCGATGAGGATCTTATACAGATGGTGAGCGACGGCAAAATACCTCTGACCGTGGTGAACCGCAATGTGGCACGCCTCAATGCCACGTACTACCCCGATCTTGACGTCAGCCTCGAGGTGAGTTTTCCGCAACGCGCCGCATGGGGCGTTGCGCCGCAGCGTGCGTGGCTTGCCGACAGTGTGGACACATGGATGGCCACTGCCGATGCCCGACGCGATAATGCCGACCTGCTCAAGCGCTATTTTGAGATGAGCAAAGGACGCACATTCCAGCGCTTCGACTTCTCCAAAGGATACATATCGAGCTACGACAAGCTCTTCAAAACCTATGCCGACCGCATAGGCTGGGACTGGCGCCTGCTTGCCGCCCAGGGTTGGGCCGAGAGCCGCTTCAAGCCCACAGCACGCTCATGGGTGGGCGCACGCGGGCTCATGCAGATAATGCCGCGCACCGCACGGGGATACCGCACGCCTGTGTCGAAGCTCAACAATCCTGAGGTGAGCATAAATGTGGCCACCCAACTGCTGCGGGATCTCAACCGACAGCTGCAGAAATATGTGCCGAACGACCGCGAACGCCTGAAATTCGTGATCGGAAGCTATAATGTGGGCATAGCCCATGTGCTCGACGCCATGCGGCTGTGCGACAAATATGGCATGGACCCCCAGGTATGGGACGACAATGTGGAGCGCGCCCTGCTCATGAAATCAAAACCGGAATACTACAACGACCCCGTGGTGAAGTACGGATATTGCCGAGGGTCCGAACCTGTGGCCTACGTGCGAGACATAATGGCGTTCTACGACACCGCCCGACGGGAAATACAAGCATAACAACGACAATCATTCACCCTTTTTTATTTATTTATTCATCCACACACCCCACATTATGAGAAAGACCTACCTGAGCGTGGCTCTCGTGTGCCTTCTGAGCGCATCGATGCTCGGCACTTCCTGCATCGGAAGTTTTCAGCTCACCAACAAACTCCTGAGCTGGAACAAACAGATCGGCAACAAATTCGTCAACGAACTCGTGTTCTTCGCCTTCTGGGTTCTCCCCGTCTACGAAGTGAGCGCCCTCGCCGACGTGCTTGTGCTCAACAGCATCGAATTCTGGAGCGGCTCCAACCCCGTGGCCAGCGGCACCAAAGTGATTGAAGGCAACGACGGACGCTATCTCGTAGAATGCGACGGACATGGCTACACCATCAAATCCGAGACCGACGGCAGCATCGTGCGCCTTGACTTCGACACCGATGAGCAGACCTGGAGCGTAAATCTCAACGGCGAGCGCCACACAATCCTCACCTTCATCGACGACACCCACGTGGCTATGCCCGGCATCGACGGCGACATGCACACCGTGGAACTCTCCGCACAGGGCGTATACGCCTATCAGCAGATGGCCGGCGGCGCAGCTTTTGCCCTCGCACGCTAAGCATTATCCCACATATAATTATATGAACTTAATTATATGAACTAAAAAATCGGCGCCCTGGCGTCGATTTTTTAGCATTTTGCCATTATTGTAAACTGTTGCTGACAATTTCGCCTAAAAACTCATTTTTTTATGAATATTTTTTGGAAGTAAACAAAATATAGTATAAATTTGCGCTTGAAAGAGTGCTTTATAACACATTTATACGACATACCCAACAATTTTAATAAATAACATTAGAGAATCGCATGAAAAAACTCTACACCATTCTTCTCGCAGCCTCTGTTGCTGTTTCCGCTTCGGCAGAAGCCCACAAGATGCAATCCGCCGGCACCTCCAACGAAGTAGCCGTTCAGCCCTTTGCAGGCGCAAACCTTGCCAGCAGCGCAAAAATCGTCAAGAACCTCACCGGCGTGGTAGGCAAAAACAACGTTGCCACCCCTACCCACCGCGCTGCCGCAAAGGCCGCTGCATCCGATATGACCGAACTCTGCGGCGTGTATGAATACTCATTCTACCTCTATTCCTCGACCCAAGGCGGTAACAAAAAAGGCGTACTCTCCATTCAGGCCGGCGAAGGTGAGAATCAGGTCAAAATCGTAGGTCTCCGCTATTCCGACGTAACAGTGGTAGGTACCGTCGATTTCGCTGCCGGCACCATCTCCTGTGCTCCTCAGGAGTGCCTCCAGATGGAAGAAGAGACGCCCGGAGTGAGCGAGGACCTCTGGCTCTACGGCTGGGATGACGATGCCGACAAAGAAGACCGCAACAAAAGCGTGGTGTTCAACCTCAACGCCGATGGAACCATCTCCAGCAACGACGTGTTCACCTACGGCGTTGAAGGCATGCCCGGATACAGCTACGCCCTCTTCGACAAGGTGAAGATGACAAAGTCCACCACCTACAATGCCATCGCCGTAATAAGCGAGCGCGACACCGATGACAAAGGCACATTCCTCGACACCTACACCGAGTTCACCACCTATCTTACCGTAAAACATGAGGAAGACGTAATGCTGGGTAACGACAACCTCGGCGAATGCGTGGTGCTCGACAACTTCATCTTCGAAAAGAATACCGCTATCACAGCAACATATCCCCTCTACGTGCAGATTGAACGCGACACCGAAACTGCTTTCATCGACACATGGTACTGGTTTGACTACACCCTTTCCGGAGAAAGCGGCCGCGTTGCTATCGTAGCTCTTAATGGCAATCAGCTGGACGGAATCGAAGCCACCTACAGCGGCAACACCCTCAGCTGGGAAGGCACCTGGGGCGCATACGACAATGGATGGTTCGGCTACTACAAGAACTGCACCATCACGCTTCCCTTCAGCCTTAGCGATGAAAACGCAGGTATCGACGATATCACTATCGACAACAACGATGCTCCCGTTGAGTACTTCAACCTCCAGGGCATGCGCATCAACGAGCCCACCGCCGGCCAGATCGTGATCCGCCGTCAGGGCAACACCACCACCAAAGTGCTTGTGAAGTAATCCACATCACATAAATCCGCATAAAGCGGCCGCGCCCCGACAGCGCGGCCGCTTCTTTTTGTTCCGTCACGGCAAAAAAAAAGAAATTGATTATCCGCAAAATTACCCAAGTCGACACCATAAGGTTACCGCCCGCAATGTAGATAGTATGTTTGTGGTGCAGAACTGAATATGC
>CAJTOZ010000008.1 GCA_910578095.1 uncultured Muribaculaceae bacterium | reverse complement strand
ATCTCTTGCTTAGAGATATGGATTGAAATTAAAACGTTATAACATTGAGCAGATACAGCTTTTCGGGACATGAGTCCTTTCAGTGCAAATCTCTGTGGCTGAAGAAAGGATATGATTTCTTGCTAAACGGAAACCGTTTTAGCAAGACTGACAGTGTAGCTATTCTCGGTGTAGGCAAAAATATGGTGTCTTCCATCCGCTTTTGGCTTCGTGCCTTTGGCTTGACCAAACAAGATGAGCTATTAGCGATAGCCAAATTCCTTTTTGATTCTGAGACTGGACGCGACCAGTACGTTCAAGACATAAATACTCTTTGGTTGCTTCACTTCCTGATTGTATCAGCTAAAGAAGCATCCTTATACAACCTCTTATTCGTTGAATATCAACGAGAGAAAAGAGATTTCACCAAAACTGAACTTCAAAATTTTATCAAGAGGAAATGTTCTGTTCCAGAGCAAAAGAATGTCTATAATGAGAATACAGTTCGTAAAGACATCGGAGTACTTCTGAAAAATTACGTTTCACCTTCTGACCTTAAATCAATCGAGGACTTTTCTTCAATTCTCCTTGAATTGAATCTCATTCAGAAAGGTGCAAATGGGAAAGACCATTCAGATTATTATGTTTTTAGAGAGGTCTCATCTTCGGAAATTTCACCGGAAGTCATACTCTTTGCGCTCTATTACATAGCGAACGGAGACAAGACAATTTCCTTCGATAAGCTAATGGAGTTGTCGCTTACTTTCTGCACTCCAATAGTTTCCCTTATCCAATTGATACAATCAGCCGAGAAAAAATATCCAGGGCTGATAGCCTATGCTGACAACAGTGGTGTAAAGAACGTTCAATTTCTCCACAACTTTGCCCCGTTCTCCATCCTTGAAAAGTATTACGAACAACGATGAGCTACATTCCTTCAATAAATATAGAGCATAATACCACCAACGATTTCAATTATATCGTTACGGAGAATGCCAAACTTGTCGTTGGCGGTTTGGTTAATGGCTACAATAGTGGCCACCATTCATTTACACTCATCGGCACCTACGGCACAGGTAAATCAAGTTTTATTCTCGCACTGGAAAATGACCTCAAAAAACGTATCGGTCAGTTGGTGAGAAACAGAAAGGTCTTTGGAAACGTAAGGGACTTTGAATTTCTGAATATTGTTGGTGATTACACATCACTAAGCCAATTGATAGGACGCAAGTTGGAATCCGAAGCGAAAAATCCAATTGACGCGTTACATCAATATTATCAGCAACTTCGTAGGCAAAACAAATTCTTGTTTATCGTCATCGACGAATTTGGGAAAATTCTAGAATATGCGGCCAACAATAACCCTGAGAAAGAGTTGTACTTTCTCCAGAAATTGGCTGAATTTGTGAATGTACCCAGTCGAAACATTATTCTGCTCACAACTCTCCATCAGAATTTTGGGTCTTACGCCGCCAAGCTCACAGAGACTCAAAGGAACGAATGGCAGAAAGTTAAAGGACGATTTGAAGAAGTGGTATTTGCCGAGCCGGTTGAGCAATTGCTATATCTAACGACTCAGCAGATGGAGAGCAAGCCTGTGGCAATGTCCTCTGAGGCCAAGTCAGGCTTTACCATACTGTATGACCTTGCTACTACTTCAAAGATTGTTTCTGATAGCTTCAAGTTCTCAACTGCCGAGAAGTTATATCCACTAGACCCAATCTCAGCCGTTGTATTAACAATGGCAATCCAACGCTACGGACAAAACGAAAGAAGCCTTTTCTCGTTCTTGACTGCAAAAGGCAATGGATCACTCAACGACTTCACGCCAACTCCCACCAATACATATAACGTTAGAGAGGTGTGCGATTATCTACGTTATCATTACTTCTCAGCATTAACGGAAACCAATGCTGACTCTACCGGCTGGAGGTCGTTGACTGTTGCATTGGAAAGGATTGGCAGTATTGATGCGTCTTCCGAGTTTATTGAAGCAGCCATAAAAATAATAAAGCTGATTGGCCTGCTCAACATTTTCTTTGCCGGTGTCAGACTCACAAAGGAATTCATTGAAGTCTATGCTCAAAATGCTATGGGCATAAATCAGCCTTTGGCTATAATTGACAAACTGACTTCATTAAAAATAATTCGCTACGCACAGTATAAGTCACAATATATTCTTTTTGAGGGAACTAATCTCAACCTTGAAGACGAACTATATAAAGCCGCTGGAATCGTTCCGATACCCATATTGTCTATTGAAGAAATAGGCGGATACGTCCGTCCACGTGTGTTTTTGGCTAATGCGTTTTATTACCAAACAGGGACACCTCGTTACTTTGAATTTAAAGTAACGAACGAGCCTGTCAATATTGAGCCTATAGGCGAGATAGACGGATATATTCATTTGGTGTTCCCATTGTCAGACATTCAATCCGATGTCAAGGAAATTTCTGAAGCATCAAATGCCGGAGCCAATATATACGCATATTTCAAGAATACTGAAGCCATTACCAAGCATCTCCATGAGATAAAAAAACTCCAGTATGTTCTTGAAAATGTGGCACTGGATGACAATGTGGCAAAAACTGAATTGGAGAACCAAAAGAGATATGAGACCCAAAAGCTTAACTACGCTCTCAATGAGGAGATAACTTCTCCGACAAGCTCAATCATTTGGTATTTCCAAGGTAAAGAATTGACTATCCATTCGCTCAAAGACTTGAATGAGCTGATTTCAAGTGTCTGTGCTGAGGTCTACCATAAGACACCCATCATAAGGAATGAACTTTTCAATAAACAGAAATTTAGTTCGGCAATTTCCTTGGCGAGGGTAAATTTATTGGATGCCATGCTTCTCCATTCAGATGAAGAAGACTTTGGATTTCCGAAGCAGTCATTTCCTCCCGAGAAAACCATATATTACACTCTATTCCGTGACTCCGGTATTCATCGTCAAGACGATGATGGCAACTGGATATTGGGGGCACCTACAAAATCGGAACTTCAATCAATTTGGAAAGCCTGCATGGATTTCTTGAAATCCAGTGTTGACCGCCCGAGAAAATTGACAGAACTGGTCAAGATACTTCGTTCTCGTCCATATAAACTCAAACAAGGCGTTATCGACATATGGCTCCCGATATTTCTATATGTCAACCAACAGGATTACGCTCTGTATAATGACAACACGTTTGTATTAAGCATAAACAAAGAGGTTTTTGAATTACTCCAGAAGCAGCTCAAAAACTTCTCGGTAAAGGCTTTCGATGTGTCAGGCGTGCGGTTGGAATTCTTCAAACGTTACCGACAGTTTCTGCGTAAAGATGATGCTGTAGCCATAAGGACTGATTCCTTATTAGAAACGGTTAAGCCATTCTTCCACTTCTATCGTACTCTTAACAGCTACGCCAAGTCCACACGAAAGTTCGACAATCCGTTTACCGCTAAATTCAGAGATGTACTTGCTCAGGCGCAAGACCCGGCAAAGACATTCTTTGAGGACCTGCCTGCCGCTCTTGGTTATCGAGATTTGAACAGTGACACCTTCGTCGCACAGTACCTTCAACTCATACGTACCGCAGTAAGAGACCTCAATACGTGCTATGATTTTCTCATAGATCGAATCGAGGCTAAAGTCAAGGAACATATAGGAGTTACTTCGGAGTTTGAAGAATACAAGTCGATACTTACTGAACGTTACTCAACAGTAAACGGCAGCGTCCTCACGCCCAAGAGTAAATCATTCTTGGAGAGAATCCTTGCATCGTCTGAAAATCGCAAAGAGTTCTACGAAAAGATTGCTATTGTGGTCAATGACAAACGTCTTGACGAAACCAAAGATAACGAGGAAGCTCTTTTGGTAAATAGCCTACTTCATCTTTTCAGCGAGTTGGAGCGAGCATCATCTCTTTCTACTGATGTTACTCTTGAAGATGGTGATGAAGCCTTCAACTTTGAGCTGGCTACTGCCGGAGGTGACTTCTCTGAGGCAAAAACATTCCGTTTACCGTCCACAAAGAGAGCCAAAGCCGACAAGATGATAGAGAAACTATCTGAATACATGTCCGGCGACCGAGACCTCGATATATGTGTTCTCCTTAAATTGTTGAATGAAAAATTGAAATGATTATGGTACGGCATGTATTAGGCATATCAGGAGGAAAGGACAGCGCTGCATTGGCAATCTATATGAAGTCGAAATATCCCGACTTGAATGTGGAATATTACAACACTGACACGGGTTGTGAACTTGCGGAAACCGAGCTTCTGATTAATCGTCTTGAATCATTCCTTGGAGGTATCAAACGACTGAGGGCAGCCGAGGGAAGTCCAGAGCCTACGCCCTTTGAACATTTCCTAAGGGCGTCTGGAAATTTTCTTCCTTCACCACAGCAACGCTGGTGTACACAGAAAATGAAGTTGGCTGAAATGGAACGTTTTGTAGGTGATGACCCCACAATATCATACGTTGGTATTCGTGGAGATGAAGACCGTGAAGGCTATGTGTCGACAAAACCGAACATCCAAGCTATTTTCCCTTTCCGAAGAAATATATGGAGCATAGATGTAATCCACAACATCGTGCATAAGAATAACATTGAACGATTCACCGAGGTCTATTTATCTATTGCTCCTGATGATTTGAAAGATAGGCTGAAAGAGATTCTTGAACATCCGTTGACAAAGGACTTCTATTATGCAAAGAAGACAAACGCGCTAATGGATATCGATATGAAACTATTCAATCGCGCTGTTTTTGAATATCTCAAAGGTACAGATTATCCTGTAGGCAAACTCAATGAGTTTCCACTTGTGGATAATGAGGATGTTTTAATCAAGGAGGATATTTTCAGAATATTGGAAGATAGCGGCGTAGGCATACCTGCATATTATAAGCCCATTGAATTCGAGGTCGATGGAAAGACCGGCACCTACAACCGAAGCCGCTCCGGTTGCTATTTCTGTTTCTTCCAACAGAAGATAGAATGGATATGGCTATATGAACAGCATCCTGATTTATTTGCCAGGGCCATGGAATTTGAGAAAGACGGCTACACATGGAATCAGAATGAAAGTCTTGAAGAACTTATCCGCCCTGAACGAGTACGGCAAATCAAACTGGATGCCATAAAGAAACAAGAAGCCAAGAAGAAAGCTGGCACCGGCCTTTTGGTGGATATGCTTGATGATGATGACAACGACGCATTTTGCGCTAACTGCTTTATATAATAGAGTATGCTGAAGACAGACGTGACATGGCCTGAAGCCTTCAGGTTTGAGACAAAGACCGAATGGGAACCGGTAGGTTTCTTTTCGGAGGCTCTGTGCAATGCCTCCTCATTCGATCTTATGCTCGGATTCTTCTCATCGTCAGCTATCAATGTTCTGTCATATGGATTCGCCTCCTTCATCTATAATGGGGGTAAAATGCGAATGATTATCAACGACATTCTCAGTAGTGATGATGTTTCAGCTATCTCCATGGCGCATGAGCCGGCAGAATTGCCATACTTTGATTTGAACAATCTGGAGCAGTTGAGTTACACCCTTAACAAACGCGACAAACACTTCTTTGAATGCCTCGCATGGCTCATTCGCAATGAACGAATTGAGGTAAAAATAGTCCGCATGGTTAATGGCAATGGTATAGCCCATACAAAATGTGGCACTTTCAGCGATGGCTTAAACAAAATAGCATTCGAGGGCTCTGTAAACTTTTCACTGACTGCACTAATACACAATAAGGAGAGCCTAAGCGTGTTCTGCGATTGGAACGGCCCCGCCGACAATGGACGTATCAGGGGAATACAAAACTCGTTTGATAGAGCATTCAAAGGGGGCGACGAAGATGTTGAATTTATTGACGCGACCAACCTGAAAGGATATACTTCCAGTCATAAAGTGAAAGGATTGGAAGAGCTTCTTAACGATGAGTTGGAGCTCATCAGTGAAATATCAGACAGTTCACTGCCCGATACTGTTAAATCTGCATTGCAGAAGACGAAGGCTAAGGTTGAAAGGGCTATCGACAAAATTCGGAATGTGGAAAAGGCGAAAGAAAGTGAGCCAAGATTTCCTTATCCTACAGGTCCTCGACCTTATCAACAGCAAGCCTTTGACAATTGGAAAGAAAATCGGCAGAAGGGATTATTTGCAATGGCAACCGGCACTGGTAAAACTCTTACTTCTCTCAATTGCTTGTTAGAGATATACAGGAGTAAAGGTTACTATCGCGCCATTATTCTTGTCCCAACTTTGACTCTGGTTGACCAATGGGAAGAAGAATGCAAGAAATTCAATTTTGGACACATAGTAAAGGTCTGTTCAAAGAATAAATCATGGAAATCTGAGCTTGACACCATAAAATTTCAGGAAGAATTCAATTTTTCCGACAAGGAACCGTCTTACATAATTATTGCCACATATGCCTCTTTCGCAAGAGATGCAATATTCAAAGACCTCATATCTATCTCACCGAAAATCAATAAAAGACTATTACTTATCGCAGACGAAGCTCACAATATGGGATCTCCCAGAATATTGAATCGTCTAAACGCAGTAAAGTTTGTACGGCGTATCGGATTGTCTGCCACCCCAGAACGTCAGTTCGACGAAAGAGGGAACAAACTCTTGAATAGTTTCTTCGGATGTGAAGATACTGATGGATATACATTTGAATTCTCCATGCGTGAGGCTATAGACAAGGGGTATCTTTGTCGATACAACTACTATCCTCATTTAGTCAGATTGACAGATGAAGAAATGTTGGAGTATATGAAAATTTCTCTCCAGTTGGCCAAATTTTTCAATTATGACAATGAATCGTTTCCCGGTTCAGACGACATTCTTATGCGCTTGCTTCTGAAGCGTAAGCGGATAGTACATAAAGCAGCAAACAAGCAGCAAATTTTTGCTGAAATTCTTCAAGACTGGTATAAAGAAAAAGGTTCATTGAAATACACGCTCGTCTATGTACCAGAGGGAAGTAAGCCTGATACTGAAGAAGCTGACATTTATGATGATACCGAGATAACTTTTGATGATGATTACTCGGATTCGTTGATAGACCAATACACTTCTATTGTCCAGTCAATAAGCCCGACCACCACAGTAAAGAAATTTGTTTCCGGCACAAGTGATCGGAATCAGATTCTTGAAGATTTCGCCACGGGCAAACTTGAGGTGCTGACTTCAATGAAGTGTCTTGACGAAGGTGTTGATGTTCCACGAAGTGAATTGGCAATATTCTGTGCCAGCACCGGCAACCCACGCCAGTTCATCCAACGTCGCGGTCGTATTCTTCGCACTCACAAGGACAAACGTCGCGCTGTAATACATGACCTCGTAGTTGTCCCTGAAATATCTTTATCAGCTGAGAGTTACAAAATGGAGCGCAGCTTATTAGCTTCTGAATTAAGGAGAGTGAGAGACTTTGCTTTGCTCTCTGAAAACACAGATTTCGCTTATGAGGAGCTGCATGAAACACTTGATTATTACGAATTATCTCTTTTCTAACAATGGCATACATATCAAACAACGACAAAATGCTTCAAGCCGTCCTGCTGAATGAGCGGCTGATGAAAGTCGGCAACTACACAGCTGCTGACATTGGCACTATTTATTCAGCACTCGATTCAGACAACTACATTATTAACACCGTTGCTCAAATCATTAAGAGAACAGAGGAAGGCGCAACAGAGCGTGAACTTTGGAAAGAGATCAACGACTATCTGAAACGGAACGTATGATAATAAAGGAAATTAGAATTAAGAACTTCCGCAGTTATTACGGAGATAACAACCAGTTTGACTTTTCGGAGGGACTGACTGTTGTCATCGGTGATAATGGAGATGGAAAGACTACATTCTTCGAGGCGCTCCAATGGCTGTTTGACACAACAATAGACAAGTCTAGCGTCGAACAAATATCCGAGATGCGAAAATCACAAATGGAGGCTGGCGATATAGATGAAGTTTCTGTGTATATAAAGTTTGACCATAATGGAGAGAAATCCGTTGAAAAGTCATTCTCATTTGAGAAACTTGAAAACGGAGGCTTCCGCCTTGGCAAAATCTCATACAGAGGCTATGAAACAAATGGATCTGAACGCGAAGCAGTAAATGGCAAATCTCTGATTGAAAGATGCTATGATGCATTTATTCAGAAATTCAGTATGTTCAAAGGCGAGGCGGAATTGAATGTTTTCGAGAATCGTACGCTCTTGAAGGACTTAGTAGACAAATTCTCCGACATTCACAAGTTTGATGAACTGGTTGCTACCGCTCAGAACTTTGAGGAGAAAGCCAACAAAGCTTATTTAAAGGAAATCAGTTCCGATAAAAAAGTCTCACAAAGAGCAAAAGAGCTGGAGGCAATGATTAGTCGGCAGTCTTCAGATATTTCCACAACCCGTAATGAAATAAAGGAGAAACGTGGCTCTGTTGAGATATACGACAAAAGTCTCTCTGAACTTGAAGAAAATCAAGAAGCTTCTGAAAGGTATAAGGATATTAAAGAACGCTTGAAAACACAGGAAGAGCGTCGCAACAAACTGATGGCTCAGATTGGCATGGTTAATTACAATCACGCGTTGCTTGACAAGATGTGGATTCTGGCCGCATTTACACCTATCCTAAAGGAGTTTCAGGAGAAAATATCTGTTCTCAGCAAAACTAAGCGCCGGATGGATCGGGACTTTGAGCGCACAAAGGCCATAGAACTAGGCAAAATTGAAGCTGCTAAGGAAATGCTCGGAGCTCTTTCCAACGGTGCTACCGAACTCCCTTGGTATCTACCCAATCAGGAGACAATGGAGGAGATGATTCACGACCATATCTGCAAAGTCTGTGGACGCGAGGCTCCGGAAGATTCTGAGGCATACGGATTCATGGTTCACAAACTGGAAGAGTATCGCCGCCATACAGAAGCGAAGCTCCGAAAGGAATCTCAGAAGAAAGAGATTCAAGAACAAGAACTATTCCCTAATCAGTATATCGAGCAACTCCATAATGTAAGCGTTTCCCTAAGTGGCTTACAGGAGGCTCAGGTTGCAGGCTTCGCACAAGAGATTGCCGACAGACAGGGTCTCGTAGCACGTCTTCAAGATGAACTGAAGAAAACCCAACAGAAGATTCAGGATATTATCGACGAGAAAACACGACTTCTAATACAGGTGGGGAATCTCAGCGAATCAGCGCTTGAAAAGGAGTTCAATGACATTAGGGGGCTGTATAAGTCCAGAGAGAGAGCCACCGCACGCTTGGTTGAGTTAGAGACTGAGCTGAAGTATCAAGAGAAACAGATGGCTGAACTCAAAAAGGAACTTGATGAATTAGATCCCGAAAGTTCGCAAGTGAAGGTCATGAGAGATGTCCACACCGCTCTTGAAGCAATCGCCGCCGCATTCACAAACGCTAAAAAGGAAAACCTCCGTCGTTTCTTGGCAGAATTGGAAACAACGGCTAACGAGTATCTCGTAAAACTCAGCGCATCGGATTTCCATGGTGAGGTCAGACTTATTCAAACTGCCGATGAATCAACTGAGATACGGCTGTTCAGTTCCAATGGGACGGAGATAAAGAAGCCTTCCGGCTCTCAAAAGACGGTGATGTATATATCCATCCTCTTCGCCATTTCAGATTTCACTCAGGAGAAACGTGACGAGGATTACCCTCTCATCTTTGATGCTGCCACATCATCTTTCGGCGATTCAAAGGAAGAGGACTTCTATAACGTAATCGATAAGTTGCATAAACAGTGTATCATCGTAACCAAGGACTTCATTCAGAAAGGTCAACTTAATGAAGAGGCTATCGCCGAACTTACATGCAATGTTTATCGCATCAAGAAAGCTGCCAATTTTGATCAGTCGAATATGGCCACCATTAGAACCCTAATTGAAAAAATTCGTTAGTCATGGAAACATTATACGAACTATGGGGTAAGCGCAATCCCAACTGGGAGGAGAAGTACCAGGATTCCGTTATCAGTGTATTCGCTGATTACGGGAAAGGAGTCAACAAATTCAACGAGGTAAAAGGCAAAACCTTCGGCGCAGGGTATGAAGTCTTCATTCTTGCGTTTTTTATCGGTCTGTATCATAACCAGACAAAGCCACTCATTGAAGACTCCTCAAAAATCAAAAACTTTGGTTGGGCTATCTCCAACTGGGGGACACAGGAAAGCCGTCTCGGGAGAATACAGTATCCAAGATTACGCGAATATATGTTCGCGGCACTCATTGCCCGTACCGACATAAACCTCATAGCCCTTGACAAAGGAGAAATCAAACCGGCGAAGGTAGTTGACCAACTCATCGACAAAATGGAACAATACGCCAATTTCGGCTTCAGTTTCATCAAAGATAAGCTCGAAGATGCCCCCAACTACTTCTTCAAAGACACAGCCTTCCTTCGGGTTTTCCTCTCTTTCCTCCCGAACACTCCTCCCGAAGGACCGAATGATGAAGATGAAATAGAAGAACTATAAAACAAACGCCGTAGTTAAATTACTGCGGCGTTTAAAATATCTTTAATATCGAGAGTTATGGACGAATGCGCATGGCATTGCCTACATGAGAAAGCCTAACTGTTTGATTAGAAAATAAGTTAAAATCATACTCTAATATACCATGTGTATGGTTGGTATGGTGCGTTGAATCTATCCGAGTACAACCCTTTGCCATATAAGAGTCAAGCACTTTGTCCAAGGGAAGTCCTCTTGACGGGAATGCTGTTGTACATGCGTAGTTATTTCTACTCTCAAAAGATATTCTTTCAGCAAGGAGCATACTTGTGTCTGACCCATGATGAGGGATTTTTATCCATAATGGATCTTTAAGATGTGGCGTATAGATGTGTTCAATTGAATCATCTACCATATCTCCACCTAATAAAAATTTGTATTTTCCAAATTCTAATAATAGCCCAACAGAAAGAATATTTTTAACTCGTTCTTTTTTTGTCCTGCGCCATTCTCGAATAATACCTCCATTAGGAGCAATTGCCCGTATTATAAAAGACACCCTATTTCCTCTCATATCCTGAAAAGAAATCTCTTCCACTTTCTCCTCTAATCTCACACTGATTCCTATTAAAGTCCCTGGATTTTTTTCATTATGAGCATCAAAAAGATCATAAATCTGTTGATGTTTTTTGGAAAGATTAAGGCTCTGATTTAGCTTTTCATCCATGGTGGCTGGCATCAAAATTATGGTTTTATCTGATTTACATTCATTGAAGATTTTAATCAGACCCTTTGAATGATCATCGTCAGGGTGAGTCCAGCAAAGAAGATCTAGTTTTTTTGGAGCTTTTGATACTATATGGTCAAATGTAATATTAAAATTATCAACTTCATATGAATCAATACATCCCAAATACTGAATTTGATCATTACTATTATCGACTACTTCAAAAACTATACTTTCACCTTGATTTCGATAACCGATAACTTTTATTTTAAGCGAAAGATTATGGCAATCAGAAATTATAATTATACTCTCTTCCATTACCCTTCTTCAACGAGTGTAATTATTAATCTAGATTTAAAAACATCAAAAGACGATGAAGTGTCTGAAAACCGTAGAGGAGAATCCTCAACAAATGAGATTTCTTCACCTTCTAATGTGGAAACTACTTGTGGGATTATCTCAATTGTTGAATTCTGTTCTTCGATACTTAACCTTTCTGGGAAGAAATTTTTTTCCATATTATTTATCTTTTGAGCAATGCATCATCATGTATTTAATCGTCATGGAACGCTTAAATAGTTCAAAATGGGCATCATTCATTTCATCGAGGACTTCTTCAATATTTTTAGCGTCAAACTTGAATTTTTGTTTTCCACGAGGATATGCTCTGGACACATCATACAATAATGAAACTTGCCATACCGACGTGCGTTCTCCATCCTCTGATATTTTTGCTCCGTGTACTAAATCTCGTTTTAATGATACATTCACTTGTTTTTCCTCCCAAAAGAATTTATCCAAGTATGTACACCTAGGACGAGATTCTGAAACTACCGGATTGGGTAAAGCCGTTGTTTCTACAAAGTTTCGAATAACTTGAGGATTGTTGGACCAAAAAGCAGATGTTTTGACTATTCCAATTCTACGAATTTCGACTAGTGGTTCAACAATACATAAGCCTTTATAAGTCCCTACAATAAGCTGTTTGAATATCTCAAACCCAGGATAATTAGAAGACTCAAGTTCTAATACTATTGAATATTCAGATATATTTACAGTAACAGACAATGGAATATCTTTATCATTTCTACCAATGGTGAATGAATGAACAAACGTGTTACGCAGAATTGCATCATCGATATCAAGCAAATCCGCAAGCTCTGGAGTATTGTCCATGCTAGACAATAATTTTTTCTCATATCGGTGCATTTCTCCAAAAGAATTAGACACTACTGTCTTGAAGGCCTCTACCAAATCCATTATATTGGGGATACCTCCAAAATCCACTCGTATTCGTAAAAATTTTAAATCGTTGGACTTGAAATGTTCTCTTTTGATTTCTTCCTTGTTTTTTAATGCCATAATAGTTTTGAGAGGAGTTTTTGCACGTAATATGCACGTAAAAATTAAAATCAGCGAGACAAGTTTGTGATTATCACAATCTTAACTCGCTGATTTTGTGCCCAGAACAGGACTCGAACCTGCACGCCTCTCAGCACTCGCACCTGAAACGAGCGCGTCTACCATTCCGCCACCTGGGCTCGGTTGCTTTTGCGATTGCAAAGTTAAGGAGTTTTTTTGAATTGACAAGGGTTTTGGTGAATTATTTTGTACTTTTTTTTGAGTGTGTTGACTGATAGGTGATTAAGATTTGAGGCAAAAATGGTTTGGATGGTTGGGAGAGATGTGCTAAATTTGCAGAAACTAAAAAATGAATGTATATGAATATTTTAAAGCCTGGAACGCCTGTGGGGTTGTGCAGTGATCACGCGGGCTATGAATTGAAGAATATCATTGAGGGATGGCTCGATGCGCAGGGTATCGCGTATAAGGATTTCGGCACGTATTCGGCGGAGGCGTGTGATTATGCTGATTTTGCTCATCCGTGTGCGGCGGCTCTGGAGGCCGGCGAGGTGTATCCGGCAATTGCAATCTGCGGAAGTGGCAATGGTATAGGCATGACTATGAACAAGCATCAGGGTGTGCGTGCCGCGCATTGCTGGAATGTGGATCTGGCGCAACTGGCACGTCAGCATAATGATGCCAATTGCGTTGTGCTGCCTGCTCGCTTCATCGACCCAGAGGTGGGTGTGGCTATTGTGGATGCATTCCTTCACACCGGCTTTGAGGGTGGACGTCATGAGCGCCGTGTGGCCAAGATTCCGGTGAAGTGAGGATTACGGATAGCTCAATAACCATACGGGCCGCGATGCATTGCACCGCGGCCCGTATGGTTATTGGGGGTGGGGGATCAGTTGTTGTAGTCGTTGTGCACGTTGTAGCGCATTGATCCGATGCAGAAGTAGGCCGGTGTGTTCATGCCCAATTCGCTCGTGTCGGACGATTTCATGGTGAATACGATGGTGTCGACGGTGCCGAGTTTGCTCACTTCTATTTTCTTCCAGTAGTTCAGTATGTCGGTGCCTTTTGCAAGATAGACGTACACGGTGTCGGTTTTTCTATGCCCGTTGAGATAGCCGTTGATGAGCAGCACGCATTCGTCGGAGGCGGTGAAGGGGCGGTTGAATGCGGTGCCGTTTTTCATTGCATAGTATGCGTAGCTTGAGTTGGTGATGTAGAGATCGTCGGGATAGAATGCGCTGCCGTCGGTCATGCGCATGCGGCAGGAGCTTTCTCCGCTATCGGTGCGCCAGCATGCCACGATGTAGGGTGTGCCGGGGCCTGCCACGCCGCCTCCGGTTATGGAGCTCCATTGGTGCTGTGTCCAGTCGGCGCCGGTATAGTCGGCATTGTCGGTGCTTTTTGATGGGCAGAAGCCGTTCCAGGATGCGAATGTGTTTCCTTCCCATTCGAATATGGTGGCGGAGTGGGATAGGGTGACTCCGTTGACGTCGAGCGATGTGATGGCAGGATTGTTGCAATCGGTCCAATAGCCGGCTTCGTTGAATTGGGAGAATTGCGGCACCCATTCGTTGTTGGTGTCTTTGTCGTCGGACACGCAGGAGGCAAAGCCTAAGGCAAGCATGACGGAGGCTGCGGGTATAAGGATGGTCTTGAGGGTCATTGTCGGGAAGGTTTTACGGGTTTTTCTGAATATGGTGGCAAAGTTACGATTTTTTTCGTGAAAATTTTGTAATTTTGAACGATATACGCTGAGTGGTTGTATATAATTATAATATATGTTTCAACCGATTATGAGACGATTTCTGTTAATCTGTGCGGCGGTGGCCGCTCTGGCATCGGGGGCGCGCGCTTCCGACCCGATGGCCACGCGCTATTCTATCCGTCAGTGCGAGGGCTCTCTGACGCCATATCCTGAAAATGTGGCGCCTGAGGATCATCCCGATTCCCTTGTTGCCGTGTTTATCAACCATGTGGGGCGTCACGGCGCGCGTTATCCGTCGTCGTCGTCCAATTGCAGGATGTTGCGCAACGCGCTGATGAGGGCCGACTCGCTAGGCACTATTTCTCAAACGGGGCGTGAGCTTCTGCGGCTTACTGACAGGGTGATACGTCTTACCAACGGGCAGTGGGGCGCGCTGGATTCGCTCGGCATGGCCGAGCAGGCGGGTATCGCTACGCGTATGATACGCAATTATCCCGAGCTGTTTGGTGCGGATGCTACCGTGGAGGCTCTGTCCAGCTACTCTCCCCGTGCGATGATGAGCATGTACTGCTTTACTCACCGTCTGGACCGTCTGAACAACGAGACGACGTTCCGCACCGTGACCGGCCACTGTACATCGCCGCTGATGCGCCCGTTCGACACGGTGCAGGCCTATATCGACTTCCGTGATAATAAAGTTTGGGAGCCGACGTATGACAGCTATTTCGAAGAGGAGTGTCCTACGGGAGCCATAATGAGAGCGCTCGGGAGCAGGTTTCCCTTCGATAATGCCGACCATGTGCGCAAGCTGGCCTATGCCGAGTGGGCTGTTGTGGCCGGGTGTTCGGCAATGTCGGTGGAGGTGGATCCTCTGGTCTATTTCACGGTTGAGGAGTTGAATGCCGTGTGGTCTTGTTTCAATCTTCGTCAGTATCTGCGCTATTCGGCTTCTACGGTCAGCACTGTGCCAGCCGATATTGCTTCTCAGCTTGTGATGAATCTGGTGCAGACCACGGATGCTTTTATTGCAGGCGAGCATTCCACTACGGTGCGCCTGCGTTTCGGCCATGCCGAAACTCTGATGCCATTGTTGTCGCTGCTGCGCCTGCGCGGATGTTATTATCTTACAAATTATTTCGATACTGTGGCTCAGCATTGGCGCGATTTCGACATTGTGCCTATGGCTGCCAATCTTCAGCTTGTGCTTTTCCGCAGCCGCAATACCGGCGAATATTATGTGAAGGCGCTTCTGAACGAGCGCGCGATACCGTTGCTGCCAAACATTGACGAAGTCTATGTGCCATGGCGTGTGGCAAAAGACTATATGATGCGTTGCGTTCCGCTTGAGATGCAGTAAATATCACCGATTTTAACACATTAACACGGGTGTGCAATATTATTGCACACCCGTTGCTGTAATTTTGTCGTGTAAATCATTAAACACGACGATTATGGCTACAATCAGTACCGGTGATATTCTTTTTGCTTCGGCCTCGCAGCATGGCCGCAATATAGCAACCATACGCCTTAGCGGGCAGTGCAGCACCAGTGGCGTGATAGCGGAACTGCGCCGTATAGCCGGCCATACGCTGGGCCTTGTGCAGGTGACGCTACGCAATGCCACGCAGGGTTGGAGCCGGGTGCTCACCCTCTATCTGGCGCCTCAGCCGGCGAGCGAGGGCGTGCAGCTCAGCCTTTTCTGAATGTGAACAGCTTGTTGTAGGTGAAATTGCACACAGTGTAGACTATGCTGCCGATGAGTGTGGCTATTCCGTAGCCAGATATCACGAAGCGCCCGATCGGGAACTCCGTTTCTCCGAAAGGACCGCTCGACAGTCCCCATACTACAGCGAACTGTATGGCGAAGCACAGGCCGAAACCGGCCGCAAAGCGCATTGCTTCCCCGCAGTAGGCGCTTCCGGAGCGGAACACCCATTGCTTGTTCCATAGGAATGAATTGATGAGCCCGCATATATAGCCGATGGCGTTGGACACGTAGGGATTGATGCCGCACACGGATTTGCATAAGAATATCACGCCGAGGGTGATGGCTGTATTCATTACCCCCACTATGCAATATTTGATGAACTGCGCTATCTGATTTCTATTTTTCATCGTGATAGTCGTCGGGGATCAGATCGGAGTCAACCTGCAGTATCGGGAGCGCCCAACCATAGTGCACGGCTGCTATGCGCAGCCCGATAACGGCAGTGGCGCATGCCAGTTGTGGCACAATGTCGGGCCAGCCTGTGAGAGTGAGAAGCCAGTACACCACACCGCCTGCAAGGCACGCCGTGGCATAGATGTCCTTGCGGAAAAACAGCGGCTGTTCGTTGATGAGAATGTCGCGTATGATACCTCCGAAACTGCCAGTGATAGTGCCCATCACGATGGCCACCCACATGGGGAGCCCGGCGGCGATGGTGCGCTGCACTCCCACCACCACAAACAATGCGAGCCCTATGGCATCAAACAGAAACAGTGTGCGCATTCCCTTTACGAGGGCCTGGCGGAATATAATCACGGCAACGAGGGATATGAACGTGACCACGAGATAGACCGACGAGAGCATCCAGAACACCGGCAGGTCGAGGAGCACATCGCGGAGCGTGCCTCCGCCGATGGCGGTCACAAGTCCGACCACGTAGGCGCCGAACCAGTCGAAGCGCTTGGCCGCAGCGAGGCGGATTCCCGAGATGGCGAATGCAGCAGTCCCGAGTATTTCTATTATATTGATGAATAGTTCGTCCATTACTGGTTCTGTTGGTAGTAGCGGCAGGCTGGTGCGAGACCGCAAGTGTCGCATAGCGGTTTCCGTGCTTTGCATGTGTACCGTCCATGCAGGATGAGCCAATGGTGTGCCTTGGCTATGAGGTGTTGTGGAATGTGGCTCACGAGCGCGCGCTCTGTGGCGAGGGGCGATGTGCTGCCTGTGGTGAGGCCTATGCGTTCCGCAACCCGGAACACGTGGGTGTCTACAGCCATTGCGGGCCGGTCGAATACCACTGACAGTATTACATTGGCCGTCTTGCGTCCTACGCCCGGCAGGCTTTGAAGCTCATCGGCGGTGTCGGGTACGCGGCCGTCGAAATCTTCGACGAGCCGGCGTGCCATCCCGGCGAGAGCCTTAGCCTTGTTGTTGGGGTAGGAGATAGACGATATATATTTCAGAATATCTTCTGGCGATGCCTGCGCCATAGCTTGCGGCGTGGGGTAGGCGGCGAAGAGCGCGGGGGTGACGATGTTGACGCGTTTATCGGTGCATTGTGCCGACAGAATCACTGCTACGAGCAGCTGGAACGGATCGGCATAATGCAGTTCTGTCTCAGGCGCAGGCATTACTTCCTGGAAGTAGCGCAAGGCCTCGTCGAAGCGTTGCTTGAGGGTCATCAGCGGGCTGCCGCGAATTCATCGAGGAAGCGCACATCGTTCTCTGAGAAGAGGCGCAGGTCGTTGACGCGGTATTTGAGGTTGGCGATGCGTTCCACGCCCATGCCTAATGCGAAGCCGGAGTACACATCCGGGTCTATGCCGCACGAACGCAGCACATTGGGATCGACCATGCCACAACCCAGGATCTCCACCCATCCGGTGTGCTTGCAGAAAGAGCAACCTTTACCTCCGCAAAGGTTGCAACTGATGTCCATCTCGGCCGAGGGTTCGGTGAAGGGGAAGTAGCTGGGGCGCAAGCGTATCTTGGTCTCGGGGCCGAACATCTCCTGCGCGAAGTAGAGCAGAGTCTGGCGCAGATCGGCAAATGTGACGTCGCGGTCGACGTACAGCGCCTCCACCTGATGGAAGAAGCAGTGGGCGCGCGCGGAAATGGCTTCGTTGCGGTACACGCGTCCAGGACAGATGATGCGGATGGGCGGCTGCGTGTGTTCCATGATGCGGGTCTGCACCGACGATGTGTGGGTGCGGAGCACCACCTCGGGCGATGCGTTGATGAAGAACGTGTCCTGCATGTCGCGTGCCGGGTGGTCTTCGGCGAAATTGAGGGCCGAGAACACATGCCAGTCGTCTTCTATTTCGGGGCCGTCGGCTATATTGAAACCGAGGCGGCGGAAGATGGATGTGATCTCCTCGCGAACGAGCGACAGCGGATGGCGTGTGCCCATGGGCGACGGAGCGGGCGTACGCGTCAGGTCAAGCGCGGCGGCTGCCGCCCCTGCCGAAGCTGCTATGGCCTCGTCGCGGAGGCTGTTTATGCGCTCGGTAGCAAAATTCTTGAGCTCGTTTATGGCCTGACCTATCTCACGTTTCTGATCGGCCGGAACATTTCTGAAATCCGCCATCAGTTGCGAGATCTCGCCTTTTTTGCTGAGATATTTTATGCGCAGGGCTTCCGCTTCATCGGCGGTGGCTGCGACGGCTGCTTCTATTTGCGTGTGCAGTGCTTTAATCTTATCTAACATGCCGTAGAGGGTAGTGTTTTCAAATTTACTTGCAAAAGTACATAATTTTTGGCGAATAAGGTGAATAAAAATTGTACTTTTGTGACATGGAATCGCTCATACATACATTACGGCGCACCCTGAAGCGGGATCTGTGCCTCGACAAACGTGCTCCCATTGTAGTGGCCTTGAGTGGCGGCGCCGATTCAGTGGCGCTTCTTTCTGCGCTCGTTGGCGAGGGATATGATTGTGTGGCAGCTCATTGCAATTTTCATCTGCGTGGAGCGGAAAGTTTGCGCGACATGCGTTTCGCCGAGACCGTCACAGAAAAAATCGGGGTGGATCTGTGTGTGAAAGACTTCAACGTGGGTGCGGCCATGGCTGCTACCGGCGAAAGCGTAGAGATGGCCTGCCGCCGCCTGCGGTACGACTGGTTTGAGGAACTGCTGACCACCTTGCGTGCGGCCGATGTGGCAGTGGGCCACCACCGGGAGGACAATGTGGAGACGTTTTTCCTTAATCTGGCGCGTGGCACAGGCATAGCCGGCCTGACGGGCATGGATTACAGACGGGGCAATGTGGTGCGTCCGCTTCTCGGCTGTACACGCGCCCAGATAGAGGCCTATCTGCGGGAGCAAGGTCTGGAGTATGTGACGGATAGCAGCAATGCTTCTGATGATTATCTGCGCAACCGTCTGCGCAATCGTCTGTTGCCGCTTTTCGGCGAACTGCTGCCGGGCGCGCTTGAGGGGGTGGAGCGCACTATGGGAATGCTGCAGGATGCAAAAAGAGTGCTTGATGCTGCTGTGGAAGCCTGTGCGACTCGCTATGGCTCGCCACGGGAAGGCACGATTGCCGTAGGTGATCTGGCGTCCGAGCCCAATGCGCGTATGCTGCTGTTTGAGCTCATGCGCCCCGAGGGATTCACGATGACGCAAGTGGACAACATCCTTTCCGGACCGATGCGTTCCGGAGTGATATTCCCATCGCCTTCCGGCGCTTTGACGGCCGAACTTAGCCGTGGCGTGCTTTCATTCTCATCGGCAGAAAGGGAAGATGAGGAAGTGGAGATAAGTCTAGCATCCGGCATATCGCACCCGGTGGAGATATCTGTGAGCCATCACGGGAGCGTGGACGGGTTCCGTCCCGAGGCCTCGCCGAGTGTGCTTTATATGGATGCGGCGGCACTCGAAGGCGATGCCCGTTGGACGCTGCGCCACTGGCGCCGCGGCGACCGCATACAGCCTTTCGGGATGAAAGGCACGCGCCTTGTGAGCGATCTTTTCTCCGATGCGAAAATGACGCCGGCCCAGAAGCGTGCCGTGTGGCTTCTCACACGCAACGACTGCATAATGTGGGTGGCCGGAGTGCGCACGTCGGCCCACTATAATGTGGGCCGACGCAGCAAAGGGTATGTGGAATTGCGGCTCCGATGAGGGCCACGGAGCGTTTATACGGTGGCGTTTCGTGCTGCTGTCTGAAGCAGTTCCGATAAAGTGGGGTGGGAATGGATAAGGCCTGAGGCCAGATCGTCGACACTCACCATTCCGTACATGAGGGCTGCCGCTTCCGCAACAATATCCGAGGCATGCTCGCCCAGCACATGTACGCCCAGGATGAGGCGTGTGCGGGGATTATATACAATTTTTACGAGCCCGGTCGCGCCATCGGCGAGAGCTTTGCCGTTTGATGCGTAATTGCATCGTCCCACCGCATGCTCGAGTCCTATCGCGGCACACCTGTCGGCTGTAAGCCCCACCATGGCGGCTTCGGGAGTGCTGAACACCGCGGAGGGGATTATGTCTAAATCTATTTCAGCATTGTCGCTTAAAGCTATCTCAGCCTGGGCTGATGCCGCATGGGCAAGCATGCAGATGCCTGTGACATCGCCAGCCGCGTAGAATCCTTCGCGGGAAGTGCGCATCCGCTCGTCCACTTCTATGAATCCGTGCTCTGAGAGCGTTATTCCTGCTTCCGCGGTGCCGTCCGGCACAATCGGGCGCCTGCCTGTGGCCATCAGCACAGTTTCTGCAGTAGCGGTTGCCTCGCCGCGTCGGGTGTCGTACACCACCTCCATACCGGCGCGAATGGATTTTACCGAAGCACCCGTGGCGAATCTGACACCTCGGCCTTGCAGAGCGAGCCGCAATCGTTTGGCCACATCCGGATCGAATTGCGGCAATATCTCACGGCAGAACTCCACCACGGTGACTTCTGTCCCGAGTGCGTTGAGTATGCTTGCGAATTCGATGCCTATCACCCCTCCGCCTATTATGACAACAGATGCCGGGAGCGTGGCGCCTTCGCTCAGGAGCTCGTCGCTTGTGATGGCCAGTTCCGCGCCTTCCACGCGCAGGCGTGCCGGGGCGGATCCGGTGGCAATGAGCACCTTGTCGGCAGCGTACAGTTCTCCGCCGGCCTCAATGGTGCCGTCGGGCAGTATGCGCGCGGTAGCCTTCACCACCTTCACCATTCTCAGAGCCTGCGTCACATCGTTGCGCAGACCGTCGACGATGCCGTGCATTCGAGCCTTGGCACGTGCGTGGTCCACGCTCACTTCTCCGGTGTCGATTCCGAATTTTGCGGCTTCGCGAATCTCAAGCGCCGTTCGGGCCGTGGCGCAAAGACACTTGGTGGGTATGCACCCGCGGTTGAGGCACGTGCCGCCGAGATCGCTTTGCTCAATGAGGGTTACGCTGCAACCTTCCGCGGCCTTGCGGGCGGCTATCTCATAGCCGCCCGGGCCGCCACCTATTATCAAGATGTCAGATCTTTCCATGTGAGAATCGGATGCATGGCCGCCTCTGTTTCATCGGGGTGGGCCATTGGTGTGTGGTGTGGTGCCATTTTCAGCTGTTCGGGCTGTGTGGCTGCTTCATCGGCTATACGTCGCATGGCATCGATGAATGCGTCCAGTGTGTCGCGGCTCTCGGTTTCGGTGGGCTCTATCATCAGCGATTCGTGAAAAAGCAGCGGAAAATAGATCGTTGGTGCGTGGAAGCCGAAGTCAAGAAGGCGTTTGGCCACATGCAGTGTTGTCACTCCTGACGACTTGTCGCGCAGACCATCGAACACGAATTCGTGCTTGCAAGGCCCTGGAATTGGTAGTGCGTAGAGATCGGACAGTGCGTTCATGACATAATTTGCTGCCAACGTGGCCAGAGGACCCACCTGTGCAATGCCATCGGCGCCGAGGGATAGGATGTAGGCCAAAGCGCGGCGCAGTACTGTGTAATTGCCCAGCCATTGGCTGATACGTCCGAGTGCGTCGTCGGGATTGCAATCTACGCCAAATGTACCGTCGTTGTGGCGTACCACCCGCGGTGCCGGCAGATAGTCTTCCAGACCGGCGCGCACTCCTACCGGTCCCGCTCCCGGGCCGCCGCCGCCATGTGGTGTCGAGAATGTTTTGTGCAGGTTGATGTGCATTACGTCGAAGCCCATATCGCCTGGCCGGGCCACACCGAGCATCGGATTCAGATTGGCTCCGTCGTAGTACAGGAGCGCGCCGGCAGCATGCACAGCTTCCGCGATCGCAGGAATGTCGCGTTCAAACATCCCTGTTGTGTTGGGGTTGGTGAGCATGACAGCCGCGATACTGTCGTCAAGCTTGCCGCGAAGATCATCGATGTCGACGGTGCCATCGGCACGGCTGCGCACCTCCACTACCTCCAGCCCTGCCACCGCGGCACTTGCCGGGTTGGTGCCGTGGGCGGAGTCCGGCACTATCACTTTGGTGCGTCCGAAATCATCGCGCCCGGCGTGGTAGGCTCGTATCACCATCAGGCCGGTGAGCTCACCGTGGGCGCCGGCATACGGGTTGAGAGTGAATTCGGCCATACCGCCAATCTCGGACAGTGCGCGCTGCAGCTCCCAGTACAGGCGGAGTGCGCCCTGCACGCTTGCAAATGGTTGGGCCGGATGCAAGCGTGCGATTACAGGCGATGCCGCCATGGCCTCATTGATTTTCGGATTGTACTTCATCGTGCAGGACCCCAAGGGATAGAAGCCGGTGTCCACTCCGAAATTGTTGGTGCTCATATTGGTGTAGTGGCGCACAGCCGTGGGCTCGTCCACCTGCGGGAGTTCAGGGGCCTGCTTCCGCAGAAGTGTCTGTGGTAAGGCTTGTTTTACGGCGTTTTCCATGCCCTCGCGACGGGGCACGTTGAAACCGCGGCGTCCCTCGCGAGAATAGTCGCGGATCAGATGGTTGTATAGGGTTCTATTCATGGAGGGGCAGAGATTTGACGAGTTGGACATAGCGGTCGATATCGGCTTGCGATTGCATCTCTGTGCATGCCACCAGCAAAAGATCCGGAGCTACTTCAATGCCGGCCAGCACTCCATGGGCTGCAGCCGCATCGATGATGCCGCGTGCGGTAAGGCCCGGGGCCACGCGCAGCAGCACCTCATTGAGGTAGGGACGGCCGGGGTAGGCGGGAGTGAGGCGTCCGGTGGCGGCGAGCATCTCGGCAAGGCGGTGCATTCCTGCGCATCCCGCTTCGTTTATTTCCCTTAGTCCCGCGGCGCCCAGCAGCGACAGGTAGGCGGCCACATGCAGAGCCATGATGCCTTGATTGGAGCAAATGTTGCTTGTGGCCTTGTCGCGGCGAATATGCTGCTCGCGGGCCTGAAGGGTGAGCACGAACACACGTTGGCCCGAGGCATCGGTGGTGGCTCCTACTATTCGGCCCGGCATCTTGCGCATCAATGAGCGAGTGGTGCACATGTAGCCGAGATATGGGCCGCCGTAGTTCATGGGCATGCCGAGAGATTGTGCGTCGCCTACGGCTATATCGGCGCCCCATTCGCCCGGTGTGCGCAGTACGGCCAGCGTGGAGGCCACGCAATTCATGGCCAGGAGGGCTTTCGCCGCGTGTACCTCATCGGCCACGCCGGCCATATCCTCGACGATGCCATAATAGTTGGGCTGTGCCATTATGACGCCGGCCACATCACCGGCTCCGAGCATCTCACGAAGCGATTCGCGGCAGGTGATGCCGTCGCGCTCGGGTATGACATCAAGTGCGATGCCATGCCACCGGGCGTAGGTGGAGCACACCTGTGCCACGTCCGGGGCCACTGTGGCCGAAATGAGTACGCGCTTGCGGCGCCTTGCGGCCGCCACGCACATCAGCATGGCCTCGGCTGTGGCGGTGGAGCCGTCGTACAGCGATGCATTGCTTACATCAAGGCCCGTGAGTTCGCACATCATGGACTGATATTCGAAAATGTATTGCAGGGTGCCCTGCGACACTTCCGGCTGGTATGGTGTGTAGGCGGTAAGGAATTCCGACCGGGACAGTATGCTTTCCACTGCGGCGGGAGTGGCGTGGTGGTACACTCCGCCTCCGGCAAAGCACTTGAGCGGACGGTTCTCTGAATCGAGATTGTTGAAATATTCACGCAGTTCGGGCTCGCTCATTGCCTGTGGCAGAGAGTAGGGCGCTTTCAGGCGCAGTTGGGGTGGCACATCTGCATAGAGCTCGTCGATGTCGTGCGCGCCGCATCCGGCGAGCATGGCATCCACATCCTCCTGCGTGTACGGGAAGTACGGATGGGGGTGGAGCATAGTGTCAGTGTTTATCGTTGGCGCAGAGCTCGGCATAGGCCTCGGGAGAGAGCAGGGAGTCGAGTTGCGACATGTCGGCGATCTCCACTTCTATGATCCATTGCTTCATTGGGTTCTCGCTGATGAGGCGGGGATTGTCAGTCAAAGCATCGTTGACGGCCGTTACTACGCCATCGACGGGTGCGAAAAGGTCGCTGGCGGCTTTCACGCTCTCGATGGCTCCGAATTCCTCGCCGGCATTGAGCTCGTCGTCGACTTCGGGCATGTCTACGTACACTACGTTGCCGAGCTGGCGTGCGGCATATTCGCTGATTCCGATGCGTCCTTTGTTGCCATCGACGCGTATGTATTCGTGGGTGGGGAGATAATAGAGGTTGTTCATGGCGTGGATTATTTCTTATAATTGGGTGTGTAAAAACGTTTCTTTATCACTCGTGCGGGGAAAACTTTGCGCCGCACACGCACCTGCAGTTCTGTGCCTGGCGCAGCAACCGAGGCTTCTACGAGAGCCATGGCGAGGTTGCGGCCGAGCGAGATGGAGCGGTAGCCGGTGGTGACAGTGCCCACAAGGTTGCCGTCGGCGTCCAGCACCTCATAGCCATGGCGTGCTATAGCCGGTCCTTCGATCTCGAGCCCGATGATTTTGCGCGTCGGTCCCTCTGCTTTCTGACGCGCGATAGCGTCTTTTCCTATAAAGTCCGGTTTGTCGAGTTTCACAAATATGCCGAGGCCGGCTTCTATCGGCGTGATATCGTCGGCCAGTTCGTCGCCGTACAGTGGCAGTCCGGCTTCGAATCTCAATGTGTCGCGGCATCCCAGCCCGCATGGCGCCACACCGGCGGCGAGCAATGTTTGCCACATGGCATCGATGCGTGCGTCCGTCCCGTACAATTCAAACCCATCTTCCCCGGTGTAGCCGGTGCGGCTCACAATTGTTCCGTCGGCCAGAAACTTGAAGGTGTAGAATGAAAGGTCGGACACATCGATGCCCAGAACGGTCATCATTATGGTTTCCGCATCCGGGCCCTGCAGGGCTATTTCGGCCCAACGGTCGCTACAGTTGACGGCATGTACGTTAAAAGCCTGCGCGTGAGACATTATCCATGCCACATCCTTGTCGATATTGGCGGCGTTGATCACAAGCAGGAATTCCTGCTCCGCCGTACGGTATACGAGCAAATCGTCGATAGTACCGCCATCGGGATGGAGCATCATGCCATACAATATCTTGCCTACGGGCATCGTCTGCACATCGTTTGTGAAGATGTAATTTACGAAGCGCACGGCTTCCGGACCGCTCACGAGCACTTCGCCCATGTGCGACACATCGAAGACGCCGGCACGAGAGCGCACGGCCTCGTGCTCGGCCACGATACCCTCATATTCGATGGGCATATCGAAACCGCCGAAGGGGCTCATTTTGGCTCCGGCTTCGATATGGCGGCCATGGAGGGGTGTTTTTTTCAAGGTTTCCATTTTTCAGGTAGTAGGTATAGGTAGTGTGTAGTTATCTCACTATGATGTCGGCGAGTTGCCGGTTGGTGAGGCCTGCTATGATGGCCTCGCTTCCGAGTGCTGCGGCCACGGCCTCGCGATCGGGTGGAACGCCGCTCAGATTCATTAAGGCCGCGGCGAGGTCTCTGTGGCACAGGAAGTCGCCTGTCAGCTCCACGCGCTCTATCGTTCCGTGGGAGTTCAGTAGCATGACTGAGCCTATCTGTCCCACGCCATCGAGGCGAAAGGTGGTAGCTGCGGAATCGCCGCTCATAAAGTCCTCAACGCAGTATTGTCCGGAGATTCGGGCAATCTCGCTATGTGCCTCCGCCGGTAGCGTGAGCTGCCCGTCGCACACATGTGACAGCATGTGTGTCAAGAAATCGCGTAACGACAGATCCGGAAGGAGGCTCTTCACTGTGGTGATGCGGGCCGGCACGCTCAGTACTTTCTTCGATTCGAGTTTCGCACGGGATGGGGTGAGGGCACCGGCCATAAGGCGAGGGTCGGTGTCGTAAAGCATTGTTCCATGCACAATGCTGCGCTCCGCACACTGCCAATAGGCGTTGCCGGCCACTTTCCGGCCGTCAATGCAGATGTCGTTTCGTCCCGATGGCGCCGCGGGCAGGCCGAGAGCCCTGAGAGCATCCACCACCCGCGAGGTGTAGCCGCTGAATGCTGTGGCCACTGCGGCTATTGGTGCAATGTAGCTGAACATGATGTTGTTCCGGTCGGCAAACACGGCACCTCCGCCGCTTTTGCGCCGGTACACCTCTATGCCTTCCCGGCGGCAGAACCCGAGGTCCACTTCGGCCGGCACGTCCTGATTGCGCCCGCATATCACAGTGGGTGGCACCTGCCATGCAAAGAAATATTCCCCCTCAGGCAGGTTGCGTGCTATCCATTCCTCGGCTGCGAGAAAGAAGGGCAGGCGGCAGTGGGTGTCCACGCCCGGGATGGTGGTGTTGAGCATACAGAGGCGTTTTAAATGCCCAAATATAACAATTAAAAAATTCAGAACGAAATTTTAGGCTCCAAAAACACATGTTTTAAGAGATAATGAAAAAAAACTCAACAAAATAGCCGTCAATTCAAAAAAAAGTACGATATTTGCACTTGCAAAATCGCGGAGCCATCAGGTTATTCCGTAATTTGTTAAAAATCAACGCTATTCAAAAACATTTCTCAAAAAATAGACTGAAATGACCAAAGCAGATCTCGTAAACGAAATCTCCAAGACCACCGGCGTGGAAAAAGCAGCCGTGCTTGAGACTATCGAAAAATTCATGGAAATCGTGAAGGACTCCCTCGCAAATGGTGAGAACGTGTATCTCCGTGGCTTCGGCAGCTTCATCGTAAAGACCCGCAGCGAAAAGACCGCCCGCAACATTTCCAAGAACACCACCATCGTCATACCCGAGCACAAAATCCCTGCATTCAAGCCCGCAAAGGTGTTCATGCAGGACGTGAAATAAGAATGCAAGCGAACCCCGGCCGGGGTTCATGCACACACATATATAAATATTATTAACCCCAATAAAGCGTACGCATTATGCCCAGCGGAAAGAAAAGAAAAGGCCACAAGATGGCCACCCACAAGCGTAAAAAACGCCTGAGAAAGAACCGTCACAAGAAGAAATAATCGGAGGTGACCGTTCGAAAATCCGACACCGTTCGGACATAAAAGGACCAAGCTCACAGCCGCCGAAGCCTGAGAAGGCCGCGATAGGCTGTGGGATTTGTCCTTTTGTCTGTTAAGACACAATCACCCTATTCATTACCCCATCGCCAAATGAAAAGTGAACTAATCGTTGACGTCAAAGCCTCAGAGGTGCAGATCGCGCTTCTTGAGGATTCGAGGCTCGTTTCCTTGCAGAAGGAGGCGCGCAACATAGCCTATGCCGTCGGCGACATCTACCTGGCCAAGGTCAAGAAACTGATGCCGGGACTGAATGCCGCTTTTGTCAATGTGGGATATGAAAAGGATGCATTCCTCCATTATCTGGATTTAGGCTCGCATTTCGCAAGCTATGCGGAATTCGTCCAGCAGAATCTTGAAAAGCCGAAGACCCCTCCGGTGCTGAGCAAGATCAAACTCAAGCCTGAGATCAGCAAGCAGGGCTCTATAGCCGATGTTCTTGCCCCCGGGCGTGAACTGCTCGTGCAAATCGTCAAGGAACCGATATCCTCCAAGGGGCCCCGCCTCACCACAGAGCTGTCGTTCACCGGCCGCTACATGGTGCTCATACCGTTCTGCGACAAAATCTCAATCTCGCAAAAAATCACCAGCACGGAAGAAAAACTGCGTCTCCGGCAGCTCGTGGCAAGCATCAAGCCGAAAAATTTCGGTGTCATAGTGCGCACATCGGCCGAAGGCAAGCGTGTGGCCGAGCTCAACCACGAGCTCAACACTCTCATGCAGTGCTGGAACGACATGCTCGAAAAGGCGCGACGCGCAGAAGCTCCCGCGCTTATATTTGAAGAGGAAAGCCGCATCGTCGGCATGCTGCGCGATGTGTTCAGCCCCTCGTTTGAAAGCATTGTCGTCAACGACGCGGAAGTGTACCGCCAGATTGTAAAGTATGTGCAGCTGATAGCCCCGGAGCGCGCCGATATCGTGAAGCTCTACGAAAAGGAAGTGCCCGTGTTCGACCATTTCGGCATCACGAGGCAGATAAAATCCTCTTTCGGAAAAACGGTATCTTTCCGTTCTGGAGCTTATATCATCATCGAACACACCGAGGCCCTGCACGTAATCGACGTAAACTCCGGCAACCGTAGCCGTGCGGCAGCCGATCAGGAGAGCAACGCCCTGGAGGTGAACCTCCGTGCGGCCGATGAGATTGCACGTCAGTTGCGTCTGCGCGATATGGGCGGCATCATTGTCGTGGACTTTATCGATATGGCTAAAGCCGAGCACCGGCAGCAGCTTTACGACCACATGCGCGAGATAATGGCCACCGATCGTGCCCGGCACAACATATTGCCGCTCAGCAAATTCGGTCTAATGCAGATCACTCGCCAGCGTGTGCGTCCGGTGCTCGACATCCACACTGAGGAGACCTGCCCTTCGTGCTACGGGCGCGGGGAGGTGCAGCCGTCGCTGCTCTTCACCGACACCTTGTACGAGAAGCTTGAAAACCTCATTACCAACATGGGATTGCGCGACTTCATCATGTATGTGCATCCTTATGTCGAAGGCTATCTTAAGCGAGGCTGGCTGATGAGCATCTATGCGAAATGGCGCCGTAAGCTCGGTGGCAATTTCAAGATTGTGGCCGATCAGTCGCTCGCCTATCTGCAGTATCGTGTGGTCGACAGCAACGGGCATGAACTGGACCTGAAAGAGGCCAAGGACATGAATGCCGCCACTGCCGAGAAACGTGAGCAGAAAGCGCAAAAGCGCGGAGCCGCATCCGACGCACCCGAGGCCCGCAAGACGCAGGAGACCATCCGTCCGGCCAAAATGAATGTATCGGCTGAGACAGAAGTCGCTTCCGAGGAGGCCGCAGAGGCCGAAACGGAGGCTCCCGTAATGTCGAAAAGCAAGAAGCGCCGCGCGCGTCGTAAAAAGGCTGCCGAGAATGCTGCCGCAGCTGCTGCGGCGGCAGCAGAAACTCCGGCGAGCGCGATGAGTGTGCGTGCGGCATCGGAAGAACCGGGAAGCACTCCGGTTTCGATTGTGGCCAACGACGAGCTGCCTAAGGCTCCGGATACCTCCGTGGAGATTGCCTCGGAATCCGAAGAGGCCGTCAATCTTTCGGAAGATGCACCGGAGGCCCGGACCGACGTTCCGGCCGAGCCGAAAAAGAAACGCCGTAGCCGCTCAAAAGCCAAAAAGGTGGAGCCTCAGGACGAGATACAGACTGAGGCGGAAGAGGTCCAAGAGGCCGAAGCCGACATGAAGCAGGCTGATGAACCTTCCGGAGAAGCGCCGAAGCCGCGTCGTCGCCGTCGCAAGAAAACCGACAGCACCGATGCTGCATCGGAGTCCGAAAGTACATCTGAAAGCGAGCCCGTTGTTGAGCAGGCGCCTGCACTCTTGCCCGTCCATAAGGAGCCCGAAGCGCTTCCCGCGCCACCGCCAGAGCAAAACTCCGGACAAAATTCAAAAGAAAAAGAAGAGGAATAAACATCCGTTCCCACTTATCCTGAACACACAGCGCCGCGGGCATTATGCCCGCGGCGCTGCTTTTATCTTATTCGGTCAGGAATTCAGTCGTTGGCAGGTAATGGCGCGTTTGCGCGATGGTCGCGGGCGGTGTGGAGTACTCGTTCGAGGCGCTCACGCTCGATGTGAGCCGCACGCAGTTCCTGAAGAGCCATGGCATATTCCCAAGAGCGTACGAGGGCCGTACGCATGTCGGGTGTCAGCTTTATTTCCACCGATCCTTTGGAGCCATCGAGGTGCATTTTTGCTGTAGTGGCGGATGCTTCGGCAAGAGCCTGGAGCACATCTGCCACCTCTTCCTGGCGGAATGAGGCCAGTTCTGTCCCTTCGCTGTTGACCACGCGGTCGGAGCCCTGAGGCTCCGTCTGTATTGTGCCGCGGGATGTGGTCACGCTTAAGGAGTTGAGGCCTATATTCTTGCCTTTTACCACGGCGGCGATGCTCAGGTAGCCCTCGCTGTCGAGCCGTGGCTGAATACCTGTGGCTGCCGTCACGTCCTTGCCGGCGAGCTCTTTGGCCACATTGTATCCCTCCAGCCCGCGCGGTCCGTCGACGTGGATGAACATGGCCGACAGACTGTCGGTGCGCAATTGTGCGCGCGCCAGCCGCTCTTCTGCCGGTCCGATAAGCTGTAATGTGTTCCCCTCGATGGCTGCTGCGCGTGTGGCAAGACTGTTGCGGCGCACTTCGGTCTGTTCCCGGTATGCGCTGTCGATGGAGTCGAGCAGGCTCATGGCGCTGTCGTAATTGCCGGCGGCCACCATCGATTCGGCCTGCGAGCGCAGATCTTCGGCGGCCGCTGCGCGGCGTTCGGCCTCCGACGTGCACGCGGAGAGGGCCGCCACAGCCAGTGTGGCGGCTAAAAACTTATTTGCTGCGTTGAACATCTTTTACTCCCTTTACGGTTTTAAGTTTCTTAATCAGCAGATTGAGGGTGGATGTGTCGTTCACGCCCACTACCACGAATCCCTGAAACAGTCCGTCGTTGCTGTCAATTGATATGCTGCGCAGCGACGAGTTTTTTTCTTTAGTTATGATTGATGTGAGGTTGGTTACGATTCCAAGGTCATCCTGACCCACAATGCGCAGTGTGGCTGCAAACTGCGCACCTGTCTTTCCGCTCCAGCGGGTGCGTATGAGGCGGTAGGGATAATTGCGGCGGATATTGTCGGCGTTAGGGCAGTCGCTGCGGTGAATTTTTATGACACCTTCCGACGATACGAATCCGAACACGTCATCGCCAAAGATGGGATTGCAGCAGCGGGCCATGCGGTAGTTTATGCCCTTGATATTGTTGCCGATTACGAGAATATCGTTGTCCTGCGAGTTTAGCTCCGTGTCGGCGAGAGGATCGCGCATCACATATTCGCTGGCCGAGATATGCGTGGCATTGTCGTCGGCTGGTCGGTCGAGCGACACATAGCTGTCGATAGCCGTGTTAACATCAAGTTTCTCATCAGCGATGGCTGTATAGAAGTCTGTCACGTTCTTGTAGCCGGTCTTGGCTATCATGCGCGACAGCAGGCTCTCGTCCACTTCTATCTTGCGGTTTTTGAAGCGTCGCTGGAGTAGCTCTTTTCCAAGTTCAGCCCGGCGTCCGGCGAGTTCTTTCAGAGCCACGCGTATTTTATTCCGGGCTTTGGAGGTGACGGCTATATTGAGCCAGTCGGGTTTCGGTGTCTGGGCCTGTGCCGTGAAAATTTCCACGGTATCGCCGCTACGTAGCCGGTAGGTGAGCTTCTGGTTCTTTCCATTCACGCGCCCACCGGTGCAGTGCGAGCCCACCGACGAATGTATGCTGAAGGCAAAATCGAGCAGAGTAGCGCCCATGGGCAGTTTGTAGAGATCGCCTTTAGGAGTGAACACGAATACTTCCTTGTCGTACACATCCATGCGCATGTTCTTCATCAGCTCAAGCGGGCCATCGGCGCCCGCCTCGAGGATGTCGCGCACGTTGTTCATCCATGCGTCCAGGCCGCCCTCGCTTTTTATTCCTTTGTAGCGCCAATGGGCCGCGAGGCCTTTCTCGGCCACGAGGTCCATGCGTCGGGTGCGTATCTGCACCTCCACCCATCGTTCCTCAGGGCCGTAGACAGTGATGTGCAGCGATTCATACCCGTTGCTTTTGGGTATGCTTATCCAGTCTTTCATACGCGCCGGATTCGGGCGATACATGTCTGTCACAATGGAATATACGAGCCAGCACTGGTTCTTCTCAAGTTCGGGAGGCACGTCGAGTATGATGCGTATGGCAAAGAGGTCGTAGATGTCCTCTATGTCATTTTTCTGTTTCTTCATCTTGTTCCATATCGACGATATGGATTTTGTGCGGCCTTTGATGTCGAATTTAAGACCTTCGGCTTCAAGACGCTGTCGCACCGGCGAGATAAAATCGGCGATATACTTCTCGCGGTGTGCCTTTGTCTGGTTCAGTTTTTTGGCGATGCGGGTGAACATCTCGCGGTTGCTGTATTTGAATGCCAGATCCTCAAGTTCTCCCTTTATGGAATACAGTCCCAGACGATGGGCGAGAGGAGCATACAGGTAGCTCGCCTCGGCAGCCACATGGCGCACTGCCTCTTCGTCGTGGTGGTGGTTTATGTCCTGCATCAGTGCCAGACGGTCCACTATCATTATGATGATGACGCGGATATCGTCGGCGAAAGTCAGAAGCAGCTTGCGGAAATTGTCGGTCTCCACAGAGGCATGGCGGCTGTAAAGGGTGGCTACATTCAGCAGTCCGTCGACCATGTGGGCCACATCGTCGTCCCAGGCCGCACGCAGGTTGTCGCGGTCCAACACTCCGGCGCGCACATACTCGTACAGCATCAGGGCCAGGACCATATTGCGGTCGGGGCTCAGGCGCTCGGCCAGAAGAACGGCCGTGTGCATGTGCCGGATCACCGGATGAAGCCCGAAGCGGTCGCGGTGGAGCGCTCCCGCGTGGGTGTGCAGAACGTGGCGCAGGGCAGCGGTGTCGCCAGGCTGTGAGACCGGGCGCATCAGACGCATGAGGCGCCGCGTGCATGCGAGCAATTCTTTGTGTTCTGCGGGTGTGAAGTCTATCGAATGCATAGAGCAGGAATAGTTTACGACCTCAAAGTTACAAAATCATGCCATAATAAACAATCTGCCGACCATAAAATTTGCACGTGCGGAAAAAGTATTGTAAATTTGTGGGCTATAAGATTAACCCTGAACTATACCAAATACACTTTATATATAACTACCACAGTTATGGCAGAAAAGAAAGAAAAATTGTTTGACCAGTTTCCGGGCGTGAGCTACGATGAGTGGCGCGCCAAAGTCGAGGCCGACCTCAAAGGCGCCGACTTCAACAAGAAGCTGGTTTGGCGCACCAACGAGGGCTTCAATGTAGAGCCTATCTATCGTGCCGAAGACATCGCCGACTTCAAGACCACAGGTACTCTCCCCGGGGAGTTCCCCTATGTGCGCGGCACCCGTTCCGAAAATGACTGGCTTACACGTCAGGACATTGAGGCCGAAACCGCCGAAGCAGCCAACGAGATCGCGCTTGATGTTCTCACCAAGGGCGTTACCTCGCTCGGCTTCCGTGTGGAATCGCCTGAGGAAGTGGCCGTCGTTCTGAAAGGTATAGATCTCTCAAAAGTGGAGATCAACATCAGTTGCTGCGTGTGCAAGGCCCATGATGTGGCCCGTGCGCTCGTAGGCTGCATCAAAGCCGCAGGTGCTGAAAGCACCTTCCGTGGCGCCATCGATTACAATCCGTTGCGCAAGCAGCTCGTCAAGGGCAAAGAAGGTATTGACGTTGCGGCCCTTACTGCTGCAGCAAAGGAAATGCTCGGAATTGTGGCACCCGTGGCCGGATTGCGTTGCCTCAACGTCGAGAGCCTGCTTCTCGGCAATGGCGGTGCTTACATATATCAGGAGCTTGGCTATGCTCTCGCATGGGGAGCATCCTGGATGACTGCCCTTACCGATGCCGGTTGCACCCCCGACGAAGTGGCTGCCCGCATAAAGTTCAACATGTGCGTGTCCAGCAACTTCTTTATGGAACTTGCAAAATTCCGCGCCGCCCGCATGCTGTGGGCGCAGATCGTGGAGCAGTACAAGCCCGCCGGCAAGGACGCTGCCAAGATGGTGGTATGCGCCAAGACCTCGCGCTTCAACCAGACCATCTACGATGCACATGTGAATCTGCTCCGCTCGCAGACGGAAACCATGTCGGCCGCGCTGGCCGGTGTCGATTCCATTGTCACCACTCCCTTCGACGAACCCTACAAGACGCCCGACGCCTTCTCGGAGCGCATAGCCCGCAACCAGCAGTTCCTGCTTAAGGAAGAAAGCCATCTCGACAAGGTGGTCGATCCCGCAGGCGGCAGCTACTATGTGGAGACACTCACCGTCAACATCGCCAAGGAAGCATGGAAACTCTTCATCGCTGTTGAAGACGAAGGCGGTTTCTTCGCCCTCGCCGGAGAAGGCAAAATCCAGGCTGCTGTCAACGAATCCTGTGCCAAGCGCCACACTGATGTGGCACGCCGCAAGGAGATTCTTCTGGGCACCAACCAGTATCCCAACATCAACGAGATGGCTGCCGGCAAGATTGAGAAAAAAGGCGGTTGCTGCTGTGGCGAAAGCAAAGGCGCCAACGCCCTTGCCATGAAGCGTGCCGCTACCGACTTCGAGGCTCTTCGCCTTGCCACCGAGGCTGCATCGAACCGTCCGAAGGTGTTCATGCTCACCATCGGCAATCTGGCCATGCGTCTGGCACGAGCCCAGTTCTCCACCAATTTCTTTGGATGCGCGGGCTACGAAATCATCGACAACCTCGGTTTTGATACCGTACAGGCCGGCGTTGACGCCGCTCTCGAAAAGGGTGCCGATGTAGTGGTGCTCTGCTCCAGCGACGACGAATACGCCACGCTCGCTCCCGAAGCATTCAAATATCTCGACGGCCGCGCCGAATTCGTTGTGGCAGGTGCTCCCGCCTGCACCGACGAGCTTAAGGCCGCCGGTATCGAGCATTTCGTGCACGTTCGCTGCAACGTGCTTGAGACACTTCAGCAGTTCAACGCCAAACTCCTCAAATAAGCCCGGCTATGAAACCCGATTTTAAGACTATCGACATTGTTGCCGACGCTTTTGGCGCCGGACACAAGGCTGCTCCCGCAGCCGAAGAATGGCTTACCCCGGAGCTTATTCCGGTAAAGCCCGTATATACCAAAGACGATCTTGAGGGTCTCGAACACCTCAACTACGTCAGCGGCATACCCCCCTTCCTGCGTGGCCCGTACAGTGCCATGTATCCTCTGCGCCCCTGGACCATCCGCCAGTATGCCGGTTTCTCCACCGCCGCAGAGTCCAACGCTTTCTACCGTCGCAACCTTGCCTCCGGTCAGAAAGGTCTGTCTGTGGCATTCGACCTTGCCACACACCGCGGCTATGATGCCGACCACGCCCGCGTGGTTGGTGACGTCGGTAAAGCCGGTGTGAGCATCTGCACGCTCGACGATATGAAAGTGCTTTTCGACGGTATTCCCCTCAACAAGATGTCTGTGTCCATGACCATGAACGGCGCCGTACTTCCCGTACTCGCTTTCTACATCAACGCCGGTCTTGAGCAGGGGGCCAAACTCGATGAGATGGCCGGCACCATCCAGAACGACATTCTCAAGGAGTTCATGGTGCGCAACACCTACATCTATCCGCCGGAATTCTCGATGCGCATCATCGCCGACATCTTCGAATACACCTCGCAGAACATGCCCAAATTCAACTCGATATCCATCTCCGGCTACCACATGCAGGAAGCCGGCGCCACCTGCGACATCGAGCTGGCCTATACTCTCGCCGACGGCCTGGAGTATCTGCGTGCCGGTGTGAACGCAGGCATGGACATCGATGCCTTCGCTCCCCGTCTGTCGTTCTTCTGGGCCATAGGCATGAACTATTTCATGGAGGTGGCCAAGATGCGTGCCGCCCGCATGCTGTGGGCAAAGATTGTGAAGCAGTTCAATCCCAAGAACCCCAAATCGCTGGCTCTGCGCACGCACTCGCAGACTTCCGGCTGGAGCCTCACCGAGCAGGACCCCTTCAACAATGTCGGCCGTACCTGCATCGAGGCTATGGGCGCAGCTCTGGGTCACACACAGAGCCTGCACACCAACGCCCTCGACGAGGCTATCGCACTGCCCACCGACTTCTCTGCACGTATCGCCCGTAACACCCAGATCTACATTCAGGAGGAAACGATGGTGACCAAGGAGATCGATCCCTGGGGCGGCAGCTACTATGTGGAAGCCCTCACCAATGAGATCGCGCATCGCGCATGGGCCCACATCCAGGAAATTGAAGCTCTCGGCGGTATGGCCAAAGCCATCGAGACCGGTCTGCCCAAACTGCGTATCGAAGAGGCCGCAGCCCGCGCGCAGGCCCGTATCGACAGCGGTCGTCAGACCATCGTAGGTATCAATAAATATCGTCTTGACCACGAAGATCCCATCGATATTCTCGAGATCGACAACACCGAAGTGCGCCGTGAGCAGATCGAACGTCTCAACGACGTCAAGGCCCACCGCGATGAGGCCAAGGTGAAGGAAGCACTTGCCGCCATCACCGAATGTGTGCGCACCAAGGAGGGCAACCTTCTCGACCTCGCCGTAAAAGCCGCCGGCCTCCGTGCCACTCTCGGCGAAATATCCGATGCGTGCGAGGAAGTGGTGGGACGTTATAAAGCAGTAATCAGAACTATCTCCGGCGTGTACTCCAACGAAACAAAACAAGATCCGGAATTCGTGCGCGCACAGGAAATGTGTGCCGAATTCGCCAAGCGCGAGGGTCGTCAGCCCCGCATCATGATTGCCAAGATGGGCCAGGACGGCCACGACCGCGGCGCAAAGGTGGTAGCCACTGGCTATGCCGACTGTGGTTTTGACGTGGATATGGGACCCTTGTTCCAGACCCCGGCTGAGGCTGCCCGTCAGGCTGTGGAAAACGATGTGCACATTCTTGGTGTGTCGTCTCTCGCCGCAGGCCACAAGACCCTCATCCCTCAGGTGATCGAGGAACTCAAGAAGCTCGGACGCGAGGATATCATGGTAACTGCCGGCGGTGTGATCCCCGCCCAGGACTACGACTTCCTGTATCAGGCCGGCGTATCGGCCATCTTCGGCCCCGGCACGCGTATCGCCGATTCGGCCATCAAGATGCTTGAAATTCTTAACGAAGGAGCGGAGTAATCCGGGTTCCTTTCCCATCTTATGAAAAGACGGCGACATTTTTTGTCGCCGTCTTTTCTATCGCTTGGCGAACCAAATGCAGGCTCCGCTTGTTAATGATGATAGGTTAATCAAACGTAGAAAACTATTGTTATGAAGAAATTTATTTTTATCTCCCTTGTCACGCTCCTTACCGCGGCCGTATGCGCATGTTCCGACGATGACGAGCCCATCAACCCCATTCAGCTTCCGGAGTCGGCTCAGACGTTTCTCGCACAATATTTCTCCGGCTATGAGGTGAAGCGCGTGGAAAAGGAAGGTAAGCACGGCGACACCGAGTACAAGGTCACTTTCACCAACGGCTACGAAGTGGAGTTCGATGCCATAGGCGAGTGGACCGATGTGGATGCACCCGACGGACGCACGATTCCCGACGGTATTGCTCCTGCAGTGATCTCGGAGTACGTGGTCAATTACTTCCCTAACGATGGCATAAATGAAATATCACGAGACTATCGTGGCTACGAAGTGGATCTCGTAAGCGGTGTCGACCTTACGTTTGCACCCGACGGCACGCTTATTGAGATAGACTGACGACAGTCCCGGCACAGTATTTATAACGCATCTTTCTCCAATTCGAGAAGGGTGCGTTTTGCATCCTGGCCGTAGGCGTAGCCTCCAATTGAGCCATCGGCAGCTATGACGCGGTGGCATGGAAGGATTATGGCCACGGGGTTGGCGCCCACGGCTCCTCCGATGGCCCGCGCCGAGGAATGTACACGACGCGCCAGCTCGCCATAGCTCATGGTGTGGCCATAGGCTATACGGCTCATCTCCGCCCACACGCGCTTTCTGAATGGCGAACCCTCGGCGCGCACGGCCGGCAGCGGTGGCAATGGCCGGCGGGAAAAATAGGCGTCGAGCCATGTGGCGGTGGCAATTTCCAGATGATCGTTTATTCCGGTATCATGACCGTCTGTGCACAGGTATAACCTGCGCAGCGCTGTGCCGTCGCTTTCGATGCACAGCAATCCTATGGGGCTTTCGTAGAGCATGGCGGATGGGTGAATCCGGACACAGGGCCTTCGTCGGCTTCTGTAGCGTGCTCTCGGCGCACCAGCGCCGATAATGGCGCGTATGAACCCAGATGCACGCAATCGCGCTTGCCCTCGCGCTCGTTGATGCTGTCGACAGCCTGCATCAGCCGGCGGCATTTGTCGCGCTGTTCCGGAGGAATGAATAAAGATGGTTGGGCTGCACTCTCGTCCACGGTCTCAAGCACAAGCATGCCGGCACGTTTGTAGCCGTAGCCGTGTCGGTAGATGGCGCGCAGACATTTCTGTGCGGCTGCCGCAAGGTGCATATCGTCAGAAACAGGTTCGTCCAGACGTATATGATGTTCGTTGCGGTATTGCGGCAGGTCGTCGCGGAAGCGGTTGGTCTGTATGAACACTCCCACAGATATCGCACAGGAATGTTGCATGCGCAGTTTGCGGCCTATGATGGCCGCAAATGCTGTCATGGCTTGCTCAAGCGGTTCCGGTTCGGTGATGTTTCTGGCAAAGCTGCGTGTTGCTTGCATTTGCTTCCTCTTAGGCTCGGAATGTTCGTCAAATCCTATGCACGCTTCTCCGTTGAGTTCGCGCCATGTTCGCTGCAGGGGTATGGCAAAGGAGCGTTCGACATCGGCTTTTGCTATGTCGGCAAATTTCAATGCCGTGTCGTAGCCCATTGGCAGAAGGCGCCTCGACAACCGGCGTCCTATTCCCCATATCTCGGATATGTCGGTCATGGACAGAGCCTTGCGGCGTTTGCTGTCGTTATCGATAAGGCACACGGAGCGGTAGCCGGAAAATTTTTTCGCAAAGCGCGATGCCACTTTCGCGAGAGTCATGGACGGAGCTATACCCAGCGATGTGGGTATGCCGGTGTCGGCCATTACGCGATCCACTACACTGCGCCCCACCGCCAGCAGGCTGTCGCTGTCGCGCCATGTGTTCATGTCGATGAAGCACTCATCCACGGAATAGACGTGAATGTCGGCCACGACATCGCGTATCGTTGACATCACTTTTGCGGATATGTCGCTGTACATGCGGTGGTTGCCCGACACCACCGCCACATTGTGGCGGTCGCAAATATGTCTTATCTTGAAATAGGGATCGCCGCGCTTCAGACCGAGTGCCTTGGCTTCGTTGCTCAATGCTACGGCACACCCGTCGTTGTTGCTCAGCACGACAACGGGCCGTGGCGACCGCAGCTCAGGCGAGTGCACCCGTTCGCACGACACAAAAAAGTTGTTGCAGTCTATCAGTCCGATCATCGGAAATCCTTACGCATGCGGCGGCGCACCGACACTATGTTTATAGCGGAAACCGCACCCATTACTATAAAACCTGTGGCGAAAGCTGTGGCCGGCGATGCCGGTTCGGCACCGATTGTGCGCAGGGCATCGCTCCACATCGCAGATGCGCCCCATGCAACGGCGCAGGACAAAACGAGAACTGTGGCGTTGACTGTCAGTATAAGGGTGATATACGGGCGAGCAACATCGTCCGGCGAATATCCGAGCAGCATCAGGCGCTGCAGTTTTCCCCGATTCTTTTGCAGGAGAAGGAATATGCTCAGCATAAGGATAAAAAATGACAGAAGGGAGATTACCGCTCCAACAGCTATCACTACGCCAGTGACCACCCGCAGGAAATATGCTGCGGTGCCATTGTCCATCTTATCTCCGGCTATGTCGAGCGAGTGCCGCCGCATGTATTGGGCTATTGCCGGGTCGCCAGGTGTGTTGACTTCCAGCACGAGGCGCGATGGAGCGGTGTCTCCTCCCGGAGTGCCGAAGCGTGCATTGGCCCACGCCATGAAGTCCTCAGGTACGGCTATGGTGTTGATGCGCGAGGAAAAGCCTGCCACATGGCCGCGCATGCGCACAGTGTGCCCGTCATAGCCTCGGATAGCCACGGTCAGCGGTATTTTGCTTATCTCGCTTTCGCGCAGGGTGGGGAGGCCGCGGGTGGATGCGAAACCGAAATTATACAGCGCCAGATAATCGCGTGACAGTACTATGGGTACATCTCCGGCTTCGCCAAGCGAAGTGTCAAAATACCAGTCGGTGGGCAACTGATCGAAAAATTGGTCAGGAATGCTTTCGAAAAATGTCTCGGTCGACATACCCCGTCCGGCAAAATCCACACCAATAGCCGCTTTGAATCTTGAAGCCGTGAAGGCGCCGGTGGCATTGACCCATGGCTGGGCCGCCAGGTCGGCGATCTCTTCATCGGTGAATCCGGTGGTGCGGTCGGTGAGGCCTATTTGCTTGGACACTACAAGGTAGTCACGCTGCAAGGCGCCAGCGTCGCGGGAGGTGAACACCCCGGATGCATCGAGGTAAAATTGTATGGCGGTCAGTACTATGGTCAATCCTACCAATGAGGCAAAAGCGTAGCCTATGATCTGAACCGCGCTCACATTGCGTCTCAGCAGCCGGCGCACAATACCGGCACTTGTTTTGCCGTGCCTGTTCATAGCTTTATGGAGGTGTAATCGGTAAGAGACAGATGGTTGCCCACGGAGGTTGCTATTATGGCCGCGCCCTGTTTGTCGGCCTCCCGCTGTACCATTTCAGCTGCGATGGCATTGTTGCGGACGTCGAGATGGCTTACCGGTTCATCAAGCAGCACGAAGTCAAACGGCTGACACAGCGTGCGCACCAACGCCACACGTTGCTGCTGGCCTATCGATAGCAGTCCGGCGGGAGTGTCGGCTTTGTTTTCGATCTCAAGTTCGGCCAGCATACGGTGGATTTCGTCGGAGGAGCGGAATCCGGTGAGTGAATTTTTCAGCTCGATATTTTCCATCACCGTAAGCTCCGGAAACAGTCGCATCTCTTGTGGAAGCAACGCGATAGCGCTTCGGCGGACATCGCACCAACCGTTGATTCCGAGTGTGCGTATGTCGATACCGTCGAACAGTATTGTCCCGGAGTAGTCCCGGCGGTTGCCGTATATGAAGCTGCACAGCGACGATTTGCCCGTGCCGCTCTCGGCATGGATGATATAGCGTCGGCCACGTTGCAGCCGTACATCATGCAGCCACACCTGCGAGTTGCACATCGGTTCTTCTCCGGCCATGCCGGCAAAGACAGCCGGAAGCACTCCGGAGAGTGTGATTTCTGTTATCATTGTTCGTTTTCCTGCTCCTGCAGCTGACCTATGGTTTCAATGGCCTTGCGCTGGAAAGCATCGTCGGTGAAAGCACTGATCAGGCTCTCTACAAAAGGCTTGTTGCTGCCTTCCAGTTCCAGAACGCCATGAGTGTCCTTATCTGTCGATACTACGGTACCCTTCAGTCCGAATGGTGCTCCGAAGCCTTTTACTATATCGCCGTCGGCAGGCAGGCTGATGAATCCTGCTGCGGAATAACCATTGAAGTAGTGTCCGAGCTTGCTGTCGCTTTTCTTTTCTATGCGGCGCGTGGAGGCGATAAGCATTCCGTCGAAGTAGCCGATGAAAAAGTTGGCAGGGTTCAGCAGGCCAATGCCTCCAGGCACCGATACGCAAAGCTGGTCGGAAAGCAGTTCCACTTTCATGCCGTGTGTCTCGAGAGATGCAGCGAGCTCAATGAGTTGGTCGGCGGTGCCTTTGTCGTATTGAACGGCTATGGTCGCGGTCCACTCCGAAAGTTTCAATATATTGTCGAATTTTGTCGGGGGAGCGATGGCTATTGCGCCGGTTCCGTTTACGGCGTCAAAATATTTCTTGACGGCACCGATGCCTCTCATGCCTGTGGCTTCCGCATATTTCTCAAGCCATTGGTTGTTGATTTTGCCGAAAGCGTAGGCTATCAGAGTGTTGTCGGGAAGATAGTTGGTGAATTTGTCGTCTATTGGTCCCAGGATATCTGCCATGCTTATTTTTTCTCCGTCGGTAGTGAAAGAGTAGGCGTTGCCTTCGATTTTATTTTCTTTCAGCGTACCGGAGATGGCCGCTAAATTATAGAGAAATCCGTCAGCGGAGGATTGTGAAATGGCGAGGTAGGGATTGGCTGCTATCACGGAGGCCGGATTTATCACGCATGTGAACGAGGCGCCATTGAGTTCGAGGGCTTTGACCAAGTCTTTGTTATCGGCCACCGATTTGCTTTCGGCTGATTTCAATGCATCGGCGAGCGCATCGATATCGTCGGACAGCCATGCCTGATTGCCGCGCAGGGCTATTTTATCTTCATACACCTTGAAACCTCCGACTTTGTCGGGGCGCCCCAGATGCGTCTCGAGGGCTTCGGCCAATACTGTGGGGTGGTTGACGAGACAGGTCACGAAACCGTGGTTGCGGTAGGTGTAGAAATAGATGTTGCCGGCATCCACCACCGGTAGCGCAGCCAGCGTTCCTTCGATATTGTCCCGCTCTTCTGAGTTGAGCGATTCGCACAACCGGTCAAGAGTGCCGCCGAGCTCCCATTTTCCGTCTTTTTTTATGCAGCCGGCGCTTCCGATGATGGCCTCGGCATCTATATGCTCTATCATGGACGCATCAGCGGGAATAGTGGCCAGTATGTCGTCTCCGCTTCCGGAGCAGGAACCCAACGTAAGTGCAAACGCAAAAATAAGCGTCGCCAAAAGCGTGTTGTGCATTTTCATAATAGTGTGTCGCGTATTTATATGAGTAAGATTAATGGCAAAGATACGGATTTGTCGTGAAAAATTCGTAAATTCGCAAATAAAATCATCATAGATGAGTAAGAATTATCCATTTCTTGATTTAGGTACTGTCAATAGCCCGTTCATGCCCGAAATACGTGCGGCCCTCGACCGTGTGGCATTGTCGGGACGCTATATCGGCGGGCCTGAGGTAGAGAGGTTTGAGCATTTGCTGGCCGAACAGACCGGTACGGCTCATGCCATAGGCGTGAGCAATGGATTGGACGCCATGCGCATGATTTTCCGGGCGCTCATTCAACTCGGGCGTCTGCATGCCGGCGACGAGGTGCTGGTGCCTGCCAACACCTATGTAGCCTCAGTGCTTGCGGTTACGGATTCGGACCTTAAGCCCGTGTTTGTTGATATCGATCCCGACACTTCCCTTATGTCGGCCGATGCTGTCCGCAATGCATTATCTCCACGCACGAGGGCGATGCTTCCCGTGCATCTATATGGGCGCGTGTGTTGGAATGCCGAGTTGAAGGCTATAGCTGTGGAGCGCGATCTGATAGTCGTGGAGGATAATGCCCAGGCCATAGGAGCCTGCGGTTCGGAATGCGGCCTGTTCAATCCATCGTGCCGTACAGGGTCGCTCGGGCATGCCGCTGCGTTCAGCTTTTATCCTACAAAGAATATCGGTGCGCTTGGCGATGCCGGCGCCGTCACTACCGACGACGCCGCTTTGGCCGCCGCAGTGCGTGCGCTTGCAAATTATGGAAGCGACCGCCGTTATCATAATATATATGCAGGCTTTAATTGCCGTCTTGACCCTCTTCAGGCAGCGGTACTTGCCGTGAAGCTCCCTTACACGGATGTCGTGAACGGTGCCCGTATGGATGTAGCCGCCGCCTACATGCGCACCATACGCAATGCAGCGGTGTCTCTGCCTGCGGCAGCCGTGGGCAGAGAGTGTGTGTGGCATCAGTTTGTGGTGCGCACTCCCCGCCGCGATGCTTTCCGGGACTACCTTTTGGCACACGGTGTGCACACGGATATCAACTATCCCGTGCCTCCATACCTTCAGCCGTGCTATGCAGCACAGTATGGCCACACAGAGGCGCCTTTCACCGATGAGCAGGCACGCACGCTACTGTGTCTGCCCATATCGTCGTGCACATCTGTGGACGATGCATGCGAGATAGCCCGCATTATTAACGATTACAAGGAATCATGATTGACCATAGCACTTTCGGCACACGCACGGCCCTGTTCCATACCTTTGGGTGTAAACTGAATTTTGCGGAGACATCCACCGTGGCCGGTATCCTTGCCGAGCATGGTGTGCGTCGCGCCACTCCCGGCGAAGCTCCCGATTTCATTGTTGTCAATACCTGCAGCGTGACGGAACTTGCCGATAAGAAATGCCGCCAGACCATACGCTCGCTCCATCGCCGCCATCCAGGTGCGGCTATTATTGTGACAGGCTGCTATGCACAACTTAAAAGCGATGAAGTGGCGTCCCTGCCCGGTGTGGAGATAGTGGCCGGAATGGACCGTAAGCTGGATATCGCCGATTTTGTGGACGCCTGGAGCCGCGACCGCGAAGCACGCACCTTTGTGCGTCCGTCGCGCGACATACGCGAGTTCTCCCCGTCCTGTTCCCGCGGCGACCGTACGCGCTACTTCCTTAAAGTGCAGGATGGCTGCGACTATTGGTGCAGCTACTGTACAATACCGGCAGCACGCGGGCGATCGCGTTCCGGCACCATCGAGCAGCTCGTGGAGCAGGCACGCGGAGTAGCGGCCGAAGGGGGTAAAGAGATAGTGATAACGGGTGTGAACATCGGCGATTTCGGAAAGGGGCGTTCCGACAACTTCCTTGACCTATGCCGTGCGCTCGACAATGTGGATGGTATAGAACGTTATCGCATATCCAGCATCGAGCCCAATCTGCTGACCGATGAAATCATTGACTTCGTGGCCGGCTCGCGCCGCTTCATGCCCCATTTCCATGTGCCGCTGCAAAGCGGCGATGATGAGGTGCTCGCGCTCATGCGCCGTCACTACGATACGGCTCTTTTTCGCCACAAGATGGAACGCATAAAGGCGGCCATGCCCCATGCCTTCATAGGTGTCGACCTGATTGTGGGTGCACGCGGGGAGACAGAAGAGCGTTTTGCCCGCTCGCGGGATTTTGTGGCATCGTTGCCGGTGTCGCGTCTGCATGTGTTCACGTACAGCGAGCGTCCGGGCACACGAGCTCTTGAAATAACGCCGGTGGTCAGTCCCGACGATAAGCACAGGCGCACCCGCACCATGCTTGCGGTGAGCGAGAAGCTGTATGCGGCTTTTGCTGCTCCTTTCGAGGGCACGGTGCGGCCCGTGCTCCTGGAGCATCCTCGCCCGGGCCATCGTATGGCCGGCTTCACCGACAATTATCTGCGTGTGGAGCTTGACGCGCCGGCTGCTCTCGACAATACTATAGTGGGCGTGCGCCTCGGAGGCATGGATGCGGCCGAAGAATTGTTCAAAGACAGCACACTCGTATGAGCTGGGGCCAAAGACTTGCCGGAGGAATGCTGGGCGCCATGGCGCGCCTGCCGCTAAGGGTCCTGTATGTGTTCAGCGATGTAGGGTATGTGTTGCTGCGCTATGTGGCGCGCTACCGTCTGTCCACAGTGCGGGGCAATCTCGAGGCGTCGTTCCCCGATAAATCCGGAAAAGAATTGCGACGCATAGAACGGCAGTTCTATCGCCATTTCGCCGACAATGCCGTGGAAAGTGTCAAGCTGTTGCGGATGAGTGCATCGGAGATGCGCCGGCGCATGCATTTCGACAACGTCGAACTCATAGACCGTCTATTTGCCGAGGGGCGTGATATAGTGGCGTATTTCTCGCATTGTGGAAATTGGGAATGGGCCACTTCGGTAGGGCTTCACACCGCTGCGCGGGTAGGGGATGATGCCGACTTCGGTTTCGTGTACCGTCCGTTGAACAACAAGGTGTTCGATGCTCTTATGCTTGATATTCGTGCGCGTTTCGGGGCCTCGGCCTATCCGAAAGCTACGGTGTTCCGCGATCTCATCCGCCTGCGGCGCGATGGCCGACGTTTCATCACCGGATTCATGAGCGATCAGAAGCCAAGTCATGGCGATCCCACCCGGGTAATGATGTTCCTGAACCATCCCACGGCCATGATCACCGGCACTGAAACCGTGGCGCGTAAGCTTGATACGGCGGTAATATATTGGGATATGGAGCGCATATCCCGCGGCCATTACCGTATAGTGTGCCGCCTTGTGTGCGAACATGCCGCCGCCGAGGAAGCCGGTGCCATCACAGATGCCTATGCAGGCATGTTGCAGGCCACCATCCGCCGGCAGCCCTCGATATGGCTATGGACCCACAAGCGCTGGAAATATCCCGTAAGTCTTCCTGCAGAATGAAAAAGGTAGCAGTAATAATACTTAATTGGAACGGTGTCGCGTTGCTGCGTCGTTTCCTGCCGTCGGTCATCGCCACCACCGATGGAGAATTGGCTGATATAATAGTGGCCGACAATGGCAGCTCGGATGCTTCGGTCGAAGTGTTGCGCAGCGAATTTCCGGAAGTGAAGGTGCTCGCATTCGATAAAAACTATGGTTTCGCCGAGGGCTACAACCGTGCCCTCGCAGCCACGCGATACCACTACACCGTATTGCTGAACAGTGATGTGGCCACGCGTGCGGGATGGCTCGGTCCCCTGGTGGATTATATGGACGCGCATCCGGATGCCGGAGCATGCCAGCCTAAAATATTGAGCCATTCCGATCCATCACGCTTTGAATATGCCGGGGCTTGCGGAGGTTTTCTGGATCGTAACGGCTATCCTTTTTGCCGTGGTCGGATATTCGACCACTGCGAGGAGGACCGCGGACAATACGATTCCCCGGCGGATGTATTCTGGGCGAGCGGAGCGGCCTTCATGGTTAGGACCGAACTGTATCTCCGTCTTGGCGGCCTGGATGCCGATTTTTTCGCTCACATGGAAGAAATAGATCTTTGCTGGCGCATATTGCTGTCGGGCAGCCGCATTGCCGTAGTGCCGTCAAGCGTGGTGGAGCATCTGGGGGGTGGATCGCTCGCGGCCGGAAATCCCAGGAAAACCTATCTTAATTTCCGCAACAATCTTCTTATGCTTCACAAAAATCTGCCCGATACCACGCGCAGGCGCACACTTCTGCGCCGGCGTTTGCTTGACGCTGTGGCGTGGGCCCGTTTTGTTGCCACTCTGGATTTTGCCAATGCAGGCGCTGTGCTCCGTGCCCATCGCGACTTCCGCAGCATGCGCGGCAACTACACGGTCCATCCTTCTGTCGATCTGTTGCGTTCGCGGCCCGATGCGCGCCGCAATATCCTTGTCGACTACTTCATACGCGGACGCCGTACGTTCTCACAACTATTCTGACACCAATCTATTATCAAATTTTCAATAGTCATGAAACATTTTCTTATTTCAGCTGCTATGCTCAGCCTCAGTCTTGCCGCTTTCGGCTGGGGACAAAAAGGACACGACACCGTGGTCTACATCGCCGAAAACCATCTTACTGACGCTACCAAGGCTGCAGTAGATTCGCTGTTCGACGGTAAGTCGCCGGTCTATTGGGCCAACTGGCTTGACAATGCCAGCCACACACCTGAATATGCCTATACCAAGACATGGCACTACAAGAATGTGGATGCCGACCGCACTTACGACGATATGCCAGCAAATCCGGCAGGTGATGCCATCGGGGCTATCAAGCAGCAGATCGAGATTCTCTCCAATCCCGCCACTACCAAGCCCGAGGCGCAACTCGCCCTTAAAATACTCATACACGTTGTCGGCGACATGCATCAGCCCATGCATATGGGCCATGCTACCGATCTGGGCGGCAACCGTACCAAAGTGAAATTCTTCGGCCGCGACACCAATCTGCACAGCATCTGGGATTCCAACCTCGTGGAAAGCGCCCATAAGTGGAGCTATACGGAATGGCAGCAGCAGCTTGACCGTCTCAGCCCCGAAGAGGAGGTGCTGGTGGTGCAGGGCACAGTCGACGATTGGGGGCGTGAAACCATCGAGATCACCCGCGATGTGTATAATTTCTTCCAGCCGGGTCTGAACGTGAGCTACGACCAGGTGGCATATTGGGCACCCACAATTGAGCAGCAGCTTCTGCGCGGCGGTCTCCGTCTCGCCCATGTGCTCAACACAATCTACGACCCCTCCTACGGCAAGTAAGCCTGAAACCTGATACAAAAGTGGGCCGACACTATGAAAATGCAAGGTGCCGGCCCACTTTTTTTTTTATGCTATAAGATACTAATAAAACACTGCGCCAACGAGCATGTAGTATGCGGGGCGCATTCCGTCGCGCTCCCATAATATGGGCGTGTGAAGCACCTCAGAGGCAATGGCTGTGACATCGAAGCCGAAAGCTTCCAGCGAGGGGCGGGCCAGAGAGGGATGAGGGCAGGGGGCGCCCGTTGTGCGGGCGCAAGGCGTGTCGCCACAGTGGGGGCAACGCCCGCTCAGACCACATGCACGGGCAGGCTCCGGACGGGATTTCTCCACTTGCAGCAACCGTTGTTCAAGAGTAGGGCGGCACAGCGCCATCAATTCGGTACCATGCCCGTCGAATTTGGCGTCAGGCACTATTTTAAGTGCAATTATTCGAGCCTTGGTGTAGCTTTCAATTTCGCCGACCTGCGCTTCGGTCAGAGGTGGGCATAGCCACGATGTGGCATAGCGCGGACATTCGCGGCATAGGGAGACGAAACGCTCTACATCGCGGAAGCGTGCGCGCATTTCGGCAGCATCGGCATCGGCCTCAAGCCATTCCGTGGTGTATGTGTTATCGTTCGTCGCGCTCAAGGTTCATGAAACCATGCCAGATGGAACTCAAAGTCATGCCTATACAGTTTTCGCGGATGTATTCCCGGCTCACTTCCTCATCCAGCAGATAGCTGTACTCCATGCGTATATGGCCATCGCGCACCACTGCGGTAGGGAGGTTGCGTCGGCAGTTGTGGCGGTTGGCCAGTTCCAGCAGATCGGCCTGCGGTTCATACCCTTGGGCCGCTCCGAGGAAAGAGAGGCGGTTGTCGTTGACGAGGATGTATATCACCACGTCGTATACAAAATCCTCGTCGGCCTGTTGCACGATCATGAGGTCGCCATCCTCGTCGTAGCTTGAAGCTATGTGCATTTCATCGAGGATGTCGCGTATTATGTGTTTGTCTATTTCTTTCATTGTTATCCCATTTTATGGTTGGTACTCCTTCTCGAGGTCGGCGAATGAGCGGAGGATGCAACGTATGGGCATCACCACGCAGTTTTCGCGAACAAATTCCTCGCTCACCTCCTCGTCCAGCAGATAGCTGTACTCGAAATCTATATGCTCGTCCTCTCCACGCACCACACACACCGGCATGTAGCAGCGGCGGTTGTGGCTGTTGGCCAGGCGGAAAGGATCGGCGGTTCGGGGTGTGTAGCCCGGCGCGAAGGAGAAATACGACAGGCGGTCATTGTCGGTGGATATTATTATGACTATGTCGTACACAAACTCTTCCGAAGCGCCGAACACCACCTCGAGATTCCCATTGTCGTCGTAGCGAGATGTCAGGTGCATTTCATCAAGGAAATCACGCACCTGACGCAGGTTTATGCCTTTCATAGTCGTTGTACTTCTGATTTTCGACAAAGTTAGTGAATCCGCATGAAATATGCAAACAGGCTTTCAGCGCGCCACGGTCCATCCCAGCGCTCCGCGCCGCAGTTCCACGTTCTCGTGCCGTCCCACGCGCAGCTTCACATAGCCGTCGGCATCGGTGTGGCGCACAAGAGTAGAACCATCCGGCAGGCGCAGTGTGTACTCGTAATGGTATATCTTGCGTGAGGAATCCCGCACGTATCGTCCGCGTCCCACGCGGCGTGTGCCATACTCCGTGCGCACTTTTTTCGCCACCACTTCGGCGCGTACTGTAGTGGCCGTGTGGGAGGGTGCGCCGGCGTAGTTGGCCGTCAGCAGGGCGAAAAACACCACCACCGAGCATCCTGCCGTAAGCACAACCATGCGCAGTCCGTTGCGCGATATGCCTGTGAGGGTGCGCATGGCTTTGTTGATGGCCATTGCGAAAAGCACTCCCGATGTGAGCGCCATCCCCACAGGCAGCCATGGAGCCACGTGGGTGCGCCCCATCAGAAAGCATCCGCCGGCGGCCATTATTACCAGTATAATTATAATGATTACACGCAGTGCAGTCAGCATATTCATTCACTTTTTGTTCGGCGTCGCAAAAATAGTGAAAAAGACGGTTAAAAATATTGTGTCATGCTGTATTTTGATAAAAAAATTAATTAAATTTGCAGTGACTTAACGCCGATGCTTGAGCCAGTGGCCCGGCACAGGCGTTTATCCGCACAGATAACTCATAACCAACAACGGTTCTTAAACAAAAAAATATGTCAAAAGTAACAGTAGTAGGCGCCGGAAATGTAGGCGCAACATGTGCTAATGTACTCGTAACAAACCAGGTGGCCGACGAAGTCGTTCTGCTCGACATCAAAGAGGGCGTTTCGGAAGGCAAGGCCATGGATATCATGCAGACGGCCAGCATCCTCAACATCAACACCCGTCTCGTGGGTGTAACCAACGACTATGCCATGACCGAAGGCAGTGATGTCGTTGTCATCACATCGGGTATCCCCCGTAAGCCCGGCATGACCCGCGAGGAGCTTATCGGCGTGAACGCCGGTATCGTCAAGAGCGTGATGGACAATGTGCTCAAGCACTCTCCCAACGCTATCGTGATCTGCGTGTCGAACCCCATGGACACCATGACATATCTTATCCACAAGACCAGCGGTCTGCCCAAGGAACGCATCATCGGCATGGGTGGCGCTCTCGACAGCGCACGTTTCCGCTATTTCCTGAGCCTTGCGCTCGGTGCCAACATCACCGAGATCGAAGGTATCGTGATCGGCGGCCACGGCGACACCACAATGATTCCCCTTGTGCGCTACGCTGCCCACCGCGGCATCCCCGCATCCGAACTTCTCGACAAGGAGACGCTCGCAAAGGTGGCAGCCGACACTATGGTGGGCGGTGCCACCCTCACCAAGCTTCTCGGCACCAGCGCATGGTATGCTCCCGGCGCAGCTGCTGCACAGCTTGTTGAGGCAATCCTGCACGATGAGAAGAAGCTCATCTCCTGCTCCGCTCTTCTTGAGGGTGAGTATGGTCAGAGCGACATCTGCATCGGTGTTCCCTGCCTCCTCGGCCGCAAGGGTATCGAGAAGGTGGTTGAGTTTGAGCTCAACGACGAGGAGAAAGAACTCTTCGCCAAGAGCGCTGAAGCTGTGCGCAAGACCAACGCCGCACTTGCAGGCGCCCTTTAAGAGGCATTGAAAATCTAACCCACACGGAGCACAGTGCACGCCAGCGCTTTCAGCGCCTGCGGCCTGTGCTCTGTGCTTATAAAATATTCTATTATGAAAAAAATGATACTATGTGCCGCCGCCGTTGTTGCGGCTGTATGCGCCGCCGGTTGTGGCAAAACTCAGGAGGCAGCCCAGGCCACTGCAGAGACTGTGCAGGAAAGTGCTGAAGCTGCGGCTGAAGCTGCAGAAAATACCGTCGCCCAGCTGGACGCCGCGCTGGCCGTGGCAAATGGCAAAGTGAGCGAGCTCGACAACGATGAGGTGCTCCGTCCCGATGTTAAGGTGGCCGAGCTCACCGTGGTGGATTTCAACGCCACATGGTGCGGCCCCTGCAAGATGCTCGCACCGGTGTTTGAGCAGGCCGCAGCCAAATTCGAAGGCAAGGTGGCTTTCCTTTCGGTGGATATCGATAAGTGTCCCGCCACCGCCGCAGCTTTCGGCGTGCAGGCTGTGCCCACCGTTGTGATTCTTCGTCCCGACGGCAAGACATCCACATTTGTGGGCACACAGGATCTTCTGCCGGCCGACAAATTTTTCAAGGTCGTGCAGGACAATCTCTGACCACATTTGTTATATCTACGGGCAGCGATGCCGCCCGCACTACCATTCGTAATCGGGATGCACCGCGGTGTGTCCCGATTCATTGAGTACAGAAACAGCTGAAAAATTATGACACAGAAAGAAATTACCGACAACATACGCGAGCGCCTCGGCATCGAGCGCCTCAATTCCATGCAGCGTGCCATGCAGAAACAATCGTCGAAGCACATAGTGCTTCTGGCACCCACAGGCTCGGGCAAGACCGTGGGCTTTGCGTTGCAGCTGCTGCGCAGCGTGGGAAAACCCTGCGGCAAGGTGCAGGGGGTGGTCATTGCTCCTTCGCGCGAATTGGTGATACAGACGTCGGAAGTGCTGCGGCGCATAGCTGTGGGACTGAAAGTATCGGCCCTTTACGGTGGTCATTCAGTGGTAGAGGAAAAGGCCACACTCTCAGTGGTGCCCGATATCGTGGTGGCCACTCCGGGGCGTCTGCTCGACCACATGCAGCGCGGACGCATCGATGTGTCCACAGCCAGGGCTCTTGTGCTTGATGAATATGACAAATCGCTGGAACTTGGTTTCCGCGACGAGATGAGCAGTATCGTGCGCCGCATGCGTTCGCTGAGCCTTGTGGTGCTCACTTCTGCTACTGAACCCGATGAACTTCCGGATTTTGTGGATCTTGGCGGGGCGGCCACGGTGGATTTCCGTGGAGACGCCGCTCCGGCGGAGGCACGCGGCGATGTGCGCATGTTGCGTGTGATCTCCGGAAGCCCCGACAAACTTGATGCCCTCGCCAGCCTTCTCTCGGCACTTGAGGGTGAAAGGGTCATAGTTTTTGTCAACTACCGCGATGCAGCCGAGCGGGTGTTCAATGCCATGAAAAAAGCGGGTTATCCGGTGGGCCTATACCATGGAGGTCTCGATCAGATAGACCGCGACAAGGCAATAGTACGTTTCAACAATGGCACCACGCCGATGCTTATTGCCACCGATCTCGGTTCGCGCGGACTTGATATTGACGATGTCAACGCTGTGGTGCACTACCATATGCCTCCCACAGCCGAGGCTTGGACGCATCGCAATGGACGCACGGGGCGCATGGGCGCTTCCGGAAGTGTTTATGTCATAGAGTCCGAAAAGGAGACAGTGCCGGAGTATGTTGTCACCGATGCTGACTTCGCGCTGCCCGCATCGGCCTCTGCTGCTCCCGCACGCAGCACTACCGCCACGCTTTTTGTGGATGCCGGAAAAAAAGACAAGATCTCGCGCGGCGATATCGTGGGCTATCTTTGCCAGCAGGGAAATCTTCCTGCCGCACTTATTGGTAAAATAGACCTGCGTGACCGTTTTGCCTATGTGGCGGTTCCCCGCGACTGTATGAAGGGCTTGCTCAAGGAGCTCGACGGTAAAAAACTGAAAGGTAAGAAGGTGCGCGTGAGCGAGGCTCATTGAGGCATCGGTCTAAATGGCGGCTGCCGGAACTCTTGCGTAGATTATGAAATGCGCGGATGCACATCGCGCGTTTCATAATTTTTTGCGCGGGTTGTAATGTTTCGGCTTCTCAGGTGTATTATAGGGTGTATGGGACACGAAACACTCATAGATGCCTATTCGCAGTTGCGCTCACGTCTGCATGGCATGGCTTGCCGGCTTCTGCGCGATGACGAGGATGCAAGGGATGCCCTTCAGGATGCTTTCTGCAATCTCTGGAGCGCGGATGCGCCGGCCTCTGAGGCCGAGGCGCGCAACAAACTGCTCGCTACATTGCGTAATGTATGCATAAATAAGCTGCGCAAGAAGCACCCTGAGCGTCTGGCTCCAGATGCCCCGGAGCCGGCTGCCGACATCCCTGCGGAGGATGCAGATATGGACTATGGCCCTCGGCTGATGTCGGTGCTGTCGCCGTTGCAGGCCAAGGTGTTCACGATGGCCGTCATGGACGACTATGAGTATGAGGTGATAGCGCTTCGGCTTGGACTTTCTGTAGAAGCTGTGCGCACCCACATGAGCCGTGCCCGCAAAAAAATGATTGAACAGTACAAAAAAATAGAACGATGAATCCCAACGAAAGACTAACGCAGCAGGAACTCGAGCAATTGGCGCGCCTGTATATCGATGGTCGGCTTTCGCGGCTCGAAGAGCGCGAGCTTGAATATGTGCTCGGGTGTGTCGGCTATTCATCGCCGCTGCTCGATGATGTGCGTGCCCTTGCCGGCATCGCGGCGAACATAAAGAAACCTGCACGGCACACAGTTCCGGCACGCTCATTCTTCAGGCGTATAAATGTGGCAGCCGCCATAGCGGTCGTTGCAGTGTCGGCACTGGCCATCAGCGCGATAATGCGGTTTTCCGGATCAGGCGCCATGTATGGGGAGAGTAGTGCGGTGTATGTGCATGGCCACCGCATAACCGGAGCAGACGCTGAGCGGGTGGCGGAGGCCGACATGGCCCGGGCGATGGCATTCATGGCCGATGTCGAGGGACAAGCCTGCGCCGAACGTGTAAATTCAATGCAAACTATAAACGAATTAAAGAACCTGCGATGAAACGATTCATTATGATTGCCGTTATGGCCATATGCGCCATAGGTGTATGGGCTGCCTCACCGAAGCTTGCGTGCGCTGAGTTTATTGAGAAATGCAAGAGATCCAAGGATGTGGAACGTGTGGTCATATCTACCGGAACCGACAGCTACTACCGCAGTGTGAACATCGAAAACAACCCCACATTGCTCGGAGAGATGCGCAGGGCCGTGGAAAAAGACCGCAAACTCGCGTCAAACACAGTGGAGTCGTACCGTGGAGGTGGCGAAGAGGAGAGTGTGATACTCAATATCCCCAGCAACGGCTATTTAATAAATATAGGGCTGTCCGTGCGGGGCAATGGATGCGCGTCTCTGTTCGTGGAGGGAAACCCGGGCGCATTCAAATAGTGCGTATCATCCTATAATCACCGGCCGTGCTGTCAAAACGCACGGCCGTATTTGCAAACACCCGGTCCATTGTGCCGCGTGCCACTACATCGTCGCGCCGTCCGCTGTCAATGCTTCCGGTGGTGCGGTCTGCCACCCATAGATTATCGGCCACAGCCATGGCAGGGGCGATGTCGTGGGTGGAAAGTATGATTGTTTTGCCCATTTCATCGCGCAGCCGGGCCAGCAGTTGCATCACTTCTATGCGGCTGGCTGCATCAAGGAAGGAAGTGGGTTCGTCAAGGATCATTATGGGGGTAGCCTGCGCAAGCGCGCGGGCTATCATTGTTTTCTGGCGTTCGCCATCGCTGAGTGTGGCGAGTTTGCGACGGCGCATGTCGTTTATCCCCACAGCGGCGAGGGCCTCGGCCACGATGGCTCTGTCGTCGGCGTCGAGGCGTCCGAACATTCCGGTGTAGGGCTGTCGCCCGAGCGCCGCCACTTCCTCCACGGTGAGGTCGCCGGCGGAGGCGCGGTCGGTATATACCAGGCTGATGCAGCGGGCAAGCTCCTTGGGCGGAATGCTGCCGAGTTTACGGCTGTCGATGCTCACAGAACCGCCCACCGGAGGCTGTGCTCCTGAGATGGTGCGCAGGAGTGTCGACTTTCCTGCACCGTTGGCTCCGATGAGCGCCGTGATGCCGGCACCGCACAATTGTGTGGTGAACGGTTTCAGCACGGCACGTCCGTGGTAGCCGGCTTCGAGGTTTTCGATATCTATCGTCATCAGTTGAAATAGGCTATTTTGCGCCCGTTGATAATTATATACAGCACCACCGGTACGCCGAGAACCGGTGTGATGGCATTCACCGGCAGGATGCCCCACGCCGATGGTAGCACGCTCAGCAGGGCGGTGAGCAGTCCGGTGGCCGCGCCGATGAGGGCGGTGGCGGGAAACAGCCATGCATGACGCGATGTGCCAAGTGCCAGACGGGCGATGTGCGGTACGGCCAGACCGATGAACGCTATCGGCCCACACCAGGCTGTCACTATGGCTGTCAGCGCCCCGCTGGCGAACATTATGCCACGCCGCACGCGTCCGAGCCTCACGCCCATGTTGGCCGCGTAGCGTTCGCCCAGCAGCAGTGCGTCGAGTGCTTTGATGTACATTGCGGCTGCCACAGTGAAAGAGAGTGTGAGTGCGGAAAACAGTGTGAGTTGTGCCGGCGGCACACCGGTGAAATTGCCAAGCCCCCACATCACAAAGGCTTTCACGCTCTGGGAGGGAGCGAAAAAATTGAGCAGCGAGATGGCCGATGAACTCAGGTAGCCTATCAGTACTCCCACTATAAGCAGCATGGCGGCCGAGCGCACACGAGTGCTCATGGCCAGAAGTACTGCCATTATGACCAGCGAGCCTGCTATGGCTCCGACCAATGTACCGAAGCCGATGGCAGCACCTCCACCGATGCCTGCGAGCACCACCAGCGCAACGCCCAGAGACGCGCCTGAGGAGATACCCATGATTGACGGTCCCGCAAGCGGATTGCGGAACAGTGTCTGCATGAGCAGTCCCGACACCGCCAGCGACATTCCGCTCAGAGCCGCACACACGGCCATAGGTACGCGTATATCACGCACTATCACTCCCCATACCTCACGTGTGGTGGTTATGCCGCGCAGGGCGTTCCACACTTCTGCGGCGGGTACTTCCACTGCGCCTGCAAGCAGGCACGCCGGGAACAGGAACACTGTCAGCGCTGCAGCTATGGCTATGGTGATGTGTCTGCGCATATCAGCGTGTCATTTTTTCGTAGTAGTGCGGCTGCTCTCCCGGAAGTGCGTCGGGATGGAATATTATGACAAAATCGCGCAACACACGTTCCGGGTGGAAGGCTATATCGTTGAAAATGTTTTTCTGCGAAGTGTCGCATACGTACACATTGCCGTTTTTGAAAGCCTTGATGTGTTCTGCCGCGGGATTCGTCTTTTTAAGTTCCCTGGCCGACGGTGCAGCTCCGAAAGTGCGCATAAGCCATATATCGGCATCGGCGCCTTTGTCGAGAACTCCGGATGCGTCGAGCGGCAGCGATCCGTCGCGTTCGATGTGGCTCCAGGGATAGTCGGCACCCGCATCGGCCAGCATGCGTGCCATGTAGCTGCGTCCGCCTGGCACATACCACACGCCGGATATTAGATTTTCGGTGAGCACTCTTGGCCGTGCTTTGCCTTCGGTGGCGCTGCACAGTCGGTTGTAGCTGAGGCACACGTTTTTGTAGATGCTGTCGGCCTTTTCCTCGCACCCGTAGAGTGCTCCAAGCAGTTTTATCCATTCGGCGCGGCCCAGAGGCGTGCGCTCCATGTAGTCGGCCATGGGCACCACCGTGATACCCGAACGCCGAAGCACGCTGTTGTCGCTGTTCTGCATCGGAGATAGAAGCACAGCCTGTGCTTCCAGAGCCAGGATACGTTCCGCCGAGGGCGATACGGATGAGCCAACATCGGCCACATGGCCTGTGGCCAACAGTGACGCCACGGTATCTCCATCAGCGAAATAGCCGGCGTCGGCCACTCCGGTGACGGCCTCGCCGGCGCCGAGTTCAAACACCGGCGATGTGTGCACAGATGAGAACACCACGCTACGTTCCAATGGCACACGCAGAGCAGTGCAGCCGTTGGGCACATCACAGTCTTCGCTGTCCACCAGGGCCAGATGCGCCAGTGGCACACCGGTGGCATGGAAAGGATCGGCTATTACTACCTCAGTGTAGTCGCCGCGGTCGATCATAGTCAGAAATTCCGATGTATGGGTGAGAGTATCTCCACCGGGTGAATGCCCGGTAGCGGAGCCCTTACCGCCGCATGCGGCCAGGAGCAGACAGGCGGCCATAGCCGTCAGTATTGCAGATGCGGTTCGTGTGGTCATTGTAGTTGTGTGATTTGTGCCTGCAGGCGTTTGGGAAGTTTTTTCACTACCTCATTGTAGCTGTGGCGTATGAGTTTTTGCAGGAAATCGTCGGTGATCCGGCCTGATGTCAGCACCTGGTTCCAATATTTTTTGTTCCAGTGCCAGGCGCCTTCTATCTCCGGATAGTGTTCGCGGAGTTCCAGGGCATATTCGGGATCACATTTCAGCGTCAGATATTCAGCCCGCTGAAAACTGATACATGCAAATATCTTGCCGCACACCCGGAACAGCAGATGCTCCTCGCCGAATGCACAGTCCTCGCTCGTTTCCGGTAGGCTGAGGCAGTAATCGCGTATGGCTTCTATGTTCATGATTCACGTGTTTTTATCCGGTAGATGGCTGTAGCTAATGCAGGGGCATGTGCGAGCGCATTAACAATACGTGTTTTTATGGGCCGCACGCGCAATTGTGGCCATAATCCGGCTATCTCTTTTATGAGCGTTCTGTCGTTTCCGGCCATAGCATTGGCCAGTGCAAAGTGGTATATGACGGCGGCGCAACGGTGGAATGACGGATCGCTGTCGAGAGCATGGCGCATGGCCAGAAGCAGGCGAAGGCGCAGCGTGCCGAATGCGAAGCGCGCGGCCCGCGCGGCATGGCGTGCCGATGTAATGGAATTGCCTCCCACGCGGTATATCAGCGTACTTTCCGGCAGATACACTGCGGGTGCAGCCTCGCTCAAAGCCACAAGCACCTGCAGGTCCTCGCATCCGAAGTCCGGGCATCGGTAGATATCGTCGCGATGTAGCCCATAGTCGTTCATCAGCGAGTTTTTGCGATAGATGGCACTACTCAGATGCACAGCCGGAGAACCGGTGTGGGAGAGCAGATGCGGGGTCAGGGCTCCACGTCCGCAGTCGTGCGGGGCTACCGGACGAGCATATTCAGTTCTGCCGTCGGGGTGCATATATGTCCAGTCGGAAAACACCATTGAGGCTTCGGGATGGTGGTCCAGCATCTCCGCAAGTTTCTGCAGGCGTTCGGTCCCGGGCCAATAGTCATCGGCGGCACAGTCGGCTATAAACTCGCCACGACATGCTTCCAGACAATCGAAATAGTTGGCTTGCACGCCGCGGTTGTGTTCAGACAGTAGCAGGCGTATGTGCTCCGGGTGTCTTGTGGCATACTCCTGAAGTATGCTCTGCGTGCCGTCTGTGGAGCCGTCATCTCCGGCCACGATCTCAAAATCGTAGCCGCATTTCTGCCGCAGCACCGAGTCGAGCGCCTCGCGCAATGTATCGGAGCTGTTGTATGTGAGCACTATGACGGATATCTTCGGGATCATATTATCGGACGTATTAACCTGGCAATGCCGCGACCGCCCAGGCGTCGATAGTAATATACGGCTTTCAGAAGCATGCGTTCCCGGCGCGATGATGCGCCGTCCAGAAGCTGGTCCAGCAGGGCTCTGCCGGCCGGTGAACCCTCGCGCGAGCAGTCAGCTGCAAGAACTGCAGCCTTGACCGCTGTGAGTTTCCGTCCGTCCGGGCCGAGAGTGCGGCCGATTGCCTCGAGAGCTGTCATCGCAGACTCCACGCGCGAGGAAAACCGGGTGCCGGTGATTGACGTTCCGCTTAAAAAAACATCCACCCTCGGGCCACCGGTGTGGCACGCTCGGGACGATAATTTAAGCAGGCGCGCACCTAGCTCTATGTCATCCCAATAAAATATGTTTTCATTCCACCCTCCGGCCTCGCGGAACAGGCTGGTGCGTGCCATATAGCGCAGTGTGGCCATGGAGCCGTGAAATAGCGAATGGTACTGCATGTCGGTGGAGTGGAAAGGTTTTATGCACGTATGTCCGGAAGCATCGTGGTAGCGCACATCCCATCCCACGATATCTGCATCGCCGGCCATGCGCAACGCGCACTCGCAGTGGGCAGGCTCCATGGTGTCGTCGGAGTCAAAAAACATTGTCCACTCCGTATCCACTTCTGCCAGACCGCGGTTGCGGGCGGCGGCAGCCCCAGGTGTGCTCTCGTCCACCACTTTTACGTCGATGCCGTGCGGACGCATGGCCCATTCCTCCAGCACGCGCCGCGAGCCGTCGGTAGAGGCATTGTCCACCAGCACCACGCTCAGCGGCCGCAGTGTCTGTGCCTCCACCGATGCCAGTGTCTTACCCACGACTTGCTCGCGGTTGAACACCGGTATCACTATCGTTATGCCAGAACGTTGTTTCATAATTTATACGCAAAGTTACACAACTTTTCGTGCTTTTTCAATCTTTATGCCATGTATGAAAAAAAAAATTAGTAATTTCGCGGAAATAAAAATTTTCAACACCCTCAAGCGTCGTCTATGCTCATTATAGGTATTGCAGGTGGCACCGGCAGCGGCAAGACCACCGTAGTCAACAAGATAATCAACTCGCTCTCGCAGGGAGAAGTAGCTGTTCTACGACAGGATTCCTACTACAAGGATTCAAGCCATGTGCCCCCGGAGCTCCGCAGCAAGATAAACTTCGACGAGCCCGACGCTATCGAGTGGTCTCTCCTTGTCAAGCACCTCTGCGAGCTCAAGGAGGGCAAGACCATACAGATGCCCACATACAGCTATCTTTCATGCACGCGCCAGCCCGAGACTGTGGCAGTGGAGCCGCGCGATGTAGTCATAGTGGAGGGCATCCTCGTGCTCACCGACCCCGAGCTACGCGATATGCTCGACGTGAAGGTGTTTGTGGACGCCGACGCCGATGAGCGTCTTATACGCGTGATAGCGCGAGATTGCATTGAGCGTGGCCGCACTCCCCAGATGGTCATAGACCGCTATCAGGATGTGCTCAAACCCATGCACCTGCAGCACATAGAGCCTTGCAAGCGCTTCGCCGACCTGATTGTCCCGCAGGGTGGAAGCAACACAGTGGCCATCGGTCTGCTCACCGATTATATCGAAAGCCGTCTCCGCAAGAAATAGCGCCATGGGTATATCCTTCAATCTCGACCGCGACCGTGACAAAGTCGGCGTAGACGCCGCCGCTCCCGATTTCTATGAAGCCCCGCAATCCGAAGCTGTAGAGCCGGCAGCCGGTGGCGAAGAGCCGGAGGGTATGGTGTTGCGCACGGAGAACCTGGTGAAGAAGTACGGCAAACGTACAGTGGTCAACCATGTCAACATTCATGTGCGCCAAGGCGAGATTGTGGGGCTTCTCGGTCCCAACGGAGCAGGAAAAACCACCACTTTCTATATGACCGTCGGCCTCATTCAGCCCAATGAGGGACAGATATTTCTTGACAACATGAATATCACGAAATATCCTGTCTACAAGCGGGCTCAAAATGGGATAGGCTATCTTGCCCAGGAGCCGTCGGTGTTCCGCAAGCTCAGCGTGGAGGACAATATCCGCGCCGTATTGCAGATGACTCCGCACACACGTGAAGAACAACGCGAGATTCTGGAAAATCTGCTCACAGAGTTCCGCCTGCAGAAAGTGCGGCGCAATCTCGGCGACCAGCTCAGTGGCGGCGAGCGCCGCCGCACCGAGATAGCGCGCTGCCTGGCCATCGACCCAAAATTCATAATGCTTGACGAGCCGTTTGCCGGCGTCGACCCTATAGCCGTGGAGGACATCCAGGGTATAGTCTATAAGCTCAAGGAGAAGAACATCGGCATACTTATCACCGACCACAACGCCCCCGAGACACTTAGCATCACCGACCGTGCCTATCTTCTGTTTGACGGTCGCATACTGTTTCAGGGCACATCCGAAGAACTCGCGGAGAATCCCGTTGTGCGCGAGAAATACCTCGGACGAAACTTTATATTCCGGCGCAAAAAGCTCGATTAGCGGCGTAATCTTCTTATGCGTGCTATCAGCCACATTGTGGCTGCGAGACTCAGCAGGGCCACGGGCCATGTGTCGCCGAGGCCTATGTTGTCCACTGTCAGTTCAGGAGTGCCTTCGCGTTTGTACAGCCACATCGCTACCACGTAGATGCTGTTGTTGAGTGCGTGCGCACCGGCCGGCAGCCACACCGAGCGTCCCCACACCAGCAGGTAGCCGAAATACGCGCCAAGCAGCAGTCGCGGCAGAAAGCCGAAAAACTGCATGTGCACGGTACTGAACACTGCAGCCGCTATCCACACGGCTGCGTGTGTGTTCACTCCTCCTGTGGTCAGCAGCCGTTGCAGGCATCCGCGGAAGAAGAGCTCCTCCGATACGCCGGCGGCTATGCCGATGATCAGTATATTCATCAGCAGGTCGGTCCAGGAGCCGTTGCCCTGCATCCTCTCTATCATCAGCGAGGCGTTTTCCTCCATGCTGCGCAATTTGTCGGCGATGGGGCTGAGGGCCCCGGTGGCATCGAGGTTCTGGTTGAAATCTATCACGCAGTTCATCGCGGGAGCAGCAACTATGATTACGGCAAGCGACAGCATCCACATTTTTTTCTTTACGCCGCCGCGCAGTTCCAGCAGTTCGGCGGGCAGGCGCGTGATCATCATGGCTGTGATCACAGCCGGAGCTATGAGAGCGAAAATATCCTGTGCGATGGCGGCCACACGCAGTATGCGTGCCGATTCAGCTCCGAATTTATATATCAGTACAGTGGTGAGCAGGCCCGTGATGATATAACCGAGCAGAGCCAGGCATACGAAAAGAATCAGGCGGCTGCGTCGGGTGAGCATGAGGGCATCGTGGCGGATGTCGGGTAGGGGATTGGTCATGTCAGAGATTGATATGGTATGGTTGGCCCAGCTTTATGTAGTCAGGCGAAAAATTGCCTGAGTCATCGCGGATTACCAGGGTCGAATGTGTGCACGCATATTCCTCAAGGGAAAATTCCCACAGGCTGCGTTTCGGAGGTCGGCCCGTCCTGTCGGCCACATGGCAGTGGCGCGCAGGGTGGAGCCTGTTCAGAGCCGCCGTAAGAATGGTGTCGTCGTCGTCGCCTGCCGGAAGCACCACAGCGATTCTGCCATCAGGCGTCAGCAATTCTTCCGCTCGGGATGCTAACGCGGCAAAACTCAGTTCGCCGGCGTGGCGGGCAATAGCTCGTGTCTTGTCCGGCGAGTGCAGCTGTTCGGTGAAGAATGGAGGGTTGCTCACGATCAGGTCAAGACGTTCGGCCGGTTTGTATTCTTCAAAACGGCATTCGGCCACTGATATGCGGTGGCTCCATGGCGAGGAGGCTATGTTGGTGCGTGCGTCGGAGCATGCCCCGGGGTCGCATTCTACCGCTGTTATGCGGGCGTCAGCCGCACGCTGTGCGAGCATCAGGGCGATGATACCGCATCCGGCGCCTATATCGGCTATGTGGCGCACATCCTTTCCTGCCGCAGTCCATGCGCCCAGCAACACCGCATCCGTGCCAATGCGCATGCCGCAGCGGGCATCCGTCATCGCGAACTGTTTGAAGCGGAAAAGTGGTCGTTGCATGTCTTGTGGAGCGTTTCTGCCCGCGAAGTTACGAAAAAAACGTTGTATGCGTGCGCCGTATCAAGAAAATATATTAACTTTGCATTCCGAAATTTCATCAAAGAAAATCATCAACACATATTTATATTATGAATGTAGCAAAGGAGCCCCTGAGCGAAACTTCCGCAAAAATCGTGGTTAAGCTCGACGAGGCGGACTATAAAGACAAAGTGAATGCCGAGCTCAAGCGCATCGGCCAAACCCATGTAATACCCGGTTTCCGCAAGGGTCATGTGAGCATCGACCAGCTGCGTCGCCGTTTCGGCCGCGAGGTTAAAAGCGATATCATCAACCGTGAAGCCGCCCATGCAGTGTACGACTTCATTGAGAAAGAAGGTATCCACGCTCTCGGCAATCCTCTTGCCCTGAACGTCACCGAAATCAACCTCACCGACAAGGACTACACTTTCGAATATGAAATCGCTCTCGCTCCCGAAATCGATATCAAACTCGACAAGAGCGTGACGCTTCCGTTCTATACCATCGCCGTCGACGACAAGATGGTGGAAGAGCAGGACAAGGGTCTGCGCGAGCAGTTCGGCGCGCAGGTGCCCGGCGACGAAGTGGACGCCAAGGCTCTCGTGAAAGGTACCATCATGCAGCTCGATGCCGATGGTAATGTGATCACAACCGAGGATGCTATCCAGGTGCTTGACGGCATCGTGGCTCCCTTCACATTCTCCGACAAATCTCAGGCCGACCTTTTCATGGGCAAAAAGGTGGGCGACAAGGTGCGCTTCAATCCTGCCGCCACCGCAGGCGAGGACAACCTCGCAGAAGTGGCTTCCATGCTCCACATCAGCAAAGAAGCTGCTGCCGACGTGAAGGGCGATTTCGAGATGTCGATCTCCGAAATCATCGTGGCACGTCCTGCCGAACTCGGTGAAGAGTACTACACCAACGTGTTCGGTCCCGACAAAGTGCACAATGAAGAGGAATACAAGCAGGCCCTCACCAATATGATCGCCGGCCAGCTGCGTCCCAATTCGGAAGCCTTCTTCAGCGACGACGCCCACAAGTATCTCATCAACACCTACGGCGACATCACTCTGCCCCTCGACACCCTCAAGCGTATTCTCAAGGCCAACAACCCCGAAGAGTTCAACGACGAGAATGTGGACGAGCGCATGGAACAGATGGTTCCCGGCCTCAAGTGGCAGCTCATCAGCGACGCCGTGTGCAAGACTCTCGGCGTAAAGGTAGAGGAAGCCGATCTTCTTGCCCGCGCCGTGGCTATCGCCCGCCAGCAGTTCGCCCAGTATGGCATGTACAATATCGACGACGAGACCGTCACCGACGCCGCCAAGCGTTTCCTTGCCAACGACAACTTCCGTGAGCGTATCTACGACGAAGTGCGCAATGGCAAGATGTACTATGCTATCCGCCAGGCTGTCACCGCCGACGAAAAGACTGTAAGCCTCGACGAGTTCAAGGCTCTTGTCGACGAGCGCAACAAAGCCAACGAAGCCGAATAAACCGGCCTCTGCCGAGCAAATACAGCTGCCGCCCTCCGGACACCCGGAGTGGCGGCAGTTTTCTTTTATAGCTTAAGCCGTCTGTGGAAAAGTTTTTTGCGCATACCCTAAAAAACGCGCGGTCTATTGCAAAATGCCGAAAAAAATAGTAACTTTGAATATTAATCCGTACAGACAATAATATTACCAATAGATATGACTAACAAGAACGACTTCCGAAACTTTGCCGTGCATCATCTCGGCATGAACGGTCTTGCGCTCGACCAGTACACCTCGGCCACCTCACAGGTCGTCACCTCCAGCTATATCTCTCCCACGATCATAGAGGAGCGTCAGCTGAACGTGGCGCAGATGGACGTGTTCTCGCGTCTGATGATGGACCGTATAATATTCCTTGGCACCGATGTCAACGACTATACGGCCAACGTCATTCAGGCTCAGCTGCTGTATCTCGATAGCGCCGATCCCGGCAAGGATGTAAGCATATATATCAACTCTCCCGGCGGAAGCGTGTACGCCGGTCTCGGCATATACGACACCATGCAGTACATACAGAGCGATGTAGCCACCATCTGCACCGGCATGGCTGCATCCATGGCAGCAGTGCTCCTCGTGGCCGGCACCGCAGGCAAGCGTTTTGCCCTGCGCCATTCGCGCGTCATGATCCACCAGCCTATGGGCGGGGCACAGGGACAGGCCAGCGATATAGAGATCACGGCCCGCGAGATTCTCAAACTAAAGCACGAACTGTACAGCATCATCGCCGATCACAGCGGGCAGCCCATTGAGAAAGTGGAGCGCGACTCCGACCGCGATTACTGGATGACATCCCAGGAAGCCAAGGACTACGGCATGATTGATCAGGTTCTTCTCAAAGCTCAGCACTGATGCCCCGTAAAAAAACAATAAGCTGCATATTCTGCGGCCGTACCGTCGATCAGGGTGCCCAGCTTGTGCCATCGCCGGCTGGAGATGCCGCTGTGTGTATCGATTGCGTCGAGGCTATCCATGGCATGATCGAAGGCAATGAAGCCGATGCGCGTGCCACCGGCCGTCCGATGGACGGCAACATCGCGGATGTGCCTAAACCCAAGGAAATAAAAGATTTCCTTGACCGCTATGTGATAGGGCAGGACGAGGCCAAGCGCTATCTGGCAGTGGCCGTGTACAACCATTACAAGCGCCTGTTGCAGCCCGAGACCGACGACGATGTGGATATTGAGAAAAGCAATATAATTCTTGTGGGTCCTACCGGCACCGGCAAGACATTGCTTGCCAAGACTATCGCACGTCTGCTCGATGTGCCGTTCACAATCGTGGACGCCACGGTGCTCACTCAGGCCGGCTATGTGGGAGAAGATATAGAAAGCCTTCTCACGCGCCTGCTCCAGGCAGCCGACTATGATGTGGACAAGGCCCAGCGCGGTATCGTATTTATCGATGAGATAGATAAGATAGGCCGCAAGGGCGACAATCCTTCCATCACCCGCGATGTGAGCGGCGAAGGCGTACAGCAGGGACTGCTCAAATTGCTTGAAGGCTCTGTAGTGCTCGTGCCGCCGCAAGGAGGACGCAAGCATCCCGAACAGAAAATGATAGCCGTCGACACCAAGAACATACTCTTTATATGTGGTGGCGCATTCGAGGGCATCGAGCAGAAAGTGGCCCACCGCCTCAATTCGCGCGTGGTGGGTTATGCCACCGACAACAAGGTGCGCCGCATCCGCCCCGAGGATTTCATAAAATACGTGGCGCCGCAGGACCTCAAGAGCTATGGCCTCATACCCGAGATCATAGGACGACTTCCGGTGATAACACATCTGGAGGCGCTCGACCGCGATGCTTTGCTGCGTGTGCTCACCGAGCCGCGCAATGCCATCACACGCCAATACGAGAAACTGTTTGCCATGGATGGCGTCGCTCTCACATTCGCTCCCGACTGTCTCGAGTATATAGTGGACAAAGCTGTGGAGTTCAAACTCGGTGCGCGAGGTCTGCGCAGCATTGTGGAGACCATCATGGTCGATGCCATGTTTGAGGTGCCGTCCAAGGGTGAGAAGGAGTACACCGTCACCCGCGAGTACGCACGCGAGCGTGTGGAAGCGGCCCACCTTGAAGCCGCATCAGTTTAGCGCTGATAGACAATCATTATAATATAAGGTACAATAACAAATTTACCGACAAAGCTTAACCCAGGTCACTAACCTACCCACAGGCCACACAGCCATGACTAACCTCCTCTCACTCTCCCAGGCCCTGAAGCGCTACTTTGGCTTCGATACCTTCAAGGGCAATCAGCAGGCTATCATAGAGAACCTGCTCCAAGGCCACGACACTTTTGTCCTTATGCCCACGGGAGGGGGCAAGTCTCTGTGCTATCAGTTGCCCGCCATGATGATGGAGGGCACAGCCATCGTGGTGTCGCCGCTCATCGCTCTGATGAAAAATCAGGTCGATGCCATGCGCGGCTTCTGCGAAAGCGACTGTGTGGCACATTTTCTGAACTCTTCGCTTAACCGTGCAGCCATCGAGCAGGTCAAGGCCGACGTGCTCGCCGGCCACACCAAGCTGCTGTATGTAGCTCCGGAGTCCCTGACAAAGGAAGATAATATCGAATTTCTCAAAAACGTCAGGATCTCTTTTTATGCCATCGACGAAGCGCACTGCATCTCCGAGTGGGGGCACGACTTCAGGCCCGAGTATCGGCGCATACGCCCGATAGTGAACGAGATCGGCGAACGGCCGATCATCGCCCTCACGGCCGCAGCCACTCCAAAGGTGCAGCACGACATTCAGAAAAATCTCGGTATGAACGATGCCTCGCTGTTCAAATCATCGTTCAACCGCACCAACCTTTACTATGAAGTGCGTCCCAAGACCAAGAATATCGACCGCGACATCATACGGTTCATTAGTCAGCGTCGAGGCAAAAGCGGTATCATCTACTGCCTGAGCCGGAAAAAGGTCGAGGAACTCGCCGAATTTCTGAAAGTCAACAACGTGGCGGCTCTTCCGTATCATGCCGGTATGGACAGCGCCACGCGCTCCGCCAATCAGGATGCCTTTCTGCTGGAAAAAGTAGACGTGATAGTGGCCACTATCGCGTTCGGCATGGGTATCGACAAGCCCGATGTGCGCTATGTCATACACTACGATATGCCCAAAAGCCTGGAGGGATACTACCAGGAAACAGGCCGTGCCGGCCGCGACGGTGGAGAAGGCTACTGCCTCACTTTTTATGCCTACAAGGATCTCCAGAAAATGGAGAAATTCATGCAGGGAAAACCGCTCAACGAGCAGGAGATAGGAAAGCAGCTGCTGCTTGAGACGGCCGCCTACGCCGAATCGTCGGTGTGCCGCCGCCGCACGATACTGCACTATTTCGGAGAAGAGTTTGAAGAAGACGATTGTGGCAATTGTGACAACTGTCGGAATTCAAAGAAAAAAGTGGAAGCAAAAGAAGATTTGTTGGCGGTACTCGACACAATCGCCGCCCTTAAGGAAAAATTCAAGGCCGATCATATCATCGATGTGCTACGTGGCCATGCAACCCCTAAAATCAAAGACTACGGACACGACGAACTTGAGGTGTTCGGGTCCTGCCAGGGTGCGGAAGCCCGGCATATCAACGCCGTTCTGCGCCAGGCCATACTCGCCGGATATATCGAGCGCGACATAGAGAATTACGGCTTGCTGCGCATCTCCGACAAAGGACGTGCCTACATGAAGTCGCCAAAATCATTCAAGATAGTTGAGGACAATGATTTTGATGATGAGGAGGAAGAGGAAGTGAAAGCCGGCTCCGGATGTGCGGCCGATCCGCAGCTGTATGCCATTCTTGTGGCGCTCCGCAAGAAAACCGCTGCCAAGCTCGACCTGCCGCCGTTCGTGATTTTTCAGGAACCGTCGCTCGAGGCCATGGCCACAACATATCCGGTGACCATTGAGGAGCTTCAGAATATTCCGGGTGTAGGCGCCGGAAAGGCCAAACGCTATGGCGACGAGTTCATAAAGGTCATAAAAACTTATGTGGAGGACAACGAGATAGAGCGCCCCGAGGATCTCCGTGTCCGCAAGGTGCCGATGCCCGGCAATCTGAAGATTTCAATCATCAAGAGCATCGACCGAAAGATCGATCTCCGGGAAGTGGCATCCTTCAACGGCCTTGAATTCGATCAGCTGCTGGATAACATCGAAGCGATTGTGAATGCCGGAAACAAGGTGAATATAAAATATTTCATAGACGAAATCCTCGATCCTGAAGAGGAAGAGGAAATATGCGATTACTTCCGTGAGAGCGAGAGCGACGATATAAAAGAAGCCTTTGCCGAGCTCTGTCCGGACTACAGCGAGGAAGAAGTGCGCCTCGTGCGTATTAAGTTCTTATCCGAGTACGGCCACTGATCGCCCGGGAATTAAAAACAAGCAAACAATAATACCGAATCATGAACACTCTCATCGAACTATACCGCAAAACCACCGGAGCAGACCCCTCGGCAGTAGAGGGACTCGCGGCATCCGGTTCCAACCGCCGCTACTATCGCCTGCGTGGCTCTCGTGATCTCGTGGGAGTGATAGGCACCAGCCTGGAGGAAAATGAAGCCTTCATAGAGCTTGCCCGCCATTTTGGTGAGCGCGGACTGCCGGTGCCCGAGGTCGTAGCCGTAAGCGACGACAGGATGGTTTATCTCCAGACCGATCTCGGCGACACGCTGCTCTTCCAGGCCATAGAAAAGGGACGCCTCACACGCTCGTTCTCGGCCGAGGAGAGGGAACTGCTCTCCCGCACCATACGCATGCTCCCCGATCTGCAATTCAACGGGGCGGTAGGGCTTGACTTCAGCAAGTGCTATCCTCTGCCGCAGTTCGATACCCGCACCGTGCTTTGGGATCTGAATTATTTCAAATACTGTTTCCTGAAGGCCACGGGCCTGGAGTTTCAGGAAGATCGTCTGGAGGACGATTTTCAGGCCATGGCCGAGGTGCTGATGCGCTCGATGAGCAGCACGTTCATGTATCGCGACTTCCAATCGCGCAACGTGATGCTGCGCGACGGCAATCCATATTTCATAGATTTTCAAGGCGGACGTAAAGGTCCGTATTTCTACGATGTGGCCTCTTTCCTCTGGCAGGCCAAGGCCAATTTCCCCGATTCGTTGCGCCACGAGCTCATAAAGGAGTATATCGATTCGCTGCGGCGTTATGTACCCGTGGATGAGACCTACTTCATGGAGCAGTTGCGCCACTTTGTTCTGTTCCGTACGTTGCAGGTGCTCGGTGCCTACGGTTTCCGCGGCTATTTCGAGAAAAAGCCGCATTTCATGCAGAGTGTGCCCTTCGCAGTGGCCAATCTTCGTGAGCTGCTCCACGAACCGTTCCACGAATATCCCTATCTCACGCAGGTGCTCAAGGATCTATGCGAGCTCAAGCAGTTCTCATCGGAGGGCACAAAGCGTTCGCTGACGGTGAAAGTCATGAGTTTTGCCTACAAAACCGGCATTCCTGCCGATGCCTCGGGCAATGGCGGTGGTTTTGTGTTCGACTGCCGCGCTGTCAACAATCCGGGAAAATACGAACGCTACAAACCGTTCACCGGTCTTGATGCCAATGTCATAAAATTCCTTGAGGATGATGGCGAAATCACAGCCTTTCTCGACAGTTGCTATAAACTGGTGGATGCATCCGTAGCCCGATATATGGAGAGAGGATTCACCGACCTGATGGTGTGCTTCGGCTGCACCGGCGGCCGTCACCGCTCCGTGTACAGCGCCCAGCACATGGCTGAGCATCTCAACCAAAAATTCGGTGTCAAGGTAGAGCTAATACACCGGGAGCAACAAATAGAGCAAACATTCCCCGAACGCAACTGATGAAGGCCCTTGTCTTTGCAGCCGGATTGGGCACGCGTCTCGGAGAGTTCACGCAGAGCCATCCCAAGGCGCTTGTGGAGGTGGGCGGACGCACCATGCTTGAGCGTGTGCTGCTGCGCCTGCGCGATGCCGGAGTGGACGATGTGGTCATAAATGTACACCACTTTCCGGAGCAGATAGAAGAGTGCGTGCGCGCCCACGGCAATTTCGGTATGCACATAGCTTTCAGCCGCGAGAGCGAGATGTTGCTCGAAACCGGCGGTGGGCTGCTTGCCGCCGCGCCCCTGCTCGATGCCGGCAATGAACCGTTCATCATCCACAACGCCGACATACTCACCGATTTTCCGCTTCACGAAATGTTGACCGTGCACGCCGCAATGGCAAACCGCGGCGCAACGCTGCTTGTGGGCGAGCGCGATACAGCGCGCTATCTCATATTCGACGAAGAGGGCCGCATGCGCGGCTGGACCAATGTCACAACCGGCGCCGTACGCCCCGAGGGATTTGTGCCCGATTATGCCACGATGGTGCGCCGCGCATTCGGCGGCGTACATGTGTTCTCGCCGGCATTGTTTCCGGCGCTGCGCGCCTACAACGACAGTCTGGCGGCGGCCGGTGCCCCGACCGACAGCCGTGGCATCTGTCGTTTTTCCATAATGAATTTCTATATCGACAACTGCGCCGCCTGCGATATCCAGGCCTTTGAGCCTTCCGCTCCCTACCTGTGGTGCGACATCGGAAAGCCCGACAGCCTTGAGGCCGCCCGCCGGATGGTGCAGGGACAATAGCCGGATTTGCTATGCACATGGCCCGATGCGATTCAGGCAGACAATGCTATGTGATGAAAGGTTCGCCTTTCATCTTGATATCGAGTATGCTTATGTGCGCTTTGGGATTGTACCTGCTCATATTGGGCAGCGGGTATATCGCTTTCGGGATGATATTGTTTCCGCTTGAGCTGCTTATAGTGGTGTTTAAAATCCGTAAGGGTAGGGATTATATGGTCATTGATAAGGACGGATTGCATGTGAGGCAATTCTTCCGTGGCACACACTTTATAGCGTGGGATGAAATCGAGAGTTGCTGCTTTGACTACGTGCGGTCGATTCGTGGCTATAAAGCCTGCCTGACAATTGTTCCCGGTCCACGGGCCTCAAAACATCTTAAGCGCAACCCGAGTATTTCGTTGGGTCGGAAATCATTTCTATATCGAAGACGGCGATTGGTAGAAGCTTTGAAAGAATATGGCGGCGATGTATACGACGATTATAAATCGGAACTGAGATACGAGGCCCGCAACCGATACTATAGAAACTGGGCGCTAATAATTCTTTTCGTGCTTCTCATCTTTGCCGTAATACTTTTTTGAGCACGGTGCCGTGAGGCTTATTTCTTTGCTTGCGCGCGGAAATAGGCACGGCGCTCGTCGGTGAGTTTTCGGAAGAAAAAGCTGCGGCTGCGCGATGTGCCGGTGAAGCGTTCGCTCAGGCGCATCAGTGTTTTCTTGCGGTCGTCCACGGCTATGCATTCCACCGTCTGCTCGTCAAGCGCCGGTTGCTCGCGTGTGGCCTTTACCATGAATTCTTCGCCGGAGCGCACAATCGTGCAGTAGCCGGAGGCACGCTCGAGGTCGTACTCGTATTTGTGCTTTTTGAATATTGAGGAGAAATGGCTCACCACATCGGCAAAACCTGCATACTGCCGCGTCTCTCCATATATCTCCACAAAGCGTGTGAAAAGAATTTTGAAGCATTGCAGGGTCACTTCCGCATCGTAGGCGGCGGAGTGTGCGCGAGCTTCATCGTGTGCTATTCCCAGTTCCTCGCAGCAAAATCTGAGACTGATACCCTGCACGTAATCCAGTCCGTTGCCACGACCGTGACACACCCAGAACCAGTCGCGTAGCTCAAGTACGCACTTGGAGTCGAATCCTTGCACATACTGGCGCTTCATCTTGCTGATATCGTTTTCCTTTACGGCGAATCCCACGATGTAGCTGCAATTGTCAATCACTCTCTGTATGCGTTTGCGGCATGAGGAAAAAGAGGGAGCCGTGGCCACCATCTCTGGGGTGATGTGGTGTATGTCGCTATCCCATGTGCGGTAGCGCTTGGGCTTGAAGCGCTGCTGGTAGATGAGATTTCCGCGCATGTTCACCACCGACAGCTCGAGCATTTCCATGCCGCGTGCAAATTCGGCGTCGAAGCAGATGCAGGTGGTCGGCTGGATTGAGTTCAGCAGTTTTTCGCTTGTTTCCGACATGACTATCCGCGGTCTATGGAATCCGGCACAACTTCCTTTACGGCTTCTATATAGGCATCGGCTGCCTTATCGTAGCCCATCGCCCGCATGTGGGCCTCCTTATACCGTATGCTGAGGATTGCTCCTTCGCGATCCATCAGCGATGCCGTGCTGTCGGCCACAATGGCGGCATCGCGGCGCCCGTGGGCAGCAGCGGAATCAAGTGCGGCATGGCTACTGGGGTTCGACAGCGGATTGCCCCCGCAAGCAGCCACGCCAAGAGCACATATTGTAAATATAATGTATTTCATAAAAGGATGATGGCTAATTTTGCGCATGCTTCCGCATCGGCGAGCGCATTGTGGTGCTTGCGCAGGTTGATACCGAAAAAATCGCACAGCGAATCCAGCGATTTCGAGGCGCACATGCCACGTGGAATCTGGGCACGAGCGGCTTTCAGAGTGCATAGAAAACTCTCCGGAGCGTCCATGCGGTATATACGGCAGGCAGCGCTGATGCATTTGTGGTCGAATGCCGCGTTGTGCGCCACATAGGGCATTCCTGCGGCCCACGCGTCAATGTGGCGCCACACGCGGTCGAAGCATGGTGCGTCTTCAGTATCGGCCTGTGTGATGCCGTGCACGCCGACACAACGCCATGAATAGTAGTCCGGCTCGGGCTTGACGAGGCTGTAGTAGCTGTCGGTTATGGTTCCGTCCACCACCTTCACCGCACCGATGGCGCAGATGCTTGATGGCTCGAAATTGGCCGTCTCCACATCGATGGCTACAAAACTATTCATCGGCCGGAATAATATTAGCCACGGCATCTCGCACCTGCTCCATCAGCCACAGCGGAGTGCTGGTGGCACCGCATATGCCTACGCTGCCGGCTCCGCTGAGCCATGCGGGATCGAGGTGCGACGCGTTGGCTATGAGATGTGTGTGTGGGTTGACGGCCCGGCACTGGTCGTAGAGAATGCGTCCGTTGCTGCTTTTCGTGCCGGCTACGAATAGCACCACCTCATGGGAGGCAGCAAAACTGCGCAGGCGCTCCACGCGTCCGCTCACCGAGCGGCAGATGGTGTCGTAGTGCTCAAAGGCGGCATCGGGGTGTTTGCGGCTTTCTATCTGGGCTATTATGTGGCGATAGCCTTCAAGGCTTTTGGTGGTTTGTGAAAACAATGCGATATCGCGTGTGAAATCAAGCTTGTCGAGATCATCCACACTCTCCACCACTATCGCCTGACCGTCCGTCTGCCCTACGAGCCCGTTCACCTCGGCATGGCCGAGCTTGCCGTAGATCACGATCTGCGGCCGCCTTCCTTCGCGGTCGTAGGCTGCCTTTACACGTTGCTGCAACTTCAGAACTACCGGACACGTGGCATCGACAATGTCAATGCCGCGCTCGCGGGCCAGAGCATAGGTGGACGGTGGCTCGCCATGGGCGCGTAGAAGCACCCTTGCGCCATTCAGCGCCGCCATTTCCTCGTGGGTGATGGTGTGAAGACCCTTTCGGCGCAAACGCTCCACTTCATCGCTGTTGTGCACAATGTCGCCGAGGCAGTACAGTGTGCCTCCGGCTGCAAGCTGTTCCTCCGCTTTTTTTATGGCTGTGACCACACCGAAGCAGAACCCCGACTCCTTGTCGATCTCTATTTTAGCCATGTTTCTTCAAGGCTTCATTGAAGCGCGCACGCAGCCATGCGTCCTGCTCCTCGAGTGTCATGCGGGAGTTGTCGAGATCAATTGCATCTTCGGCCCGGCGCAGGGGACTTTCGGCGCGGGTTTCATCTATATGGTCGCGCTGCGTCACATTGGCGAGCACCTCCTCGAAGTCTACATGTGTGCCTGCCGCTTGCATTTCGGCGTAGCGTCTTTCAGCCCGTGTGCGTGCGGATGCGTTTACAAAAATTTTAAGATCGGCATCGGGAAATACCGTGGTGCCGATGTCGCGTCCGTCCATCACTATGCCGCCTTCCCGCCCGAGCGCCTGCTGCATGGCCACAAGAGCATGGCGCACCTCCGGAACAGCGGCTACCGGCGATACATGCTCCGACACACGTAGCGACCGTATGTCGTGCTCCACATCGCGGCCGTTGAGCAGCGTGTGCTGACGGCCATCGGCTCCTGCGGGTGAAAAATCGATGCTGATGTGCGGCAATGCGGCTTTGAGGGCCGCTATGTCGGGAGTGCCGTCGGCTTTTATCATTCCGTTTTCGAGCGCATACAATGTGACGGCGCGGTACATGGCCCCGGAATCGATATAGCGGTAGGCGATATCGGCAGCGAGCCGACGCGCCATTGTGCTTTTGCCCGACGAGGAGTAGCCGTCGATTGCAATAATGAGTTTTTTCATATACGGTTTCATGAACAAGGCCGCGGCATGCCGCGGCCTTGTATGGGTAATATATGGCTGGCGGTATATTATTACATGTTCATGCCGCCGTCCACCTGGATCACCTGACCCGACACGTAGCTCGACATGTCGGAGGCGAGGAAGGTGGCCACATCGGCTATGTCCTCAGGCTTGCCACCGCGGCGCAGGGGTATTTTCTTGCACCATTCGGCACGCACTTCGTCGGGCAGGGCGGCGGTCATAGCGGTCTCGATGAAGCCGGGAGCGATAGCGTTGGCGCGGATACCGCGGGAGCCCACTTCCTGAGCGATGCTCTTGGCAAGAGCGATGAGACCGGCCTTGGAGGCGGCATAGTTGGCCTGACCGGCATTACCGTGCACACCCACTACGGATGCCATGTTTATAATGGAACCGCTGCGCTGACGCATCATCACGGGGAGAGTGGCGTTGATAAAGTTGAACGCGCTCTTGAGGTTGACGTTGATGACTGCATCCCACTGCTGTTCGGTCATTCGCATCATGAGACCGTCTTTGGTGATGCCGGCGTTGTTGACGAGGATATCCACACGTCCGAAATCCTTCACCACCTGATCCACAACCTCTTTGGTCTGTGCGAAGTCGGCGGCATTGGAGGCGTAGCCCTTGCATTTTACGCCGAGGGCTTCGATTTCAGCTTCGGTAGCCTTACCGTTCTCGTCGATCACGAGGTCGGTGAAAGCGATATTGGCGCCCTCTTGGGCAAAGCGCAGCGCTATAGCGCGACCGATGCCGCGGGCAGCGCCTGTGATGAGGGCGGTTTTTCCTTCGAGAAGTTTCATTTCTTGGAATATTTAGAATTTAAGAAATTGGCGTTTATTACGGCTGCAAAAGTAGTTATTTTTTTTCAAACACCCTATCAATTATTCCAATTAAATATTCAGGACAGGCTCTCAAATATCCATTTATATCCATTTGTTATTGCCATGATCCTATAATCCGCGTACTATTGCGGGATTAGAATTATATTGTTAAATTTGCACACACTATGAAAGTATCAACTTGGATAGCATCGCGACTGAGAATCGGTGCGGGTAGCTCACGCAGCGCCCGCACCGGAGCTGTCATAGCCGTGGCCGGAGTGGCGGTGGCTATCGCTGTCATGGAGTTTACCATGGCGGTAGTGGCAGGCTTCCGCGATGAAATACGGCAGAAAGTGCTTGGTTTTGATGCTGAGGTGAGCGTCACTCCGGCCTACGATCCCGACTCAGGAGAAACGGATGAGTATATGCGCCTCGACAGTGTGTTGCTGGCCTCCGTAAGGGCGTCCGTGCCCCATGATGCTTCTGTAGCTCTGGCTCTGCGCAGGCCGGCCATTGTGAAGACCGACAGCGACTTTGCTGCTGTGTACTTTACAGCCTACGACCCGCAGGCGCACAACTATGCCTTCGAACGGTCGTGTGTGACAGCCGGCGCCTGGCCCGACTATGCTTCCGATACTACAGCCTCCGATATCGTGTTGAGCGTGCCCGTGGCGCGTTCGCTCGGCCTTGGATGCGGCGACCGGCCCATGCTTTATTTTGTCAACGACGGCGGGATCATACGCGCGCGCCGGGCCCGGATTGCCGCACTTTACGAGAGCCGTATGGAGGAGCGCGACCGCACTGTGGCCTATGCTTCGCTCCCCATGCTGCAGGCTGTCAGCGGCGTGGACGCAGGGTGGGGCACCGCCATAGAAATACGTGGCACCGGAGTGGATTCTGCAAAATCCGTTGCCGACCGTCTGCAGGACGGTCTCGTGTCAAAATGGCAGATGGGCGACATCGCCAAACTTTATCCTGTCGACAATGTGGCCCGTAGCGGCGCCGTGTATCTCAACTGGCTCGACCTGCTCGATACCAATGTGGTGGTGATTTTCATACTGATGCTTCTTGTGGCGGCCTCCACGCTTGTGGCGGGCTTGTTCATCATTGTGCTGGAACATATATCGACAATCGGGGTGCTGCGCTCGCTCGGGGCATCGCGCCGCATGGTGCGTAGCATATTCGTTGCAGCTGCCATGAGGCTTGTAGGTGCGGGCATCCTGATCGGCAACGTTGTGGGAATTGGATTGCTGTTGGTGCAGAAGCACACTGCTTTCATCCCTCTCGACCCCGAAATGTACTATCTCGACCATGTGCCGGTGAGTATTGGCGCAGGTTGGCTTGCAGCACTTAACGCCGGCGCTGTGGTGGCCGCGTGGCTCATCCTCGTATTGCCGTCGCGGATAGCGTCGCGGGTGGACCCCGCACGCACGATGCGCTACGAATAGATTGGCAAGATTTTTGCATAAACATTCATGACAGCGCGATTGTTTTAAATAAAATTCATTACTTTTGCATTCCATAAACACCTCTTTGATGACACAACAATCTATAGACGAACTCATAATAGAAGGCATACGCGACCGTAAGGGCCGCAACATCACAATAGTCGACATGAGCGATATTGAAGCCGCTCCCGTTGCAAAATTCATCATAGCAGAAGGCACCAGCTCCATGCAAGTGGGCGCCGTGGCCGACAGTGTGCGTGATTATGTGCAGCGCCATGGCGATATAAAGCCCTACAACTATGATGGCTACGGGTGCTCGGAATGGATAGTGGTGGACTATGGCGATGTGATGGTGCACATATTTGTGCCCGAAGCTCGCCGGCGCTACTGCCTCGAAGAGCTCTGGAGCGATGCGAAAATTACAGATATCCCCAATCTTGACTAATGGCTACACCTTTCAATAATAAAAACAAGCCTAAAGGAAAGGGCACCGGCATGAAATTCAATTTCTATTGGATGTATGCCATCGTGCTGCTTTTCATTGCAGGCATATGGTTTCTCGACAATAATGACATCACCAAAGATGTCAGCTACAGCGACTTCGAGGAGTATGTGGTGAAGGATCATGGCATCAGCAAGATCGTGATATACACCGACAAGCGACAGGCCGAGGGATACCTCACCGATTCCCTAGCCTCGCGCCTCTTCCCCAGAGAGCAGTATGCCCCGGGCGCAAGCGGTATTGTGGCCAAGGTCGTGACCGACATACCGTCGGCCGATAAATTCGATACGAAAATCGATGAATGGCGCGCTATGGGCGCGTTTTCAGGCGAGGTCAAGTATCAGCGGAGCAATAGTTTCAGCTCGCTCATATGGTCGTTTGGCCCTGTGGTGTTGCTCATTGCGTTCTGGTTCTGGATCATGAAGCGTATGAGCGGCGGTCCCGGCGGTGGCGGTAGCGGCGGTGTGTTCAGCGTGGGTAAGAGCAAAGCGATGCTCTTCGACAAGGACAACGCCGTGAAGGTTACTTTCCAGGATGTTGCCGGCCTGAGCGAAGCCAAGACGGAGATTGAGGAAATCGTGGAATTTCTTAAAAATCCGCAGCGATATACCGACCTCGGCGGAAAAATACCGAAGGGAGCATTGCTCGTAGGCCCTCCCGGAACCGGTAAGACTTTGCTCGCAAAGGCTGTGGCCGGAGAAGCAAATGTCCCGTTCTTCAGTATGAGCGGCTCCGACTTTGTGGAGATGTTTGTGGGCGTGGGTGCTTCCCGTGTGCGCGACCTATTCCGTCAGGCCAAGGAGAAAGCTCCGTGCATAGTGTTCATAGACGAAATTGACGCAGTGGGCCGTGCGCGCGGACGCAATGCCAATATGGGCGGCAATGATGAACGCGAGAACACGCTCAACCAGCTGCTGACGGAAATGGACGGCTTCGGCGGCAACAGCGGTGTGATAATCCTTGCAGCCACCAACCGTGTGGATATTCTCGACAAGGCTCTGCTTCGAGCAGGACGTTTCGACCGTCAGATCTATGTGGATCTGCCCGATCTGAACGACCGTGTGTCGATATTCAAGGTGCACCTGCGTGATATCAAGGTGGACGGCGATCTGGATGTGGAACTTCTGGCTCGTCAGACCCCCGGATTTTCAGGTGCCGACATAGCGAATGTGTGCAATGAGGCAGCTCTTATAGCAGCACGTCACAATAAAAAGTCTGTTTCTAAAGACGACTTTATAGCCGCTGTCGACCGTATAATAGGCGGTCTTGAGAAACGCAACAAGATCACTACCGACGAGGAAAAGCGTGCGATCGCCATTCATGAGGCCGGCCATGCCACCGTGTCGTGGCATCTTCGTTACGCCAATCCATTGGTGAAGGTGACCATAGTGCCGCGCGGAAAGGCTCTCGGAGCTGCGTGGTATCTGCCGGAGGAACGCCAGATTACTCCTACGCAGGCATTGCTCGACGAAATGTGCGCTACTCTTGGCGGCCGGGCAGCCGAGGAAATTTTCCTTGGCCGTATATCCACCGGAGCGGCCAACGACCTTGAGCGTGTGACGAAACAGGCCTATGCCATGGTGGTGTATTACGGCATGAGCGAGCGCCTGCCCAATCTCAGCTACTACGACTCCACCGGCCAGGACTACGGCTTCTCAAAGCCTTACAGCGACGAGCGAGCCCGCATCATCGATGAGGAAGTGAGCCGTATAATCGCTGAACAATACGAGCGTGCCAAGTCTATCCTGCGCGACCATTCGGCAGGTCACGGCGAGCTCGCCGACGTGCTTGTGAAGCGTGAGGTTATCTTCACCGACGATGTAGAGCAGATATTTGGCAAACGCCAATGGGTGTCGCGCACGGAGGAGATTCTTGCCGCGCGCGATGCCAAGGCCAATGCAGAGGACGTGGAAGCCGAGGATATTACCCCGCCGCCTTTCAATGGCGCTCCTTCCGATGGCGATAACACAGCCCCGGAAGCGAAGGAAGAGAATGATAAAAAAGAGACAAAAGAAGATGCCGGAGCTTGAATGGGCTCAGAGGTATTCCGCCACGATATAGAAGCTGCCGCCGAGAAATATTTCGGCGGCATTTTTTTTGCGGGCCTCTTCGATAGCCTCCGCCACAGATGCGAAGGCCTTGGCATGGAGCCCGCGCCCGGCGAGCATGGCCTGAAGCTCTGCAGCCGGAATGGCACGGGGTGTGTGGGCGGCCACGCAGTAGTATTCCACGGTGGAGGGAAGCATGTCGGCGATGGCAGCCACATCCTTGTCGGCGCAGAATCCAATTATCGCGGTGATGCGGCTCCCGCGTTCTGCGAGATAGGCCGAAGTATGGCGCCAGGCTGCTTCGTTATGGCCGCTGTCGCACAGCACGCCGTTGTGCATCTCCCACCGCCCGTGCAATGTGTCGGCTACGCGGAGAAATCCTCTTGCCACGGCATCATCGCTGAGGTTGTAGCCGGCATCGCGCAGTGATGCAAGTGCGCTTATGGCTGTACGTACGTTTGCGGTCTGATAACTGCCGCGGAGTGCCGTGTCGAAAGAGCCGAACGGCGATGCTGCCACATGCACACAGCCGTCGGCGGCAACATCGATCTGGATCGATGTATCGTCGGATGCGTAAAGCAGCGGAGTGCCTGTTTCGCCGGCACATCGTTCGAACACTTTACGCACTCCGGCTTCAGCTTCGCCTATTATGGCCCGTGTGCCGGGCTTGAATATACCGCCCTTTTCGGCGGCTATCTGTTCTATTGTGTCGCCGAGGATGGCTGTATGGTCAAGAGATATGTTGGTGACCACGCACAAGTCGGGATTGATGATGTTCGTGCTGTCGAGCCGGCCGCCCAAGCCCACTTCCACCACAGCCACATCCACTTTTTCCCGCCTGAAATGCTCCAAAGCCATCACGGTGGTGAGTTCGAAGAACGATGGCGTGAAATCATCAGCCGGCCGCATCGAGTGGTAGGTCTGCAATATGTCGGCCACGCTTTCGCCGGAAATCATTTCACCGTCCACACGCATGCGTTCTCTGAAATCCTTCAGGTGGGGCGATGTATAGAGGCCCGTGCGCAGTCCCGATTCCTGCAGGGCCGATGCTATCAGACTTGAAGTAGTGCCCTTGCCGTTGGTGCCGCCCACGTGCACTGTGCGGTAGGCTGCGTGGGGGTGGCCGAAACGTCTCGACAGTTCGATTGTGGATTCCAGACCGGCATGATAGGCTCCGGCGCCGAGAGTTTTGAACGCAGGATAATTGGTCATGAGGTCGTGTAGCGCCTCAGTGTAGGATAGGTGTCGCGTGGTCATGCGTGCCGTGAGATGATATATTCAAATAAAGTTCTGAGTATGTCTGCGCCCGGATTCACAGCGGCGAGAGTGCGGAAGCCGGCGTTGCCGTTGACCTCACATACGGTGTAGGTGCCGTCCTCGTCGAAAAGCAGGTCTACACCTGCAAACTCAAGTCCGAGGCATCTGGAAGCCCGCACAGCCAGTGATGCGGCGTTCCCGTCGGCTGTGCATGGCGCGGCCTTCCCGCCCTGAGAGTAGTTGGATAGGAAGGAGTTGTCGGAGTAGCGCAGCACGGATCCGGCCACCTTGTCGCCAATCACCCACACCCGCATGTCGCGCCCGCGGCTGGAGGACACGAACTTTTGCAACAACGCATTGCCTCCGCATGCCAGCAGTGCATCTTCATATTCGGCGCCGGTGCCGACAAGAAACACATTTACTCCACGCGAGCCATCGTGCTGTTTGACAATGAAAGGAACTCCCAGCCGAGATGCGGCCTCATCGTAGCTGATCGCCGACGGGCTCCATACGGTAGGCGGGGTAGGGATGCCGGCACTCCGCAGGCAGGCATGTGTGAGGCGTTTGTCGAGGCTTTGCTGCATGGCCTGCCATGTGTTCACAACATAGCATCCGCCTCTCTCGAAATACATTGATAGAGGGGTGTTGTATCCGCGCATTACCACAATATCGGGCATGCGCACAGGTGCGCCGTTTTCGAATGCTCCGTCATCGGTCACAACGAAATCCTCGAAAAATGCGATGCGTGCCTCGATTCCGCAATCGGCTGCCGCCGCCACCCACCAATCAAAAGCGCTAAGGCTGCCTTGCGGCGTGGTGCGTGGAAAAAGTATGAGAGCGGTTTTCATATTTTTTCGCGTTCTTTGCTCAATATGGAGTACAGCACGAGCGGTGCGAGGAGCAGGAACGCCACACAGCCCGATAGAGTGGTGATACCCGGCATAGAGGCTATCGCAATTACTGTTCCGATGAGAGCCATCATCTGCTCGGTGATGTTTTTCCGCACGAGATACACGAGGTCGCGCTGCAGCGACACGCACACATTGATGTCTCTTATGCCCAGTGCGAAACGATAGCGTGCGGGAATGCACACCACCATTTCCACATCTTCTATGCTGTCGAGATTATTCAGGCGCATCACTTGTCCGTACGTGTCTTTGTCAAGTTCATGGATGCGCAGATAAGCCGCGCGTCCGAGATGGCGCACATACACTTTGTCGCCATCGGAGAGCCCAAGGCGCTTTATATTGGTTTTGGAGAGCATTATGCCATCGAGTATCTCGTCGTTTTCAGAGCACCGCACCGTGCGCAGATAGATGGTGGTATTGCCGATATACCGTTCCAGAAGAGCCGATTGATGTTTTGGCTGCGAACTGTCGGTGTCGATTCCACGAATACTCACAGTATCGGCAAGGGGCATGAATATCTGCTTCATGCGTCGGTGCTCCTGCTCATTGAGGCGGTTGATGTGCATATCGCCGGTCGATGCGGACCTATGGAAATGCGCCGCGAAATATGCGTAATCATCTGCCGTAAGTTTCTCGCGCAACTGGGCGTCCAGTGCCGGCGACACCACGTGCGGCAGTTCCATGTTCAGCAGCCTGCGTTGCATGAAGCTCAGCCACACCGCTTGTTTGCGCCCGTTGATATTGTGGGTGTAAAGCCGTGGGGTCAGGCATGCCCTTATGCCGCTGAGCGGATTAAACACCTCTACGGTGTGGTAATCTTTCATTTGCTCATACAGTTCGGCACTCATGCTCACACAGGAATTATCGATGGCTTCCACTCTCGGTTTGTACACTTTGGCGCGTTGGTAGCACGATTTGCGCACCAGGGCCACAGGGCATTCGCTGAAAAGGCGGTCGAACACGCGTTTCCCCACCTTGATGCCGGCGTCAGCGGTAAAATCTTTCACGTAGCAGTCCTCTTTCCCATCGACCGACACGACTCCCGTGATTTCGTGCAGCGAGAGATATGCGGCAGCCTCGGCAGGGAGCTCGAGACGGTTGTGCGGCAGAGTGATACTGCTTGCTGTTGCTGTGTAAGCCAGATAGCTGTCCCATTCGAATCCCGAAGCGCACAGTAATCTCACGGCGTGCGTCAGAAATTTCACGGTTGATTGCAGGCGTGATGGGTTGGCCGTGTCGCGGTTGTGCCTGTTCACCTCTATCTGTACGGCCGGAATACCGGCCACATTTGCGGTATAGGCAGCTATAGTGTTGGGATTTCCGGCTTTGAAATGTTGGTCGATATCGGTTTTGAATCCTGCCGCGTCGGCCAGCAGTCGCAGGATATCGGCCGGCAGAGAGTTGTGCAGGAGATTGGCGCCGTTGTTGGTACCTAACTCCAAATCAAATCCGTGGTCCATCGAGGCGCCGTGCAGATCGATAACGAAAGATATGGATTCTTCCTCAATCAGAGAGCGCAACCGCTCCTTGTATGTGCCGCCGGCATCGTAGTTGGGGTCGCATGTCGGATCGGTGTTGTACATCACATGGCATCCGGTGGCCTCATGCACCTCGTAGGCTATGGCAAATGTGTTTATCTCGGCCTTTTTCTCCCGCCCTTCGCGTGTGTGTGGCACAGCATGCGGCACAGAGATCAGCACACCGCACGTGCCGCAAATATGTCCGGGCTCTGTTCGGCCCATGGCGCTCCGGAGGGTGGTCTCGCTGGTTGCTAATCGTTGCAGGAAATCGTCCATACGAAAATTTATCTCAAGCAATTAAAATATAAGCCATCCCGCCGCGCCTGCCGCGATTATGATGAGAATGGGATGCACCTTTGTGAACAGATTTATCCCGAGGGCGGCGACTGCCAGTGCCACACTTTTGATTATGTCGGGATTCTCGCTGCCGAAGTTCGATTCGTTCATGAGCAGGAGTGCGGCCGAGGCTATCAGGCCCACCACCACCGGACGAAGGCCGGCAAACATTCCCGCTATGAACTCGCTGTCGCGGTGGCGCCGTATGTAATGGCTTGCGTAGCGCACCAGCAGGAACGATGGCAGAATGACCACCAGAGTGCATAGTATGGAGCCGAGGACGCCCCATAACGGCGATCCGAAACCATTGTTCATCGGAGCCACGTAGCCTATATACGTCGCTGAGTTGATGCCTATCGGTCCCGGTGTCATCTGCGACACAGCCACGATGTCGGTGAATGTCTTTTCGGAAATCCATCCCGGCGTCACTATCTCATTTTCTATAAGGGCGAGCATGGCGTAGCCGCCGCCGAATCCAAAGAAGCCAATCTTAAGATAGCTCCATATCAACCGCAGATAAATCATTCTCCGCCTGCCTCCTTTCTACGCTTGAGAGCGAGGCGGCTGCGACGGGTGAGCCACCAGCCGCCGAGGGCACCCACGGTGATGAATAAGATAGGGTTTGACACCACGGGGAGTTTCGACCATATGGCCAAAGCCACTACGGCAGGTATCCATAGTGTGCGCCACGACATACCCGCCGCGCGGGCCGAGGTGATGACGGGCGTTACGATGAGAGCTACCACCACCGGGCGTATGCCCTTGAATATGGCTGTGAGGGTGGGGCTGGATGTTATGGTCTCCGGAGTGAGAAACATGGCGATTGCGAGAATTATCATGAACGACGGCAATATTGTACCTCCTGCAGCAGCAAGGCTTCCCCGCAGGCCGCGCAGTTTGTCGCCGACCACGACGGAGATATTTACTGCCAATATGCCCGGCAGGGATTGTGCCACAGCCAGCAGGTCCAGAAATTCCGGACGGTCTATCCATTTGCGCTTGTCCACTATCTCGCGCTCTATAAGACTGATCATCGCCCAGCCTCCGCCGAAGGTGAACGCCCCTATGCGGAAGAAGGAAGAGAATAGTTGAAACAGAATGCTCTTTGTCATGACAGAGATTGCAATTTTAATCGCAAATTTACGCAATTTTGTCCGAAAATCGATTTTTTTTGATGCGGTCATACTTGCCGTTATCTGTAAAATAGTTAATTTTGCAGAAAATATCATACTTACTATCTTCTTAACCTTACAAGACTACCTGAATGAATCAACAAAAAGATTTGGGTTTCTGGAAACTATGGAACCTGAGTTTCGGTTTTTTCGGAGTGCAGATTGCCTATGCCCTGCAGAGTTCGCAGGTCAGCCGCATTTTCAGCACTATCGGAGCCGACCCTCATGATCTGAGCTATTTCTGGATACTTCCCCCCTTGATGGGACTTATTGTTCAGCCGCTCGTCGGCGCGGCAAGCGACCGCACCTGGAACCGTCTCGGACGCCGTCTGCCCTATCTGCTCGTCGGAGCTCTCGTTGCTATTGTGGTGATGTGTTTTCTGCCAAATGCCGGTTCGCTGGGGCTCGGCGTGTCGCAGGCCATAATCTTTGGGCTCGTAATGCTCATGTTCCTCGACACAAGTATCAATATGGCCATGCAGCCATTCAAGATGCTCGTGGGCGACATGGTGAATGAGCGCCAGAAAGGTCTGGCCTACAGCATACAGAGCTTTTTGTGCAATGCCGGCTCGGTGGTGGGCTATATAGCTCCCATCCTGCTTGCCCTGTTCCTTAGCAACACCGCCCCCGCCGGAGAAGTTCCTCCGACAGTGACGGGCGCGTTTTACATCGGTGCGGCCATCCTGCTGCTGTGTGTGGTGTACACCTTTGCCAAGGTGAAGGAAATGGATCCTGTGGAATACGCGGCTTTTCATGGCATAGACGCGGCTGCGGCGCGAAACGACAAAAAGGATGGCAACATGCTGCGTCTTCTCGTGAACGCGCCGAAAGTGTTCTGGACCGTAGGTCTTGTGCAATTTTTCTGTTGGGCGGCCTTTCTGTATATGTGGACATACTCCACCGATGCAATTGCGAGCCACGCCTACGATGCGCCCTCATATCAGCGTATCACCGGTGTGAGCGTCAACGGCACGGAGTTCAACGACAAATATCTCTTCAACGGCACAGAACCAGTGCTCATGGACGGGCGCCTTGTCATGGCCGGAGTGGAGATAGACGGAGAACTGACACGTCCGTCGCTCGTAGTGGTGAACGGCGACACAATCATATCAGGCGGAATGCCGGTAGTTTCCGGCGGCATAGAGAAAGTGGCGCCACACAGCGGTTATTTTGCCGCCGCAGGAGATGTGGTTCTGATAGATGGTGTGGAAGTGCCCGTCGACAGCTGCGGGCGCACAGTCTCAGCTCTTTCCATAGTGGAGCCCGGAACTGTGCTCACGCTCGCCCATATCGCCGCACGCGACAACGCTACCGGCAGTTATGTGCTCGACCAGACATCGGAACTACCAGCTATCACATCCCCCGGGGAAGTATCGCTTAACTATGTGACGGTGCTCAATGCCGCCAGCAAGCAATACCAGGACGCCGGCGATTGGAACGGTGTGCTTCTCGCCATCCAGGCTATCGCAGCGGTGGTGTGGGCTGCGGTGCTCGCCACATTCCGTCGTCGCAAACTCGGCTACTCCCTGAGCTTGTTCATCGGTGCACTGGGCTTCATATCGGTATATTTTATCCATTCGCCGGCTCTTCTCGGTGTGAGCTATGCGCTCATGGGATGCGCGTGGGCCGCTATGTTGGCTATGCCATTCACTATATTGACCAATGCGCTTAGCGGCAATCACATAGGCACATATCTCGGCCTCTTCAATTGCACTATATGCGTGCCGCAGATTATTGCCGCATTGTGCGGTGGTCTCGTGCTCGGTCTGTTCCCTGTCGGTAGCAATGGCGCGCCGCAGACGGTGTGGATGCTCGTTGTCAGCGGTCTGCTTCTGCTTGCCGGCGCCATAGCAGTATGGAACATCCGCGAGACTTTCGGATCGCAGCATCGTCAGGAAGCATAGCGACGCCAGATTTATAAACACAACCGCACGCGCCCGCATCACCGACCGACAGCAGCGCGTGCGGTTGTCGCATCCGGAGGAGAGCACGTTAACCCGAGATTTTTTTTGGGCGTCATGGAAATTTGAGCCGTTTTCAGTTGAAAATATTGAAAAAAATTGCGTACTTTGCACCCAAATTGTGAATGCAATAAACATTACATCTAAATATACAAATATACACTGCTCATGAAAAAGAGTGCACTGCAAAAAGCTCGCGCCGCTTATCAGCCCAAACTCCCTATTGTGCTGACCGGTGCAGTGAAAGCCGTAGAGGGCAAACCCACCGAATCCGTAGCCGACCAGGAAGAGATCAAAGCGCTTTTCCCCAATACGTACGGTCTGCCCGAACTTAAATTTGAGAAAGATCCCAATCCCGGCCAGAACAAGCCCGTCAATGTCGGCGTGATCCTTTCCGGCGGTCAGGCTCCCGGCGGACACAATGTGATTTCCGGCCTCTTTGACGGTATCAAAAAAATACACCGCGACAGCCATCTCTATGGCTTCCTCATGGGCCCCGGCGGTTTCGTGGACCACAAGTACATCGAACTGACTGCCGCTATCATCGACGAATACCGCAACACCGGCGGTTTCGATATCATCGGCTCCGGACGCACCAAACTGGAAACTGTCGAGCAGTTCAACTCCGGTCTTGAGATTCTCAAAGAGCTTGGCATCAACGCACTCGTTATCATCGGCGGCGATGACTCCAACACCAACGCAGCTGTATTGGCCGAATACTACAAGAGCATCAATGCCGGCGTGCAGGTGATCGGTTGCCCGAAGACTATCGACGGCGACCTTAAGAACGAATGGATCGAAACCTCCTTCGGTTTTGACACCGCCACCAAGGTGTACTCCGAGGTGATCGGTAATATTCAGCGTGACTGCAACTCGGCCAAGAAGTACTACCACTTCATCAAGCTCATGGGCCGCTCCGCCAGCCATATCTCTCTGGAATGCGCCCTGCAGACACAGCCCAACATTTGCATCATATCCGAAGAAGTTGAAGCCAAGAACCTCACTCTTCAGGACGTGGTGAACAATATCGCCGACATCGTGGCCGCACGCGCCGCCGAAGGCAACAACTTCGGCACTGTGCTCATCCCCGAGGGCCTTATCGAATTCATCCCCGCTATCAAGAAACTCATCGCCGAACTCAACGACATGCTTGCCGGCGACACCACCGTCGCTGCTATGGAACGCAAGGATGTGCGCGCCTACGTGATGGACAAACTCAGCGCCGAAAATGCCGCAACCTATGCTTCTCTGCCCGAGGATGTGGCTCTGCAACTCTCTCTCGACCGCGACCCCCACGGCAATGTGCAGGTATCGCTCATCGAGACCGAGAAACTTCTCAGCGCCATGGTGGCTACCCGCCTGAAAGAAATGCACAAGGAAGGCAAATACAATGGCAAGTTTGCCGCTCAGCACCACTTCTTCGGCTATGAAGGACGTTGCGCCGATCCGTCGAACTTCGACGCCGACTATTGCTACGCTCTCGGCTTCAACGCCGCATGTCTTGTCAAGGCCGGTGTCACCGGATACATGTCGAGCGTGAGCAACCTCACCCGTCCCAGCGTGCAGTGGACAGCAGGCGGCATACCCGTTACCATGATGCTCAATATGGAACGTCGCCACGGTGAGATGAAACCCGTGATACAAAAAGCTCTCGTGCGTCTGGACGGTGCTCCTTTCCGCAAGTTCGCCGCTCAGCGCGACCAGTGGGCCTCTTCCACCTGCTACGTTTATCCCGGCCCCATCCAGTACTTTGGCCCCGCCGAGGTATGCGATCAGCCCTCCATGACCCTCATGGCCGAGCAGCAGGATAAGTAAACATCAAATCTCCGGCAGCGCCGCCCGATGGTAGCTGCCGGAGAATAAAGACCCGAATCACAGCTTGCAAAGCCTGCCCGGGGGAGCAATTCCGCTCTTGGCAGGCTTTTTTTATTTATCAATTGATCTATGGGCGGACAGCGAAAAAAACTGTTACTTATAATCAACCCTGTGTCAGGAACCACGTCCAAGAAGGGTGTGGCCGAGCATATCGAAACCCGCTTGAGCATGGCCGGCTTCGATGTGGCTACGGAGTACACCACTTGCGCCGGCGACGCCACGCGGCTTGCGGGCACAGCTGTGGAACGCGGTTTCTATGGAGTGCTCGCATGTGGCGGCGACGGCACTGTCAATGAGACGGCACGGGCGCTTTGCAACACCCCCGTGGCTCTTGGCATCGTGCCTACAGGCTCCGGCAACGGTCTGGCGCGCCACATTGAGATACCCGTGGACGTGGACGGCTCGCTTGATGTCATCTGCGCCGATAATGTTGTGTCGTGCGATTATGGCACCGTATGTGGGCGTCCGTTCTTCTGTACTTTCGGCGTTGGATTCGATGCGGCCGTCAGCGACCACTTCGCCCGGCAGCACCGTCGGGGGCTCATTACGTATCTCCAGAGTGCCATACACGAATTCATGCATTACGAATCCGAACTGTACACCATCGAGATCGATGGCCGGGAATTCTCCCGTGAAGCTTTTCTGGTGGTGTGCTGTAATGCTTCGCAATATGGAAACAACGCGTTTATCGCTCCCGATGCCTCTATCCGCGACGGTGTGCTGGACATCACTGTAGTGCGGGCCGGCAACAAACTGCAGAAAGCAGTCCTTGGTTTCGACATGATGGCGGGGTTCATCGGCAAAAATGCCTTGGTAGAGACTGTGCGCGCGCGTCATGCCGTGATCACGCGCAGCAGTGCGGGACCGGCCCATATTGATGGCGAACCGCTAACACTCGGCGAACGTCTCGAAGTACGTTGCCATGCCGGCTCGTTACGTATATTTACCAATCCGCGCAAAGGCAGCTTCACTCCGCTCCTCACTCCTATGCGTATGATGCTGAACGATCAGTCTCTTGCTTTAAAGCGTCTTCTGAGCGGCAAATTCTGAAAAATATGGATGAGAACATTAGCCCGAAGGTATCGGTGGTCATGCCTGCCTACAATGCGGAAGCCTACCTCGACAGAGCCATAGATTCCGTCGTGGCACAGACTGTCGCCGATTGGGAACTGGTAGTTGTCGACGACTGTTCCACAGACCGCACACACGAGATGCTGGAGAGACGGTCTCAAGCCGATCCGCGCATAAGAGTACTGCGCACCGACGCCCCCGCAAGCGGAGTTTTCAAGGTACGTAAAAAGGCAATATTGGCTGCGCGTGGCCAATATGTGCTACCATTGGATGCCGACGATGCACTCACGGCCGATTATATTGAACGGATGCTATCAGTGCAGGCTGCCACCGGCACCGATATCGTGCTCGGGCTGATGGTGGATTCCCGAGAACCACACCAGCCCATTGCCCCATGGCAGGTGGAAAACTGCCCGGAATCCAGAATGCTGAGTGGCCGCCGCTGCTTTGCCCTCACATTGAACGGATGGAAAATATGCATGAACGGATTGCTGATAAAAACCGCAATCATGCGCAGCGCCTTGAACGAGATGGACAGCCGGTTCTCGTATAGTATCGCCGACGAGCTCCTGGGACGGAAGATGCTGACATCGGTCGACAAAGTGGCCTTTTCCGAAGCACACTATTTATACACCCGGAATCCGGAGTCGGTGTCGAACGAGCGTTCGCTAAGAAGATTTGACTATCTTCGCAACAATCTCGAACTTATTGATATAGCGCGGAGGCTGTATGGCGAGAGCTCCGAAGAGTATGCGCTCGCCCACTGCCAGAACTTCCACGGAGTGTTCGATGCCTACCGTATCGTCACCCGTTACTCTTTCCGTTGGAATGAATTGCCGCAGGAAGTGCGCCATCTGATAAAGACGTGCCGTAAGGCTGTCGACTTCGGAGTGGTCAAGGGTAGGGTGAGCCCGCGTTATTATGCCTTGTTGCGTATCGGCTTTATACCCACGCATACCGTTCTTTCATTGCTCGACCGGATTAGCGAGTTTTTACACCACTGATAGGGCCTCGCGTACAATAAAATGACGCTGTCAGCGTTTTATTGTTGATGAAACCGATCCGCCTGATATTTCTTGCGCTTGCCGCTTTAGTTTGTGTATCTGCCAATGCACGGGATTTCAACGATAAGTTGATGAACCGTCCGTACGCCGATTCGCGACGCTTCCATCTCGGTTTCTCCATAGGTGTGCATGCCGAGGATCTTGTGCTGACGCACAACGGCTATGTAACCGAAAACGGCGAGCAGTGGCGCATAGAGCAACCCGGTTATCAACCCGGCTTCTGTGTCAACGGACTGATGGATTTACGGCTCAGCACCTACTTCTCGCTGCGTTTCTCACCTGGCATGTATTTCGGTACGCGCGACCTACGTTTCATTGATGTAAACAGTGGTGCTACGGAGCGCCAGAGCGTCAAAAGCACATTTGTGGTGCTGCCTTTCGATATCAAGGCGGCAGCGATGCGCTATCGCAATACGCGCCCCTATGCGGTGGCGGGTGTGATGCCTGCTTTCGATGTCTCGAAGCGCCGGCGCGATTACATAACGCTTAAAAATTCCGATCTATATCTCACAGTGGGACTTGGTTGCGATTTCTATCTTCCGTATTTCAAGTTTATCCCAGAGGTGAAATTCTGCTTCGGCTTGTCGGATGTGCTTCGCCACGACCGTCCCGACCTGGAAGATGATCCCGCCTCGCTGCGTTTCACACAGTCGATCAAGAAGGCTACATCCAAGATGATAGTTCTAACATTCTACTTTGAATAGGCTATGCGCTCGCTTCGTATAATAATCCTTACAGTAGCCGTGGCGCTGGGCTTGTCACTTTCGGCGCAGACCGATCCGCTGCTGTCGCAGCACTATGCCGTTCCTTCGTTCTACAATCCTGCTGCCGCGGGAAGCACCGATCTGCTCCGCCTGCGCGCCGGTGGCCGGATGCAATGGGTGGGCATAGACAACGCGCCCACTACATTCCTCGGCGCAGCCGATATGCCATTGTCGCTTTTTGGCAAAAAAATAGGTGTGGGCGCTGTGGCCATGCAGGAAAGCATGGGACTGTACAGCACGCTGTCTCTCGGCGCTCAGGTTGCCTACAAGCTGCGTTTTGCCGGAGGAACGCTATCGGTGGGCCTGCAGTTGGGCATGTTCGATGAAGGGTTCAAAGGCTCGGAGGTATATCTGCCCGACGACGACGATTTTCACCAAGGCGCCGACGATGCTCTACCCACCACCGATGTGCATGGCACCGCATTTGATATGGGTGCCGGAGTATTTTATTCCCATAAATATTTCACCGCCGGGATTTCCTGCACGCACCTCATGTCGCCCACGCTCACACTGCGCACCTCATCGTCCTCTTCGTCCGGCGTAAGCCGTGCGGCCGATGGAGCGGTGTCTGGCGAGAAGGTGTTTCAGTATGAAGCCGCGCGTACGCTCTATTTTCAGGCTGAAGGCAATATTCCCGTGAAAAACACGTTATTTGATATATTGCCGTCGGTATTGGTGGCATCGGATCTGACAAACACATCTGCTGTTGTGACTGCCCGCGCCCGCTACCGTAAATTTTTGAGTTTCGGCGTAGGCTACAGATGGAATGATGCTGTCACGGCCACCATTGCCGCCGAGTTCAAGAATTTCTTCATAGGCTACAGCTTCGACTACTCCACCAGTAGCATAGCGAAGGCTTCTTCCGGCAGTCACGAACTGTTCCTGGGTTATAGCCTGCGGATAAATACCGGCGACAAGAATAAAAACAAGCACAAAAGCATCCGAATAATGTAAAGAATATGAACAGATACAACCATATACTCATAAGCCTTACAGCCTCGGCGGCTATGCTCGGGGCCGTTTCGTGTGCGTCGGGCGCCCGCAGCTCGGTCGGTGGCGAAGTCACCGGTGTCGGAGGCACTGCCTGGGCCGAACCCACGCCCTACGGAATGGTGCTCATCGACCGCGGCTCCGTTCAGATGGGACCGCAGAAAGCCGACAGCGCGTGGAATATCGCTGCCAATCCGCGCGGCGTCACCGTCGACGCGTTCTGGATGGATGAGACGGAGATCACCAACGCGAAGTACAAGCAGTTTGTGTTCTGGGTGCGCGACAGTATCATCCGTGAGCGTCTTGCCGATCCGGCTTTCGGTGGTAATGAGGACTTTAAGATAGAAGAGGACCGCGAAGGCAATCCCATAACCCCGCGTCTCAACTGGAGCAAGGCCATACCCTGGCGCAATCCCAACGAAGACGAACAACGCGCCATTGAAAGCTTGTATCGCACAAATCCTATCACCGGAGCGCGCGAACTTGACGGCACACAGCTCAACTACCGTTATGAGGTGTACAACCACACCGAAGCTGCCAAACGCCGCAACCGTCTCGATCCGGCCCGCCGCCAGTACAATACGGATTTGCCCGTGCCCACCGATGTGCCTGTGATAAGCAAGGATACAGCATGGATCACCGATGAGGGCGAGATAATGCGTGAAACCGTTACGCGTGGCCTCACCGGCGATTACGATTTCCTCAACACATACATCGTGAATGTGTATCCCGATACTACTGCGTGGGTCAATGATTTTGAAAACGCATACAATGAGCCTTACGTGCGCATGTATTTTGCCCACGGAGGCTACAGCGACTATCCTGTGGTAGGTGTCAGCTGGGAGCAGGCCAATGCTTTCGCCAACTGGCGCACCGACTATCTGAAGCGCTCGCTCGGACGTCAGGCCGTGCACATTGAGCCATACCGTCTGCCCACCGAGGCAGAATGGGAATATGCGGCCCGTGCAGGTGTGAGTGAGAACATGTATCCTTGGGATGGTGACCTCACAATGAGCGACGATAAAGGGTGTTTCTACGCCAATTTCAAGCCCCAGGAAGGTAATTTTGTGAAGGACGGCCACGTCATCACCTCACGCGTCGGCACGTACGCCCCCAACGATTTCGGTCTATATGACATGGCCGGCAATGTGAGTGAATGGACCTCTACCGCTTTCACGGAAAGTGTGGGACGTCTTACCTCCGATCTCAACCCCGAATATCGTTACGACGCCGCTATCGAAGATCCCTACAGAATGAAGCGTAAGATTGTGCGCGGTGGCTCGTGGAAAGATGTTGCCCACAATATCCGCTCCGACCTGCGTATGTGGGAATATCAGAACGAACAGCGCTCATATATCGGCTTCCGCTGCGTGCGCACTCAGATAGGCTTTGCGAAAGGCACCAAACAAAACAACAAAAAGTAATCGTACGAAATGGGAAAAGTAAAGCAATACCGAAATGTGATCTCTGCCTTTATCAGCAGCGACAACGGACAGCGCTTCTTCAACTTTGCCTACAGCATAGGCGCGGCCATCGTTATCTGGGGCGCACTCTTCAAAATACTCCACCTCCCCGGCGGTAATGCGCTCCTATCCATCGGTATGGGCACGGAAGTGCTGATGTTTATTCTCACCGCCTTCGACCGCCCCGCCCGCGAGTACAAGTGGGAGCAGGTGTTCCCCGTCCTCGATAGCGGCGATGAAGCCGATCGCCCCGCCATGGGCGTTGTTTCAGCGGCAGGGCAGGCAGCAGGTGCTGCTCCCGTGGCTGCATCCCATGTTCCTGCGGTTGACGCGCAGGGCAATCCCGACCTTGTGCGCACCATGGGCGAGATGGCCGAGGAAATGGCACGTCTGCGCGCCACCACACAGGCCCTTAACGAAGTGAGCGAGACGCTCCTTGCCAGCTATAAGGCCATTACCGACAATTCGGCCAATATTTCCGCGGCCAGCACAGGCTATGTGGACCAGATGCAGGCCCTCGACCGCAATATTGCCGGCCTGAACACCATCTATGAGATTCAGTTGCGCAGTGTCTCGGGCCAGCTTGAAGCTATCGAGCGCGTGAACCGTGGCATCAAGAATATCAGTGATATGTATTCCAAAGCCTCCGAGGCCGGAGCCGACTATTGCGAGGAAAGCGAGAAAATGGCACGCTACATGCAGCAGCTCAACAATGTGTATGAGCGCATGATCACAGCCATGACCGTAAACATGTATCGTCCGCCAATGCCCGGAGCCCAGGCTCCCGAAAATCCCGCTGCACCGCAGCAGTAACCCCCTCTTTCAGCAGTATCTCAGATGGGAGCACATAACACACGACTCACACCACGCCAGAAGATGATAAACCTGATGTATATCGTCCTCACGGCCATGCTCGCACTCAATGTGTCGAGCGATGTGCTGGACGGGTTTACTCAGGTGCACGACGGCCTTAACCGGTCCAACAGTAATGTCGACAGCCGTAATGCGGCTATCTACACCCGTCTCGACATGCTGGCGCAGCAAAACCCCGAAAAGGTGCGCCCGTGGCTCGGAAAGGCCGATGAAGTGCGTAGCCGCACAGCCTTGATGGTGCAGGGGATCGACAGCCTGAAGCTCGCCATAGTGCGTAAGGCCGACGGCGAGGACGGCGACCCCGACAATATTCTCAGCCGCGACGACCTTGAAGCTGCAGCTGTGGTGATGCTCGCTCCCGGCAACAACCGCGGAGCGGAACTGCGTGCACGCATTGACGAGTATCGTGAATATATGGCAGCTATGATGGCGGATTCCGCCAAGGCCGCCACAATACGCGAAGCGCTTGACACCGGGCCTGTGCGCCGCTCCGGCACTCTCACACCACAGCCCTGGGAAGAAGCTAAATTCGATCAGCAACCGGTAGTGGCAGCGGTCACACTCCTCACCAAACTGCAGAACGACATACTCTTTGCAGAGGGCGAGGTGCTCGGCCAACTTCTCACGCAGGTGGATGCCGGCGATGTGCGCGTCAACGAACTCAATGCCTATGTGATGCCTCAGTCGCGTCTCGTCATGCGCGGAGGCAAATATTCCGCCAACATCGTGCTTGCGGCAGTGGACACCACACAACGTCCCCTGATTGTGGTCGATGGAAAGCAGCTTGCCGACGGGCATGGCCTATACGAGATCAATACCGCGTCGACCGGTAAATTCAGCTACAGCGGTTATCTTGAAGTTCCGCACGGCGACGGCACCACTACACGCCATCCGTTCACCTCGGAATATACCGTCATAGAACCTATGGCCACCGTCTCCGCCACTATGATGAATGTACTCTACGCCGGTATTGACAATCCTGTGGGTATATCCGTGCCCGGTGTGGCGATGAACGATATCTCCGCCACCATGACCAATGGCACGCTCACACGCAACGGAGATCACTGGACTGCACGTCCCGCAGCAGTGGGTAAGGATGCCGTTGTCACTGTCACGGCTAATATGGACGGCCGTCCCACCACAGTGGCCACCACCACCTTCCGTGTGCGCAAGCTTCCCGATCCCACTCCATTCATAGCGTATAAGGATGCGCAAGGCAATATCGATGCCTACAAAGGAGGCAAGGGCTTCCCGAAGACACTGCTTTTGCAGGCTCCGGGGCTTGAAGCAGCTATTGACGACGGTCTGATAGATACCCGCTTCCGTGTGCTTAGCTTTGAGACAGTATTCTTCGATTCTATGGGCAATGCTATTCCCGAAGTTAGCGACGGAGCAAATTTCTCCGCCCGTCAGCGCCAGTCGTTCCAGCGTCTGCAGCGTGGAAAAAGATTCTATATCTCCCGCATCAAAGCCATTGGGCCCGACGGTATCACCCGCGATCTATCCCCGATGGAAGTAATCGTAAATTAGCCAAGAACATCATATGAAATCAATCAGCCGCAAAATATTAACAGCCGCAATGATGCTGGCCGCGACAACAGCCGTATTTGCTCAGGAGGATGGTACGGGAGTGCGTCGACGCGCCTCCGGCGAGCGCACGCGTCCCGGGCAGCAGGCAGCGGAGCCGGAGTTGTCGAGCAGGGTGAAAAATTTCTTCGACACCGACGCGTCAGGCTCCATTTCCGATGCCGATGTGCAGTGGATGGGTATCATATATCGCCAGCTCGACCTCAACAAAGATAAAAACGCTGCGCTGTATTTTCCTGAAGAACCCCTCGAAGGGCAGGAAAACCTATTTCGCATCATCATGCGGCTCATGGCCAACAATCAGTTGGCAGCCTACGAATACCTTGATGGCCGTGAAGTATTCACCGACCAGTACCGGGTGAAAGTTCGCGACGTCCTCGACCGCTTCCACATACTCCACACCGACGCAAAAGGCAGTACAGAGAAGAACCCGCGTTTCATCATAGAAGAAAGCGATGTGCCCTCAAACGAAGTACTGTCGTACTACGTCATCGAACGTTGGCAGTACGACACACGCCAGAACCGTCTGCGTCCGCATATCGAGGCTATATGCCCCGTATTGCACCGCGCCGGCGATTTCGGCGGCGAGTCCGTGCGCTACCCCATGTTCTGGATACGCTTCAGCGACATACGCCCGTGGCTCTCACAGCAGACCATCTTCGTGGACGACAGCAATAATCTCCCCACCTGCACCTACGATGATTTCTTCACTCTTGCCATGTACGACGGCGAGATCTACAAGACGCGCAATCTTAAAAACCGGTCACTCATGCAGTTGTATCCCAACGAAGACGAGCGCCGTCATGCGCAGGACAGCATCCAGGCCCGTCTCGACAGTTTCGAGCGCAAACTCTGGGTACCCTCCCGTGAAGAAGTGATCGCAGCCAGAGAGGCACGTGAAGCAGCCGCCTCAGGAGATACAATTTCCACGAAAGAAGAGCGCCCCGGTCGGGCTGTACGCTCCACCCGCCGCTCGGATAAAAAACCGGCCGCCCGCAAAGAAAAAGTGCGTCAGAGCAAGCCTAAGGCAGCAAAAGCCTCTTCCTCTTCCGCAGCACGCAGTGTACGCCGCCGGAAATAACGGGTGTCAAAAATATCAACGCGCTTGCATAATTCGACTTAATTAAGTAATTTTGCAAGCGAAAATGCGACAGTAACTCAGTTGGTAGAGCGTTAGCTTCCCAAGCTAAAAGTCGCGGGTTCGAGTCCCGTCTGTCGCTCAAAGTTAAAAGGTTGAACGCCAATAACTTAGGATGGTATTTCGGGATGAAATAACGGCGTTGTGAGCTTTTAAAAAAAGCTCTTCCGAGGGCAGAAAATGGCATAAAAAGGCACAAAAAAGGCCATTTAGTGCAAGAATAGTGCAAGGACAGTGCAAATTCGTGCAAGCTTTCGGAGGGGTAAAAAGCTTAAGAAAACGCTATGGCAACAGCAACTTTTTACCTTGACTGCCGATCGAAATCGGTGAGTGGTGTGTACCCCCTTAAATTGGCGATCCGTGCTCACGGAAGTGTGGCA
>CAJTOZ010000007.1:61056-98997 GCA_910578095.1 uncultured Muribaculaceae bacterium | reverse complement strand
TGTTTTTTGAACACAATTTTATTAACACGTTGTCGTACCGGAAATTACAAAAAAGATTTTTTTACAAAAAAAACGGCACACGTCCCTACCCTGCCGGATGGATACGTGTGCCGCGTATTTAATATATAAGTAATAAAACGGTAAGGCTATTTTACTATACCCTTCTCAAGATATTCAGCAAGATTGGTACGTACATGATCGCCGGCCCTCTCTACGGCCACTTTGGCCATATCCGCATCCACCATTATATTTACCAACTGACGGAATGATGTGCGCTGCGGGTCCCAGCCCAGTCGCTCACGAGCCTTGGCCGGATCGCCCCAGAGATTCACAACATCAGTGGGACGATAGAAGTCGGGTGATACCTCAATGAGTACTCTGCCGGTGGCCGCGTCGACTCCTTTTTCTTCGGCGCCTTCCCCTTCGAAGCGGAGCGTGATGCCGACCCGCTCGAAAGCGAGGCTGCAAAATTCGCGCACGGAATGCTGCTCTCCGGTGGCGATGACAAAATCGTCGGGGTGCGGCTGCTGAAGTATCAGCCACATGCACTCCACATAGTCCCGGGCATAGCCCCAGTCGCGCAAGCTCGACAGGTTGCCGAGATAAAGCTTGTCTTGTTTTCCCTGAGCTATGCGGGCGGCTGCAAGAGTGATCTTGCGCGTGACGAAGGTTTCGCCGCGGCGCTCGCTCTCGTGATTGAAAAGGATACCCGAGCAGCAATACATTCCGTATGCTTCCCGATACTCTTTTACTATCCAGAAGCCATACAGCTTGGCTACAGCATACGGGCTATAGGGATGGAAGGGAGTTTCCTCGTTCTGCGGCACTTCTTCCACTTTGCCATAGAGCTCGGACGTGCTGGCCTGATACATGCGGCACGTTTTTTCGAGGCCGGCTATACGTATGGCCTCCAAAATGCGCAACACTCCTACCGCATCCACATTGGCTGTGAATTCCGGAGCATCAAAAGACACCTGGACATGGCTTTGGGCGGCAAGATTATATATTTCGTCGGGGCGCACCAGCGAGACCACCTTCAGGATGCTCATGGAATCCGTGAGATCGGCGTAATGCAGGTGAAAGCGCGGATGCCCCTCAAGATGCGATATGCGTTCACGGAAATCCACACTCGAACGTCGTATTATGCCATGCACATCATATCCTTTTTCAAGAAGGAATTCCGACAGGAAAGATCCGTCTTGTCCCGTCACTCCGGTGATTAAAGCCTTTTTCATTATATTTTATATAGAGTGGGTCTATGATTGTATATACGTTTCCAGCATGTTGAGAATCTTTGGCAATGTGCGCCGCAAACTGTACAGCGGCGGCACATTATAGCCATACTTCCTGAACGAGCGGTAAATATTGCGATGCGCCAGGCATATTTTACGCAGCGAGCTGTTGCTCTCTCCGCCGCTGAGCATGCGCACGAGCGTGCAGGGGATATAACGACTGGATATGCGGAATTTTTCCAGAAAACGAAACATCAGATCAAAATCGGCCGATATCTCCAGATCTGTGTCAAACACGCCATACCTGTCAAAACATGAGCGCCGTGCAAAGAATGTGGGATGAGCCGGCTGCCACCCACTGTTGAAAATCCCTGGTTCGTACTGACTTCCGCGCCAATAGCGGCACGCCTTGTCCTTATGTCCGTGACTGACATACATGAGATCTCCATATACGGCATCGGCACCCGTACGCTCCATAGCATCAGCAATATTTTTCAGCGACAGTTCGTCGACAAAAGTGTCACCGCCACCAAGAAAACCGACGGCATCACCCGAAGCAAGAGCTATGCCCTTGTTCATCGCATGATATATGCCGCCGTCGGGTTCGCTGATCCATTTCACCTTATCGCCAAATCGTGTGCTGCATGAGCGCAGAAAATCGACGGTGCCATCAGTGGAGGCACCGTCGATTATTATGTACTCCCAATCCTGATGCACCTGCATCAGCAGGCTGTCGAGCGTCTCGACGATCCCGCCCCTGTTATTTAGGGCAGCTGTGACAATTGAGATTTTCATGCACCAGAATCACCAACTGTATCGCATCACTTGCCTATGCAGGTGTACGTAAAGCCGTTTTCCTCGAGATATTCGCGATCGTAGATGTTTCGGCCATCAATGATCAGCGGGTTGGCCATGGTTTTCTTAAGCACAGGCAGAGACGGCATACGGAATTGGTTCCACTCCGTCACGAGCAGAAGCGCATCGGCATCGATAGCTGCTTCATACATATCCGTGCAGTAAACAACTGCATCATCGCCGAGACGGCGACGGCATTCGTTCATGGCAACGGGGTCGTAGACCTTGACTGTCGCACCGGCTTCATTGAGTTTCTTGATAAGCACCAATGCGGGAGCCTCGCGCATATCATCGGTTTCAGGCTTGAATGCAAGACCCCACATGGAAATTGTCTTGCCCTTGAGATCGCCGTTGAAATGCCTGTACAGTTTGTCGAACAGAATTTCCTTCTGTTTCTCGTTCACTTCCTCCACAGCCTTGAGGACACGCATCGGATAGCCGTTTTTCTCGGCGGTCTTGATAAGAGCCTTTACATCCTTGGGGAAGCACGAACCACCGTAGCCGCAACCCGGATAAAGGAATTTTTTGCCTATACGGGTATCGGAACCTATACCTTTGCGCACCATATTCACATCGGCGCCCACAAGTTCGCAGAGATTGGCGATATCGTTCATAAACGAGATGCGGGTGGCCAGCATTGAATTGGCCGCATATTTTATCATCTCGGCGGAGGGTATGTCGGTGAATATCATGCGCTCGCCGCTGAGCATAAAGGGTTTGTAGAGGCGAGACATCACTTTCTTGGCCTGCTCGCTTTCGGTGCCCACAACCACACGGTCGGGGAACATGAAATCCTTAATGGCAGCACCTTCCTTGAGGAATTCGGGGTTGGAGGCCACATCGAAAGGCACATCCACGCCACGGCGCTCAAGTTCGGCTTTCACGGCCTCTTTCACCTTCCGGGCTGTGCCTACCGGCACGGTGGATTTGGTGACAAGAATAGTGTATTTATTGATATTCTCACCGAAGGTTTTCGCCACGGCGAGAACATATTTCAGGTCGGCCGAGCCATCTTCGTCGGGCGGAGTGCCGACTGCCGAGAACACGACTTCCACATCGTCGAGAACGTTGCGCAGATCCGTTGTGAAATGCAGTCGACCGGCCTCGACATTGCGTTTTACCATCTCGTCCAATCCGGGTTCATAGATGGGTATCTCACCGTTGAGGAGGCGCTCAATTTTGTTGCTGTCAATATCCACGCAGGTGACATTCACACCCATTTCGGCAAAACACGTGCCCGACACAAGGCCAACGTAGCCGGTACCAACGATAGCTATATTCATATTCTTATATATTATTCATTTAAAGATTATAGTACTGCTTGAACCATGTCACCGTTTCATCAATACCTTTCTGCAACGGAGTGCAGGGGCGGAAACCTGTAGCCTCGGCGAGGGCCGATGAATCGGCGTACGTCTGATACACATCTCCGGGCTGCATGGGAAGGAAATCTTTCTTCGCTTCGCGACCTATCGCTTTTTCTATACATGCTATATAGTCCATCAGGCGCGTCGGTTGCTGATTGCCAATATTGAAAACGCGATATGGAGCAGGAGATGTCGCGGGGTCGGGATGAGTCTCGTCCCATTCCGTATTCGGCTGGGGAATAACATCGGCTATGCGCACAACGCCTTCAACTATATCGTCAATGTATGTGAAGTCGCGCAACATGTCGCCGTTGTTAAACACTTTTATAGCGCGGTCGTGGAGGATGGCGTCCATAAACAGGAACGGCGACATATCAGGACGACCCCACGGCCCGTACACGGTGAAGAAACGCAAGCCGGTGGTGGGAATGCCATACAGTTTTGAATAGGCGTGGGCCATCAGCTCGTTGCTTTTTTTAGTAGCTGCATAGAGGCTCACGGGGTGGGCTATGCCATCGTGCTCGGAGAAGGGAACTTTTCCGTTCAGGCCATACACGCTCGATGAGGAGGCATAGACAAGATGACGCACCTTATTGTCGCGGCAGCCCTCGAGCACATTGATGAAACCGTCGATATTGCTCTCTATATAGGCATGTGGATTGGTGATAGAATAGCGGACGCCTGCCTGTGCGCCGAGGTTGATGACCGTGTCGAAATTACCGTTGGCGAAAAGCATCTGCATGGCCTGTGTATCCTCCAGGTTCATACGGATGAAGCTGAAGCGGTCATATTTGGTCGAAGGCACGATCTTATACCATGCCACAGCCTCCTGAGATATGCCCAGACCGTCCAGACGGCCATATTTCAAGGCCGGATCGTAGTAATCATTGATATTGTCAAGCCCGACCACTGTATCTCCGCGGTCAAGCAACTTACGGCATACTGCCGAACCGATAAAACCGGCCGCACCGGTAACCAATACATTCATCTATGCTTTACGTTTTTTGAATATTCCACAAAAATCAAGTATCGTCTTATCCTTATCTTCGGGAAGCGACAGGAACACATCGTGCGCGGTGAGAAATACCACAATGTCGGCTGCTGCATATGCCTCACGGTAATCTGTGAGTTTGAACACATTATGCTCAGCCACGTTTGGCTCCACCACCAGAATGGAGGCATTGTTGCAGCCCTGAAGCACACGCGACACTATGAACTTGGCAGGAGACTCGCGCAAATCATCAATATTGGGCTTGAATGCAAGTCCCATCATGGCCACGGTGGGCCGGCGCTTATGCTTGAGCTCGTATTCCAGCATTGCGTTCTTGACCTTTTCCGCACACCACAGAGCCTTATGATTGTTTATCTCGCGGGCCTTGGCGATGATGCGTGCTTCCGCAGGATAATCGGCTGTGATGAAATAAGGATCGACGGCTATACAGTGGCCTCCTACGCCGCAGCCGGGCTGCAGAATGTTTACGCGCGGATGCTTATTGGCCAATTCTATGAGTTCCCACACGTTTATGCCGGCTTTGTCGCATATCAGGCTCAACTCATTGGCAAAAGCGATCTGGACGTCTCTGGACGCATTTTCGGTGAGTTTGCACATCTCGGCCGTGCGCGCATTGGTGCCGTGCAGAGTGCCTTTCACAAACGTCGCATAAAATGCCTTGGCTGCCTCTGTCGACTGCTTGTCGAGACCTCCGATCACACGATCGTTGTGTTCCAGTTCGTAAATGACATTTCCCGGCAGCACACGTTCCGGGCAATACGCTATATTGATTTTGCCCCGAAGCTCCGGACGCATTCCGTATATCAGTTCGGCCATAGCCTCGGTTGTGCCCACGGGCGATGTAGATTCTATGACAAACAGATTGCCTTCCCGAAGAAAGGGGACAACAGCCCGTGTGGCGGCTTCCACAAAGCTGATGTCAGGCTGATGGTCGCCCTTGAATGGAGTGGGCACGACTATGAAAAAGGCATCGGCCTCTTCCGGCGAGAGCGCCGCACGCAATTTGCCGCACGCCACAACCTCACGCAGGAGATCCTCCATTCCGGGTTCTATAAAATGCAGATGTCCTGCATTGGTCTTTTCGACCACTGCAGGATTGATATCGACACCCACCACGTCCGCGCCTCCGCGTCCGGCAGCTATAATCGCTGTAGGCAGGCCTATATATCCAAGACCAATGAAGCAAGCTTTCATTGCGTTACGATTCTGAGTTTAAAAAATTTGACAAGTGGGCCGCTATACGCGCCGATGCATATCCGTCGCCATAGGGATTCACAGCCCGGGACATCTCGCTGTAGGCATCGTCGTCGGTGAGCAATCGCGCCATCTCATCCACGATACGCGTGCGGTCGGTGCCTACAAGCTTAACAGTGCCGGCGTCGACGGCCTCAGGGCGCTCCGTAGTATCGCGCATCACGAGCACCGGTTTTCCCAGGCCGGGTGCTTCCTCCTGAATACCACCGCTGTCGGTAAGCACCACATGGGCCTGCGACATCAGCCTCACGAACGACAGATACTCCAACGGCTCGATGAAGAACAGATTGGCTGCACGTCCGCGCCCGGCACCGAATATTTCGGATATGGGTCGGCGCACATTCGGGTTAAGATGCATGGGATAAACAAAATCCACGTCTGCGAAACGCTCTGCAAGTTCTTTCAATGCCATACATATTGACCGGAAACCTGCTCCGAAGTTTTCACGGCGGTGCCCCGTCACAAGAACCATCCGCCGGCCACCGGCCACACGCGAGCAGTCGTAGCCGGCATCCAGCAGATGCCGGTCGAGATCTGAAGCAAGCGATGCATCGGACGCGATTTTATCAACCACGATACGAAGGGCATCGATGACCGTATTACCGGTCACAAATACGTTCTCGCCTATGTTTTCAAGCAGAAGATTGGATCGGCTCAGATCGGTCGGGGCAAAATGCATCCGTGCTATGCGTCCGGTGATCTGACGGTTCATTTCCTCAGGCCAAGGAGAGTTCACATTGTGCGTGCGGAGCCCGGCTTCCACATGCCCCACTGGAATCTGGGCATAGAACGCAGCCAAGGCTGCGGCCGTGGAGGTGGTGGTATCGCCATGCACCAGCACGATATCCGGGTGGGCCTGGGCCAGAACGGCACGCATGCCGGTGAGCACTCCCGATGTCACATCATAAAGATCCTGCCCGGGCTTCATTATGTCCAGATCGAAATCAGGACGTATACTGAACACCTCAAGCACCTGATCAAGCATGCTGCGGTGCTGCCCGGTCACGCACACCAGAGTGCGGAACTCCGGATGCGTGGCCATCTCATGCACGAGCGGAGCCATTTTGATGGCTTCGGGACGCGTGCCGAAAACAAGCATTACCGTTTTTTGCATAGCTTGGGAATATCCGGATTATTTACGTTTATTCCCGGACTGGGCGTATGTCTGATACGAGGCCGCATAGCCGTATCGCTGATACGACGACGTGTGGGACGGATCTGTACCGTTGAGCAGGATGCACAGATTGTGGTAGCGCTGCTCATCGTAATAGCGCTGAAGCAGCGGAAGCAGCGGTTTTTCGTAAAGACCGGCACGCACCACCCAGATGGTAAGATCCACAAACTTCGATATGATCTTGGCATCGGCCACCACCTCTGCAGGCGGACAGTCGAGAAGCACACAATCATAGCTGCCCTTGAGTTCTTGCATCACTTTAGCAAACTCGGGTGTATAGAGCAATTCGGCGGGGTTGGGAGGAAGGGCGCCCACAGGCAGCACGTCCAGATTCTCAATACCCGACACATTCTTTACGATAGCATCCTGCAGCGAGGCTTTGCCGATGAGCACCGACGACACACCCACTTTTGGCTCGCTGACATATTTGCTCAGCGAAGCACGACGCATATCAAGGTCGAGCACAATCACTTTCTTTCCTTTAAGCGCCATTACAGCACCCAGATTCATGCTCACGAAGGTTTTGCCGGAGCCCGGCACCGCGCTTGTCACCATAATGGTGCGGGCCGAGCCGGAGAGAGCACGGTCGCCCACAAATTCCAGATTGGAACGTACCACACGGAAGGCTTCGTTGATAATGTCGGTGTTTCCGCTGCTGATAAGCACACGGTTGTCGTCGGCGGGAGCGGGAGCGCGGCGCAGGCGGCCGAGACCGTGAGGTTTAGGCGTAGCCATCGGCACCTCGCCCACATACGGAACGGAAAGCACTTCCAAATCGCGGCGCGAACGCACCTTATTATCAAGCACCTGGATGATATACAGGATAGCGGCCGGTGTGATGAGACCCAAAAGGAAAAGCACCAGCATGACGTTGCGGCGATTGGGCGATGTCGGGGCCATGGACCCTACAGGCTGAGTGATCAGGCGTGTGTTGTAGGATGTGAAGGCCTGATTAAGCTCGTTCTCCTCACGCTTCTGAAGCAGATACAGATACAACTGTTCTTTTACCTTTTGCTGACGTTCTACGCTCAGAAGATACTTGGCCTGATTAGGATTGGCGGCCAGCTGCCCGGTGGTAGCTGCCTGCTGGCTGTGCAGACTTCCCACCCTTGAGCTAAGAGCTGCGATAAGATTGTCGATAGAGCTGAGAATATTGTCACGCATCAGACGCAATGCGCTCGTACGCTCCTGCACAAGAGGATTGCTCTCCGACGAACCTGCGATAAGACGGTTGCGGTCAATCACAAGCGTATTGTAAGTGCTTATCTGCTGGTTGATATCCGGCGACTGAAGGGTCGAGTTTGTAGGCAGGGGCTGATCGATACGGTCGTGGGCCAGTTCGTTGCGTATGTGACGCGCGATCTGCAGCTGATTGTTCACATCGCTTATCTCGCGGCGGGTCTCTTCGTTCTGGCGCATGTACATTTCCGATGCGGCATCCACATTGGGCATCAGGTGCTCGCTCTTGAACGACGATATATCGGAATCCACATTGCCGAGCTCGTTTTCAATAACGCCGAGACGCTCGCTGATAAAGCGTGAGGTGCTGACAGCCATCTGGTTCTTATCCAGCACCCAGCGGTCGTTGTACACCTGTATGAGCGTATTCAAAATATCCTCAGCCTTTACTATGGACGACGCGCCATAGGAGATATTGATAATGGTACCCTTCTCGCTTCCGAGCTCTGTCGACACGCCCGAGGCATACTGTTGCGCAATGCTTACGGGGTCGACGTGCGAAAATCTCACGCTCTGTCCGCGCAGTTGCTCGCCATCCCATGGCGACACACTGATATACAGACGTCCTACAGGCGTATTGACTGTGTCGCCGAGCTGGGCCTTGACCACAACTTCCGACTCCTCGTCGCCGAAGGTGAAGTTGCTGAGTTCCACGCCGTCGCCTTCCATAGCGAGCGTGACATCACAAGAGAAATCGGGCACGCTGTCGCCCACAGTGGTCACGATAAATGGAGTGGCCTTGTACAGATCGGATGTGCGCAGACCTTTTTTGATGGAATAGGAATCGTTGAGCTTCAAACGGGTGATCACCTCCTCCATCAGCGAGGGGCTCTGCAGCGTAAGCATCTCGTTGTCGATATTGCTCTTGGGCTGGAAAATTCCCAGATCAGAAAGTTCCGCCGCAGTGGAGCTGCCCTTCTTGTCGTCCTTGATAAGAAGCGATGCCGTGCGGGTATACGTCGGGGCCGTCTTCATGAGATACACGACGCCGATACTGAAAAAGAAAGCAAGACTGACTACAAACCAGTACCATTTCTGGCGAAACAGGTACAGCAGGTCATGAATCGACAATGTTGTTTCGGTGTTTTCGTTCTGCACCGACTGAATGTCTGCCATATACTTTAGTGTGATTTATTACTTCCAGATAAGTACCGCCACAGATGTGAGAAGGGATGCGACGCTCACCCACAGGCCGGCGCTCTTGAGACTGTTCTCGCTCACATTGCTCTGACCGGCCTTTGTGCCGTTGGGCTCCACGTATATCACATCGTTTTGCTTGAGATAGAATACCGGCGAGTTCATGACATCGGCGCTGCGCAGATCCAGTTTGTAGGTGGTGCGCTGTCCGTCCTCTTCACGAATCACATAAACTCCGTCGCGCTTACCGGTAACATTGAGGTCGCCGGCCATGCTCAGAGCTTCATAGAGAGTGATGCGGTCGTTGGTAATGGCATAAGTGGCCGGCTTGGCTACATCGCCGAACACCGACACACGCAGGTTGGCAAACTCTACGGTCACCACCGGATTCTTAAGCAGGTTTTCCGACTCCAGACGCTTCGTAAGCAAATCGGCGATGCCCGTTCTTGTAAGACCGGCCACATGAACCGACCCGAGCACAGGGAAGTTGATATCGCCGAATTCATCCACGCTGTAGGCCGACACGTAGTTGGTACTGGAACGCTGCTGGCCTATACGGGTATTGGTTTCAACCAGATTGAACATCTGAGCAAGTTCAGGATCTTTGCAGCTCACCATTATGGTGATTTTATCGCCGGGCTGCACCTTGATCTCGTTAAGATTGACTATGCGCTCAGGGACATTCACGGTAGCGTCCTGCATATAGAGCACTTTTTTAGAAGAGTTGCATGAAGCCAACGAGATTGCTATGGCTGCAACGCAAAGCGTACGGGTAAATTTCATCTCTATCTTATATAGTGATTATTGTTTTTCTATATTATTACGTTTTTCTCGTTTGTTTATTGCCGCACTGAGCCAGATGTTCACCACGATGAACACAACAACGTCCAATGCAAGAAGCACGGCGCTGTTCATCATTGTCGACAGCCAGTAGTTGGCAGCCGTGAAAGCCACCGACACCAGAAGAATGAGCACCATGGCCACACGCTGATGCAGCCCTACTGCCAGCAACTTATGGTGGATGTGCGATTTATCAGGCATAAACGGATTGGCATGGTGACGTATTCTGCGCAGATACACCCGCACCACATCAAAGCATGGCACAAGCAACGGCGCAAATGCCATCACCAGAGGGTCGCAACTGAATCCGCTGGCTGCGACATCCAGATTGCAGATATGGAGCGACAGGAAGCAGATTATTATACCTGTTGTCAATGCTCCTGTATCGCCCATGAATATTTTTTTGCCCACCTTGGCATTGCCGAACACATTATAATAATAGAACTGTATCAACGCTCCCAATGTTCCGAAAGCCACCAGCGCATAGGCCACCTCGCCACAGCACAGCAGCACCCAGCCATAGAACAGCATGGAGATGGAACTCAACCCGGAGGCCAGACCGTCAATACCGTCGATAAGATTTATGGCATTGGTCACAAACACCACAACAAGCATGGCAAAGGGCACTGCCACCCAGATGGGGATCTCATATATACCGCAAAAACCATGGAAATTGCTTATCGTGAGGCCCGATGTAGCAAGAAAGCCGGCAGCCAGAATCTGTGCCACAAACTTGGCACTGTAGCGCACACCGATAAGGTCGTCGGCCATACCCACCAGATACATTATCATCAATGCGCACACTCCGAAGCTGAAAGTGACGACATCCGACGACAAAGCGGGCTCGCCACGCCATCCTATAAAGCAATATATGCCGCTTACACATGCCACCGAAAACACCATCGACGGCATAAAGGCAATACCACCCAGGCGCGGCACACGCCCTTTGTGAATCTTACGCTCATCCACTTCATCAAAAAGATTCTTACGGAAGGATATCAGCAATATTTGCGGAATAATTATACCTGCAAGCAATAGGCTCACAAGAAACACAGCCAGACATTCGATAGCGTTGAGATTCATAGGAAGCAGCAGTAAGTAGGATATGATTTACAAAACAATTTCAGACTGACGGAACAGACATTCCACACGAACCGATGTGGAATATAAAGCATGTATGTCGGGCGTCTGTTGCATCGTCATTATGATGAATTTAAATTATCGTCAAGGATAAGGATACAAAGGGAGCTTGAGAGAGCTCCACACTTTTCTCGGCAAATTTACATATTTTATTACAACTAACCAAATTTACCCTATCGTACCGCTATTTTTTTGCGCATTTTCGCCCTGAATGTGCAGTTTCGCTCACGGCCCTTGCCTTTTTAAGATTTTTTCACTACCTTTGCCGCGTTTTTCCGCCCGGCGGGTTCTGTAGCTGCCGAGGCGTATGGTTTTCAATGCAAATATAGACATCAGTAATCCAACGCATTGCGCGCCGAAACACGCGCAACGCCGCAGTTTCATTCACAGGTTTCCATACAATGAATCTCACCGGTACAATTGACTTTCATCCAAAGCTTTTCGGAGCGCTCCGGCACTACACAATGGAGCGTTTCCGCGCCGACATCACAGCCGGCATCGTAGTAGGCATCGTGGCGCTGCCCCTTGCCATCGCCTTCGGCATCGCATCGGGCGTGAGCCCCTCCATCGGTCTTATCACGGCCATCATAGGAGGCTTCCTCGTGTCGGCCCTTGGCGGCAACTCCGTGCAGATAGGAGGTCCTACAGGAGCCTTCATCGTGATCGTCTACAACATCATCGCCCAATTTGGGTTGCAGGGACTTGCAATAGCCACTCTGATGGCAGGTCTCATACTCGTCACCATGGGCCTCTTCCGTCTCGGCACCATAATCAAGTTCATACCCTACCCCATAGTCGTAGGCTTCACCGCCGGTATCGCCCTCACCATTTTCTCCACACAGATCAACGATTTCTTCGGCCTCGGACTTCGCGAAATTCCGAGCCAGTTCCTGCCCAAGTGGGGCGAATATTTCTCAAATTTCGGGGCGATAAACCCCGCCACCACCGCCACGGCAGTGATATCGCTCCTTATCATCATCCTCACTCCGCGGATATCAAAGAAACTCCCGGGCGCACTTATCGCCATAATCCTCGTGACAGCCGGCGCCTACGTAGCCTCAATGTTTATCCCCGGCTACAGCGTTGAAACCATCGGCGACCGTTTCGGCACGATGAGCACCGACATACCCGCTCCTCACGGATTCCGCATAAACATGGCCACTATCAACATGCTCCTTCCCTCAGCCTTCACCATCGCCATGCTTGGAGCCATCGAATCGCTTCTGAGCGCCACCGTGGCCGACGGTGTCACCGGCTCGCGCACCAACAGCAACACCGAGCTCATAGGTCAGGGCGTGGCCAACATAGTGGTGCCGTTTTTCGGAGGCATACCCGTCACCGGAGCCATCGCACGCACCATGACCAACATAACCAACGGCGGACGCACCCCCGTAGCCGGTATTGTCCATGCCCTCGTGCTGCTGCTGATATTCCTTTTCGCCATGCCGCTGATAAACTACATCCCCATGGCCACACTCGCCGCCGTGCTCATCGTGGTGGCCTACAACATGAGCGGATGGCGCACCATCATAGGTATATTCCACGCACCCAAGAGCGATATTTCCGTGCTGCTCGTGACATTCTTCCTCACAGTGATCTTCGATCTCACCATAGCTATCGAGATAGGCCTGCTGCTCGCCGTCGTTCTCTTCATGCGCCGCGTCATGGAAAACACGGAAATCAAGGTGTACTCCGAGCAGCTCGATGTGGCCGAAGGCACCGATCTCAGCCAGCATGAGGTGCTTGATGTGGCCCGCGGCGTCAGCGTCTATGAAATCGACGGACCGTTCTTCTTCGGCATCGCCACCAAGTTCGATGAAATGATGCGCACCACTCTCGGCAACAAGCCTATAGTACGCATCATACGCATGCGAAAGGTAGCCTTCATCGACGCCACAGCGCTCCACAACCTCGAGATCCTCATCAAGTCGTCACAGAGCGAGGGTATCCACGTGGTGCTCTCCGGAGTGCGCCCCAATGTGCGCGAGACACTTGTCCACGCAGGCATAGACACACTGATCGGCGACGACCACATATGCGACCACATTTCAAAGGCCGTTGTAATGGCAAATAAGATAGCTAACGCCAAAATATAACATCTTACAAATCAGCACATTAGATATTTTTGTATTTTTTAACAACTAATTTTTATGCTGTAAAGCAGAAAAAAATGCAAAAATTCTTTGCTGAATTAAAAAATTGCCATAACTTTGCAACGTTTTTGAAGCACAACAATATTGTTTTACTCTTAATTCAAAAAGAAATGAAAAAGTTAGTTCTTTTCCTCGCAGTAGCTTTCAGCGCTACCATGTTCTCCTGCGGCAGCGCCGACAAGGCTGAAAACAACTGCGACAGCGCATGCTGCGACACCGTTGTTGCAGCTGTTGAGGAAGTTGCTGTTGTTGACAGCGCTGCCACCGACTCCGCCGCTGCCGACACCGTTGTTGCCGAAGTTGCCGAAGTTGTAGCTGAATAATCTGCGACGCGACTAAACGCATAAGCCGGCTGCCCCGAGGGGGTGGCCGACTTTATTGTATATATCCATCCCATTGCTTTCTCCATGATAGAATCCATCCGCGGCACCCTCTCTGCCCTGACCCCTACCGACGCCACCGTGGAGACACCCGGCGGCGTGGCCTACCTCCTCAACATCACACTGCCCACATACTCAGCCCTGGAAGGACAGACAAATGTGCGGCTGCTCGTACACGAAAACATCCGCGAAGACGCATGGACGCTATTCGGCTTCATCGATGAAGCCGAGCGCGCGCTGTTCCGCCAACTTATCGGCGTCAGCGGCGTTGGAGCCGGATCCGCGCGAACGATTCTGTCCGCTATCCCGGCGGCGGAACTGGGCGCCGTGATCACCTCCGGCGATACAAAACGCCTTAAAAACGTAAAAGGCATAGGCGCCAAAACCGCCGAAAGAATAATTGTTGACCTGCGCGACAAAATAAAAACCACCGAAGCTACGTTATTACTACAGCCAAACCGCGGAAAAGACAGCGAGGCATTCGAGGAAGCCCTCACGGCCCTGACCATTCTCGGCTACACCCGACAGCAAAGTCAGAAAGCCCTGGGCAAAATATTCGATGCCGACCCCGCCACAAAAGTGGAGGTGGCTATCCGCAAGGCTCTGGCCATGATGTAGGCATCCTGCCGATGGAAGAAGTAATGCATACACACATACGCGCGCGCGGGCGCGCCTTTGCCCGGGTGGCCGTCGTTCTGACGGCCGTTTTGGCTTGTGTATGCTACGGCGCATTCGCTCAGGTGACAGCTCCGGCTCCGGTGCCTCCTCCACCCTCCGCTTATCCGCCGGCCACCGAGCCATTCGACACAATTCCGCTACCGCTTCCGGTCAACGGCACCGTGCCACGAAACTATGAGGAACTGATGGCCGATGAGATGGCCTACGACCTCGACATGCCATCCAACATAAAGACCGCAGCCGAATATGATCCGGCCACAGGATGCTACGTCGTGCGCACACGGGTGGGCGATATCGACATAGCCACGCCTTTCATGCTCAGCAAGGCTCAATACGACAACTGGCAGCTGCGGCGCTCCATGCAGCAATATTACCGGGAACGCAACTCCATAGCAGCCGAGAGCAAGGACAAGCAGCCGTTCAATATCCTCGACATGAACTTCGCGCTCGGGCCGCTTGAGAAAATATTCGGCCCGGGCGGAGTGCAGCTGCGCACACAAGGCTCCGTACAGGTGGCCATGGGCATAAAGAGCAACTTCACCGACAATCCCGCGCTGTCATTGTCGTCCCGCCGCAAAACATATTTCGATTTCGACCAGAAGGTACAGGCCACAGTCAACGCCTCCGTAGGCAACCGCCTGAAATTCAACATGACATACAATACCGATGCCACGTTTGATTTTGACTCAAAAAACATCAAACTCGCCTATGAGGGCGAAGAAGACGATATTGTCAAGAGCATCGAGGCCGGTAATGTGTCCATGACCACAGGATCTTCTCTGATAAGAGGCAGCACCGCCCTCTTCGGTTTCAAGACGAAACTTCAGTTCGGCAAACTCACAGCCACGGCCCTTGTCAGCCAACAGAATTCCGAAAGCAAGTCGGTGAGTTCACGCGGCGGATCGCAGACAACACAGTTCACGGTAAATGCCGATGAATACGATGCCAACCGCCACTTTTTCCTCGCCCACTTTTTCAGGGACAACTACGACCGTTTCGCATCCAAGCTGCCATACGTCAGCAGCGGAGTGAAAATCACACGTATAGAAGTGTGGATAACCAACAAAGGCGGCAAATACGAGCAAAGCCGCAACCTTGTCGCATTCCAGGACCTCGGAGAGAGTTCCCACCTCGCCAATTCCTACTGGGTGGCCGATCCATCGCTGCCGAATCCCGCCAATGCCAGCAACAATCTCCCCGCGGTAATAAAAGCCGACTATCCAGGCGCGCGAAACATCAACACCGTCACCCAGGCCCTTGAACCACTGTCGGCCTACGGCATCGACGGAGGCAGCGCCTACGAAAAGATAGAGAGCGCACGCCTTCTGTCCTCCTCCGAGTACACCCTTAACTCCACGCTCGGCTACATCTCGGTAAAAAGCGCGATCTCGGCCGACGAGGTTCTGGCCGTGGCCTACGAGTACAGCTACAACGGCAAGGTATACCAGGTAGGCGAATTTTCCGGCGACATCACCACCACCGACCAGTCGCTGTATGTAAAGATGCTCAAAGGCACCACCACCACCCCTACCATGCCCGTATGGGACCTGATGATGAAAAACGTCTATTCAATCGGTGGCTACCAGATACAGAAAAACAAATTCCGCCTCAACATCAAATACCTCAGCGACACCACGGGCACACAGATCAACTATCTGCCGGTGGCCGGGCTGAACAATCTGCCGTTGCTGCAGGTGATGAATCTCGACCGCATCGATTCCAACGAGCAAGGAAACCCCGACGGGTTCTTCGACTTCATAGAGGGCTACACCATCTATTCCGCCACCGGCAAGATAATATTTCCGGTTGTAGAGCCATTCGGCTCGCATCTCGCCTCACGCATAGCCAATCCGGCCGTAGCCGAACAATATGTGTATCAGGAACTGTACGACAGCACACTGGTGGTAGCACGACAATTCGCCGACAAGAATAAATTCGTGCTCTCGGGCGAATATCAGGCATCATCCGGCTCTCAGATACGTCTCAACGCCATGAACGTGCCGCGAGGATCGGTAATCGTAACCGCCGGTGGCGTCACCCTTACCGAGAACGCCGACTATACCGTCGACTACGCCATGGGCATTGTGACCATTACAAACCAAAGCATCATAGACTCCGGGCAGAGCGTCAGCGTAACGCTGGAAAACCAGTCCATGTTCTCCACTCAGCGCAAGACCCTCCTCGGCCTCGACCTGCAATACCGCTTCAACAAGAATCTCAACCTTGGGGCCACTGTGCTGCACTTCTCCGAAAAAGCACTTACTGAAAAAGTCAACATCGGCGATGAAACTGTCAGCAACACCATGCTCGGGCTGAATCTCAGCTACAACTCCGAATTCATGTGGCTGACAAATCTCGTGAATAAGATACCCACCGTCAACGCCACCGCACCGTCGCGCCTCAATCTCACAGCCGAGTATGCCCGCATAATACCCCACTCCCAGAAAAGCGGCTCAAACCGCGGCTCCAGCTATGTCGACGACTTCGAGTCCACCCAGACTGGTATCGACCTGCGCTCGCCATACGCATGGCAGCTGGCATCCACCCCATGGGAAGGCGGTTCCGACGCCCTCTTCCCGGAAGCTGCGCTCAGCAACAATGTGGACTACGGCAAAAACCGGGCATTGCTCAACTGGTACTACATTGACCGCATGTTCACGCAGCGCAACTCATCGCTCGCCCCTGGCTACCTGAAAAGCGATCTCAAGCAGCTATCCAACCCATACGTGCGCGAGGTGTACACACGTGAGATATACCCCGGACGAGAGCAAACCTACACCGAATCCGCAACCATACAGACTCTCAACCTCTCCTACTACCCCACCGAGAGGGGACCCTATAACCTCGATGCCACAAACATCGATGAAGATGGCAATCTCCTGAATCCGGAACGGAGATGGGGCGGAATCATGCGGCGCATGGACAACTCAAATTTCGAGCAAAGCAACATCGAATACGTGCAGTTCTGGCTTCTAAACCCCTTCCTCGATCCCGAAAACCCCAACCTTGAGGGTGGCGACCTCTATCTGAACTTCGGCGAAATCAGCGAAGACATACTCAAGGACGGACTTAAGAGCTATGAAAACGGCATACCGTACGACGGCAACGACCAGTATCTTGAGGAAACCGTGTGGGGACGCGTCTCGAAGCAAAATTCCCTCACCTACAGTTTCGACAACGCCAACGGCGCACGCCTCATCCAGGACGTGGGCCTCGACGGGCTCCCCAACGAGATGGAATTTGAGTTCCCGTCCTACTCCACATACCTTAACGAACTCCGTACGCGCCTCTCGCCACAGACCATCGAACGCATGCAGGCCGATGCGTTCTCGCCCTTCAACGACCCCGCCGGCGACAACTACCATTTCTACCGTGGCTACGACTACGATGAGGAACGCCTCGGCGTGCTCGCACGATACAAGCGATACAATGGTGTGGAAGGGAACTCACTCAACCCCGACGAAGCGTCCGATCCGCTGTATCAATCAGCCAAAAGCGGGCCCGATGTAGAGGATATAAACCAGGACAACACTCTCAACGAATACGAGCGCTACTTCCAATACAAGGTGTCCATACGCCCCGAGGATCTTGTCGTGGGTAAAAACTTCATCACCGACCGTCAGGAAAGCATGCAGCGTACACCCGACGGCAAAGACCTGCGCGTAGAATGGTTCCAATTCAAGATACCGCTCTCCGACTACGAACGCATCGTGGGCTCCATACGCGATTTCTCCACGATACGCTTCGCACGCATATTCATGACCGGTTTCAAGGCGGTAACGCATCTCCGCTTCGCCTCTCTCGAACTCGTGCGCGGCGAATGGCGTCCCTACGACTTCAATCTCAACAACCGTGGTGATGCTCCCGCCGACGGACAGCTCGACATCTCTGTGGTAAACATCGAGGAGAACTCACGCCGACAGCCCGTCAACTATGTGCTGCCGCCGCACGTCACCCGCATCACCGACCCGGGACAGAGCCAGGTGGTGCAGCTCAACGAACAGTCAATGTCGCTTAAAGTGTTGAATCTAAATGCCGGCGACGCACGGGCAGTATACCGCAACACGCAGCTCGACCTTCGCAACTACAAACGCCTGCAGATGTGGAACCACGCCGAAGCACTCATTGACAACACCACAGGGCTGCGTTCGGGCGACATCTCCATGTTCATACGCCTCGGCACCGATGTGAAAAACAATTTCTACGAATACGAAATACCCCTTGAACTCACTCCGGCCGGACAATACAACGCCTATCTCGAGAGCGACAAATACATCGTGTGGCCCGAAAACAACTTCATGGACCTCGACCTGCAAGCTCTCGTAGATCTCAAAAAAGAGCGCAACCGCGCCAAGCGCGATGAGCAGTCGGGTGTAGGATTCGCCACCCTGTACACCGGTCGCGACCCCTCCAACGAGCGAAACCGTATGGCTGTTCTCGGCAATCCTTCGCTCAGCGACATACGCGTGATACTCATAGGCGTGCGCAACAATTCATCCACCACAAAAAGCGGCACCGTATGGGTCAATGAATTGAAAGTAACCGATTTCAATGAAGAAGGAGGATATGCCGCCAAGGCCAATGCCACGCTCAGCGTCAGCGACATAGCCACGGTCAATCTCGGAGCCCATATCGAAAGCTCCGGATTCGGCGGCGTAGACCAAAGCCTTAACGAACGGCGCCTCGACGACTACCATCAATACAATGTGGCCGTACAAGCCGACCTCGGGCGCCTGCTTCCGGAGAAAGCCAAGTTACGCGCTCCCATATATTACTCCTACAGCACGGAAAAGACAACTCCTAAATACAATCCGCTCGATCAGGATGTGCTTCTGAGCGATGCCCTCGACGACTGCATCGACAAGCACGAGCGCGACAGCATACTCGCCTATGCGGAAGAGCGTACGACCGTACGCAACTTCTCCATATCCGGCCTCAACTTCGGAGTGAGAAGCAAAAATCCCATGCCATGGGATCCCGCCAACTTCACCATCAATTTCTCTTTCAACAAACAGACAAAGAAAGACCCAACCACCGAGTATGAATACACCAACGACTACCGTGGATCGTTGCAATACTCCTATGCTCCGTTCTTCAAGCCGTTCAAGCCGTTCAAAAACATAAAGTCGAAAAGCCGCAATGCGCGGTTCCTCCGGGACTGGGAATTCAACTGGCTCCCCACCAACATCTCATTCCTCACCAACATGAGCCGCTACTACTACGAGCAGCAGACGCGCTCGGAAGTGGATCAGATGTTCCAGCTGCCCGTGTCCGTAAGCAAGAACTTCCTATGGGACCGTCAGCTCAATCTCACATGGAATCTCACCAAGTCGCTATCCCTCACGTTCAACTCCAATACCTCAGCCCGCATCGAGGAAACAGTAGGGGCTGTCAACCGCCGCCTGTTCCCCGACAAATACCGCGAATGGCGCGACACCGTATGGCAGTCGATACTGTCGATGGGAACACCATGGAGCTACAATCAGACATTCACCGGGCAATATAAGGCGCCGTTCTCCAAGATTCCCTTCCTCGACATGCTCAACGGCTCTCTCACCTACAATGCCACCTACCGTTGGGACCGCGGCGCGGAAGTGGACGGGGTGCGCCTCGGCAACACCATTGCCAACCAATCGTCCTGGACCGGCGACGGACGTCTAAATTTCGAAACATTCTACAACAAAATACCTCTGCTGAAAAGCGTAAACACGCGATTCGCCAACAAGCGTCCGTCCAACGCAAGGCAGCGTAAAGCAAAGAAATTCGAACGCACATATCCGCTGAAGCCCGACACCACCTTCACCATAAAGCACAACCTGCGCACGAAGAAGGTGCGTGTAGCCGCCACCACACAGGATGGCAAGCCCTTTGCCGTAAAAACACGCGTGGTGGACCAGAACAGCATAGAAGTGCTCACGCGCGGCGATGGCACAAACATCAAATTCTCCGTCACAGAAATAATCAAGGACGAAAAGACCTTATGGCGCAACATCGGCGAATACGCCCTGCGCCTTGCCATGTCTCCGCGAAACGTCAGCGTGCGTTACCGCAACACGCGCTCCATGTCGCTTCCGCTGTTTACGCCCGACATCGGCAATATTTTCGGCCAGAGCTACAGCTATGGCCCCATGGCGCCAGGTCTGGACTTCGCCTTCGGATTCGCCGGACGGGAATATATAGACAAAGCGCTCGAGCGCAACTGGCTCATCACCGACGACGGGCAAACATCTCCGGCCCTGTGGAGCAACGGAAAGGAACTCAATATAGAAGCTACCATCGAACCGTTCAAGGGCTTCAAGGTGCAGCTCACCATGAACCGTACCGACAACCGCACCCAGCAGGTACAGTTCATGTATGCCGACATGCCCGTCACCTACAGCGGCTCCTACACAAAAACCCACATGGCCATTGCCACAGCCCTTGCATCCTCCAAGGCATCCGATGGCTATGCAAGCGCTGCCTTCGACCGCTTCCTCGACAATATCCCCACCATACGCGACCGCGTGGAGGCTCAATACGCCGGTCTTGCATATCCCGACGCGGGATTCCTGCGCGGCACACCACAGGCCGGAGCCCAGTTCTCGCCCGAAGTCGGGGCCGTAAGTCCTACCTCCGGCGATGTACTGATCCCTGCCTTCATCGCGGCCTATTCCGGTCGTCCCGCATCATCGGTCTACCTCACCCCCTTCCCTTCATTCGCATCCGTGCTACCAAACTGGCGCGTCACCTACGACGGCTTTATCAACCTTGGCCGCATGCGCAACATCTTCAAGACATTCACCGTCACCCACGCCTACCAGTGCACCTATTCCGTGGGTTCCTACTCGTCGTACCTCAATTGGGTAAGTGTCGATGGGCAACGTCTGGGCTTTACCCTTGACGAACTCACCGGACGTCCCATTCCCTCCTCGCCCTACAATATCTCCTCAGTGGCCATCACCGAGCGCTTCGCACCCCTCATCGGCATCAACGCCACCCTCAAGAACGACCTACGCCTGAGCCTCGAGTACAAAGACCAGCGCACACTCACCCTCAACACCTCCGCCGGCCAGGTGGTGGAAGCCGCCAGCCATGGGCTCACCATAGGTGCCGGCTACAAAATAGTGGGATTCAACACCGTGCTCAAGATGAAAGGCACACAGACCGGTGTCAGCAACGACCTCACACTCAACGCCGACGTAAGTTTCAACCACAACAGCGCCCTGATACGCCGCATAGAAAGCAACTATGCACAGCCCACCAGCGGCACAGACACGTGGCACATCAACTTCACAGCCAATTATGTGCTCAGCCGCCGTGTCACTCTCGCCGCCTATTTCGAGCATCAGATCAACAATCCGATAGTCACCACCTCATCCTACCCCACCACCAACACCTCGTACGGCGTGTCGCTCAACTTGTCTCTCGCACGATAAGAAATAGGATGACGAGTAAAGCCTGCAATAGCCCTGCCGCCGCAAAAAGTATCAAAAAAGTGTGCGCATGCCTTGCATATTCAAAAAAAGTGTTGTAACTTTGCACTCGCAATCCACAAATGGTACCTTGGTCCGAGTGGTTAGGCAACGGTCTGCAAAACCGTGTACAGCGGTTCGATTCCGCTAGGTACCTCAAAAGAGAAGTCCGCTATAAGCAGGCTTCTCTTTTTTTTGTGTGGCAACTCCACAAAAACAACGGGCATGGCTCTGAACCATGCCCGCGCTGTAATATCATGCCTCGCTTAGTCTTTCCAGGCAAGGTCGGCAGCATCGACACTCATCGAAAGCCGGGAGCTTATGGCATCTGCGGCTGTTCCGACAAGAATCTCAAACTTGCCGGGCTCAACTTCCCAGCGCTTTGCATCGGCATTGTAGTAGGCAAAAGCACTCTTGTCAAGCGTCAGCTCCACATCTACCGTGCGGCCCGGCGCCACAATCACTTTCTTGAAAGCCTTCAGCTCCTTAAGCGGACGCTCCACACTGCTCTTTACATCGCGTACATAAACCTGTACGACCTCGGCTCCGGCACGATCGCCGGTATTGGTCACAGGCACCGTAACGCGCACATTTCCGTCGGCAGGAAGTGTCTTATCCGAAAGTGTGGCTTTACCCAGCATGAAAGTCGTATAGCTCAAACCATGGCCGAAGGCGAAGTTCACACGTGCGGGCTTCAGACGATCGGTATGCCGGTAGCCCACAGCCATTCCTTCCTTGTATTTCACATCGCCGTCCACTCCGGGATACATCTCGGCATCGCCGGCGGCATGGGCGGCATAGTCTTTCAGATCCACAGCAAAAGTAAACGGAAGCTTGCCGGAGGGGTTCACCTCTCCGAAAATCACATCGGCCAGAGCATTGCCGGCTTCCGAACCGATATACCACCCTTGCACCACGGAGGGCACCTTGTTCAGCCACGGCATGGCATAGGCATTGCCAGTGAGCATCACTACGGCCGTACGCGGATTGGCCTCCACAAGTGCGCTGATGACTGCGTCCTGCCCATAAGGCAATCCGAAATCCGTGCGGTCGCAGCCCTCGGCATCCTGATGGTCGGATTTGTTAAGGCCGCCGATGAATATCACCATATCGGCCTCGCGCGCTGCTGCCACGGCATCGGCTATGAGCTGCTCCGCGCTTCGCCCGTCGTTGAGGTTCTGCCCTGTGGTCACTCCGTTGTATTCGCCGGATACATCTCCCACATAGCCGCGCTCATAGGCCACTTCCACGCCTTTTTGCGCCGCCATGGCCCGTATGCCATCGAGCGGGAGCACCTCGCGCTGCACTTTTAGCGATGAGGATCCACCGCCCACTGTCATCATCTTTATGGCATTTTCGCCCACCACAAGAATCTTGCGGGCAGAGGGGGCTACCGGCAGCAAATTTCCATCGTTTTTAAGAAGAACAATACCGTTGGCGCCGATACGTCGTGCCGCCGCATAATGCTCATCGCTGTTGAGCGAACCGTAGGGGCGGTTGCGGTTCATTTCCGTGCGCATGATCAGGCGGAGCACACGGGCGGCCTTATCGTCAAGTTCTTCTGTGCTCATCTCCCCTTCCTCTATCAATTTAAGATAAGGCTTGGCAAGATAATAGTTGTCGTAGGCATTGCTCGCGCCCCAGTTCAGGCCGTTTGTCCATGAACCGAATTCCATATCAAGACCGTTGCGGGCCACTTTCTCGGTATTGTGCACGGCTCCCCAGTCGCTTATAGCCACTCCGTCAAAACCCCAGTCACCTTTAAGGATATCGAGCAGAAGCGTGGAATTTTCGCAAGCATGGTCGCCGTTGTATTTATTATAGCCGGGCATTATGCTCCAGGCCCCACCCTCCTTCACTGCGGCTTTGAAACCGGGAAGATATATTTCGTGGAGCGTGCGGTCGTCTACAAGTACATTGACATGGTCGCGGTCCACTTCCTGGTTGTTGAGCGCATAGTGCTTCACGCACGCTGCCACACCATTCTGCTGCACGCCGCGCACATAGGGCACCACCATTGCGGATGTCAGGCAAGGATCCTCACCCATGTACTCGAAATTACGGCCGTTGAGCGGGCTGCGGTATATATTCACGCCGGGGCCGAGAAGCACATTTTTGTTGCGGTAGCGCGCCTCCTCACCGATAGATTTGCCATAAAGCGCGGCCATATCGGGATCCCAGGTGGCGGCAAGACATGTAAGAGCCGGGAAGGCAACACATGAGTCGTTGGTGGCTCCGGCTTGTTCCCACTCGTCCCAGAGCACATCCGGACGGATTCCATGCGGGCCATCCGTACACCATATCCCGGGGATGCCGAGACGTTGCACTCCCGGAGAGCTGAATTTGCTCTGTGCATGAATTATCGCCACTTTCTCTGCCGTGGTCATGCGGGATAGAGCATCCTTCACCCGCGCTTCGATGGGCTGCGTGTCATCGAGATAAACCGGGGGCTGAGCTACGGCATTTCCCACGGCCACGAGCGCAAGCGCTGCAAATATTGTCCTGTATGATTTCATTATACTTACGGTTATTAGATATATGGTTATTACGTTGCTTTTCCACTGCTAAGTTAGCAATTATATATCACGCACAGGTGTAATATTTTTTAGCAGTAAGGTGTGAGGGGGATAAAAATCACACAGTTTCCTGTTTTTCAACGCAATAAATAAAAATAAATAAAACTGTTCGGTAAACACCCGGATGTGGCATAATGATGCATCAGGCATAGGAAAGCCCCCGGAACAGTTGCGCTCCGGGGGCTTGATTTATTCGTTTATAGGGATTTTCAACGGTTGGGAGTGGTCCAGCGCTTGGTCGCCGTGCATGTGATGTCGGTCACCTGATTGCCGGCCTGCAGACGGAACTCTCCACTCTCAAGCACCCACTTGCCATCAGCACCTACAAAGGCCAGTTCGGAAGCGGGCATGGAGAATGTCACTGTCTTTGTTTCGCCGGGGGCCAGTTCTATTTTCTTGAACGCACGCAGCCGACGTCCGTCGGGCACAAGCGAGGCCACCTTGTCGCTACTGAAAAGCAGCACGCTCTCCTTGCCGGCACGGTTGCCGGTGTTGGTGACATCCACGCTCACGGTGAGCGTGTCTTCCGGGCCGAATTCAGCCTTGTCTACACGCAGGTTGCTGTAGGCATACGTGGTGTAGCTCTGTCCATAGCCAAACGCCCACTGCACGGCCACTACAGCATCGTAATCGTAGTTTCCTTCCATTTTCTCCACTTCCTCGCTCACTTTATAGTCGTAGGTAATGAGCGAATTTATTTCCTTAGGATATGTGAAGGGAAGCTTGCCGCTGAAATTGGCATCGCCGGCCAGAAGATTGGCCAGAGCATCGCCACCGAAATTGCCGGGAAGCATGATATCGACCACAGCTTTTGCCTCGGGAACGATCTCCGATATGAGACGCGGCCGGCCCTCATTGAGCACCACCACTACGGGCTTGCCGGTAGCCTCGAGCGCCTTCACCAGTTCCAGCTGGTTGCGCGAGATGTTTATGTCGGAAAGATTGCCGGGCGTCTCGCAATACGAATTCTCTCCTATGCAGGCCACAATCACATCCACACCTGCGGCGGCATCAACAGCCTTCTGCATGCCTGATGCATCTTCCTGCTGCCAGTTGCCATGGTCGTCGTACACCACTCCGGGCTCGTATACCACATTGGCTTCCCCAAATTTGTTTTGCATGGCTTCCAGGATAGTGTTGTACTGCTCGGCAAATTTATCGGCGATGTGTCCCTGCCAGCTGTAGCTCCAACCGCCATCCAGACCGCGCATGGTATCGGCATTCGGGCCGGCAAGCAATATCTTGCATCCTTTCGCCAGCGGGAGGGTGTTGTCGACGTTTTTGAGCAGCACCATTGATTCTTCGGCCGCATGCAGCGCAGCTTCCGAATGTTCGGCCGATGCGAATTTAGGATAATCACGGGCGTAGGTCATAGGATCGTCGAACAATCCGAGACGGTATTTCATCCGCAGCACACGGGCGGTGGCATCGTCGATGCGGCTCATCGGCACCTCGCCTTCCTCCACGAGTTCTTTCAGCAGCGTGCAATAGTCAAGGTTGTATGGCTCCATAGCCATGTCTATGCCGGCATTGATGGCCAACTTGATGGCTTCTTTCTTGTCGGCTGCGATATGCTCGCGTGTGTAGAGGTTGTTGATATCGGCCCAGTCCGTCACAATCATGCCATCCCAATTGAGCCCATCCTTGAGCCATTCGGTGAGGAGTTCGTGGCTCGCATGCACCGGCACTCCATTTACCGATGCGCTGTTCACCATCACGCTCAGGGCGCCGGCGCGCGCAGCTGCCAGATAAGGAGCGAAATGCTTCTCGCGCAGATCCGATGCGGATATGATGGCGGGCGTACGATCCTTGCCGCTGAAAGGCACACCGTAGCCCATATAATGCTTAAGACAGGCCGCGATATTGTTCGGCCCGATATGATTGGGGTCATCGCCCTGGAATCCGCGCACCATGGCGGCTCCCATTTCGGCATTCATGAGGGCGTCTTCTCCGAAGTTCTCCCATTGGCGCGGCCAGCGCGGGTCACGGCCCAGGTCGAGCGTGGGCGAGTAGGTCCACGGTGTAGCGCTCGCACGGGTCTCATAGGCTGTGATTTCACCTGCCGTGCGCGCAATATCGGTATTGAAAGTGGCAGCGACATTGATATTCTGCGGAAACAGCGTTCCTCCTGCCGTGTAGGTGGTGCCATGGTTCTGGTCTAGGCCATAGATGCAGGGTATGCCCATCGTTTCCATACTTTTTTTCTGTATGGCGCCGATGATCTTTTCCCATGCAGCGGGTGTCTGCGCAGTGGTGCCGGGAGCGTTCAGTATAGACCCGACTTTATATTTTCCTATGATTTCGTCGAGCTTATCCTCATCGACCGTAAAATTTCCGGCATTGTCAAAATGGCCGCACACGTCGATTGTCAGCTCTGTCATCTGCCCTATCTTTTCGTCGAGTGTCATGCGGGCGAGTGTTTCCTGCACCTTGGCTTCTATGGCCTCGTCGCGCGGAATAGCCGGCGACGTCTCAGCAGCCGACACTACCATCGGAGCGAGCATGCAAGCAAATAGCAAAGTTTTTTTCATTGTGTTGTATTCAGGTATTTGTAATTTCGATACGCAAAAATACGAATAAGTCGAGAACAAAGCAAAAATTTATTTTGCTTTGTCGGGCGTGGGTGTTTAATACACAGCCAAAATGCGAATAAGCGTAACCATCCTTAAAGCAAAAAAAGAGGTGCGCCCTTTCGGGCACACCTCCTGATTCGTTTGATGCCGCGCCTTACGCGTTCTTCACCTTATCCACGATGGCCTTGAAGGCTGCGGGATTGTTGAGGGCGAGATCGGCAAGCACCTTACGGTTGATCTCGATACCGGCCTTGTGAATGAGACCCATGAGCTTGGAGTAGCTGAGGTCCTCCATACGGGCGGCAGCGTTGATACGCTGGATCCAGAGGGCGCGGAAGTTGCGCTTCTTGTCCTTACGGTCGCGATAGGCGTAGGTAAGACCCTTTTCCCAGGTGTTCTTTGCTACGGTCCATACATTACGGCGGCAGCCGAAGTAGCCGCGGGTGAGTTTGAGGACTTTTTTACGACGTGCACGCGAAGCGACGTGGTTGACTGATCTTGGCATGTTTCTTTAATGATTTTGAGCGTCGGCGGCGATGTTGCTCTTTTGTGCCGTACACTCGGTTGATGGAAAGAATTAAAAAATCACGAATTACTTAATCAAAGCGATGGTGTGGCTACGACGCTTACTTAAGGCCGAGCAGCTCCTTTACGTTGCTTTCGTCTACGCCGGCGATCACACCGAAGTGGGTGAGGTTGCGCTTCTGCTTCTTGGTCTTTTTGGTCAAGATGTGGCTCTTGAAAGCGTGTTTACGTTTGATTTTTCCTGATCCGGTAAGGGCGAACCTCTTTTTGGCACCGGAGTTAGTTTTAATCTTGGGCATTTTTGTTACTTTATGTGAGTTAATTCATGTATGATGCTTTGCGGCCGACACGCGGCTGCCTAGACCATTTTCTTATTCAGGATGGAGGCCGGAGCCTACTTCTTTTTAGGCGTCAGCATGATGATCATGCGCTTGCCCTCGAGCTGAGGCATCTGCTCCACTTTGCCATACTCCTCAAGGTCGTTGGCAAAACGCAACAGCAGCACTTCGCCCTGCTCCTTGAAGAGAATCGAACGGCCTTTGAAAAACACATAGGCTTTCACCTTGGCGCCTTCCTGAAGGAAACCGATCGCGTGTTTGAGCTTGAAGTTGTAGTCGTGGTCGTCGGTCTGAGGGCCGAAACGAATCTCCTTCACCACCACCTTCGTAGCCTTGGCTTTGATCTCCTTGGCCTTTTTCTTCTGCTGATAGAGATATTTCTGATAGTCGAGAATCTTGCACACAGGCGGTTCCACCTGCGAGGAGATTTCCACCAGATCGAGTTCCAGCTCCTCAGCTATCTTATGTGCCTCCTGGATGGAATATATACCCGGAGTGACGTTATCCCCGACAAGTCGTACCTCACGCGCACGGATGTACTCGTTGATATTATTGGGATAGGCGTTGCGTTCGGGCGGACGCCGCGGACCTCGCGGAGCATTATTGGCACCGGCGGGACGCTTGGGCGCCGAAGGGCGCGGGGCAGGGCGGAAAGGTTTTTTCTCCATTCAGGGGTGTTTATTGTTTTGTCATTTCTTCGACTTCGCGAGTCAAATTTTCTGCAAAGGTAGCGATTTTCATCGAACCAAGGTCACCTTCGCCGGATTTTCTTACAGATACTTCGCCATTTTCCTGCTCTTTTTCGCCTACGATCAGCATATAAGGCATGCGGCGCATCTGGTTGTCGCGTATTTTTCGGCCGATTTTCTCATTGCGGTCGTCGACGGTAGCACGGATATCGGCGGCATCAAGCTGTTTGGCTACCTCGCGGGCGTAGTCGTTGAACTTCTCGCTGATGGGCAGGATAGCCACTTGCTCGGGAGCGAGCCAGAGGGGCAGATGGCCGGCGGTGTGCTCGAGCAGCACAGCGACGAAACGCTCCATGGAGCCGAAAGGCGCACGGTGTATCATCACCGGACGGTGCTTCTGGTTGTCGGCGCCGGTGTACTCCAGCTGGAAACGCTCGGGCAGGTTATAGTCCACCTGTATGGTGCCGAGCTGCCAACGGCGGCCGATGGCGTCCTTCACCATAAAGTCGAGTTTGGGACCATAGAACGCGGCTTCTCCGAGTTCCTTGCGGGCGTTGAGACCCTTTTCCTCGCAGGCTTCGATGATAGCCTGCTCGGCAAGGTGCCAGTTTTCGTCGCTACCGATGTATTTTTCCTTGTTGTTGGGGTCGCGCAGAGATATCTGGGCCTCAAAGTTTTCAAACTTCAGAGCCTTGAAAATGAAGAATATGATATCCATCACCTTCAGGAACTCGTCTTTGATCTGCTCGGGGGCGCAGAAGATATGCGCATCGTCCTGCGTAAATCCGCGCACACGTGTCAGGCCGTGCAGCTCGCCGCTCTGCTCGTAGCGATACACGGTGCCGAATTCGGCAAGGCGCAGGGGCAGATCGCGGTAGGAGCGCGGATAGGTGCGATAGATCTCGCAGTGGTGCGGGCAGTTCATGGGCTTAAGCAGGTATTCCTCGCCTTCCTCGGGAGTGTGGATGGGCTGGAATGAATCCTTGCCATATTTTGCATAGTGGCCGGAGGTCACGTACAGGTTCTTATTGCCGATATGGGGAGTGATCACCTGCAGATAGCCGTACTGTTTCTGTATCTTGCGCAGGAACTGCTCCAGGCGGTCGCGCAGAGCGGCACCTTTGGGAAGCCACAACGGCAGACCGGCACCCACATTCTGGGAGAAAGCGAAGAGTTCCATCTCCTTGCCCAGCTTGCGGTGGTCACGTTTTTTGGCTTCTTCCATCAGAGCGTTGTACTCGTCGAGCATCTTCTGCTTGGGGAATGTGATGCCATACACGCGCACAAGCTGATTGCGGGTTGCATCGCCACGCCAGTAGGCACCGGCCAGCGAAGTGATCTTCACAGCCTTGATGGGCGCCGTGTCGGGCAGATGCGGACCACGGCAGAGGTCGGTGAAGTCGCCCTGCGTATAGGTGGTGATGTTGCCGTCCTCAAGTTCGCTGATGAGCTCGCACTTGTACTCCTCGCCGCGGTCGCCGAACATTTTCAGGGCATCGCTCTTGGAGATCTCGCTGCGCACGATGGGGTGCTTCGTGCGGGCCAGCTCAAGCATTTTTTTCTCAATCTTGGGAAAATCGGCGGCAGTTATCTGGTGACCATTGGGGTCGATATCATAGTAGAAGCCGCTTTCCACAGCCGGTCCGATGCCGAATTTCACACCGGGATAAAGTTCCTGCAGAGCCTCGGCCAACAGGTGGGCGGATGAGTGCCAGAAAGCATGCTTGCCTTCAGGATCCTCCCACTTGAAAAGACGGATGGTGGCATCGGCCTCGATAGGACGGTTGATGTCCCACTCTTTTCCGTCAACTGATGCTGCGAGCACGTCACGGGCAAGCTGGGGACTGAGCGACTCAGCCACCTGAAGGGGGGTAACGCCGGCTTCGAAAGCCTTCACGCTATTATCGGGAAACGTAATGTTTATCATAATCGTTTAAAGCGTTAAAAATCAACCGCTTGACACACCAAGTGCGCAAACCGGCCAAAAATCACGCGCAAAGATACTTATTTTTTTCGAATCTTACGCTATTTTCAGACAATTAATTTCTACGCCCGCCCGTCAGTATGGCCAAGGCCGATACTGTGCGCGAGAGATTGCGGCGGGTGAGCACACGCGCATTAAGAAAGGTGACAATATAACCTGTCGCGGCAGCGGCCACCACGGTGCCCTCGCGCACACCCTCGACGCGACCGCACAGCAACAGCGACAGCGCTATGGCAGTGCACACCAACGTGCAGTCGAACACCACTTTCAGGCGTCCGAATTCACGCCCGTAGCGCTGCGACGCATATTTCACCACCGCTTCGCCACTCATCATGGCCACATGCGGCTTTATCTCGAACACCACGCCCAACGCCTGCACCACACAGCCCAAAGCGAGTATCGCCAGCGACATGGCATAACCAGCAGGCACCAGATCACGCGACAGAGCCATATTGAAATCTATAAATGCGGCGAATACGAACGAGAATGGCACCTGAAGGCCTATTTCCATCACGTCGCGGCGCGTACGACGCCCACGCACGAGCCATAGCTGCACGCCTATCAATATCATATTAATGATGAAGGTGCATGTGCCCAGCGACAGCGGAGTGTGCATGCTTGCCACATAGTTCACACAACTTATAGGAGTGGTGCCCAGCGCCGAACGCACTATCAGAACGACACCCCATGCAAGCAGATAAAGACCGAAAATAAATACAAGATAACGTACGAACAAATCTTTTTTACAACTCATAAAAATACCTAATTACACTACAAAATTACAAAAAATATCCCAATTATGTAATTTTTCCTTATCCGGCGCGTCTAATAGGCATAACATTCATCTCCCAAAATGGACAACATCATCACGGTTGAAGGCGTAAGCAAGTCCTTCGCCAAGCACAAAGCCCTTGACAACGTAAGCCTCGCCGTGCCGCGGGGAAGCGTCTACGGACTGCTCGGACCCAACGGCGCAGGAAAAACAACGCTCATTCGTACCATCAACCATATAACGGCACCCGACACCGGTACAATAACCTTCAACGGCCATCGCCTCACAGCCGCCGACACCGCCACCATAGGCTATCTCCCCGAGGAACGTGGTTTGTACAAGAAAATGAAGGTGGGCGATCAGGCTCTCTTCTTCGCACGCCTCAAAGGCCTCGGAAAAGCCGAAGCCACCGCCCGTCTCAAAGAGTGGTTCGAGCATCTTGAGATATCCGACTGGTGGGACAAAAAAGTGGAGGAGCTCTCCAAAGGCATGGCACAGAAGGTGCAGTTCATCGTCACCGTGCTGCACCGCCCGCAGCTTCTGATATTCGACGAGCCCTTTTCAGGGTTCGACCCCATAAACGCCAACATACTCAAACGCGAGATCCTAAAATTGCGCGACGAAGGCGCCACCGTCATATTTTCCACCCACAACATGGCGAGCGTGGAAGAGTTGTGCGACGAGATCACACTGATCAACCGCTCGCACAACATCCTCAGCGGCTCCGTGCGCGAGCTGCGCCGCCGCTTTTCCGACAACAGCTACGAATTTTCCTACGACGGCTCCCAGGATGCCATCCGTGCCGCCCTGCAGCCTATGACCCGAAACATGGCCGACGCCCCCACCGACCGCGAAGGCCTGCGGCGCATCATCGTCAATCTGCACGACAGCTCCGATCTTCCTCTTGCCGTAGCCGCCGCCAATGGAGCAGTACGCCTCGAAGGCTTCCGCGCACTGCTTCCCTCCATGGACGACATATTCATCAAAACAGTCGAAGCCGCCAACCTCAAAACTCCCGTGCAACAATGAACTCACCACTCGCCATAATAATACGCCGCGAATATCTCGAGCGCGTGCAGCGCAAGAGTTTCATCATCAGCACACTGCTGATGCCCATACTCATGGTGGCGCTCATGCTCGCTCCCGCGGCCATAATGCTGCTCAGCGGCCCTGAGAATAAAAACGTAGCCGTAATCGACGAGACCTCCCAAAAGATAGGGCAGCGTCTGAACAGCGAAGGCGAACTCACATTCACAGCCGTAGCCACAGACCCCACCGAGGCAATGGCCAATGAAGATTACGACGCTGTGCTCATCATCGGCTCCGATGCCGTAAGCCGCCCCGACGACATCCGCCTGTACAGCCACGAAGCCGCGTCGATGCAGACCGAAAGCGCCATCAGCAGCCAGCTCAAGAACATAATCGAAAACGAGCGCCTGAAAAGCTACGACATCGACAACCTCGGACAGATAATGAAAGAAATTCAGGCCGACGTGCGCCTCGAGACATTCCGCATAACCGACGGCGACACGTCCGAGACATCGTCGCTCATAAGCTACATCGTGGGCACCATCACATCCTTCATGCTCTACATGTTCATCCTCCTTTACGGACAGATGGTAATGACAAGCATCATCGAAGAAAAGAACAACCGCGTGCTGGAGATTGTCGTGAGCAGCGTCCACCCCAACGCATTGATGATGGGCAAGATCGTAGGCATAGGCCTTGTCGCCATCACCCAGATACTCATATGGGGCCTCATCACCACCGCATGCTCCATGTGGCTGATGCCGCTCGTGGCAGGCGCAGCCTCCGCCACCGACGGCCTCGACATAGGCATGCTCGGATCGCCGCTCTACATCATGGGTCTTTTCGGATACATCATGCTCTTTCTTGTGGGCGGCTACCTTTTCTACTCTTCCATCTACGCAGCCATCGGCTCTGCCGTCGACAACATACAGGACGCCTCGCAATTGCAGAGCATAGCCATCGTACCCATCATCGTAGGCCTCATCATAGGCATGACAGCCTCGCAGGACCCCTCGTCGGGCATGGCCGTGTGGGCATCCATCATTCCGTTCACATCGCCCATGGTGATGATGTCGCGCATTCCCTTCGGCATTCCGGCATGGCAGATAGTTGTCTCCGTAGTGGTGCTGTACGCGTCGTTCCTCGCCATGGTATGGCTCGCCGCCAAGATCTACCGCGTAGGCATATTCATGTACGGCAAAAAACCGTCGTTCGCCGAACTCATCCGCTGGGCGCGCTACAAATAGCCACCCGCGACCCAAGAGCGGGAACATTAACGTTTTTTGTGGCCCGCGCTCCAATAAAATCGCCGCCCGAAGCGTTAGTTTAATGTCTCGGGCGGCGGTTTTTATCGCATTTTAGCCCTAAGGACTTGTATCTTAACGTATTTTTTATTAACTTTGCACGTTTTTGCACCAGTTAGGTATTGACTTATAATATATGAGACAACTTAAAATCACGAAATCCATCACCAACCGCGAAAGCGCCTCGCTCGACAAATATCTCCAGGAGATAGGCCGCGAAGAGCTCATTTCGGTGGAAGAGGAAGTCGAACTCGCCCAGCGTATCCGCAACGGCGACCAGGTAGCACTCGAAAAGCTTACGCGCGCCAACCTGCGCTTCGTTGTGTCCGTGGCCAAGCAATATCAGAATCAGGGTCTTTCCCTCCCCGACCTCATCAACGAAGGCAACCTCGGCCTCATCAAGGCCGCGCGAAAGTTCGACGAAACCCGTGGCTTCAAGTTCATCTCCTACGCCGTATGGTGGATACGCCAGAGCATCCTGCAGGCGCTCGCCGAGCAGAGCCGAATCGTGCGCCTGCCGCTCAACCAGGTGGGCTCACTCAACAAAATAAGTAAAGCCCTCTCCAAATTCGAGCAGGAAAACGAACGCCGCCCATCGCCCGAGGAACTCGCCGAAACGCTTGACGTGCCCGTCGACAAAATCGCCGATACGCTCAAAGTGAGCGGCCGCCACATCTCCGTGGATGCTCCCTTTGTAGAAGGCGAGGACAACAGCCTGCTCGACGTCCTCACCAACGACGACTCCCCCATGGCCGATGCCGGTCTCAACCGCGAGTCGCTCAGCAACGAAGTGGACCGCGCTCTGCGTCAGCTCCACGAACGCGAGCGGGAGATTCTCAAGATGTTCTTCGGTATCGGTTGTCAGGAAATGACCCTCGAGGAAATCGGTGCCAAGTTCGACCTCACACGCGAGCGCGTGCGCCAGATCAAGGAAAAGGCCATCCGCCGCCTCAAAGGCCAGAAGAGCCGCCTGCTCAAGGCTTATCTCGGAGCCTGATTCTCCATCCCGCACACACACATCCGAAGGCATGCCCTGAACCAACAGAGGCATGCCTTCGCTGCGTTTATTATAGTTTATTATACATGTAGGAGTACGCCGCTCAATGTTCCGGTGTTCCGGTGTTCCACCGCGGGATATGTGGAACAGGATGGAACGCACACGATTTTATCGGCATTTTATTAGGTATACCAAATAAAATACCAATTTACTCCATTTTTATTTGCCATAACTAATAAAAATCATTATCTTCGCGACAGATATGGCCGTGTTGCATAATCCTAAACGGTATATCCGCGGCGCGAGTGATGTTGGACCGCAATGTGGCCCCTATGAAAAGATGGCTTTTGACCACAAGCTACATTCGCTATCACTCACTTGTGGCTATCACTCGCAGCGCAGCTTCGCCGCACACTGTTCCTCAGTTCCACCACGGGATATGCGGAACAAGATGGAACGTACACGATTTTATCGGAATACACTGTTGGCGCACTCGGCGGGAATAGGATGCACCAGGGTGCATACCTTTTGCTACGCTTGCCTGACGGCTCCAGAGTGGGCTCGGTGTGTCTCTTGGCGCATGCCATACGACGTCTCATCGGCCATGTAGCGCTGAACCGTAAAGATGGAGCAATACACTTAAAAGCACAGAAAAAAATAGACAATGGCCAAGAAACGAGCAAAAAGCATCGAGGAGCAGATAGAAACCGCTGCTAAAAGCGAGCTTATAGCAGTTGGGAGACATCCCTATACCAAGACCGAGGATATTAATCCCGAAATTGCACAAGCTCTCTCTGCCGCACAAAGCAAAGGCGGGGGTAGCGGCAATAATTATCCCGATATAAAATTATTCATCACATCACCTGCCGGGAGAAAAATCCCTGTAATGATTGAGGTTAAAGGTACTGAGGGGGATTTTGTCAAATATGATGAACTCGGTGGTATATCTATGTCGGATGCGTCCGGCAAACCGATTTTTGCCAATCGCAAAAAATACGCTGTCAATGGAGCCGTGCATTATGCGGAGGCTATCATCAAGTATTCCCAGACTTACGAAGAGGTTATTGCCATAGGCATCAACGGTTATGATGACGATGCAGGTAATCGCACAACTGAATATGGCGTCTATTACGTTTCAAAGAACAACCTTTTAGTTCCAAAGAAGATTGGTGATTATTGTTCCCTTTCTTTCCTCGCCGCCTCCAACATTGAAGAACTTATCGACCGTATTGATAATCTTGAATTGTCAGACGAAGAGCAGGAACAGAAAACTAAGATGTGGGAGTTCCAGATTGAAGACAACCTAAAGGAACTTAATCAAGAAATGCACCATGTGCACCAAATCAGCGAGGATTATCGCGTTAAGCTGATTGCAGGTTTGATAATGGCCGGTGTAGGCATCAAAAATGAAGTTGCACCACTTGCAGTTACAGAGCTTAGAAGTTCTACCGGTCAATACGACCATGACGGACACATCATTCTCAATAAGATTAAGTCTTATCTCGTAAGAAAAAATCTGCCCGAAGAAAAACGGGAGATGATAGTTGCAGAGTTGTCAAAGGTGTTTATTCACACAAAACTCTACGAACCCGTAAATGGCGAAAGCCCGCTGAAAAGTGTATATTCCTTCCTTGACAAGAACATTCTCCCACTTTTCAACGAGAAAATCCACGTTGACTTTACCGGGAAATTGTTCAATACACTCAACGCTTGGGTAAAAGTGCCCGACGGCAACCAAAACGACGTGGTGCTTACTCCACGCTATGTATGCGAAATGATGGCTGCAATGTGCAAAGTCAACAAAGACTCATTCGTCTGGGATTTTGCTCTCGGTAGTGCAGGATTTCTTATTGCCGCGATGAAGCAAATGATAGCTGATGCCAAAGCAAAACTTGACGGCAATCCCTCGGAACGCGACCTCAAGATTCGCAAAATCAAGGCAGAGCAGCTTCTCGGCATTGAAAAGCTCCCGGACATCTATATGTTGGCTGTACTCAACATGTTGTTGATGAACGATGGCTCTGCCAACATCCTCTATAAAGATTCCCTATTCTACGATGGCCAATACGAGCAGGGCGAACACCGAGGAGAAGATTTCCCGGCTACCGTGTTTCTCCTTAATCCTCCATACTCAGCAGAAGGAAAAGGAATGATTTTCGTAGAGCGTGCATTGAGCAAAATGACATCCGGACGGGCTGCAGTCCTTATTCAGGAAAATGCAGGCAGCGGCAACGGACTGCCCTATACCAAACGCATTCTCGAACACAGCTCACTGATTGCCTCCATCCACATGAGCGACTTATTCAAGGGCAAAGCAAGCGTGCAGACTGCGGTCTACGTTTTCGAGGTAGGAACACCCCACGACCCTCAGCAGCTCGTTAAGTTCATCGACTTTTCCAATGACGGATATACCCGCCAGAACCGCAAAAAAGCCAATTCTGCGACCAATCTGCGCGACACCGGCAACGCTGTCGAGCGCTATGCCGAGGTCGTGGATTTAGTTCTTGACCGGCGCCCCTCGACCTCCTATCTCAAAGATTGCATCAATCTTGATACCATTTCATTGGATGGCAACGACTGGACTGTTGACAAGCACAGAAAAATAGACCCTGTTCCACGCGAGTCCGATTTCCGCAAAACGGTGGCCGACTATCTTGCGTGGAAAGTCAGTACCATCCTTCAGGACCGCGAAGACCCAAATTTTCAGTGAGCCCCCGTCTCGCGCAAATCACCCAAGAGTTTCTTGACGGCGGGGGCACATTTGAGAAAATCAAGTTGTCGGAATGTTTTACCGTTAAATCAAATCCTCAACTTGATAAAGAAATATTTACTTTCAGCGAATTTTCAAAATATCCATATTTTACCCGGACTGTTTTCAACAATGGCATTTATGGATATGTTGACTATTTCGATGATGCTCACTTGATAAAGGGAAACTCCATAGCAGTAGGAATGATGGGCATGCAGTTCTTCTACATGGCGCATGATTTCTATGCAGGACAATTCACAAAAACTTTATTCCCTAAGTTCAATGGTCTTGATGCGGATATTGCCCTGTATTTTATAAGTATATTAAACTTATACCAAGAGAGGTTAAAAGCAGAATTGGTACGTCATTTTGAGTCTTTCTTATTATCTCAAAGTGTACCGTTACCTACGTCTAATGGTGAAATCGATTTTGATTTCATACGTCGCTACATAGCGACGCTGAAAGCGGAGCGCCTTGCGACGCTGAAAGCGTA
>CAJTOZ010000007.1:0-60961 GCA_910578095.1 uncultured Muribaculaceae bacterium | reverse complement strand
ATAGCGACGCTGAAAGCGGAGCGCCTTGCGACGCTGAAAGCGTATCTCCAGGCAGCAGGCCTATCCGATACGATTTTAACAGAGGGCGAACTCGCTGCGCTCGATGCCCTCCGCCAAAATCGTATGGTATGGAAACCCTTCTCCATTGGTGATATCTTTGACGAACCACAAAGCGGCGACATCGACATTCAGAATCGAGACATCAATGGCAAAGGTTGTTTGTTCATCAATTCCGGGGTGACAAATTGCGGTATCAAGGGGCGAACCGATCGCGATGCCCGTACTTTTCCGGCAAATTCAATTACTATCGATTTCTTCGGCAATGCATATTACCGTTCTGAAAAATACAAATTGGCTACTCACAATCATGTATTCTCCTTTACAGGCGATGTAATCAAGAACCGACCCGTTGGGTTGTTTCTTATAGCCACGATGTCATATTTGCCCCTGATATATTCATATGGTAATATGGCAACGAAGCCAACATTGAAAAAGAATGTCTTGAATCTACCTGTAACGGATGAAGGTGAAATAGATTTCTTATTTATGGAAAACCTGATTTCTGCTCAGATAAAATCAGCGATAAAGGACATATTGTACTCTAAAGACCTTGAAATAACAACTACGGCAGAAATAATAAACAATAAATAAAACCGAAGTCGTCATATGTACATTCGGCAGGGAGTGGCATAGATGCGGCGCGAGTTGTAGTCGCATGCAAGCGCCACAGGCCACGCAGCTTGTTGTTGGGAGGGGGGATTCCTCCCGCAATGATGCTGCGTAGCTGCACTACCCCCATATAAAATAGGAGCACAAGCTACGTTCATTATCGCTCACTAAATTGTAGCTATCACTCGCAGTGCAGCTTCGCCGCACACTGTTCCACTGCGGGATATGCGGAACAGGATGGAACACGCTCGACAAAGCAAAATAAATTTTGCTTTGTTCTCGACTTATTCGTATTTTTGTAGTCAATATGCAGAAAACCGACCCACAGCAACGCCGGCATGTACTCGACCCCGAAAACGGAGACATGCTCACGGCCTGGCAGCTGATCAAAGACACATCGCAATCGGTGTTTTTGACCGGAAAGGCCGGCACGGGCAAAAGCACACTTCTGCGGTACATCACGGCAAATACGGCGAAGAAACACGTGGTGCTCGCCCCCACGGGTATTGCCGCGATCAACGTGGGCGGACAAACCATGCACTCTTTCTTCCGCCTTCCATTCAAGCCCACGATGCCCGACGATCCCGACTTCGCGGCACGCGTGCTGCGGCGGCGCATGCGCTATCCGCAGTCGTTGGTAAAATTGCTTAAGGAATTGGAATTGATAATCATCGATGAGGTGTCGATGGTGCGGGCCGACACTATCGACTTCATCGACAAGTTGCTCCGCGTGTACTGCGGCGACATGCGCCGCCCATTCGCCGGCAAACAACTCCTTATGGTGGGCGATGTGTTTCAGCTCGAACCCGTAGTTACGGCCGATACCCGCGATATAATGGCGCGCCACTACGGCACCCCGTATTTCTTCAACGCCAAGGTGTTTGAGGAAATGACGCTGGTGCCCATAGAGCTGCGCAAGGTCTACCGCCAGAGCGACCCCCTCTTTGTGGGGCTGCTGGATCGTGTGCGCGACGGGCACCCTACCCCCGACGACCTACGCACAATCAACAGCCGCGTGGCCGACCGCGACACCATCTACGAAAAAGCCGCGGAGGCAGGAGAGCTGCCGGTGACAATAGCCACCCGCCGCGATCTCGTAGACAACATCAACAGCGAACGCCTGGCTGCGCTGCGCACCCCACCCGCCACATTCACAGGCATCATAGAGCGGGACTTCCCCGAGCAGTCGCTCCCCACCGACCGTGAGCTCACCCTAAAGGTGGGAGCTCAGGTGATGTTCGTGCGCAACGACCCCGAACGCCGTTGGGTGAACGGCACAATAGGCCTTGTAGAGGCTCTTGACGAAGACGGGCACATAGGTGTGCGCACATCCGATGGGCTTCTGCATTCCGTGGAGCAGGAACGATGGAGCAACATCCGCTATGAACTCGACGAGAAAACCCATAAGATCAACGAGGTGGAGCTCGGCAGTTTCACCCAATTCCCGCTGAAACTTGCATGGGCTCTCACTGTGCACAAAAGTCAGGGCATGACCTTCGACAACGTAGTGCTCGATTTCGGGCGTGGAGCCTTCGCCGGAGGCCAGAGCTACGTGGCCCTAAGCCGTTGCCGCAGCCTTCAGGGCATCCGCCTGCTCAGCACACTTGCCGAACGCGACATCTATGTGCATCCTGCTGTGGTGGGCTTCAGCCGGTCGTTCAACAGCACCGAGATTATCGATAGCGCCATAGCCGATGCGAGAGCCGATGCGGCCCTTGCTGCCGCATCAAAGGCTTTTGCCTGCGCCGATATCAACGGAGCCGTGGAGAATTTCGCCATAGCCGCCGAAGCCCGGCCGGCTGTGTTGCGAAGCCCTTCCATACGTCGCCTTGTGGCCCGACGCCTCAACGTGGTGCGACAGCTCACCGATGAAATCACGGCCCTGCGTGCCGAACTGGACGATGCCCGGAAACGTTTCCACGCATTGGCCGACGAATATGTGGCCATGGCAGAACAGTGCCTTGCCGAAGGCGCCGATCCCGCTCCGGCTCTCGCCAATTACGACAAAGCATTATCAATATCGCCGGCCCACTACGGAGCCTTGCTGGGAAAAGGACGCCTGCTCGCCGACTGCGGCGATCTCGACGGCGCCGAACACTTCCTGCGCGCGGCCGCGGAAGCCGACAATGACAGCTGGCCACCGCTCGCCAATCTGGCCGATATATACTCCGCCACCCATTCCTATGCCGAGGCGCTCGACTGTCTGCTTCAGGCTGTCGAACGCGCCCCCGCTGCCGAGCCTGTGCACACTGCCCTCGCATCCCTATACGAAACCATAGACTCTCCCGAAGAGGCCGAAATACATCGCGTTATCGCCGAGCGATTGCGCAAAAAGAACAGAAAGAAAAAATAGACATGAATAATTTAGGATACTTCCGCGCCGCTGCCGCGTCGCCGGCGGTCCATCTGGCCGACTGTGCGGCAAATGCTTCCGAGATTATCGCCATGGCCAAGGCCATGAGCGAGACCGCCCATCCCGATCTGATTGTCTTTCCAGAAATGTGTGTCACGGGCTACTCGTGCGGCGACCTTTTCCATAACGATACATTGCTCGCCGGCGCACTCGACGCGCTCGCCGAAATAGCCGACGCCACGCGCGCGCTGCCATGCACGCTGCTCGTCGGCATGCCGCTGCGCATCGCCGGCACGCTCTACAACTGTGCCGTGGCTTTGTCGGGTGGCAAGCCTTTAGGCATTGTACCCAAGACTTATGTACCAAACTACAATGAGTTTTACGAAAAACGCTGGTGGGCCGGAGCTCCTGCCAATACCGTTGCCACCACCCTTCTCGGACACTGTGTGCCGTTCGGCACGCAACAACTCTTCGCCTGCGGCGATGCTCTCGTAGGCGTGGAGATATGCGAGGATCTGTGGACGCCAGCTCCCCCGAGCGGCTTTGCAGCTATGGCCGGAGCACATGTGATAGCCAATCTTTCTGCCTCCGACGACCTTATCGGAAAATACTCCTATCTGCGCACACTCATAGCCCAGCAGTCGGCCCGCTGCTGCTGCGCCTACGTATATGCATCGGCAGGCTACGGCGAATCGTCCACCGACCTTGTATTCGACGGGAAAACCATAATAGCGGAAAACGGACGCACCCTGGCCGCAAACCAAAGATGGAGCCATGAGAGCCAATGGGTGGTGGCCGACATTGACCTCTGCGCCATCAACCGCGACCGGATGCACACCGGATCATTCACAGACTGCGCCCGTCGCAACGACACCGGCACATACACCATCAGTGCAGCCGTGGATGTGGAACCCCATTCTATCCCTCTCGCCTACCGCGCTATCGACCCAAGGCCGTTTGTACCTGCCGATGATGAAAATCTCAACGCCCACTGCGATGAAATCATCAACATACAGGTGGCAGGCCTCTGCCGCCGGCTGGACGCAACTCGCTGCCGCAACCTCGTCGTAGGCATAAGCGGAGGACTCGACTCCACACTCGCGCTGCTCGTGGCCGTGGCCGCATTCGACAAGCTCGGGCTGCCGCGCACCGGCATCACGGGTGTAACGATGCCCGGCTTCGGCACCACATCGCGCACACACGATAATGCCGTAACGCTCATGAAACGGCTGGGTGTTGCCACACGAGAGATCAGTATAGTTCCGGCTGTGATGCAGCACTTCTCCGATATCGGACACGATGCCGCCATAAAGGACGTGACGTATGAAAATTCACAAGCCCGACAGCGCACTCTGCTGCTAATGGATATAGCCAACCAGACCGGTGGCATGGTTCTCGGCACCGGCGACCTCTCCGAGCTCGCCCTCGGCTGGGCCACATACAATGGCGACCACATGTCGATGTACGGCGTCAATGCCGGAGTACCGAAAACGCTTGTAGCCCACCTCGTGGCTCATTTTGCGCGCACCACGTCCGACGATGCCACGCGAAGCACCCTCCTCGACATCGTGGATACTCCCATCTCTCCGGAACTTCTGCCGCCGTCGGCCGACGGCACCATAGCGCAGGTGACTGAGGATCTTGTGGGCCCATACGAGCTCCACGACTTCTTCCTATACCACATGCTGCGCTTCGGATTCACGCCTGCGCGCGTGTATGCCATGGCCCTCAAAGCATTTGACGGAGCCTATTCCGAAGACACCATAAAGCACTGGCTACGGACATTCTACCGGCGATTCTTCGCCCAGCAGTTCAAGCGCTCGTGCCTGCCGGACGGCCCGAAAGTGGGCTCCGTGTGCCTATCGCCGCGAGGCGACTGGCGCATGCCATCCGATGCTTGCGCAACCATGTGGTTAAAAGAATGTGATACTTTATAAATAGAAATATTACCGTACAGCATTGATACCAAAAACAATTCACCTCTGCTGGTTCAGCGGCGACGCTTATCCGGTGGAGATAAAGCTATGTCTGGAGTCGTGGAAGCGACTGATGCCGGACTATACAGTGAGAGTGTGGACGGCAGAGGATGCCCGTGCCATAGGAATACAGTATATAAATGAGGCTCTCGATGAGCACCGATGGGCTTTCGCCTCTGATGCCGTGCGCTTCTACGCATTATGGAGCGAGGGTGGTGTTTATATGGACAGCGATATCCTGCTTTTCCGCCGTTTCGACCATCTGCTGCCCGAGAATGGCGAATGTGTCACATTCAACGAGTGTGTAGCCGAGGGCGAAACCGACTTCGGACTGCAGGCCGCATTCATCATTGCCGACAAGGGCAACGATTTTTGCCGCCGCATGGTCGACTACTACAGCTCGCGCCCCTACCGCCGTCCCGACGGCAGTCTGGACAACACTATCTCGCCACTCACCATGCGCGAGATAGCAACAGAACTTGGCTACGTGCCCGGCGCCGACACACAGCAGCGCCTTCCCGGCCTCACCGTCTATCCCACCCGCATGCTCGCCCCGCGCAAGCGCTATGCCACCGACAGCGACACCATCGGGCAGCATCGCGTGTACGGCAGTTGGCGCAAGCGCAAAATGAGCCGACGCTTGGAAAAGAGTATAGAGCACTTCGTCAATGTGGTACGCTACCACCTGATGAGCCGCCACTGACTTTTAGACCTCTTATTTTATCTCGAGCCAGTCATCGCCAAGCGGCTGCGCTACCGGAACGGAATCGGCCGGCTGAGGCACAATGCTGTCGGCCGGCTGTTTTTCTTCCGTCTTTTTTCGGCGGAATGGTTTCAGCCAACTGAGCAGGCTGTCGAAATCGCGCTTGAACATGATACCCACACCCTGCGTGGTAGCAGCCGTGCGCAAGTAATAGTTCTGGTCGTTATAGCGGTTGTAGGCCTTCAGACGCCATATTCCGCGGCGGTTCAACAGATATTCTATATCGAAATCGCCTACAAACTGATTTGTATTTAGCGATTTATCACGATAGCCGAAGTTGCCGTTGAACAGCAGGCGGTTGTTGAGCAGCCGGCTCGACAGCGCCACGTCCACCTCCACATCGCTGAAGTCGCCACGATCGGAGCGCAGGTTCGGCGCTATGGTCCAATTGTCGCTGAGCTTACCGAGCATACTGCTCAACTGGCTTGAGATGGTGGAGGACGCCACAGAAAACAATTCATTTCCTTTTGTGGTGCTCATGTAGTCAGGCGTATAGAAGCGGTTCAGCGCGAGCAGGTAGATGATCTGCCGGTTCATCATCTCTTCCGTGCTCACGATGGAGCGCACCTTGCGATATACATCGGAGCTAAGCGTAGGGAAGCGCAGGTCAAACGCAATGTCGGGCTGACGCATATCGCCGGTCACTTTCATGAGCGCATGCACGGGCACATTAGTGCGGTTAAGATCCCGGTCCTGCAGGAACGATTCGTCAAGGTCGCTGAGGTTGGCATTCACAGCATATACAGCTTCTATATCCAGCTGCGCCGCATAAGGATCGCCGTGGAAAGATATGCTGCTTCCCTCATCGATAGTGAAATCCTTGATAATGATATCCTGCAGAGTGAAGTTGTAGCTGCCACGGTCGAGGGTATATGTGCCGAACATGCGCAGGTCGTTGTTGGCCGAGCCGTATGTAAGGCGTATATTGCCGCTGCCATAGGCTTTTATCTCATCGCCGCCCACAGGGTCCATCACCAGAATCATTCTGGCAGCCGGGGTAATATCTACCCGGAAGTCCATATTATAGTCGCTGGGGGTGTCTTCTGCCTGCGCAGCCATCCGCTTCTGGTATTCCAGCACGGCGGCCGGTATCTGCTCAAGTTCCACAATGGAGTCGCGTATCTCTACCGGCGTGCGATCCCGGAACGTAATGAATGAATAGTCGTCGGCCTCCATCATGTCGCTCAGCACGAACGTAAATGTGGACCCAGCGGCTGTGGCCATGTTCACATCAATATTCACCACGCCCGGCTCGCCGTAGATATGTGCCCCTCCGTTTCCATAGATGGTGCCATACCAGTCGGGGCTTTGCTTGGAGCCGACGTTATAGGACAGGAAATCCCGCGCATCGCTCACTGTGAAATCAAAACTCGGCTGCTTGAAGAATACGTGCCGCACCACACCGTCCAGGCGCGCCGTGTGACCGTTGATATCACGTATGGTGGCATTGTCCACATTGATCACTCCCGGACGTATGCGCACACTGTCGCTGCAGAAGTACTCGGTGTTGGTGAAGTCCACCTTGAGCGCCAGCGAATCGGCGTATATGTCGCCTTCCAGATCGATGTACTTGAACGTGCCGAACAGCCTTGCGCGCCCCGAGGCATACCCGTCGACACGCGAGGCAAACGCGCTCATGAAAGGTTGCATGAAGCCCACCCGCACCCGATCGGCAAGGAATGTGATGTCCAGTTCTTCCCGCGCCGGGGTAATGGAACCGGTTATGGATGAATGTCTTCCATCCGGTCCTGTCAGATCGGCGTCCAGTTCGACAGCCTTGGCGGCATTGTTCCACGAGGCGCGTATGTCGGCATCGCCCAGCGTACAACGGTTGTAGCCTATTCCGTCCACATGCAGCCGCTCGCTCGTCAGCACCGGATCGGCGCCCAGCAGACGCCGTCCCTCGAACACTCCCGTGGCCGTACCGCTAAGAAGCGCCTTGTCTATCTCCAATGTCTCGAATATCGGCAACAGCGACACACGGTCGATGTCGACATGCAGGCACGGCTCGTCCGCCGCACTGACAGTGCCATCAACCGCTATGCGCTGGTCGCCTGCCGTGAGCGCGAAATCGCGCACTTCGGCCACACCGTCGCTCCACGACACCCGTGAGGGGCGTATGGTCCAGACATCATCGCCGAAATTGATGGTGCCCGGATGAAAGTCCACATCGGCAGCCACACGCCCGTCGGCACCGGGATGCAGAGCGGTAGAAAAACTGAGCGTGCCGTTAAGGGGAATTTTTCGTTCTATGGTCCAATCGGCCACGGTGCCCACCACATTGTCGGCGGCGCGCACATTCAGCACTGCCGCCATCGGGCCTTTTTTAGTGGGCATGTGGGTGGTGCAGTACACCGTAGCCACTCCTTCCGTTCCGTCCAGAGAGGCATATACCGCCGTGTTGTCTATTATCTTGTCGGCCTGCTGCAGATAAGGCGCGTCCACCTCTACCCTCATGGCACGCTCCGCGCAAGCTACCGCTCCGGAGATCTCTATGGGGTGAATTATCTGCACGGGAAGATTGAAGAACCGGGACAACTCCTCGGCATCGGCTATCGTAAACTCAAAATCAAAATCATTTGCACAGCCGGTATCTGTGGCAGGATGTCCGGCCTGCGCAAAAGCCGGGAACACTTCCATGGCGGCGCCAACACATTCGGAACGTAGAACAGACGGAACAAAATCGCCTGTCACACGTCCGTTTATATAATCCGATTGCAGTTCCACCACAGCGGGACGCGTGGCGACATCGCGGGTGAGCAGAAGTTTATTCATGGACACTCCACGGCCTTCGGGTCCGCGGAAATCAATGTCGGAGAGTTCCACACGGCCGGCCACGTCGTCCACGCCGCTGCCATTCAGCGCCACGTCTATCACTGCGTCCAACGTATATCCCTCATAGGCGTCGGTCACACCGAGCCAGTTCAGGTCCAGCCTGGACACATCGCCTTCCACCGTAAGAGAGCGCATGCGGGAAGCGTACTCAGCCTCAGCCGAAAGATTCACCTGCACGGCGCGGTCGTCTATATCCAGGTCGAGGGCGGCATAGCCGTTCTTCACTACTCCACGCCCCACGATACCTCCGCAACGGCGTCCGTTGAATATTATATCGGCATCACTTATCTCGGCCACACCCTCAAACCCCTTACGTCCGAGATGGCCCGATGCGCTTATGGCCGCATTTATGCCTCCAAGTCTTTTCTGTCCGGATATCAGCCCGGCCTCAACATCCTTGAGTTCTGCTTTTAAATTCATGCGGGCCGATGCGAAACTATCAGGCGACACGGCCGTCGCGGCAGCGTGCACGCTACCCGCAGCCGTGTGTGCGTCGACCGACAGTTCGGCCTCGCTGCGGGCCGAAAGAGAGCCATAGGCATGCACGCGCACATGTCCGGCCGCGGCGGCACGGCGCAATGCGGCATTTCTGCGCGACGATATGCGCTCCAGATGGGCGCACAGGCGCGGCATGTCGGCTCTCACATCCAGGCGCGAAAGCCATAGTTGCTCATTTTCGGCTCCTACATTGATGGCACCGCCTTCGCTCTCCACGCTGAAACTTTCGTCGCGCGCCGACAGCGACAAGCGCTCCAGCATGGCTGTTGCCGAATCGCCGTGCGCATCCAGATGCATGTCGAGTCCAAGATAACACTCGGCCGTAGCGGGGATGAAAGGCGCCATGTCCGGCAGATACAGCATGGAAGCCACCGTTGTATCGGTGGATACATGCCAGCTGCGGCTTTCGGGACTGAAATCGCCGTCAAAGGCCAGAGTGGAATTGCGCAGCGATATATTCACCCCCTGCACACGCACGCCGGAGGCATCACGAAGCACAACACCGGCAAGCGATCGCAGCTCGAAGCCGCTGCGTTCGCAGAGCGACATTCTATCCAGTTCTATATCTATCGCCTCATTGCTTATCAGCCTCAGGCATGCATGCAGCTGCAATCCCGTCACCTCCACATGCGATGCATCAAAGCGCCCCTCCTGTGCCGGAGGTGCATCCTCCACATCATAGCTCACACTACCGTCGCGCAAGGCCAGAGTGGCCACTTTGAAACGGAAGCGGGCTCCGGAATTGTCGCCATCACCTTTCAGACGCGAGAGTATGCCTTCTACATTTAGCGGAGCGGAAGCCGTGGCTCGCGACAGACGCAGCGTAGGGCGGTCGACCAACGCATAGTCAAACACGATACGCCCCGTGCGAATGAAATGGTATAGCTCAAAACGCACCCCGAGACGCTCAACCGACAAGCACGCACGGCCGGCATCATCCGCCACGCGGATGTCGCGCACGTCGAGACGGTTGAACGGATGGATGCGCACCTCGCCCACCTCCACGGGCGTTCCCAGGAGCGATGTAAGCTCGCTCTCGGCCGCGGCACACAGGCGCGTCTGGGCCCATGTGGTGGAAAGCATGATATACAAGGCCACCGGCACTACCGCGACAAGCGATAGCGCCGACACAGCCAAAGCTCTCAGCACGCGTAGCGTTTTCTTCATAATTCAGTGCGAAATTACTCAAAAATCCGCTAACGGCGCAACAATATCGCACGATTTTCCGGGCCGTGCGCTTAATTTTCAGAAATTTCAGAAAGTCGCGAGAGGAGTTCCTCACCAAGCGCGCGCTTATTTTTTATATGGTCGAGAACCATCAGCACAAAAGGATCGCTGTCAAAATCGCCGCGCACCTGTCCGAAATCGGCATCGCGGCACTCACGCGGACCATCGGGACCGAAACCGATACGCGACACCAGCGAGTATTCCTTGCGGGCATCTTCGTAAAGCATCCTGTCAAGAGTGATCACGCTTTCGCTCCACCTCGCCACTATAGCTGCGATATCGGCCGGTGTCAGTTCGCTTGTCTCTTTGCCGTACCAATTCCGGAAACGGCTGCTCACCCACGTCCATTCCATATCGTAGTACTCGGCGTTGAGCTCGCGAAGGCGTGCCTCCACATCCTGCAGATTGTCCACCCGGCCCTCGGCTATGTCCTCACACAGACGCTCTATCTCATTCTTAGGCACTATCATGCCTGAGATATCCACCCAGTCGCCCTCGCCGCGTGGATTGGTGGGACGCAGGCGCTCCGACATGTCCTCCGCCGAGGCAAAACGATCGCCGCGCAGACGGCTTATCACGGAGTTGCCCATAAATTTGTCCAATGCCAGACGGTAATATTCGCGGCCTTTGCGGAGCGCCGACGAGGTTATGGTCATGGAGCGGTACATGTACTGCTCGGAGGTGCGTCCGGCAGTAGCTTCGATAGAATCAAGGAGTTCAATACCGTCAAACATTTTTGAGGCGGTATACGGGCTGAGCAGGTTGAAATTTATAAGGTCCAGGCGGTCGGGCTCACGACGCTTGTCGCGCTTCGGCCATTTTTGGGCGTCGCGTATGGTGCCGACGCTCTTTATGTTGACTCCGGGCACCAGATAGCTGGCGCCGTGGCTTTCGATGAGATAGGAGAACGGAAGTTTCGCCGTGTCGGGATGCCCGACATGGCGTCCCATCACCAGCGAGAAAGCACCTATGCGCGCCGGCCACAGGATGTAGGAGTCGCTTGTGGTTTTTGAGCCACGTTCCACCACACCTTGATGGATGGGACCAAGCTTGTACATGTGGTTGCTCTGGTTGGATCCGGAACCGGCGTTGAGAAAAGAGAACAGCCCCGCGATGAGCAGGCTCGATTTGTGCATCGTGACAGTGTACGGTCCGGCGAAGATGGCCGCTGCCTCACCGTTCTCACACGCACAGTTGGAGAAAAACAGCGAGTCGTGGGCAGAGAAAAGATGTGTCAGGTGTGTGGCTTGCCCAACGAACACATGGTGCAGCACCACGCCATCGTCTACATGCGCTCCGGCTGCAAGCATGAAACCGTCAGCCATCACGTTGGTGCCCACAAACACGGGGTCGCTCTCCGACGCGGCGATGGTTCCCTCCATGAGCTTGGCGGCACCGTCCACAACAGCATACGCGCCAATGTTGACATTGGTCACCGCTCCAGTGTTTACTACTCGGGCGCGGGTTCCTATGCGGCCGCGCGGCGTAGTGGCGCGTGCGGCTTCGTCGGCTATCATCTCACGCATGCGGCGCGAAAGCTCCGGATTATGACGGTAGATGGCCATAAGATAGGCTGTCTGCGCCGTAAGCCGGGGATACATGGGCACCTCGCGGCCGCCGGTTTCATTGAGCACCGAAACCTCCGTGCCTACACCGAACGATGAATCGCCCGTGGCCACAATACGGTCCACGTTCTCGATGAACGCACCATTTTCGATGTCGTAGTTTGCTATATAATTGGCCACATTGTGGATATAGGCGTCATCGCCCACCGACACATTGTGGAGCGCCACATCAAAGAGACCGGTGCCTACGGCGAATCCGCCAGCCTGAACAACTGAGCCGGAGAACGCTCCAAGCTCAATTTTGCCCGAGAAGCGCACATTGCGGCAACTTGCAGGATTGAAATCCGGCGCCACCGTGATGTTGCGCCAGTCGTCGGCCGTACAGCCACGGGACTCCAGTGTTAAGATCTCAGATTCCGCCAACGCACGGCGGCAGTGTGGGGTTGCAGTCATAACAATAAGCAAAGGTTTGTGAATATGGCTGCAAAATTACTACTTTTTTTCGAAATATCAACTGCGGTAGCGATAATCGCCCAACATTCCCTGCAATCGCCGGCGCGCATAGAATATACGGCTTTTCACCGTTCCGAGCGGCAGATTCACATGCGTCGCTATCTCGGCGTAACGGTAGCCGGCGAGATGCATAGAGAAAGGTATGCGGTATTCATCGCTGAACGATTCTATAGCCCTGTTGATGTCTGCCACCGACAATGCCCCTTCCGGAGTTTCAAAACCGGAGTCCTGCGGTAGATTCAGGTGGATGAGATCGTCGGTTGTATCCAGCACCGTACCGGAACGCACCATCCGGCGATAGTTGTTGATGAACAGATTGCGCATGATCGTGAACACCCATCCTTTGAAATTGACGTTGTCCACATATTTGTCCTCGCTGTCGATAGCTTTGAGTGTCGTATCCTGCAAAAGATCATTCGCATCATCGCGATTGCCGGTGAGCGTGCAGGCAAAACTAAACAAATTGCTCTGAAGATTAAGCAATTTAGTGATAAATGCATCATGTCGTGCTCCCATAATCATAAAATATTTTATAGGTGAATTACACCCGTATAACGATACCCGCGCGCCAATGTTCCCCCTTTTAGCTTTATTTTGTAAATATTGTATTTGTGAAACAAAAAAAGCGAAAGTGGTAATTCCCAAACACAGAATAATTTGTATTTTTGCACAACCAATCCGTATAATCACTTTTTGCAATGCTCAGAAAAATCAGAATAGCTCTCGCAGCTGTAAGCATAACGCTGGTGACGCTCCTGTTTCTCGACTTTTCCGGCACAGCCCACCATTGGCTGGGCTGGATGGCCAAAATACAATTTCTACCGGCGTTGCTGGCGCTGAACCTCGTGGTAGTGGCTGCGCTCGTGGCCCTCACGCTCGTGTTCGGGCGCGTGTACTGCTCGGTGATATGCCCGCTTGGAATCATGCAGGATATCTTCGGTCGCTTCGGCCGCATGAAGCGCAAATACCGCTACACCTACTCGCCGGCGCTCACATGGCTCCGCGTGGTAATGCTCGCGGCGATGGCGGCGGCCATCGCTCTCGGCATATCAGCAGTAGTGGTGCTGCTCGCCCCATATAGTGCCTACGGGCGCATCGCCCAGTCTCTGCTCGCTCCGGTGTGGGCCTGGATCAACAATCTTCTTGCTGCAGGCGCCGAGCGCGCCGGCAGTTATGCTTTCTATAGCGTGGATGTGTGGCTCCGCAGCGGGCTCACTCTTGGCGTAGCCTCGTTTACGCTCGCCGCTTTGGGATGGCTCTCCTGGCGCAACGGCCGCACCTACTGCAATACGATATGTCCGGTAGGCACCGTATTGGGCTACATAGCCCGTTTCTCGCTGTTGCGTCCGGTGATTGACAGTTCCAAGTGCAATGCCTGCGGATTGTGCGCGCGCAACTGCAAGGCTGCGTGCATCAACAGCAAAAGCCACACCATCGACTATACGAGATGCGTAGCGTGCATGGACTGTATAGACACATGCCGCCATGGGGCCATAAGCTACACCACCCGGCGAAGCAAGGCCGCCGATACGGCGGATGCCGCTGATGTGGCCTCAAGACGCAGCTTCATAGCCACGGCCGCCGCATTCGGCGCCACAGCCGCTCTCAGCGCTCAGGAAAAGACTGTGGACGGTGGCCTCGCAGCCATTGCCGACAAACAGAAGCCCGACCGACGCACGCCCATCGTGCCGCCGGGAGCACAAGGGCTCAAACACCTTGGCAACCACTGCACGGCATGCCAGTTGTGCGTGGCAGCATGCCCCAACGGTGTGCTCCGTCCATCCACCGACATCACCCGCCTCATGCAGCCTGAGGCCTCCTACGAGCGTGGCTACTGCCGTCCCGAGTGCACGCGTTGCTCGGAAGTGTGTCCGGCCGGAGCCATACTACCCACCACCCGTGAGGAGAAGACAGCCATACAGATAGGACATGCCGTGTGGGTACGCTCCAACTGTGTTGTGCTCACCGATGGCGTCAGTTGCGGCAATTGCGCGCGCCATTGCCCCACCGGAGCCATAAGCATGGTGCCATCCGAGGCCGGCGACGCATCGTCTCCGCTCATCCCCGCCGTAAACGAAGCCCGCTGTATCGGGTGCGGGGCATGCGAGAATCTCTGCCCCGCCAGGCCATTCAGTGCAATCTACGTGGAAGGCCACGAACGCCACTCATCCGTATAAGATTACAGACTTATGAAAACCAAAGATATATCCCGCCGCGAATTCCTGCGCCGAATAGGTCTTGGAGCAGCCGCGGCTGCCACCGCGGCTATCCCCGGATGCTCGCCCGGAACACGTAAGGACAGCGCTCCGGCTGCCGCCGGCCCCATCCCCACCGACAGCATGACATACCGCACCACACCGACTACGGGCGACAAGGTGTCGCTGCTCGGATACGGATGTATGCGATGGCCTGTGAAAAGCGGCGACAAGCCCGGCGATGAAGTGATAGATCAGGATGAGGTGAACCGCCTTGTAGACACTGCCATAGCCCATGGTGTGAACTACTTCGACACATCGCCCGCCTATTGCAAGGGACAGTCGGAAGAAGCCACGGGCATAGCCCTTTCCAGATACCCGCGCGACAGCTATTTCATAGCCACAAAACTGTCTAATTTCGCCCCGCAGACATGGAGCCGCGAAGCATCGCTGGAGATGTACCGCAACTCTATGCGATACCTGCGCACCGACCATATCGACTATATGCTGCTCCATGCCGTGGGCATGGGAGGGATGGACAATCTCCGCTCGCGATACATAGACAACGGTGTGCTTGATTTTCTGCTTGCCGAGCGTGAGGCCGGACGCATACGCAACCTCGGATTCTCCTATCATGGCGATGTAGAGGTGTTTGACTATCTTCTGAGCATGCACGACCGCTACAAATGGGATTTCGTGCAGATACAGCTCAACTATGTGGACTGGCATCACGCCGCCGATGTGAACGCACGGAACACCAATGCCGAATACCTCTACGGCGAACTTGCCAAACGCGGCATACCGGCCGTGATCATGGAGCCGCTGCTCGGCGGCCGCCTTGCCAATGTACCCGACCATGTGGCCACGCGCCTTAAAGAACGCGAGCCCGAAAGGAGCATCGCGTCCTGGGCATTCCGTTTTGCAGGCACCCACCCCGGAGTGCTCACTGTGCTCAGCGGCATGACCTACATGCACCATCTGGAAGACAATCTGCGCTCATTTTGTCCGCTCAAGCCGCTCACCGACGAGGAACAAAAGTTTCTTTTCGATACCGCCGACCTTATGATGGAATACCCCACCATCCCGTGCAACGATTGCAAATACTGTATGCCATGTCCCTACGGTATTGACATACCGGCGATACTCCTGCACTACAATAAATGCGTGAACGAAGGCGACATTCCCTCAGGACTGCAGAACGACGACTATGCTCGCGCACGCCGTGCATTCCTCGTGGGCTACGACCGCTCAGTGCCGCGTCTCCGCCAGGCCGCCCATTGCATAGGTTGCGGCCAATGCGCCCCCCACTGCCCTCAACAGATCAACATCCCCGCCGAGCTACACCGTATAGACCAATTCGTAGAAAGCCTGAAGCAAGCCTAATCTCTGCCGACGGCAATACTGCCACATGCTATTGGTTTTCAACAGATAAGCTCCAAGGAATAATTACACAAGAGCAATCCTGTCTATCTCAGCGAGTTCGGCTGCGGTAAAAGCGGTATTGTCGACTGCATGAATGGTGTCGGCAAGCTGGGCCACAGAACTGGCGCCTACTATCACTGATGAAATGCGCTCGTCGGAAAGGAGCCATGCCACGGCCATCTGCGCGAGGGTCTGGCCACGGTCGGAAGCCATGGCCGCCAGACGATGCAGCTTGTCGAGCATATCGGGTGTGAGGCGCGACGGCGGTAGCGTGCGATGCTCAGCCATGCGGCTGTCGGCAGGAATGCCATTTAGATAACGCCCCGTCAGAAGCCCCTGGGCAAGCGGCGAGAAGGCGATAAAGCCCGTGCCGGCATCGGCGGCACCCTGAAGCTCGCCTCCGGCGATGCGGTCGCGGTCGAGCATATTGATACGCCCCTGATAAAGAAGGCAGTGCACATCGCGCTCCGCCAGATAGCGATAGGCTGCGGCAGCCTCATCGGCCGGCCAGTTGGAGAGCCCCACATAAAGAGCCTTGCCGGAACGCACCACGTCTACAAGCGTCTGTAGCGTCTCTTCCCGAGGCGTGTCGGGGTCGAAGCGATGGCTATAAAACAGATCCACATAGTCGAGATTCATGCGCCGGAGGCTCTCATCGAGCGATGTCATCAGATATTTACGCGAGCCGCCAACGCCATAAGGCCCCGGCCACATATCGTAGCCGGCCTTGGTGCTTATGAACATCTCATGGCGATAGGGGCGCAGATCGGAAGCCATGATGCGGCCGAACGAGGCTTCGGCCGATCCGAAAGAAGGCCCGTAGTTGTTGGCGAGATCGAAATGCGTGACACCATGGTCGAATGCATAGCACAGCATGTCGCGACTGCGTGACAAGGGCGCGGTATCGCCGAAATTCTGCCACAGACCCAGACTGAGCGCCGGGAGAACGATGCCGCTATGGCCGCAGCGGCGGTATTTCATCCCGCTTTCGTAGCGCGCGGGAGATGCCGAATAAACCTCGTTTATCATGGGAATACTTAATAATTTGACAAGTGCGAATTTAACTCATAAATTATTTGCATACGGGCGTCTATGTCCTAAATTACGTTAAAGATCCGCTTATAGCAGAGAAAAATAGGCAAATTTAACATTCAGTGTTAAATCTTTTCTTGTTATAGTAGTAATTTTGTACTTGAAAATAAAACGGCGCCCGACCGCCGCCGACACTCGAATCAACAAAACACAACTACATAAATCTCAACTCTTACACTTATGGGTGAAACCGTAAATATCCGCGAGCTCAATGCTCTTGTAGCCTCCAAGGCCGACTTCATCAACCTCGTGACCCACGGCATGGACAAGACCATCGTAGGCCAGAAGCATCTCGTGGAAAGCCTCCTTATCGCCCTGCTGAGCAACGGCCACGTGCTGCTCGAAGGCGTCCCCGGCCTCGCAAAAACACTTGCCATAAAAACGCTGGCGCAGCTCATCGACGCGCGCTACAGCCGCATACAGTTTACGCCCGACCTGCTCCCTGCCGATGTCGTGGGCACAATGGTCTACAGCGTTAAGAACGAACAATTCCAGGTCAAGAAGGGCCCCATCTTCGCCAATTTCGTTCTGGCCGATGAAATCAACCGCGCTCCCGCCAAGGTGCAGAGCGCGCTGCTCGAGGCCATGCAGGAACGTCAGGTGACCATCGGCGACAACACCTTCCCCCTCGACGAACCGTTCATGGTGATGGCCACACAGAACCCCATCGAACAAGAAGGCACCTACCCGCTGCCCGAGGCCCAGGTGGACCGTTTCCTGCTGAAAGTAGTTATCGGCTACCCCAGCAAAGAAGAAGAAAAGCTCATCATACGCCAGAACATCGCCGGCGAACGCCCCCGAGTGGAGCCCCTGCTCAAACCCGAGGAAGTGATCGACGCCCAGAAAGTAGTGGAGCAGATATACGTGGACGAAAAAATAGAGCGCTACATCGTGGACATAGTGTTCGCCACCCGCTTCCCTGCCGACTATGGCCTCAACGACCTCACAAGCATCATAGCCTTCGGAGCCTCGCCCCGCGCATCGATATCCCTGGCCCGCGCCGCCCGCGCCTACGCATTCCTGCACCAGCGCGGCTATGTGATTCCGGAGGACGTGATCGCCGTGAGCCACGACGTGCTGCGCCATCGTATCGGCGTCACTTATGAAGCCGAAGCCAACAACATCACCACCGACGAGATCATCACCGAGATCCTCGACAAGGTGCAGGTGCCCTAACCACAAATTACAAACCTCCGGAAAATGGACGCAAAAGACCTTATAAAAAAGGTACGCAAAATCGAAATCAAGACCCGCGGCCTCTCGCAGAATATCTTTGCGGGCGAGTACCACTCGGCTTTCAAGGGACGCGGCATGATGTTCTCGGAGGTGCGTGAATACCAGTACGGCGACGACATCCGCGACATCGACTGGAACGTCACGGCACGCCACAACCATCCTTATATCAAAGTGTATGAGGAAGAACGCGAGCTCACGGTGATGCTGCTCGTGGATGTGTCCGGAAGCCGTTATTTCGGAGCCGAAGGCACCGAGAAACGCGAGATGATAGCGGAAATAGCAGCCACCATCGCATTCTCGGCCTCGCAGAACAACGACAAGATAGGAGCACTGTTCTTTTCCGACCGTATTGAGAAATTCATACCTCCGCAGAAAGGCAAGAAGCATATTCTGCTTATAATCCGCGAACTTCTGGACTTCAAGCCCGAAGGACGCGGCACCGACATCGGCGGCGCCCTGCGCTATTTCGCCGATGCAATGAAAAAGCGGTGCACCACCTTCCTGATATCCGACTTCATCGACAGCCACGACTATTCCAAACCACTGGCAGTGGCACGCAACCGCCACGACGTGATAGCGCTGCAGGTGTACGACAAACGCGACACGCAGATGCCCGATGTGGGGCTTATGCGCGTGATGGACCTCGAGACCGGGGCCTCGCGATGGATCGACACATCCAGCAAGCGCGTGCGCAGCGCCTACGGGCGGTGGTGGTACGATCGCCAGCAGCAAATGGCCGAGACATTGCGCAGCCGCCGCGTGGACTTCGCAAGCGTGGCCACAGATGAAGATTATGTGCGCGCGCTCATGGGACTGTTCAAAAACCGCGGCGCCCGCTAACGACACTCATTCACTACCTCCCACCACATGAAGCTCTCAAAAATAATATTGACAGCAGCAATAGCCCTGACAGCAACGGGGATGAGCGCGCAGGACCTGAAAGTGACAGCCCAGCTCGATTCCACTGTCATGACACAAGGCTACCGCACCAACCTGCACGTCACGGTGCTCGGCCCGGCCGACGCCTCCCTTGTGGCGTGGCCCGAGAAAGGCGGACAGCTGGGCGGCGTCGATGTGGCCGACATAAGCCACCAGACCACCGACCTCGGAAACGGACGGCGTGAAACCATCTACACCCTGACCCTCCAGCCTTTCGACCCTGACACCGTAACGCTGCCGCCGCTGCGCGTGGCCAGCGGACGCGACACCGCCGAAAGCCGCGCTCTGGTGCTGAAAGTGCTGCCCGTAGAGCTTGATTCCCTCACGGAGATACATCCCCTGGAAGGCCCTGTGGCCTATCCCTCGAAGTGGTATGACTGGGTTCCGCAATGGGTCAGCGACTACTGGGCATGGATATTCATAGCTCTGGGCCTCATAGCTGCCGGAATTGCCGCATTCCTGTACTGGCGCCGCGGAGGCACAGTGATGGTGCGACGCAAACGCATCGTGCCGCCCTACGAACTCGCCATGCGCCGTCTCGGCCAACTGCGCGAACGCCGCCTTGCCGAAAGCGGACACGAAAAAGAATACTACACGGAACTCACCGACATCCTCCGCCAGTATCTCGACGGACGCTTCGGCATAAACGCCATGGAGATGACCTCGACAGAAATCATGCGCTCGCTGCGCGCCAACGAGGCCACACGCCTCAGCGCCGACCGCATGCGCGCAGTGCTCGAAGTGGCCGACTTTGTGAAATTTGCAAAAATGCGCCCGCTGCCCGACGACAACGTCAAGGCCTACAATTCGGCCGTAGCCTTCGTCGAGGACACCAAGCCCGCTCCCGAGCCCGAAGATGACGGCGCAAAATCTGACACCGACAAGTAGACCCCATGCAATTAGCTCATCCTCAATACCTCTGGCTCTTTGTGCTGTACGTGCCGATGATAATATGGTACGTTCTCAAGCAGCGCAACGCACGCCCCTACATGGCACTCTCCACCACAGCGCCGTTTGCCAAACTGCCTGTGTCGTGGAAGCAATGGGTGCGCCATCTCCTGTTTGTGCTCCGAATGGCTGCGGTGGGGTGCCTCATCATAGTGCTCGCACGCCCGCAGCTCAAGGACAACTGGCGCACCACACGCACCGAAGGCACCGACATCATGATAGCGATGGACATCTCGTCGAGCATGCTCGCCCGCGACTTCAAGCCCGACCGTCTCGAAGCGGCCAAAGCTGTCGCCGGCAAATTCGTCAGCGGCCGCGAGAACGACAATATAGGAATTGTGATATTCGCCGGTGAGAGCCTCACGGGCGTGCCCATGACTGTAGACCGTTCCCAACTGCTCGGCTACATCAGTTCCATCAACATGAACATGCTGGAGGATGGTACTGCCATAGGCGACGGTATAGCCACCTCGCTCAACCGCCTGAAAGAAGGCAAAGCCAAAAGCAAAAGCATCATACTCCTCACCGACGGCAGCAACAATACCGGCGTGGTGACCCCTCTGGACGCTACGCGGGTGGCCCAGGAGCTCGGGGTGAAAATCTACACCATCGGTATCGGCACCAACGGCGAGGCACCCTCGCCGATGATCAACGAGTTTGGCCGCATGGTGTTCGCACCCCAGAAAGTTGTGATCGACGAAGCCACGCTACGCACCGTTGCCGAGAGCACCGGAGGCAAATATTTCCGAGCCACAGGCAATAAAGTACTTCAGGACATCTTCGACGAGATCGATGCCCTGGAAAAGACACAGATGGATGTGCGCCACTTCTCACACACGGAAGACAACTACATGCTGTGGGCGTGGCTGGCCTTCGCCCTGTTTGCAATAGAACTGCTGCTGCGCTACACCGTTGTGCGCACCATGCCATAACCTCCTATTCTCCTTCAACTCCGCTGAATATATGTTTGATTTCGCAAATACACATCTGTTATATCTTCTGCTGACATGCGTGGCGGCCGCAGGGCTGTATGCCCTCGCACGGGCCTCGCGCCGACGCAAGCTGCGACGCTTCGGGCGCCCCGATGTGATAGCAGCCCTCATGCCCGAAGCCTCACGCTACAAGCCCACAATAAAAATAGTGCTCGAAGTGCTCGCACTGGCAGCCCTTGTTATAGTGCTGGCACGACCGCGCGCAGGCCAGAAAGAGCAGGAAGCACGCGTAGATGGCATAGAAGTGATGATAGCATTCGACGTCAGCAACTCCATGCTCGCCTCTTCCAGCGACGATCCGGCAGGAATCTCCCGTCTCGACCGTTCGCGTCTGGTACTTGAAAAGCTCATCGACCGCCTGCACAACGACAAGGTGGGCCTCGTGATTTTTGCCGGCGATGCCAAGACACAAATGCCTCTCACCACCGATTTCTATTCCGCAAAAATGTACCTCAGCGAGCTTCAGCCCGGCATGATAGCCAATCAGGGTACCGACATCTCCAACGCCATAAACATGGCCATGAACGGCTTTTCGCCGGACGAGGACACCCATAAGGCCATCATACTCATCACCGACAGCGAGGACCATGAAGGCGAAGCCATAGAAGCCGCAAAAATGGCCCGGGAGAACGGTATTCAGGTGGATATCGTGGGTGTAGGCTCGGCCAAAGGCGCTCCTATACCTGTGGGCGGCAGAAAAGGCGAATACATGCGCGACATGCAGGGCAACGTGGTCACCACCACCATCAACGAGGAGCTCGGCAAGCAACTCGCCGAAGCCGGAGGCGGCGTATATGTCAACGCGGCGTCATCGTCGGCCCTCGAGGATCTGGAGCATCAGCTTGACACGCTGGAAAAATCGGAGTTCAGCCGCGTCACGTATTCTGCCGGAGCAGAGCAATTTCCCACATTCGCGTGGATAGCCCTGATACTGCTTGTGATAGATGTGCTCGTGCTTGAACGTAAGATTGGCTGGCTCACCCATATCAATTTCTTCACCAAAACGGAAAAGAAATGAGAAAGACAATTCTGACACTGATTATTGCCATGGCAGCTCCGGCAGTGACTTTCGCTCAAAGCGCGGAAATCACCAAGGAACTGCGCAACGTGATCCGCGACGGCAACGCTTACTACGAGAAAGGCAACTTCGCCAAGGCGCTTGAAGCCTACGAAGTGGCACTGCAACTCAATCCATCCTCCCAGATAGCCACCTACAACAAGGCCCTCGCGCTGCTCAACATGGCCGGAGAGGATACAAAAGGTAGCGAGAACGACCCGCGACGCATAGCCATGGAACTTTTCGAACAAGTGGGAAACGCCTGCGCCCAAACCGACACCGCACTTGCCGAAAAAGCTTTCTACAACCTCGGCAACATGGCCTACAACGACGAAGACTACGCGAAAAGTATCGAAAGGTACAAACAAGCCTTGCGCCTGAACCCCGACAATAACCGCACACGCCAGAACCTGCGGCTGGCACAGTTGAAACAGCAGAATCAAGATCAGGACCAGGACAAAGATCAGGACAAACAAGACCAGCAGCAACAACAGCAAGAGCAACAGCAGGACCAGCAGCAACAGCAACAGGACCAGCAGCAACAGCAGCAACAGCAACAACCCATGACCCAGAGCGCCGAACAGATACTCCAGGCCATGCAGAACAAAGAAAACGCCACCAGGCGCAAACAGAAAGAACCCGCGCAACCGGGACGTCGCACCACCGACAAACCATGGTAAAATGAGTAATACGAAAATTCGCACCATCTTTCTTGTGGCCGTCATGGCCTTGTGTGCCGCCACATGCTTCGCACAGGCCACATTCAAGGTCATCACACCCGGCAACGTGGTGGAGGGACGCAAATTCAGCCTCACATTCCGTCTCACCAACGGCGAGGGGAATGCCCCGAAAGCTCCCGAACTGGAGGGCTGCACCTACCTGTACGGGCCTTCTGTCTCAACAATGCAGAGCACGGAGGTGGTGAACGGGCACATGAGTTCGTCGACCACAATAGATTATTCGTTCATCTATTCCGCTGATAAATCCGGCACGGTCAATGTGCCGGCTGTGAGCATCTCGGCCGGAGGCAAGACCTTGAGCAGCAAAGCCGCGACATTCAAGATTCTGCCTCCCGACGCAAATTCCGCAGCCGGCGGCCACTCGCAGCCCGGCGCCAACAACCGTCAGCCGGCCGAGGCCTCGCACCATATCTCCGCCGACGATCTGCTCATCCGCATCTCATTCAACAAGACCCATGTGTATGAGCAAGAAGCAGTGATAGCCACCATCAAGGTGTACACCACTACCGATATCACGCAGATAATGCCCAAGAAGCAGCCCGTGTTTGAAGGCTTCCTCTCTGAAGAGCTTCCTGTCAGCTTCGAAACCGATACCGAACATTACAACGGACGGAACTACTACACTGCCGTGCTTAAGCGATGCCTGCTGTATCCGCAGAAATCCGGCCGCCTGACAGTAAACTCGGGACAGTACGACGTAGTGGTGCGCACTTACGAGACTGTCAACATGGGCTATTTCGTAACGCGGCGCCCCGTGCAACAGACCGTCACCACCAACAGCAACCAGGCCACCCTCGTGGTGGAGGCGCTTCCCGAACCTCGGCCGGCCGGCTTCAACGGCGCCGTGGGTAATTTCAGCGTAAGCACCGAACTCAATCCCGAGCTGCTGCGCACCAATGAAGCCGCCACCTATTCCTATATCATTAAAGGCACCGGCAATATCAAGTATCTCTCCGCTCCGGAAGTCGACTTCCCGGCCGGAATGGACCGCTACACCCCAAAGACCGATATAGCCGCCGCCGTGAGCGGAAGCGACATGAGCGGCACATTCCGTGTAGACTATACCATAGTGCCTCAGGAGCCCGGTAAATTCACCATACCGGCCACACCCTTCGTATACTTCAATCCCTCGGAAAAGAAATATGTGACCCTCGACACTCGCCCATACGACGTAAATGTGGCCAAGGGCGCATCCACCTCCGTGGCCGGCGCCGAACAGCGAGCCATCGACAACACAATCACAGATATCCGCCACATACACACTTCTCCGGAAAAACCCATAGTGAGCGGAGGCATGCTGTTCCACTCCGTGTGGTATTGGCTCGCCTACGCAGCTGTGGTCGCACTCCTTGTTGCGTCAATACTCGGCTATCGGCGCACGCTGCGTCTGCGCGCCGATGTGGGCGGCCGTCGCCTGGCACGTGCCAACCGCGTGGCGATGAAACGCCTGCGCGCCGCGCGCGGCTTCATGCAAAGCGGCAAAAGTGAGGAATTCTATCAGGAGCTCGCCAAAGCCATGTGGGGCTATGTCAGCGACAAACTCGGCATACCGCCATCGCAACTGCTGCGCGACAACATCGCGGCACGTATGGCCGACTATGGTGTCGGGGAAAACGATACCCAATCTGTGCTTGATGTGCTCGACGAATGCGAGCAAGCCCGCTTCACCCCCGACCATTCCGCCGCCGAAGTATCGGCTCTCTACGAGCGCGCAGCGGCTGCTATCAAAAACCTCGAAGGCGTAAAGAAAAGACAGTGATGAAAAAACTATCCGCCATACTTGCCGCCATAGCTCTCGGCACCCTCGGGAGCATGGCTTCCACTCTGGCCCGTCAGGCCGACTCGGCCTACATGGCCGAAGACTATCCGGCCGCCGTCGAACTCTATTCGCGCTCCCTGGCAGAGGAGGGCGCCACTCCCGATGCCTACTACAACCTCGGCAACGCCTACTGGCGCAATGGAGAATCCGGCCATGCCATCATAAACTACGAACGTGCGCTGCGCCTCGACCCGTCGCACACCGACGCGCGCACCAACCTTGAATTCGTGCGCACAAAAATCCAGGATCTGCCGGAAGACGACAGTGCCTTCCTGAGCAATCTGCACGCATCGGTGACATCCTGGATGAGCCCCGATGCCTGGGCATGGACAGCGCTGGCACTATTCATCGCCGTGGCCGGAATGGCGGCCGTGTACATATTCTCATCGAGTGTGATGCTGCGCAAGACCGGTTTTTTCGGTGGAATGGTGCTTCTGTGCCTGTGCGTGTATGCCATAGTAGTGGCCGCATCCACAGCATCGGCCCCTACCCGCCACAATGAAGCCGTGGTGGTGGTGCCCACCACCCTGCTAAGCTCCACACCCAAGACCTCCCAGAACGCCGCCGACAAAGTGGTGGCCATACACGAAGGCACAAAAGTGGAGATAGTGGACAGCGTGATGACACCCGGCGCCGACGGCTCCGAACAATGGTACGACGTGAAAATCAACAACAGCACCCGCGCATGGCTGCGCGCAGCCGATGTGAGGCGTATATGAGGATGTTTTTAAACATACTATTTTTTTAAGTCAATATCTTGGCATTTTCAAAATAAGATAGTAACTTTACCAACATCAAAAAAACGCAATTAACCCATAAAACTCTTCGAACTATGCCTAAGACAATCACCTTCAACGAACTGCGCCGCCTCAAGGACAGTTTGCCCGACGGCTCGATGCACCAGATAGCCGATAAGCTCAACACCACCGTCCAGACCGTGCGCAACTACTTCGGCGGCGTAAACTATGACTTTGGCAAGAACTGTGGTGTACACATCGAGCCGGGCCCCGACGGCGGCATTGTTGTACTCGACGATCCCACTATCTACGATATGGCCATAGCCATACTCAAAGAGCAGGAAAAAGCTTGAACCATAGTGCTGTGCCACAGGCGGCACCCCACAAATCCCATACAGAGAGTGACGCCGGCATTCCGGCGCTCACTCTCTTTCGGCATATTGCCCGGAATATTTAAACACAATCTACAAAAGATACCGGAATTAAACTCCAGGATCCTGAAAAGCCCTCACTACAATGACACGATATATCACGGTAGCCATACACACTTTCGACAGAGCGCTTGCTCTTCGGTCGCTCCTTGAGAGCGAGGGCATCGAGGTAGTGCTGCAAAACGTCAACCTGACCGATCCCGCAATCGCGTCGGGAGTGCGTGTGCGCATCCTCGAGACGGATCTCCCTTTGGCATTGCGTGTGATCGAGAACGCTGATGTGTTCAGCTCGGCCGACATAGCCCGGTGCGAGGAGACGCACTCCATCATCGTCCCCACCGATTTCAGCGAGCATTCGCTCAAAGCCGCCATTGTGGCCGGAAAACTCGCGGCTTCCCACGGGGCATCCCTGCGGCTGCTGCATTCGTTCATCGACCCCTACGTGGGTGCAAACATGCAGCTCAGCGACAAGCTCACCTACGAGATAGCCGACAACGACACCCGCGAGCGTCTCGAAGCCGAGGCTGCCACATCCATGCAAAAATTTGCCTCACGCCTGGCTGCGCTCATGAAAGACGAAGGAGCCATGCCGGTAAAATACTCTACGAAAATTGTGGAAGGAGTGCCGGAGGATGCCATAGTGGAATATGGCAAAGTTAATCCGCCGTTGTTGGTGGTCATGGGCACCCGCGGCGTTGAGCGCAAGGAACGCGAACTCATAGGTAGTGTGAGCGCCGAAGTGCTCGATGCCGGACGTTTCGCTGTGCTCACTATCCCGGAACCATATCAGCCCCAAAACGTGCACACGCCCCGCCGGGTGCTGTTCTTCTGCAACCTCAACCAGACCGACATGCTTGCCCTCGACGGTTTCGCCCGCTTGCTCAAGCCTGCCGACGGGGTAGAGATATGCGTGGTGCACGCCACCCAGCGCAGACGCTTCTACCGCCCCACCGCCGCCGACTCGGCTGCCTCGCTGCTCTCCTACTGCAGGCAGCACTATCCTGCATGGACTTTCAGCAGTGCCGACAACGCCGGAACGGACGCAGATGCCGTGCGGGCCATGCATGCCGAAAACCCGTTTGATCTCATAGTAGTCCCCAATCGTCGCAAAAGCATGTTCGGACGCGTGTTCAACCCCGGCCTCGCCAACACTATGCTGTTCCACGCCGACATCCCCATGCTTGTAATCCCCGTGTAAGTGCGCGGCTATGCAATACTACAGTACCTCCGACAATTCTTACCGCACCGACCTCACACGCGCCATCGTGCACTGCGTGGCTCCCGACGGCGGCCTCTATATGCCCGCCAGCTGGCCCACAGTGCCGAAAGCGTTTTTCAACAATATCGACCAGCTGTCGCTCACGGACATCGCCTACGTTGTGGCCAACTCTCTTCTTGGCGACGATGTGGATGGGGCTGTGCTGAAAAAAATCGTGGGCGACAGTCTCAACTTCAAGATCCCTCTCGTGGAACTTGCCGACGGCATCTTCGCTCTGGAACTGTTCCACGGACCGTCGCTGTCGTTCAAGGATGTGGGCACACGCTTTCTCGCGCGCCTTTACCGCCATCTGGCAGCCGGGGCCGGCAAAACTCCCGGCCGCATAAATGTGCTTGTGGCCACCACCGGCAACAGCGGCGGGGCCATAGCCAATGCGTTTCTCGGCCTGGAGGGAGTGGAAGTGTTCATCCTCTACCCGCGAGGCCGGCTCAGCCGCATGCAGGAAGCACAGTTTGCCACACTGGGAGCCAACACCCACCCTATCGAGGTGCGCGGCACCATCGACGACTGCAATCAGCTTGTCGACACGGCATTGCTCGATACGGAGCTGAACTCTGCCCTGCACCTCACAAGCGCCAATTCCCTGAATCTGGGCCGCGTGTTGCCGCAGATAATCTACTTCTTCGAAGCCTGCGCGCGGCTTAAGGCCGCAGGCATAGACCCGTCCACAGCCGATTTTGCAATGCCTTGCGGCAACCTCAGCAACGTCACAGCCGCTGCCATGGCACGCAAGATGGGCGCGCCGATAGGATCGATCACTGGAGCCTGCCTGCCGGGAGTGTTCGCCGATGTGGCGGCCGAAGGAAAGCCAGTGCCACCGTTCAACCCCGCAAAAGGCTACCCGGCCAACCTTCCGCGCCTATGGGCGCTGTACGGTGGCGATACGGCAGCCATGAGGCGCGACATCCACGCCGCAGTGTTCACCCCCGCGCAACAGGAGGAGGCTGTGCGCACAGTATATTCCGTCTTCGGCTATACGGCCGAACCACGTTCGGCATCGGCCGTGGCTGCCCTGCTGCGCCGCACGCAGAACGGCCGTCCGGGCGTAGCTCTCATCAACACCCACCCGGCAAAGATGCTCGACCGGATGACAGCCATAACCGGCCATGCTGTGGAGCTGCCCCTTCAGTTCAACCGTTTCATGGCCCAGACTGCAAAAAAAGACAAGATAGACCCCACTCTCCCCGCTTTAAGAAAAATACTCACCAAATACAACTGATATTATGGCAAATAAACGAACCGTCAAGAAACAAATCCGCAATATCTGCGGCGCCATGGCTTCCGAACTCCTCAGCGCCGCCTGCTACTTCGAAGGATTCGATGCTCAGAAAGTGGAGGAACTCGTCGGCCGCATAGCATCGCTGCAGGTCAACGCCCTGTCGCACTGCAGTTTCATATTCGACAAAAGCAAAAAAGACTTCGACAGCCCCCACGCCTACGCCGCAGCCCGCAAAGCCTACAACCGCAAGGCCTTCAACAAACTCGGCGACGACACCAAAGCCGAAGTGGCTGCAATTCTGAAAGAAATGAACGCCTTGCTCCCGCAGGAAGTGCGCGACGCAGTAAAGGCATCCCTTTAGAGGGTGTTTAATAACCTCTTAAACCTACAAAATGAATCTCTGCGCACGCATCCTGCGCATGGCAGGATGGAAAGTGAGCGTGACCGTGCCCGACATGCCACGGTGCATCTACTGTGTGGCGCCACACACCAGCAACTGGGACTTCATTCTCGGAGAGCTCGCCATTCACAGCGTGGGACGCACCGCCGGCTTCCTGATGAAGAAGAGCTGGTTCTTCTGGCCGCTCGGACCGATATTCCGGAGCATCGGCGGAGTGCCGGTGGACCGCAGTCCGGGCGCGCCATCACTCGTCGACGCCCTGACTGAGCGCTACCGTAATTCCGAAGTGCTGCGGCTGGCCATCACTCCCGAAGGCACCCGCAGCCGCACAGCCCGCTGGCATTCCGGATTCCTGCGCATCGCCTATGGCGCTGATGTGCCTGTTGTGCTCGCCGTCATAGACTACTCCACAAAGGATATTTTCATACATGACGTATTCCACCCCACCGGCGACATACAAGCCGATATGCGGGCCGTAAAAGCATACTTCGCACCCTACAAGGGAAAATTTCCGGAAAAATTCTCCACCGCCGATGAGGATGAAACCCACTGAAATCCTTAAAGTCAGCGCCGCCCCAATCAACATTATCCCCGGCCATAGCGAGCAAAACCTCGCCGCGGCCGGGGATGCTGTGGCGGCACTGTCGCCCACAAGCGACATAATAGTGCTCCCCGAGCTTTTCTCCACAGGCTATACCAATGATGGCGACACAATGCGCTCAATGGCCGAGCCGGCGGACGGTGCCACAATGGAGGCCGTAAAAGCCATGGCCTGCGGCAGCGGATGTGCCATAGCCGGATCATTCGCGGCAATTGAGCGCGACGGCCGGATGTTCAACCGCGCCTTTTTCGTGACACCCGACAGACAAGCCGTATTCTACGACAAGCGTCATCTCTTTTCCATGAGCAACGAAGCCGCGGTGTTCGGAAGCGGAAGCGCCCACATACCGGTGATAAACCATCGTGGATGGAATATCGCCATGAGTGTGTGCTACGATCTGCGCTTCCCCGCCTGGATGCGCAACCGCTCCTACGCCTACGACCTCATGCTCCTGCCTGCCAACTGGCCGCAGGCACGCGTATACGCTCTTGAGCATCTGCTCATAGCCCGCGCCATAGAGAATCAGGCGCCTATAGTGTGCGCCAACCGCAGCGGCTCCGACGCCTACGGATGCTACGACGATTGCAGCTTCGCATTCGACCACATGGGCCGCCCGGCCTTCGCTCCCGGGAGCACCACGGCCTCCTTCGATCTCAACGCCATACGCCTCGCCCGCTCGCGCTTCCCGGCAGCATGCGACGCCGATGAATACGCCATCAGCCTCTAAAGAGTATCGTAATTCGGGATTTTTTCGCTAATTTTGCACTGCTTATGAAAGAGTCTCTCGAACTATCGCAACAACAGCGCCTGCAGCAACGGCTACACCCGGAACAGATGCTCTACGGACGTCTGCTGGAGATGTCCACGCCCGAAATTGAGGACGAGGTGCGCCGGGTGGTGGATGAGAATCCCGCACTCACCGAGCGCGCACCGGAGGGTGCGGAGGCCACAGCCGATATGGACGAGACATTCAAGGAAAGTGCGGAGCAACTGCAGCGTGCCGACTATGCCAACGACGATGATGTACCGTTTCCGCGCTACGGAAGCCGCAGCCACGACTGGGATTTCGACATGCCCGAAGCCGCCCCCGGAGAGACTCTTGCCGAGGCCTTGAAGTCCCAGCTCACCGATTTCAATCTGAGCACATCCGACCGTGACATCGCGGAATATATAATCGACAATCTCGACGACAACGGATACCTCACGCGCTCTGCAGCAGCCATGGCCGATGACATGAGCGCTTCCACCGGCCACGAACGCGACGCTGACGACTTCCGGCGCATGCTTGAGATAGTGCGCATGCTTGAACCGGCAGGCGTAGGCGCCACCGACCTGCGGGACTGCATGCTGCTGCAACTCTCACGCATGAAGCCCGCACCCGACGTTGCGCTGGCAACCAAAATACTGGGCGAACATTTCGATGCATTCACCAAACGGCATTCAGACCGCCTGCGGGCAGCCCTCGACACGGACGAGGACAGCCTGAGCGCCGCTATAAAGCTCATACTCACACTCGACCCCAAGCCAGGCGGCCATGCCGACAACAGCACAGACAACCGCACGCGCTATATCGTGCCCGACTTCAATGTCGAGATAGACGCCAACGGACGTGCCACCGTATGGCTGACAGGCCGCACCCCGGAACTGGCCATAGAGGAGTCGTTCATCCCGGATGAGAAAGCGGCAACGGCATCACGCCGCGAGCGCGAGGCCTATGCTTTCGTGCGGGCACGCCACGATGAGGCCCAAAGCTTCATTAAAATGCTGAACGCGCGCGCACGCACGCTCATGGCCGTGATGAAATCGATTGTGGCACGGCAGAAAGACTTTTTCATCAGTGCCGACCGTGCCGACATACACCCGATGATACTGCGCGACATAGCCGCCGACACGGGCTACGACCTCAGCGTGATATCACGGGCCACGGCAGGAAAATACGTGGCCACCCCGGCCGGTGTGTATCCTGTGAAAATGTTCTTCAACGAACGTCCCATCGATGACAACGACACCTCATCGCATGAAATCTCTGAGAAAATAAAAGACGTCATAGCTAAAGAAGACAAGCGCGCACCTCTCAGCGACGAGGCACTGCGCGCCGCCCTCGCGGCCGAAGGCTACGACATCGCACGCCGCACAGTGGCGAAATACCGCGAGAAACTCGGACTGCCCGTAGCCCGCCTGCGTAAGAACTTCTAAATTCCACAAATCCACGATGGACCAAACCAATACCCCGCATAAAGAGGCTCCGGCTGCAAAAAACCGCCTCAGACGCGCCGCGCAGATTGCGAGCGATGTGCTCTCGCCACTGCTCGTACCCACCTATTGCATGGCAATGGCAATGTGGATCACCCCCTTGCAGATTCTGCCCGAAAGCACACGCATGGGAGCCACGCTCGGTATAGCCGTCATCACGGCTGCCATCCCGCTGTGCCTTCTGCTCATAATGCACCGTATGGGACGCATAAGCGATATGTGCCTGTCGCGCCGTCGCGAGCGCATCATTCCCATGCTCATAGCCACGCTCGCCTACATCGGCGGCGCCCTATATCTCGGCGCACTCCACGCCCCTATGTGGTTGCGCAGCTTTTTCTATGGGGCGGCCGCGTCCACAATCACAGCTGTCGCCGTGACATTCCGATGGAAAATCAGTGCCCACACCATTGCCATGGGCGGAATGGCCGGCATGATGCTTTGGTTCACAGTCACACGCCTGGCCACCGTCCACGCCATGGCATGGCTTTCCGCTGTGATTCTGCTCGGAGGCATCGTCGGCACCGCACGCCTGATACTCGGGCGCCATACGCCTGCACAGACGTGCGCCGGATGGATGCTGGGCGCTGTTTGCGTGTTTATATTCATGTGTTTACCCTACTGATAGTTCATTCCCGAAAATATATGAACAGACTTGACTATCAACGCCGTGCCACGGTAGAAGTGGGCATCGGCAACACCGCTGTCGGAGGGCACAATCCCGTGCGCCTTCAGTCAATGACAAACACCGCCACCCTCGACACCGCCGCGAGTGTGGACCAATGCGTACGCCTGGCCGAGGCCGGGGCGGAACTCATACGTCTGACTGCCCAAGGCGTAGCCCACGCCCGCAATCTCGGCGCCATACGCTCCGAGCTGCGTAAGCGCGGCATCGACACTCCTCTTGTGGCCGACATACATTTCAATCCCGCGGCAGCTTTCGCTGCCGCCGAAGAGGTTGAGAAAGTGCGCATCAATCCCGGCAATTTCGTAGATCCCGGGCGAGTGTTCAAACATCTTGAATATACAGACGAAGAATACGCCGCCGAACTGCAAAAACTGCGCGACAAACTCGTGCCGCTTCTCGAATTGTGTAAGGAACGCCACACAGCCCTGCGCATAGGAGTGAACCACGGCTCGTTGAGCGACCGTATCATGAGCCGCTACGGCGACACCCCTGCAGGCATGACGGAATCGGCCATGGAATTCCTGCGCGTATGCCGCGACAACGGTTTTCTCAATGTCGTGATCAGCATCAAGGCATCCAATGTGCTGGTGATGACGGAGACGGTGCGCCGCCTTGTGGCAGCGATGGATGCGGAGAACATGCACTTCCCGCTGCACCTGGGTGTCACAGAAGCCGGCAACGAGCTTGAAGGGCGCATAAAATCGGCAGTAGGCATAGGCTCCCTGCTGGCCGATGGCATAGGCGACACCATCCGCGTGTCGCTCAGTGAGGACCCTACGGCAGAAATACCCGTGGCAAAAATGATACGGGACTATATCGGGCGCATAGCTGAAGCTGCACCCACAGGCGCATCGCTCGCACCCGGATATGATATCTTCGCGCCTGCACGTCGCAAATCTGCCGAATGCGGCAATGTGGGCGGTGGACGCATGCCCGTGGCGATGGGTGTCGACTTCCCGTCCGTCGACGCCCTTCCGGAGGGCGTGCGCGTGGTGGAGGCTGCCGCCGACGCCGTCAATCCCATAGCCGACATGCGCGCACAGATGCACAGCATGATGACTGCCGGCGACACCGCTCCCGCCATTCTGCTGCGCCGCTATCCGGCCGACATGGATGCCGAACGTGTAGTGGTGGAAGCAGCCATTGAATTCGGCACCCTGCTGCTCGACGGCTTTGCAGACGGAATAGCCATCGAGGCTCCATCGCTGACCGATGCAGAGCGGCGCGAACTGTCGCTTGGCATCCTGCAGGCCACGCGCCTGCGCTTCACGCGCACCGAGTACATTGCCTGCCCGGGGTGCGGCCGCACATTGTTCGACCTGCAGGGAACCCTTGCCGAAATCAAGCGCGCCACATCGCATCTCACAGGATTAAAAATCGGCGTGATGGGTTGCATAGTCAATGGTCCGGGAGAAATGGCCGATGCCGATTACGGCTACGTAGGTGCCGCGGCAGGCAATGTGAGCCTGTACAAAAATAAGGAATGCGTGGTGAAAAACATTCCTGCGGAAGAGGCTCTGCCACGGCTCATCCGCCTCATCAAGGACAATGGCGATTGGAAAGATGCGTAGCCACACCTCCGACATAAGCTACCACTCGCTTCCGTGCGGCATGCGCATGGTACACGTCCACTCCCGCGGGGCAGCCACGGCGATAGCCGGCATCACAGCCCGAGTGGGCAGCCGCGACGATGGTCCCGAGGCCCACGGAATAGCCCACATGGTGGAGCACAATATTTTCAAAGGCACTGAACGGCGAAGCTCTTGGCATATCATAAACCGCATGGAAGCCGTCGGGGGCGAGCTGAACGCATTCACCACCAAAGAAGAGACCGTGGTGTACAGCATCTATCCCGCCGGCAATACCGCACGCGCGGCCGAGCTGATAGCCGATCTTGTGCAGAACTCGCAGTTTCCACAACGCGAACTCGATAAAGAACGCCAGGTGATAGCCGATGAGATAGATTCATATCTTGATTCGCCGGCCGATGCTGTGTACGACGATTTCGACGACTTGCTTTTCGCAGGTTCATCCCTCGGCCACAACATACTCGGGAGCAAGGCGGACATCGGGAAAATCACGTCGGAACAATGTCGCGCCTACCTCAGGCAGCACTATACCGCCGACAATATGGTGGCCTTCTACAGCGGTCCGGAAGCCCCGGCAAGAGTGTTGGCGACATTCGCCACGCGTTTCAATCCACCACAATCGCCTTCCGCTTCCACCTCCACTGCCGCACAACCTCCGCACACGCCCCCATTCCATGTGCGCCGCAGCATAGACTCGCATCAGGACCACAATATAATCGGGGCACGTCTGCCCGGCATGTTCTCGCCGGAACGCCACTGCTTCGCCCTGCTCACCAATATTCTCGGAGGCCCGGGCATGAACTCTCTCCTGAACGTAGCCTTGCGGGAACGACGCGGACTGGTGTATTCTGTAGAGGCATCGTGCGCATGGTATACCGACTGCGGCGCCTTCACCGTCTACTACGGATGCGACCACGACGACAGCTCCCGCTGCCGCCGCCTTATCGAACAGTGCATAGCGCGCGTGGCCGACGGCAACGCGCTCACGCCACGGGCCGTAGAGATGGCGAAACGCCAATATCTGGGGCAGCTCGTGGTGGCGGCCGACAACCGCGAGAACCGCATCCTGAGCGTTGCCCGCTCGACTTTGTTCTGCGGACGCGCGGCCGAAGCGGCGGAAACCGAAAGCCGGATAAGGGCCGTCACGGCAGACGATCTGCGGCATGCCGCGCTCTCCCTGACACAAGCCTCCACACTCACCCTCGGCCCCGATGCTCTTGCATAATCTTCAAAAATGTGTGCAATACTTAGGCTTAATCGTTCCAAATTCGTTAAATTTGCACCGTTTAAAAAGATTGTAAAACCATCAACTATATAATGACTGAAGAAATTGACTGGGGTTCGCTCCCCTTTGGCTACGTACCCACCGACTATAATGTGCGCTGCACCTTCAAGGACGGCAAGTGGGGAGAAATTGAGATCAGCCAGTCCGAAACAATAAATATCCACATTGCGGCCACAGCCCTGCACTATGGCCAGGAGCTCTTCGAAGGCATCAAGGCATTCCGCGGCAAAGACGGCAAGATACGCATATTCCGGCTGGAGGAGAATGCCCGCCGCGCACGCTCGTCGGCTGAAGGCATCATGATGGAACCCGTGCCGGAAGAGCTCTTCTGCCGCATGTGCGAGATGGCAGTGAAGCTGAACGAACGTTTCGTGCCGCCATATGGCAGCGGAGCATCGCTGTACATCCGCCCTCTGGAGATAGGCATGTCGGCACGTGTGGGTGTATCGCCCGCCACCGAGTATATGTTCATGGTATTGGTGACGCCCGTTGGCCCCTACTTCAAAGGAGGCTTCCGCAACACCAATATCTGCATCATGCGCGAATACGACCGTGTGGCGCCCAAAGGAACAGGCCGGTTCAAGGTGGGAGGCAACTATGCCGCATCCCTGCGCGCAGGCCATCATGCCCACGAGCTTGGCTACTCGGCTGTACTGTTCCTTGACCCCAAGGAGAAGAAATATCTCGACGAATGCGGTCCGGCCAATTTCTATGCCATAAAGGACGGTAAATACATCACTCCCGCATCTGAATCCATCCTGCCGTCGGTGACCAATCTCAGCCTGCAGCAACTGGCTAAGGACATGGGCATGGAGGTGGAATGCCGCCACATACCGGTGGAGGAACTTGCCGAGGTATCGGAGGCCGCAGCCTGCGGCACGGCAGCCGTATGCTCGCCCATCGGGGAGATCGACGACCTGGACACCGGCAAAAAGTATGTCATCTCCAAGGATGGCAAACCTGGCCCTGTGACCACCGCACTGTACAACAAACTGAATGCCATCCGCCTCGGGGAAGAGCCCGACGTGCACGGATGGAACACCATCCTTGAATAATGGGTGACACTTGCAACTGGCAGGAAATTGTCGAGGCATACTATCCTGCCGGTTCGGCGTTGCGCAACATCCTTGAGGGCCATAGCCGGCAGGTAGCCGACATGGCCCTCGCCATTGCCGCCCGCAAGCATCTTGCACTCGATGCAGGGCGCATAGAAGCCGCCGCCATGCTCCACGACATTGGCATCACACGCACCCACGCGCCGGGCATAGAATGCCACGGCACAGAACCGTATCTGATGCACGGAGTGCTCGGAGCGCAGATGCTACAGGATGCCGGAGCGCCGGAATGGGCCGCAGGCGTGGCCGAACGCCACACCGGCGCCGGCCTCACCCGCGCCGATGTCATAGCTGCAGGAATGCCCGATCCCGGCCACGATCTTTGCCCACGCGACACGCTTGAGCGCCTCGTGTGCTACGCCGACAAATTTTTCAGCAAAACCCACGTGGGCGCTCCCCCCAAGGCTCTGGAGCGCGTACGCGCATCGATACGTAAGTTCGGCCCGGCTGCGGCCGAACGTTTCGAGAGCCTGCACGAGGAATTCGGATAGAACTTGTGCGGCAGGGTGTGTGTTTAGAATATATACAAACACGCACCCCTACCGCCATGCTTGAATCATTCGTCAACATTATGCGTGAGTACCCTACTCTCGCGATATTCCTCACCGTAGGCGTCGGATTTTTAGTCGGACGCCTGCGCATCGGCTCTTTTTCGCTTGGAAGTGTCACGGCTGTGCTCCTCACCGGTGTGGTCGTGGGTCAGCTCGACATACCTGTCACCGGTCCGCTGAAGATGTTTTTCTTCATGATGTTCCTCTTTTCCATAGGCTACAGCGTAGGCCCCGACTTCTTCCGCTCTCTACGCGGGCAAGGAGCCCGACAGGCATTGTTTGCAGTAATAATGAGCGCCGTGTGCATGGCCTCTACCCTGCTCATAGCCAAACTGATGCACTACAGCAAGGGCGAGGCCATAGGCCTCTTCTCCGGATCGCAGACATGCTCGGCGCTGCTCGGTGTGGGCTCCGAAGCGCTGGGGCGCCTCGGCTTGCCCGCCGATGAGCTCAAAAGCCAGATGAATATCATTCCTGTGTGCTACGCCGTCACATATATATTCGGCACGCTCGGAACCGTGCTGCTACTCGGCAACTTCGGTCCGAAGCTGCTCGGAGGACTGCACAAGGTGAAGGCGCAGACAGCCGAACTTGAAAAAAGCCTCAACAATGCCGCGCGCGAGCAGGATCCCGCCACCATCAACGCACTGCGCGCCGTAGCCTACCGAACATATGTCGTCGACAATGACTTTTTTGCAACGCCACAGACCGTGCGCGCCACAGAGAAGTATCTGCGCGGCGTAGGGCTGGAAGTGTACATAGACCGAGTGCTGCACGACGAAGAAATATACGCCCCACGCCACGACGACCACATCTTCGCCGGCGACCGCATAGTGGTGTGCGGACGCCGTGAATTCATGGTGGACGTGGAGGCACATATCGGCCGGGAGACCGCCGACACCCAATTACTCTCCTATCCGCTGGCGCGCGTAGGCGTGCTGGTGACAAAGCGCCAATTCTGCGGCCGCACTATTTCTGAGCTACGACAGCAGCGGTATATGCACGGGATAGTGATACGCGACGCCGCACGCAAAGGCCATGCTATCGACATAGACACCACTACCACCTTTGAGCGCGGCGACCGTCTCACCATTCTGTGCCGCCCGGAGCGTGTGCGCCATGCCACGGCGCATATCGGTCATGTGGACCGCCCGTCGGTGGCCAGCGACCTGATGTTTGTCGGGCTGTCGATATTCATCGGAGGGCTGTTCGGCGCCATGAGTTTCTGGGTAGGAAGCGTGCCGGTGAGTTTCGGCACCAGTGGCGGCGCACTGGTGGCCGGACTCGTATTCGGTTGGCTACGCTCAAGGCGTCCGACGTTCGGGCAGATTCCGCCCGGAGCGTTGTGGATCATGAACAATCTCGGGCTCAACGTGTTCATCGCCATCATAGGCATAGAGGCCGCACCATCTTTTGTTGCGGGCATAAAGGCCGTCGGCCCGTGGCTGTTCGCCGCCGGCGCTGTGGCCACCACCGTGCCATTGCTGTTCGGGCTGTGGCTCGGGCACAAAGTGTTCCGCTTCAACCCGGCCATTACATTGGGATGCTGCGCCGGCACCCGCACCTGCACCGCATCTCTCGGTGCAGTACAGGATGCGATAGGCAGCACGCTGCCGGCTATTGGCTATACGGTCACCTACGCCGTGAGCAATATCCTGCTTGTAGTATGGGGCCTCGTCACTGTGCTGCTGGTGTGACACCGATATCACCCTTCGGACAACGAAAAAGTCCTGTGAAATATTTCACAGGACTTTTTCGTTGTCAGGCTTCGATCAAGCTCATTCCCTTGCGGAGCGCTTGCTCGTTGAGCGGTATCAGGTGGTGGTGACGCTCGGGAAGGGTCTTCTTAAGGCCGCGCAACACTGCGTCGAGAGGCACCACGGGGCGCAATGCAAGCAATGCCCCTAAAAGAATCATGTTGTAGGTCTTGGAGTTGTTCATCTCCATCATGGCATCCATGGCCGGCACCTCCACCACCTTGATATCGGTGCGGGTGGGCTTGTGATGTATGCCGGAGGGGTCGTATATGAGTGTGCCCCCGGGCTTCACCTTGCTCTCGAATTTGTCGAGGCTCTGCTGATTAAGAATCACGGCAGTATCGTAGGTGTCGAGCACAGGCGAGGATATGGCGCTGTCGCTGAGTATCACTGTCACATTCGCTGTGCCTCCGCGCTGCTCGGGTCCGTAGGCCGGCATCCAGGTAACCTCAAGATCGTTCATCAGTCCAGCATAGGCCAGGATCTTGCCCATCGACAGCACGCCCTGTCCGCCGAAACCGGCTATAATGATTTCTTCTTTCATAGCTTATTCGTTTTTAAGATCGCCGAGGGGATAGTGCTCGGTCATATGCTCCGCCATCCAGTCGTTGGCCTGTGCCGGAGACATCTTCCATCCGCTGTTGCATGTGCTGACTATTTCCACCACCGACGTGCCTTTCTTCGCCATGGCATTTTCGAAAGCTTTCTTGATGGCGGCTTTGGCTTTGCGCACGGCGGCCGGGGTGTGGACAGCCTGGCGGGTCACATAACATGTGCCATCGAGCTGCGCGAGCAGATTGGTGATGTTGAGAGGATGGCCGTTGAGATCCACGCGGCGACCATAGGGTGTGGTGGCTGTTTTCTGGCCTATCAGCGTGGTGGGAGCCATTTGTCCGCCGGTCATGCCATAGATTGCGTTATTGATGAATATGATGGCTATATTCTCGCCGCGGTTGGCAGCATGTATGGTCTCGGCGGTGCCTATGGCGGCAAGGTCGCCGTCGCCTTGATAAGTAAACACAAGGTTGTCGGGCGAGAGGCGACTGAGCGCCGTAGCTACTGCCGGAGCACGACCATGGGCGGCTTCCACCCAGTCTACATCGATATAATTGTAGGCAAATACGGCACAACCTACCGGAGCCACACCTACGGCTTTATCCTCAAGCCCCATTTCCTCAAGCAGTTCGGCCACCAGACGGTGCACCACTCCGTGGCTGCAGCCCGGGCAGTAGTGGGTGTTGGCCTCCGTGAGCAGTCGCGGGCGGGAGTATACGCGGTTGGCAGGATTTATAATTTCTTCGGGTGTCATTGTTTTGCTTCGGGAAAATGGTTGAACAAAGCGTCGAGCACTTCGCCGGGATTCGGCACTATGCCGCCCATGCGTCCGAAATGGGCCACGGGCACGCGGCATTCCGAGGCGAGGCGCACGTCCTCGATCATCTGGCCGGCATTGAGTTCGACTGTGAGTATGCCCTTCACCTGAGATGCCAGGCGCGCCACTTCCGCTTTCGGGAACGGCCACAGAGTGATGGGACGGAGCAGCCCCACCTTCACGCCGCATGCACGCGCCTCCTCTATAGCCTTAAGGCATATGCGCGCCACGGAGCCAAATGCTACGATGAGATACTCGGCATCGTCGGTATAGTGCTCGGCAAAGCGCACTTCGTTGGCTTCTATTTCCGCATACGTGCGCTGGAAGCGCTCGTTGTTGAGCTCCATGAGCGACGGATCCAGCTCAAGGCTCGTGATGACGTTACGGTGCTTGCGACCGTGGCGTCCGGTAGCGGCCCACGGACACTGGCGCTCCACCTCTTCCTGGGTGCGTCGCGGCCGCGCAGGGGGAAGCACCACCTTCTCCATCATCTGGCCCACGATACCGTCGGCAAGAATCATGGCAGGGTTGCGGTATTTGAACGCGAGGTCAAAACCCAAGCCCACGAAATCGGCCATTTCCTGCACGCTGGCAGGCGCGAGCACTATCAGATGATAGTCACCGTGGCCGCCGCCTTTGGTGGCCTGGAAATAGTCGGCCTGCGACGGCTGTATGGTGCCCAGACCCGGACCTCCGCGCATCACATTGACAATCAGCGCCGGCAGTTCCGAGGCTGCGATATAGCTGATGCCTTCCTGCTTGAGGCTGACACCGGGGCTGGACGATGAGGTCATGACGGCTTTTCCGGCCGCGGCGCCTCCGTATATCATGTTGATGGCAGCGACCTCACTCTCGGCCTGCAGCACTACCATGCCGGTGGTGTCCCACGGCATTTCAGCCTCCAGGGTCTCGAGCACCTCGCTCTGCGGGGTGATGGGATAGCCGAAATAGCCATCGGCGCCATATCTGATGGCGGCATGGGCTATGGCTTCGTTGCCCTTCATCAATTTTATCTCTTCCATAATCTTGAGTATGATTTATGAGCCTATTTTTCTATTACGCGATACACTTCTATACAAGCGTCGGGACACACGGCTGCGCAGCTTGCGCAGCCTATGCATGCGTCGGGACGGGCCGTATAAGCATAGTGATATCCGCGGTCGTTCACATCGTCGGCGCGCAAGGCCAGCGTGTCGGTGGGGCAAGCCACCACGCACAATTCGCATCCTTTGCAGCGCAAGGCGTCGACTGTGACAGCTCCTATTACTTTAGGCATAACGGTTTTATATGGGAATAATGATTAGCAATGCACAAATATAATCAAAAAACAATGAAACGGCAATAATTTAACATTTGCAAACAGACAAAGCGCGCAGGCCGAAAGGCCCGCGCGCTACCAATACTATTACTATTTCTACCGACGCAATCCTACAGTCCGATGCGCACGCCCACCTGCAGCAGGCCCTGAACGCCGTAGCCGAGTTCGCCGTAAAGCGCCACGTTCCGGCTCACATCGGCACGCACGCCTATCGGCGATATCTGCATGCCGAAGTATGTGCAGTTGTAGCTGTCGCCTCCGTAGGGCTGCATGTAGCTCACGATGACACCCAATCCGAGATGGCCGTAGAGGGTGAAGATGTTGCTGCGCATGTAGTCGTAGCGTCCGTTGGCCAGCAGCGCATGGTAGGCGATGTGCGAACGGTGGGGACCGCCCTTGGTGTTGGTGCTGGAGAACGTGTAGCTCGGGCCCACCCACAGCTTATTGGTAAGACGGAAGTTGAGGCCGGCTGTCAATGCGCCCCATGCGTTCTTCACTCCATGCCACCCGTCGTGGCAGTCGCTGGCGTCCATCTGTGTGTAGCCACCATATCCGATTGTCAACTCGGTGCGCTGCGCCTGAGCGCCCATGGCGCATGCCAGCATCAAAGCAAAAGCGAGGAAAAGTTTTTTCATAAATAAACAGTTTTTAAACTTTATGAAAAAACAACACGCCACCACATGAAAAAGTTTACAGCCAATCGATGTGCCTGTGCAATATATGGCCGTTGCGACCGGACAAAATATTACAATTCCCTGACGGCCCTAACAGACCGAAGCACCCGCTGCGACGGCCTGATATCGAAAAAAAACGCGAGGCCGCAGTTATTAGGCGACCATCTGTTTTTTTATCCGAATTTTAATTACCTTTGCATGTGAAATAATGAAAAGGACACTCCACATACGACTCAAGGCAGCCTTCGCGCTTGCCTTCATAATAGCCGCCATCGGCGCCTCGGCCCAGATCAACACCGAGCAGGTGCTGCGCGTGGGACGCAACGCATTGTATTTCGAGGACTACATGCTCTCGATCCAGTATTTCAACCGCGTCATCGACTCAAAGCCATATCTTGCCGAACCGTATTTTCTGCGTGCCATAGCGAAATACAACCTTGAGGACTATGCCGGCGCCGAGGCCGATGCTTCGCAGGCTCTGTCGATAAATCCGTTTCTCACCGACGCCTGGGAGGTGCGCGGCGTGGCACGGCAAAACATGGACCGCGATGCCGAAGCGATAGCCGACTACAACGAGGCGCTGCGACTGCTGCCACGCAACCGCAACATACTTTTCAATCTGGCCATGGCACAGCAGGCCGCCGAACGCTATCAAGAGGCCGACTCCACCTTCGGGCTGCTGCTGCGCTACTACCCTAAATACGACAACGCATACCTCGGGCGTGCGCAGCTGCGCATCAACACCAACGACACCACAGGCGCAGCATCCGACATCGAACGCGCGCTCGCGCTGAACCCCAACGCCCTCAACGGCTACATCCTCCGCGCCGATATGGCCATACGCTCGGGAGGCGACATGAAAGCCGCACTCGCCGACCTCAATGAAGCTGTGCGCCTGCAGCCCCGGTTGGCAGGCCTGTACATCAACCGGGCATATCTGCGATACTCTCTCAACGATTATTTCGGAGCAATGGCCGACTACGACTACGCCCTGCAGCTTGAGCCGGCCAATGCCACAGCACTTTTCAACCGCGGCCTGCTTCTGGCAGAAGTGAATGCCAACGACCGCGCGCTTGAAGACTTCAACAGCGTGCTGAAGCTTGAGCCCGACAATTACCGCGCGCTCTACAGCCGCGCGCTGATACACCGTGCCAAGGGCAACTATCAGGCGGCCATCGACGATGTGAACCGTGTGGCTGAGGCATTCCCCGAATTTCCCGATGCCTTATGGCTGCGTTCCGACATAGAGCGCTCGATGGGCCGCATGGACCGCGCCGAGGCCACCTACAACAAAGCCAAGCAACTGGCTGCCGCTGCCCGCCCCGTAGAAGAAGGCGAGAAAAAAGCAGTGGCTTCGTCGGATGTTCCGGAAGAACTTGTGTCGCGCCGCTTTGCATCCCTGCTCACGGTGGACGACAACGCCGACATCCACGAGCAATACAACAACAGCGCAATCCGTGGCCGGGTGCAGGACCGCAATGTGGCAATCGACATCGAGCCGATGATGGAACTCGGCTTCTACTCATCTCCCTCCGAACTGGGCAGCAACACATATTATATTAAGGAAATCGACGACCTCAACGCCACACGCGCGTTGCGCTACGCTGTCGTAGTCACAAACCGCGCGCCGGCCCTCGACGAGGACATAATCCAGCGACATTTTAAATCCATTGAATACTACACATCGCTTATAAGTGGCATCCACACCCCGCGCGCAGTCGACTATATAGGCCGTGCATTAGACTTTGTGACCACGCGCAACTATGCATCGGCCATCGCCGATATTGACCGCGCCATAGCTCTGATGCCCGACTGGGCCCCGGCCTATTGGCTGCGCGCTCAAGCACGCTACCGGAAGCTTCAAGTGGACCGAGACGCCCCCGAGGACGGCATAGACGCCGCCACCCGCATGAGCGTGGCCGATGCCACCATGGACGCGATTCTGGCCGATATCGACAAGGGAATAGAGCTGAGCCCGTCCACGGCCGTGGCGTGGTTCAACAAAGGCAATCTGCTGCTCGAGCGTCACGACTACACCTCGGCCATCGCAGCCTACACCAAAGCTATCGAGCTCAAGCCCGACATGGGAGAAGCCTACTACAACCGCGGCTACATCTACCTCAAGCTTGGCAACCGCCCTGCCGGCATAGCCGACCTCAGCAAGGCCGGAGAGGCAGGCATTGTGCCGGCATACAACCTCATAAAACGCATACGCAAATAACACCTCAAAACCATATAATCCAATGCTCACTGAAAAAGATTTAGAAAGCCTCCGCCACAGAGGCATCACACCGGAGCAGTTCAACTCGCAGATGCAACGCTTCACCACAGGCTTCCCCTATCTGCGCCTGCAAGGCTCGGCACGACCCGACGAAGGAATCCACATTCTCGACGAAGCCGAGCAGGAAAGCGCTATCGGACGCTGGGAGCGCTTCCTGGCCGATGGTGGACGCGCCGCCAAATTCGTGCCCGCATCGGGAGCGGCATCGCGCATGTTCAAGGCCCTCTTCGCTTTTGCCGATGGCGATGCGCAGACAGCCCCTGCCGGCACTCCTGTGGCAGAACTCATCGACAATCTCGATCGCCTGCCATTCCGCGCAGAGCTTGATGCGGCAGCCATACGCATGTATGATGCTGATGCCGCTGCTCTCGCCGCCGCCGGGCGCCACCGCGACATTGTCAGCGCCATCATCCGCCCCGAGGGCATGAACTACGGCGCACTCCCCAAGGCACTGCTCACATTCCACCGTTACAATGACGCCACCACGCGCACATCTCTGGAAGAGCAACTCTACGAGGGCGTGCAGACTGTGGCCGCCGACGGACGCGTGGACATACACTTCACCGTATCGGCCGACCACCGCAAACTCTTCGAGGAAAAACTCGCCAAAGCCGTGCCGGCAGTGGAAGCAGCCACAGGCGTAAAAATCAATGTCAGCCTGAGCGAGCAAAAGCCCTCCACCGACACCCCCGCCGCCGCTCTCGACGGCACGCCGTTCCGCAACGATGCCGGCGAGATTGTGTTCCGTCCCGGCGGCCACGGAGCGCTCATAGAGAACCTCAACGACATGGACGCCACCGTAGTTTTCATAAAAAACATCGATAATGTGGTGCCCGAAGCACGCCGCGCCGACACGCTGCGCTACAAGCGCGTGCTCGGAGGAGTACTGATGCAGGTGCACGACAGCATAGCCGCATACGCCGATATGCTCGCAAGCGGCGATTACGACCCTGCCGACCTTGCCGAGATAGCCGATTTCATGCACGACACCCTGTGCATCTCGGCTCCGGAACTCGATGCTGCCGACCCTGACTATATGCTCGCCAAACTCGATCGCCCTCTGCGCGTGTGCGGCATGGTGCGCAACGAAGGCGAACCCGGCGGCGGCCCGTATCTGGCCTACAACGCCGATGGCTCCGCATCTCCCCAGATACTCGAAAGCACCCAGATAAACACAGCCGATGCCGATGCAGCCGCCATGATGGCCTCCGCCACCCACTTCAACCCCGTGGATCTCGTGTGCTACGTGCGCGACCTCGACGGCGAGCCCTACGACCTGCGCGAATACGTTGATCCCGACACCGGTTTCATCTCCTCCAAGAGCTTCGCCGGACGCGAACTGCGTGCGCTTGAGCTCCCCGGCCTCTGGAACGGAGCCATGAGCGACTGGAACACCGTGTTCGTCGAGGTGCCCGCCACCACATTCAATCCCGTCAAGGTGGTCAACGACCTTCTGCGCCCGGCCCATCAGTAACCGAACATACATCCCACCCCACACCCGGCAGAGATCACACGGTCTCTGCCGGATATTTTTTAAGTGCAAGGCATTTTACTATAGCCGCCCATCAAAAAAATGATTATCTTTGCGTCTGAAACACAAACACTTTCCCAATGACCCACTTCACCTTGCTGCTCCCCATAGCCGGTGGGATATACGGAGCTTTTTTAGGCGCGTACATACGGAGCCCGCGAAAGACACCCGCAAGAAAACGCGCGTTGCTGCTCTTCGGCCTATTGCTTGCCGCGCTCTCCATTATCAACATAGTCATGGCATTCCGGCACAATGCTTAGGCTACTGATGGCCGTCGCCATTGCCGTCCTGGCTACCGCAACAGCCGCCGGCAGCGTGGAAAGATATTTCGCGGGCGAAAAAGAAATATCGAAAGCCGACTACTACACCATCGCGCCATACATGCTTCAAGGCACGGAGATGCGGCGGACGAACGAAGCAGGTGCCATCACCGACCAAACGCGGCTTGAGGATTTACACGCACTGCTCGCAAATCTGCTCACAGAGGCACACAAAAAATCCTATAATTAAAGTTAAACCCCCAACCTTTTAACAGAAACATGCCCGCAATTCGCAAAAAAAGCGTAACTTTGTACACTCAAAATTATGACCTTTCGAATGCGAAACTACATACTTGTCATACTTCTGGCTCTCGTCACATGTTCCTGCGGCGAATATCAGCGTGCGCAAAAAAGCGCCGACTACGACTATAAGTTCGATTACGCCAAGCGGGCCTACGAAGCCAAGCACTATGTGCAGGCCGCCACTCTGCTGAAGGATTGCGTCACTGTATTCAAAGGGTCGGACAAGGCTGAGGAATCGCTGTATCTGCTGGGTATGAGCCACTACGAGAACAAAGACTATATCACCGCCGGCCCATACTTCCGCAGCTACTACCAACGCTATCCCAAAGGCAAATTCGCCGAACTGGCACGCTTCTACTGCGGCTACGGCTACTACCTCGATTCTCCGGAGCCTCAGCTCGACCAGAGCGGCACCATCACCGCCATCAAGGAACTGCAGGGCTTTCTCGACTACTTCCCCCGCAGCGACAGGGTGAATGTGGCCCAGAGCGCTATTTTCGAGCTTCAAGACAAGCTCACCCTCAAACAGCTGCAGAACGCCCAGCTCTACTACAATCTCGGAAACTATCTCGGCAACAACTACGAGAGCGCCGTGATTGTGGCTAAAAACGCCATAAAGGACTATCCCTACTCCAAATACAAGGAAGACCTCGAAATGCTCATCCTCAAGGCCCGGTATCAGGAAGCCGACCAGAGCATCGACGAGCGCAAGGAAGACCGTTTCCGCGAAGTCATAGACGAATACTATTCGTTCATAAACAACTATCCCGAAAGCGCCAACCGCGCCGAAGCCGACAACATCTTCAAGATAGCGTCGCGCTACGTCAAGGACTGATAATAATATTCCCGAACAATCTACAACCGTAATACATAACTCATGGACTACAAGAAGACAAACGCCCCCCTCAACACTGTCACCCGCGACATGATTGAGCTCTCCGAAGACACCGGCAACGTCTATGAAACCGTATGCATCATCGCCAAACGCGCCAATCAGATAGCCGGCGAAATGAAGCACGACCTCGAAAAGAAACTCCAGGAATTCGCCTCCCTCAACGACAATCTTGAGGAAATATCCGAAAACCGCGAGCAGATCGAAATCTCCCGCTATTACGAGAAGCTTCCCAAGCCCACTCTTATAGCCACTCAGGAATATGTGGACCACAAGCTTTTCTTCCGCAACCCGCTGAAGGATCGCGACAGCCTCGACTGATTCCGCACCCACAACTCTCTCCGGGAGCAGCGGCAGTACCTCTGAAGGTGCTGCCGCTGCTCATTTCCTCAGGACGGATCCGAGCGCACACGCTAAATATTTTTGATTATGCTATTTTTATGCATGATTATTTACGAAAAATTTGCACATGTGCGGATTAGTTGCTAAATTTGCAGTCGCTTAACGCGAAAAATACATTATTAACCACCTAAACTCTGAAAGAATGCACTTAAATTCTGAAGAAAAAGTGAAGATCTTCGAGGAATACGGTAAGGGCAAGACTGACACTGGCTCTCCTGAAGCCCAGATTGCATTATTCTCGGTCCGTATTCGTCATTTGACTGAGCACCTCAAGTCAAATCACAAAGATCATACTACTGAGCGCGCTCTGAAGATGCTGGTAGGTAAGCGTCGTCGTCTTCTCGACTACCTGATGCGCAAAGACATCTCCCGCTACCGTGCCATCATCGCTAAAAAAGAGCTCGGTATCCGCAAGTAAGCCGCGAAGCTTCACTTACAGATCCAACCACACAAAGAGGCCGTTCCGCACGCATGTGCGGCGGCCTTTTTGCTTACACAACAAACGGCAGCTACATGGCGTTATATAGATGGCATCCGGTTTTTCGCAGGTACACAAGCACAAAACGCCATGAATCTTCCGCTTGCATCTAAACCATTTGCAAAACATACGCTCTAATATAAAAACAGACATATAAAACAAGTTTATATACAATGAAACAGACAACCCTCATAGCCATGGCTGCAGCCATGCTGACACTCGGCTCATGTAATGTGTTCAAATCCGGAACAACACGAGTGAGCGGCTCGTCCGGCGCAACAACATCAACCACCACGACAACAACCACTACCACAACCACCACCCGTAAAGACGCACCGAAAGGCACTCAGGCCGCTGTAAGCGATAAGGACATAGCCGGTGAATGGATTATTGTGGAAGCCGGAGCTTCCAAGATATCCGACCGCGAGGACATGCCATACATCACCTTCGACAACGGACGCTTCTACGGCTCCAACGGATGCAATATCCTCAACGGCGCCTACCGTCTGGACGGTGGAAAAGTGCAGTTCTCGAACATAGCCACCACCATGCGCTACTGTCCCGATGTGGCGTTCGAGCACGACATCAACGTTGTGATCGCGGATGGCGAGAGCTATCCCGTAAAGATAGAGAAAATGGGACACGAGTCCTATCTGTATCTGCTGAGCTCAAGTGGTCGCAAACTGCTCACTGCCCGCCGCCACAACATGGGATTTCTCAACGGCCAATGGCAGGTGACGGCCATCAACGGACAGCCTATCGACGATGAGGAATGCAACATATTTTTCGACATCGCGGAAAGCAAGGTGCACGGCAACACCGGCTGCAACTACTTCAACGGAGAGATATTCATCAACCCCGACCACACCAACGCCCTCGAGCTCCGCAATATGGGCGTGACACGCATGGCCTGCTACAAGACCGCACAGGAAACCTCCATGCTTGTGGCTCTTGAGGAAACGGTGTCGGCCATACAAGGTTCGAAAGATCAGGTGATGCTGCTCAACAAGGACGGCAAACAGGTGATGACACTGCGACGCACCGAAATAAACAAGGACAGCGAATAATACCACAATAATGATACGACGTCTCTTCCTCGCTGCAGCCATCACTATGGCTGCAGCCACCTTCGCGCAGGCTCCGGCCTCCACCCTTGAGAGCATAGTGGCAGAATCGGCCGCTCATTGCCCCGTAAAACTCGATCGTGGCGCCACACTCGATGCCATAAAACTCACCGACACAGCACTGGAGTTTCATCTCGTGATAGCCATTCCGGCCGCACAGTTCCCCTTGATGGAACAGAATATGGGCATGATGCGTCCTACCCTTCTCCAGGTAATCCTGCAGGACCCGGAAATGAAGCGCATAGCCACGCTGGCCGCCGACAAAGGCTTAGGCCTGCGCATTGTGATAGTATGCGCCGACAACCGTTCCGCCACATTCGCACTCGAATACAGCGAGCAGGAACTCGCGGACGCCGCCAAATAGCCATCCTCCCCATCCACAAACACAAAACCGAGCCGCCGATACTGGCAGCCCGGTTTTGTGTTGATATCAGGACCCGTCTTCAGAAAAGGTAGGCGGCAGTGATGGTCCAGCAACGCTGGCGCGCGTCGATTATGCCATCGCTGTCGGAAATGCCCACGACATCGAATGCCTTTGTCATACCGAAGCCATAGCAGGCACCCACCTGGAGATGGCTGAAAAGCTCAACACCGGCGCCTACATTCCATGCCACATCGCAACTGCGGTTTTTGATAGCGTCTGTGATTGCCTTCTTGGATGTAAGGAAAGCGAAGCTCGGTCCGGTGAACACATACGGGCGCACAATCTTGTTGATGAGCGGGATGTTGATACGCCACTTAAGGTTGAGCGGGATTTCGATATAGTTACGGCCATCCACTTCTTCCACACCTTCGTTGGTCGCCACCATCAGATCGGTGGAGCGATGGGTGTACATCAGTCCGAGATCGGCGCCTATACCCACCACGGGTACGGTGAATTCGGCCATCACACCGCCGGTGAAGCCCACGCGATTGTCAGAATCGAATGTGGATTTGTTGAAATGAAGAGAATTGGTCTGGATGCCGGCGCGTATGCCGAAACGGAACTGGGCGGAGGCCGTTCCGGCCACTGCCAGGATGAGCGCAACCACGAGTGCGCCGCGTCTGATAATATTCATAACTGTAAACGGTTTGTGTAGTTTTGCACAAAATTAAACACTTTTTTCGTCTTATTTGCTCATTCGCTGAAAAAAAAATTCTAATTTTGCACATTATGACACCCGAACAGCGCCTGCAACTGGAAGAAAACGTAGTGAAAATGCTGCGTACGGTCTTCGACCCCGAAATACCCGTGGACATCTACAGCCTCGGGCTTATATACCGCATAGACATCGCCGACGACGGCGCACTCACCGTGGACATGACACTCACAGCGCCCAATTGCCCCGCCGCCGATTTCATCATCGAGGATGCACGCATCAAGCTTGAAAGCATCGAGGGCATAAGTTCTGTCACCATCAATCTCGTCTTTGAGCCCGAATGGAACAAAGACATGATGAGCGAGGAAGCCAAGCTCGAACTCGGATTCCTGTAACGGCGTGGAACGTAACATCACCTACTTCATCAGCGACCTGCATCTGGGAGCACGCTATCTTCCCGACCGGCGTGCCCATGAGGAGCATGTGGCGGCATTCCTGCGCTCCATAGCCTCCGATGCAAAAGCCTTGTATCTTGTGGGCGACGTGCTCGACTATTGGTATGAATACCGCACGGTGGTGCCACGGGGCTATGTGCGGTTCTTCGGAGCTCTCGCCGAGCTTGCCGATGCCGGAGTGCGCATCACATGGCTCACAGGCAACCACGACATATGGCTGTTCGACTATCTGCGCGATGAAATAGGCATGGAGGTGGTGGACGGCTCTATCGTACGCGAAATTGACGGCCAACGTTTCTTTATGGCACATGGCGACGCCATAGGCCGGCTGAAACCATCCTTCCGGTTCATACGCGCCATGTTCCGCAACAAATGGTGCCAACGCCTGTACTCAGCCATACACCCGCGCTGGACAGTGCCGTTTGCCTACAGTTGGAGCTCCGGAAGCCGCGGCTACATGCCCGGGCACAGCAGCTCCTGGGCAGGCGATATGCGCGCGAGCGTGGAAGCATGGGCCGAAGCATACGCGGCCCTGCATCCCGATGTGGACTACATTGTGCTGGGCCACCACCACGTGGTGGTCGACCAGGCTGTGGGCGAACACTGCCGCCTGATGATTCTCGGCGACTGGATAAATCATTTCAGTTATGCCCGTTTCGATGGGAAAAGCATGAAAATGTGCGTTTACGATACAAAATAATAACTTTTTTGGACAACTTTCGTAGAACGTCTGCGCAGGTCCTTTAGGAGCAACGTACTATAAATAAGCGCATTACAAATATAGCGCAATAAAAACACGAGCATTAGTGCTCAATAAATATGTCGCATAACATATAAAAATATTTGCCCTTTACCACAAAAAGGGCGAACTTTGCATCACGAACCTAAAACAATCTTTTTTACCTTAGAAATTGTACCTATTGGAAACCCTAAACTGCCGGACCCTGCGAAGAGTCCGGCAGTTTTGCTTTAGAGGCAAACGGCTATCAACGGACGCGCAATTGCCAGAAAGCCACTGCGGAGGCCGCCGCCACATTGAGCGAATCCACTCCGTGGGCCATGGGAATGCGCACCACGTAGTCGGTGCTTTCTATTACCTCATGCGCGAGGCCATCGCCCTCGGTACCCATCACGATAGCCAGCCTCGGCTCGGCGCAGAGTGCCGGGTCGTCGATACTCACGGAATTGTCGGTAAGCGCCATCGCCGCAGTTCGGAACCCAAGCTTGCCCAGCGACGGCACCGGAGCCTCAAGCCAAGCCCACGGCACAAGAAACACCGAGCCCATGGACACGCGCACGGCACGCCTATTGAGCGGGTCGCACGACGAAGGGGTCAGCAACACGGCATCTATACCCAGGGCCGCAGCCGAGCGAAAAATAGCACCGATATTGGTAGTGTCCACCACCCCATCGATCACCACTACTCTGCGCGCGCCCGCACATACATCGGCCACGGACCGCGGACGCGGACGCCGCATGGCACACAGCACGCCGCGTGTGAGCGTATAGCCGGTGAGCGCACCCAGCATCTCCCGGCTACCGGTGAATACCGGCAGATTCTCCCCGCAACGAGCTATGATATCCGCCGCATCGCCTTCTATATGCCTACGCTCACATAGCAACGACAAAGGCTCACATCCCGCATCAAGAGCCACCCTGATCACCTTGGGGCTCTCCACTATGAATATTCCTTTCTCAGGTTCGAGACGGTTGCGCAACTGGGCCTCTGTCAGAGAGGTGTACACTCCGAGGCGCGAGTCATTGATATCGTTTACTTCTATTATCGGCATGAGGAACGGTGTTTTTGTGAATGCAAAATTACGCATTTTACCGTGTTTTTTCATTATATTTGCACCATGAAAAGATTACCGATAGCGATTGTTCTGCTCGCAACCACAGGCGCCCCGGCCGCACTCGGCTGCACATCCATGATTGTGGGTGCGCAGGCTTCGGCATCCGGACGCCCGTTGCTGTGGAAACACCGCGACAGCTCCGGCGACATGAACTTTGTGGAGCATACGGCAGCCACCGACACCACCCACGCCTTTTCCGCGCTCTACAACGGCGGCGATTCGCTGCTGACCCAGGCATGGGCCGGAGTGAACGATGCCGGATTCGCCATAATGAACACAGCCAGCTACAACCTGGCCCCCGACACCGCACGCCTGCGCGACCGCGAGGGCATTGTCATGACACTCGCGTTGCGCAAATGCACCGATGCCGACGACTTCGCACGTCTGCTCGACACGCTTCCGCGCCCAATGGGCGTACAAGCCAATTTCGGGGTGATAGACGCACATGGAGGCGCCGCCTACTTCGAGACCCACGATCATGGCTACCGCCGCTACGATGTGAATGAAAGCCCCGACGGTGTGCTGATACGCACCAACTACAGCATAAGCGGCACCGATGGCATGGGCATGGGCTACATACGATACCTCAACGCCGAACATCTGGCAGCTGAAGCGATAAAGGAACGACGCGTGACACCGGCCCTGCTGACCGAAGTATTGTCGCGCTCGTTTTACCACTCTCTCCTCGGCATTGACTGCAGCGCCGACACTACAGTGCGCTGGGTAGTGGACCAGGACTTCATACCGCGCCACTCGTCCGTCGCATCCATCGTGATAGAAGGCACCGCTCCGGGAGGCGAAGAAGAGCCACGGATGTGGACCGTGGTGGGCTATCCGGCAGCAGGCCATGTAGTGCGTGCCACAGCACTCCATGTGCCCGATGAGTTGCGGCCCACGATGCCCGGATTCACAAGCCCTGCGGCCGTAGAGAACAAAAAACTCATGAAAAGGGTTTTCCCAATAGAAGCCGGAAGCGGACAACGCTACATCGATATGGACGCTCTGCGCCCCATAATGATTTCCGAGCACAAAAAAAGCATGAAAGCCTACGAAAACAAATAATTTACCTTATCAGATATTCATAATGCAGATACAACGCATCCAAACCCTCCTGCTGCTCATCGCCGTAGCGCTGATGTGCATCTTCTGCCTGACACCTTTCGCGCAATCAACAGCTGTCGACGGCACTGCCACAAGCGTATTTGTAAAAGACACTCCGGTGCTGCTCATCGTCAATGTGTGCATAGCCGTGCTGCTGCTGCTCAACATCTTCATGTACCGCAATCTCCGCCGGCAGATGACCCTCACCCTCGTGTCAATCCTTCTGCTGGCCGGCTCCGCTGTGGCCTGCGGTTTTGTCGTAACTGTGGGAATGCCGGGTGCACAGCTCATCTGGACAGGTGGCGTGCTCCTTCTCGTCGCCGCTCTCATCCTCGCAGTGTTTGCCTATCGCGGCATGCGCAGCGACAAGCGTAAGCTTGCGAGCTACGACCGCCTCCGCTGAGCGCGCAGAAACCATCCATAGGGCATAAAGAACAAGCGATGCGTAGAAACGCATCGCTTGTTCTTTATGCTATCCGGTGCACAATCAATGTGCCGGCTCCAGTTTCTCGCGCAGATAACGCCCCGTATACGACGCCTCGCAACGGGCTATCTCCTCGGGGGTGCCCTGGGCCACCACCATGCCGCCGGCGTCGCCACCCTCCGGCCCGATATCAATCACATGGTCGGCACATTTTATCACATCGGGATTGTGCTCGATGATTACAAGCGTATGGCCCTGGGCGATCAGACGCTCGAAAGATGCCATGAGTACATGTATATCGTGGAAATGCAATCCGGTGGTGGGTTCGTCGAATATGAACATCGTCTTCTGCCGGCTTTCCTGGCTCATGAAATAGGCCAGCTTCACGCGCTGGTTCTCGCCGCCGCTGAGTGTGCTGGACGACTGCCCGAGCTTTATATAGCCGAGGCCCACATCGTGCAGCGGCTGCAGGCGGCGAACGATACGGCGCGCTATCGTGCCGCTGTCCTCTCCAAAAAACTCGATGGCGCGGTCCACTGTCATATCAAGTACATCGGCGATATTCACTCCACGGTATTCCACCTCAAGCACCTCGCGCTTGAAGCGCCGGCCGTGACACTCCTCACATTCGATGGTAACATCGGCCAGGAACTGCATCTCGATAGTGATGACACCTTCGCCCTTGCATTCCTCGCACCTGCCACCTTCGGTATTGAACGAGAATGTGGCGGGGGTAAAGCCCATCTGCTTCGACACCTGCTGCTCGGCAAACAAGGCGCGGATTTCGTCGTAGGCCTTGAGATATGTGGCAGGATTGGAGCGCGTGCTGCGCCCTATCGGATTCTGGTCCACAAACTCGATGTGCTCCACACGGTCCACATCGCCTGCCAGAGCGCGGAACGCGCCCGGGGCATCGCCACTCAGCCCGAGGCGACGGGAGAGAGCGCGGTACAGCACATCGCGCACCAGGGTGGATTTTCCCGACCCGCTGACACCGGTGACCACCGTCATCACGCCAAGCGGGAAGCGCACATCTATATTCTTGAGGTTGTGCTCGCGGGCACCCTGCACCTCGACATAGGATGACGAACGGCGTCGCGACGCCGGCACTTCGATGCCGAGGCGCCCGTCAAGATAGCGCGCGGTATAGCTGCGCTCGGCCGTAGAGATGCCGTCGGCAGGGCCGGCGTATACGATCTCGCCGCCGTGGCGCCCCGCGTCCGGACCCACGTCGACGATATAGTCTGCCGCGCGCATGATCTCCTCGTCGTGCTCCACCACGGCCACAGTGTTGCCCAATTGCTGGAGCTTACGCAATACGGCTATGAGGCGGTCGGTATCGCGGGGATGCAGACCTATGGAGGGCTCGTCGAGGATATACAGCGAGCCTACAAGGCTACTGCCGAGAGAGGTGGCAAGGTTTATGCGCTGGCTCTCTCCGCCGCTGAGTGTGTTGCTGAGGCGGTCGAGAGTGAGATATCCCAGTCCCACCTCACACAGGAATGCGAGGCGGCTGCGTATCTCCACCAGCAGGCGCTCGGCTATCCTGGCGTCGGTGGCATCAAGCGTGAGATTGTCGAACCACCCGGCAAGGCGTTCTACAGGCATTCTTACAAGATCCGTTATATCCGCTCCGGCAATCTTCACATACGAAGCCTCGCGCCGCAGACGCGACCCGCCGCAATCGGGGCATATTGTCTTGCCACGGTAGCGCGCGAGCATCACACGGTACTGCACCTTCTGCCGGCGGCTTTCCACCCATGAGAAAAACTCGCCGATGTATTTCCACAACTCGGCACGCTCTTCGGCAGTGAGATCGGCGTACGGCCTATGGATGGGGAATCCATGATGGGAGCGTATGAAATTACGCTTCCACTCCCCCATCGTTTCTCCGCGCCAGCATGCCACGGCGTCGTCGTAGAGTGTGAGCGCGGGATTCGGCACCACGAGGCGCTCATCGATGCCAAGTGTCATGCCGAAGCCCTCGCATGTGGGACACGCGCCATAGGGATTGTTGAAATTGAACATGGCGTCGGAAGGCTCCGGAAAGGTGATGCCATCAGCTTCAAAACGCTTGGAGAACTCGTGCTTGCGCACAGCTCCATCCTCCCACACCATCAGCACAGCCCGGTCGCGTCCTTCAAAAAAGGCCGTTTCCACGCTCTCTGCCAGACGCGACATCTCATCGCCGGCAGAGGCCGTTGCGAGGCGGTCGATAAGCAGCATAGGGGCAGCCTGCTGTTTCCGGCCACGCTTTGTGGCGGTCATTGACCCAAGATAATCATCAATGGTCACAAACGCGCCGTGCTCATCCACCAGACGTGAAAATCCCTCCTTGCGGTAAATATCGAGCTGGGCAGCCATATCGCGGCCCTCGGGTAGAACAATGGGCGCGGCTACGGCAACACGCGTACCCTCGGGATAGGATGCGGCCACGGCCACCACATCGTCGACGGTGTGCTTGCGCACCTGCTCACCGCTCACGGGCGAATACGTGCGCCCCACGCGTGCGAAGAGCATGCGCAGATAGTCGTAAATCTCTGTTGTTGTGCCTACGGTGCTGCGCGGATTGCGCGTGTTCACCTTCTGCTCTATGGCGATGGCCGGCGGCAGACCACGGATGAAATCACACTCAGGCTTGGTGATCTTGCCCAAAAACTGACGCGCGTAGGCCGAAAGACTCTCAACGTAGCGGCGGCGCCCCTCGGCATAGAGAGTGTCGAATGCCAGCGATGATTTGCCGGAGCCGCTCAATCCCGTGATAACTATGAAACGGTTGCGCGGCAATTCCACATCCACATTCTTAAGATTGTTGACGCGGGCATGGCGCACGATTATATTGCTGTCGGACATATTTTTCGATTTTGGAGTGCAAAGATACGAAAATTACGCCACTTACGGCTCCACTGCGCGGTTAATAAAAGTAAAAGGCACCGGGCCTTATGACCCGATGCCTGATATGGTGGATTTACGCAAATGCGTCAGAAGCGCACCACAAGCTCCACGAGAGCTTTGTCGCCCTGACCGGCAGGTGTCTCCACGCCTTTGTCGTAAAAATATTTCTCGTAGTTGACACGCAGGTCGACATACAGATTCTTGGCCTTCACATGGCTGATGGTGCTGCCCAGCGTGATGCGACGGCGCGCGGGATTATTGTCGGTGAGCTGACCCTCATCGTTCCGGTAGCCGGTGCTGTGGCTCGTCATGGCATCGAAACGGCCCTGAAACGACAAGCGGTCGAACAGCCCCGCGTGGATCGGGAAATGATAGTCGACGAATGCATTGTAGCCATGACATGGCTTATGGCTGTCGTGGGTGTAATGCTCATACATATACTCCGCCTCCAGCAGCCACCGGCCCGGCGACCAGCTCACGCAACCGTCCACGAGATTGGCACGCACCTCATCGGGACTGATCGACATAAGGCCGGTGGACAGGCGCACCGTGCCAAGCGTATAGGTGGCCTTGGCAGCGTAAGCCATGCGTTTGCTCCATACGTTGTGGTTGCCTATCGTATAGGGATTGAACACACCACCCTCCACTGTGAGCGGCAGTGCAGGCAGCGAATACGACAGTTTGAAGCCCACGGCGCGGTAGTTGCATATCTGGCGCCCGATGAAGGAACGGTTGGCGAAGATGTAGTTGTGCGGTGCGCGGAAAGGATCCACGCCGAAAGGCATGCGGAATTGTCCGGCCTGCACTTTCAGACCTTTTGCCAACTCCACCCGCGCCCAGAAGTCGAGAGACTTGAATGTACCCTGGTCGCATAGGTCCACCTGCATGAAATAGTCGACGGCAGGAGCCACTCTGCCATCGATAGCCAGTCGGGCATTGCGCACCTGAAAGCGGCTCTCGCCGGACTCTGTGGAAAGTTCGTAGCGTGTGCGCAACGTACCGTGCACATGAGGCACATACGAGAATCCGTCGTTCTCGGCAAGCGCGGAGGAGGCCGTCATGATAGCGAAGGCCGCAACCGCTGTACGGATATTAAAGAATGCCATGGCTGCCACAGAATATAAGAAGTGCGTAACCGAGCACCAGACCCACGGCACCCATTATAAGACCGGTCTTCACCATGTATTTCTGTTTGATAAAACCGGTGGCATCGGCGAGCGCGTTGGGGGGAGTGGAAATGGGCAGAACCATTGCGAGCGACGAGCAGATGGCCACACCGATGAGCAGCGTTGCCACACCGCCGAGCGATGAGAGCGAGTCGGCCATGGAAGTGCCGGCAATTGCGAGAATGGGCACAAAAAGGGCAGCGGTAGCCGTATGGCTTATGAAGTTGGCCATTATATAGCACAGCAGACCCGAGCCTATGATAATGGCGACAGGCGACCACTGCGAGAACGGTATGGCCTCGATCATGTTCTGTGCCAGACCGGACTGGCGCATAGCCACACCGAGAGCAAACGCACCGGCTATCATCCACAATATGCTCCACGATATCTGTTCAAGGTCGCGCTTGGTGATGATGCCGGCTATACACAGCACACCGAGCGGCAGCATGGCCACCACATTGGCGTTGACACCGGTGATGGAGTCGGTGAGCCACAGACCCACTGTCACGGCAAATGTGATGTACACCAGTATGTCGCGCCAGCTTCCCTGGTGATGGGATTCAATCTGCAGAAAAATTTCTTTCTGCTTGAACGGGAAAAGACGACGCAAGACAATCCACGCGAAAAACAGCATCACGAGAGTGAAAGGCACCATCACCATCATCCACTGTCCGAAGCCGATGCCCATGTTCATGCCATCGGGGTCGTTGAGGAATTTGAGGGCGATGGCATTGGGGGGAGTGCCTATGGGAGTGCCTATGCCTCCGATATTCGCACCGATGGGTATGGCCAGCGCCAGACCTATCTTACCCTTGCCATCGGCGGGCAGAGCCTTGAGAACAGGAGCCAGGAAGGTGAGCATCATGGCGGCTGTGGCGGTATTGCTTATGAACATGGAAAACACGGCAGTAACGAGCAGGAATCCGAGCAGTACGTTTTCCGACCGTGTGCCGAACGGAGCCAGCATCACCTTGGCGAGCTTCACGTCAAGGCCACTTTTGGTGGCTGCGATGGCAATGATAAATCCGCCGATGAACAGCATGATGGTGGGATCGGCGAAACAGTGCAGAATAGCGGTGTTGCTCACCAGATTTTCGTAGCGCGCGCCTGCGGCATCGGTCTGAAAGAACCACAGCGAGCTATCTGAAACACAAAACAGCAGCAATACCACAACCACAAGCGATGTGGTCCATGCGGGCACTACATCGAAGAGCCACATCAAGGCGGCGAAAGCAAAGATTGCAATCACGCGGTGCTCTACCGGATTAAGCCCCGGCAAGCCGTAAAGAGCGGATGGTACAATCCACAGAAACAGCGGTATGGCGATTGCGAAAAACAATTTGAGCACCTTCAATCCCATAGGATTCTTGTCGCTCCGGTGCTGCTTTTTCCATTGATGATAGGCCTCGACAAGATGAAAGCCATGGAAAATTGTAAACATAACTGATAATAGATATAATTTATTAGTATGTGATGAATCAGACCTATCGGAACAAACTGTGCCGTGCAGGCACGCACAACACGGCCGGCACGGCGCACAACAGCGCCATGCCATACTTGCGTACGCACCGTCTTAATAGAACTGCAGGTAGTTTCACTTCAAAATCTGATCCACGAGATTATTGAAATAATTAGTTGCATGGCAGGTCTCCTGGCTCACTCCCGCTTCAAGGCGGCCTTCTCGGTTCGTCCCCGAACCAATGGCCGTAATTGCCGAAGCGCAAAATAGAATTTACAGTAGCGGGTCTGCTCAGGTTTTACACCTGATTCCCTTTTAATCACCAGCGGTAGGATGCCGACAGCGAACCAATGCGGCTGCAAAGTTACAATATTTTTTCAACATGCAAGCCCCCGCCGCACAAAAATAATGGCCCTTACTCTCAACAAGCAAGTGCAAAATTACGAAATCATCGCATAGAACTCTTTAAGAGGCGTGGAAAAATTGATTTTTTCTCTTGGTCGTTTATTCAGTTTCCGTTGTACGGTCATGACTTCATCGTCAGATACAAGTCTGAAATCCGTTCCTTTAGGAAAATACTGCCTGATGAGTTTATTGGCATTTTCGATAGCACCTTTTTGCCATGAAGCATAAGAGTCTGCAAAATACACAGTTGTGCATAAGGCTTTGGCAAATTCCTGATGGTCATAGAATTCCGTGCCGTTATCGGTCGTGATGGTTTTCAGCGCATGAGTTTTCCTGAAAGGGAAAAGCATCTGTATTATAGCCTGTTTGACAGCGGAATGATGCTTTGTTTCAAGTCTTTTGATAAGCACATAAGACTTTGATCGCTCCACCAGTGTCACCAGACAACTCTTTTGTCCGGCTCCGACAATCAGATCAAGTTCCCAGTCTCCGAAACGGCAGCCATTGGCCTCCGGAGGTCTTTCATGTATGGACACACGGTTTGGTATATTTGTTGCCTTTGTTGCCTTTGGCTGCTTGATGTGATGGCGGTATTTCATCTTATGCCTACAATGGATATGTAGTTCTGGATGCCGCCGTATATAGGCATAGATACAGTACATGACAATTTTTAAAACGCTGTCAATTAGGCATAAAAGGCTTATTGGATTAAATATCGTTAAATTGCGGCTTTATATAAGCCCCTGAT
>CAJTOZ010000006.1 GCA_910578095.1 uncultured Muribaculaceae bacterium | reverse complement strand
ACGATTCTCGATGAGAACAATGAACCTGTGATCGGTGCAAGTGTAATGCAAAAGGGCGTCAAGACCAATGCCGTCACCACCGACGTATTTGGTCACTTCACCATTAAGGTAGCCCTTGGCACGCCCCTGCGTGTCAGCTATGTAGGATATAAATCCGAAGAAGTCATCGCGGCCAACGACATGACGGTGTATCTGCAGCCCACCACTGAGCAGCTCGAACAGCTTGTTGTAGTGGGTTACGGCACACAGAAAAAGGCCAACCTCACCGGCGCCGTGGCCACTGTCGACGTGGCCCGTGTGATGGACAGCCGTCCCACCACCGACGTGGCCAAGGCTCTCCAGGGTGCAGTGCCCGGTCTTACCATCACTACCGGCGACGGTGCCATCAACACAGCTTCCACTATCAAGCTGCGTGGCACAGGTACGCTCTCCAACAGCCAGAATTCTTCGCCCCTCATCGTTGTGGACGGTGTGCCCGTCGACGACCTGAGCTTCGTCAACCCCGATGATATCCAGGATATCAGCGTGCTGAAGGATGCCGCTTCGAGCTCCATCTACGGTACGCGCGCCGCATTCGGTGTGATCCTTATCACCACCAAGACCCCCAATGCCAAGGATCGCGTGAGTGTCAAGTACACCAACAACTTCGGCTGGAGCCAGGCAACCACGCTCCCCGAGTTCTCCGATGTGCCCAGCCAGATCCGCGCTCTCATACAGACCAACAACCGCCACAAAGTGGATTCCGAGCTGTTCGGTATGTATCTTGACAAGATGCTCCCCTATGCCGAGGCATGGAAGCAGCAGAACGGTGGCCCCCGCGGCTACGGTGAGCTCCGTCCGTTCCAGAGCATGGACAATGTGGGCGACTATTACCAGGATCCCACCACCGGCGCTACAATGTATTATGCCGACTGGGACGTGACAGGTATCATGTACAACAACGCTGCTCCCAGCAACAAGCACAACGTCAGCCTTGAAGGCGCCAGCGGCAAGACCAACTACCGTCTGGCTTTCGGCTACGACAGCAAGCAGAGCCTCATGACCTACGCTCCCGACCGCATGCGTCGCTACAACGTGAACGCCAACGTCAACACCGAGATCACCAAGTGGTTGAAGGCCGGCGCACGTTTCAGCTGGAGCAACAAGGTGTTCAACGGTCCCAACACATGGGGCTCGGGCGGCACATATATGTATATGTGGCGCTGGGGTTCGTATTTCAACCCCTATGGCTACCGCAAGGCTACCGACGGCAACTACTACCAGTACCGCATGATCGCAGCCCGCGAGCAGTCCGGCAACTACGAGGACGTGGCTTCCGACACCCGCATGCAGGCCTATCTGGACGCCAACATCGTCAAGGGTCTCAACCTTCATGCCGACTTCACGTACGACGTGATGAACTACGACATGACCAGGGACTATCAGCCCGTATATGGCTGGAACAACTGGACCAATACGGCCCGCGACCCCGAGTATATGGTCAGCCAGTCGTCGACCTATGCAGGCCAGAGCGCTTCCCGCACCACACTGTGGACACTCAACGTGTACGCCACCTATGAAAACTCCTTCAAGGGCAACAACTTCAAGGTGATGGTCGGCGGCACTGCTGAAAAATACAACTATAAGGAACTCACCGGCCAGAAAAACGTGCTGGGCGACCTCCTGAAGCCCTATATCCCCCTCGCCACCGGCGGCCCCAACGGCACCAATATGACCGTGGGCGCAGACTTCAAACATCGCGCCACCGCAGGCTTCTTCGGCCGTGTGAACTACGACTACAAGGGCATCTATCTCTTTGAAGCCAACGGCCGCTACGACGGTTCGAGCCGCTTCCCCGCAGCCGACCAGTGGGCATTCTTCCCCTCTTTCTCCGCCGGCTACCGCTTCACGGAAGACGCCTACTTCAAGAATCTCAAGATCGACAACGTCCTGAGCAACGGTAAGATCCGTGCCTCCTACGGCCATATCGGCAACGAGGCTATCGGTACAGATATGTTCCTCCCCACCGTCGCCAACGAAACTTCCTACTGGCTCAACGGCGCCGGACAGATGCAGGCCATGTCTTCTACTCCGAGACTCGTGTCCAGCTCGCTTACCTGGGAACGCGTGATCACCACCGACGTAGGTGTTGACCTCGGCTTCTTCAACAACAGCCTCAATCTCACATTCGACTGGTTCCAGCGCGACACCAAGGACATGCTCGCTCCCGGCAACACACTGCCCGGCGTGCTCGGCGCCAGCGCACCCATGATGAATAAGGGTCACCTCCGCACCCGCGGTTGGGAACTCGGCATCAGCTGGAACCACAGCTTCGGCGACGCCGATGTATATGCCAACTTCAGCATCTACGACGGCAAGACCACAGTTGTGGAGTACAACAACCCCACCATGCCCATCAACGGCTTCTACGACGGCGCTGTGTACGGCGACATCTGGGGCTTCGAGTACGACCGCTACTTCGAGGAAAGCGACTTTGCCGGCAAGGATGACAATGGCAAGTGGATCTATAAGGACGGTATCGCCGACCAGACCGGTCTGCAGAGCGGCAGCTTCGTCTACGGCCCCGGCGACATCAAGTTCAAGGATCTCGACGGCGACGGCGTGATCAGCGGCGGCAACAAGAATATGATCGAGCTGAACGGCCAGACATTCATCCCCGGCCAGGCAGGCTACGAGGCCGCTCTCGCCAACCCCGACCACAAAACCGTGGCAGTAGGCTCGGCCAAGAACCACGGCGACCTCAAGGTGATCGGCAACGCAACTCCCCGCTACGAATATAGCTTCCGTATCGGCGGTGCCTGGAAGGGATTCGACATCGATCTTTATTTCCAGGGCGTGGGCAAGCGTAGCTACTGGACCACATCGGCCTTCGTGATGCCCTTCACCCGCGGTGCCGATGCCACCTATGCCAACATGAACTCCTACAACACTATGGATTTCGACGGCTACGAAATCGTGGGTTACCACATCGACCAGAGCAACAAGTATCCCTGTATGTATGACGGCGCTGCCAATGCCGGCACCGTGTCCAACCTTGCCCAGGGCCGCTACAACTTCTATCCGCAGGACCGCTACCTCATGAACATGGCCTACCTGCGCTTCAAGAACCTCACCGTGGGCTACACCCTTCCCATCGAGCTCACCAAGAAGGCCTACATCCAGAAGGCCCGCATCTACTTCAGCTGCGACAATCCCTGCCTGCTTTACAACGGCATGAAGGACTATCCCATCGACCCCGAAATCGGCTCGCAGTGGAAGACCACCAGCTCCTACAGCAACGGTAGCTTCGGTCGCACCGATCCTATGATGCGCACCTACAGCTTCGGTATGCAAGTCACCTTCTAAACCTTCAATCAACAGACACAATGAAAAAATATCAGATATTCAGTCTCGCGGCCATCGCTTGCGCAAGTCTTGCCTCCTGCAACGACTTCCTCGATGAAAACCGCTATCCCATATCGGTAGAGGTGGACAACCCCCTCTTCTGGAGCGAGACGGCCAACTGCGACAAACAGTGCGACCAGCTCTACAGCTACTACTCCGGCTACGGCCGCGGTAATACTCTCGGTGAGTTCTATTTCCAGACACTGAGCGACGACCAGTGTGGTGGAGGATTCGTGCAATGGAACAATACCAATGTGCCTGCAAGCTCATCCAACTATACCACTCCCTATCAGGTGATTCGCCACTGCGAATATATCATCGCAGGCATGCAGGTTTCCTCGCTGGATGCAGCCGTGCGCGCCAACTACGAAGGCATCGCCCGCCTCAACCGTGCCCAGCAGTACTTCTCGCTCGTGAAGATGTACGGCGATGTGAAATGGGTGGACAAGGTGGTCGACATCACCGACGATGGCATTCTCTATGCTGAGCGCGACAACCGCGACGAGGTGATGGACAAGGTGCTCGCCGACCTCACATACGCTTGCGAGAACATCTCCGCCCAGTCCGGCAAGCTCTCCTGGAGCAAGGACATGGCCAATGCCATCAAGAGCTACATCTGTCTGTGGGAAGGCACATTCTGCCGCTACCGCACTCAGGCCGAGAACGGCTATGCTCCCGATGAGGCACGTGCCAAGAAGTTCCTTGAGGAAAGCGTAAAGGCAGCCGAAGCTGTGATGTCGCAGAACTACAGCCTCAACGACGACTACCGCACAAAGTACATCTCGCTGAGCGCCGACCTGCAGAAAAACAACGAGGTAATTTTCATGCGCAACTATCTGGACGGCGTGCTCATGCACTCCACCGAGAGCTACACCGCATCCTCGACCATCATCAGCGGTCTGACCAAGGACCTCTTCGATGCCTATCTCTTCTCCGATGGTCTGCCCAAGGCCCTCACTTCCTGCGACACCAACGACAAGGGTGAGATGGGTGAGGATGGCTTCCTCCACATCGACAAGCTGCTCGCCGTGCGCGACAAGCGTCTTGCCGAAACCACCGACCCCTGCGTCTACTATTCCGGTTTCCAGTGGACCCGCGTGGGTGCATCCGGTCTGACCTCCTCCACCGGCTACGGTGTGAGCAAGTTCGACAACACCTCCATCACCCCGCTCAGCGCCCGTACCAATACCACAAAGAACTATATCTGCGCTCCCCTTCTGTGGCTTTCCGACATCTATTGCCAGTTTGCCGAGGCAAAAGCCGAACTGGGCACTCTGACCGATGCCGACCTCAACAAGTCGATCAACAAGATCTTCGAGCGCAGCGGTCTTCCCACCCGCACCGTGGCTGAACTCAGCGCCATTGCCGACCCTGCCAACAATATGGGTGTGAGCAACCTGCTCTGGGAGATCCGTCGCTGCCGCCGCTGCGAGCTCGTGATGGACAAAGGCTACCGCTATTGGGACCTCGTGCGCTGGCACCAGCTCGATAAGCTTGACAACAGCGTATATCCCAACATCGCTCTCGGCGCCAACATGGCCGGTGGTCCCAACCCCAACGGCGTTGCTACTGATGCCGCAGGCTACATCAATGGTTATTACGGCGGTGTGCGCACCTACGAACCCCGTCAGTACCTCTATCCCATTCCTCAGAATCAGCTCAACTTGGCTCCGAAGCTCGAGCAGAATCCTCTTTGGAAGTAAGATATTTCAACATCTGATATAGACCCGAAGGGCCGCAGCTCTTGTATAGGCTGCGGCCCTTTTTAAACACACATTTTTAAACACACGTTCCTAAATTTATGTAGACCATGAAAACACTTATTAAAATCTTGTTCGTTACAATTCTTTGCGTCGCTTGCTCTTGAGGAGCAGACGTTGTACTATGTTAACTGGGGCTGGGGTGGTTCTGCTGATGGTTGTTATGACCTGAATTACATGCTGCCGAGTGGCTACAGTCAGTATGATAAATCTACCATTAAGAAGACATTAGTAATAACACCAAATTAATGACTATGAAATCACGTGTATTCTTCGTAGTGCTTATGATAGTTGTCGTAAGTACACTCGTATCATCTGCTCAGAAGCCCGCGGAGGGATGGAATGTGCTTGTAGCGTACGAGCACACATTCAAGACATCGGCATATCGACCTTCGGAGGCCATGTACGCCGGCTATTCGGCCGGAGCGTCGTACAAGCATTATTTCCACAAGTATTTCAACTTTGCTCCGGAAGCGCGGCTTTTCTACCGCGATTTTAAGGAGCTGGATCAATGGACGCTGGGGCTCACGCTACGTCCGGCCCTGGCCTTTAATTTTCAGAGGCTTGAACTTTCCACAGGTCCCGTGTGTGATTTGCGGTTTGCAGGAAAGACATACGACGGCCGTATCGGAGCAGTACTTGAAGATGGCGAGATAATAGGAAGCGGCTATCTTAAGTCGAAAAAGGTGGCGGTGCTCGGGTGGAATTTCGGTATAGGATATGTGATAGATCGCCGTTTCACGATACGCTGTTCCTGCTTCGTTCCCATCACGAATTATGTGAAGGGGGGACGTTCGCCTTACGCGCTCGAGGCTGCAGTGGGCTACTGCCTGGGCCGATGAAGGATTGGCACGTGCCATTATACATGCAATGCTCGGGCGCGTCGGATATGTCTGACGCGCCCGACTTATATAAAGGAATCGATTTTGTGCTCAATATGGTGAAAATATTTAAAAATATGTATCTGAATATTAAATATTGCGTTTGGCGGCTATTTTTTGCTCTGCAACTGTCGGAAATTCGACGGGGATGATGTACCTTTGTAGGGTAGGGTATTTTGTACCCTTACAGCATAACCTCATTATCAAAGCATGAAAAAACTGATCATTGCTCTGCTTGCCGCCGCAGCCATCGCGCCTGCGTGTGAGGCCGCAGCCGCCGAGCCCGACAAGGCCGCCGTGCTTGCGGCAATAAATGCCTATCAGCCCGGCGTCACCGGTTTCGGAGCCGTCAAGGTGGACAGTATCGATGTGAACACGCGTCGCCGCACGGCCACGGTGTATTGCAATACTGCGGCCTCATATCTGCCGCTTACGCAGGAACGTGCGGAGGCTCTGATGGCCGATGTGGCCCGCGCTATGGGCGATGACTTCGCAAACTATCGTGTGGATGTGCGTTCCGACGGCCATAGCCTCGGCGAGCTCGCCCTTTTCGCTTCCAAGGCTCCCCGCGGTCCACGCGAGAAGCAGCGCTTTGTGGCCGATCTGCAGGCTCCGGCCGCTCCCGCCGGTCTCGACGGTGCAAACATAGCCCTCTGGCAGAGCCACGGTTGGTACTTCGAGCCCAAACTCAACCGTTGGGAATGGCAGCGCGCGCGCATTTTCCAGACCGTGGAGGACCTCTACACGCAGAGCTTCGTGATGCCGTTCCTTATGCCAATGTTGCGCAATGCCGGCGCCTACGTGATGAGCCCGCGCGAGCGCGACACCAATCTGACCGAGATAATCGTCGACGCCGATGGCGGACAGGCCTATGCCGGCTATAGCGATGACGCCTCTGCATGGAGCGCGGCCGATGTGCCGGGTTTTGCCTATGCATCGCCCACGCTGCGCAACGGCGACAATCCTTTCCGCGCCGGTACGGCCCGCGTGGCCCGCACCGTGAAGCGCGCCGATCGTGCCACTTCCGCCTCTTGGAGCGCTGATATTCCCGCGGCCGACGACTATGCCGTGTATATCAGCTATGCCGCTCTGCCCGACGCCACCACCGATGCCCGCTATACTGTGCACGCTGCCGACGGCGACCATCAGTTTGCGGTCAACCAGTCCATGGGCGCCGGTACATGGATATACCTCGGCCATTTTCCCTTGGAGGCCGGCAAGCGCCCGGTGGTGGAGCTTTCCACTCTCAGCTCCCGCGCAGGCCGCACCGTGAGCGCCGATGCTGTGAAGATAGGCGGCGGAATGGGCAATGTGGAGCGCATCGTCAAGGTGCCGCTCGACAGTATAGACTACAAGTATGTGCGCTCCGGCTACCCGCGCTTCACCGAGGGAGCCCGCTACTTCCTTCAGTGGGCCGGCGCTCCCGACAGCGTGTACACCCCCACCGGCAACGTCAACGACTACAACGACGACTACCGCAGCCGCGGTCTGTGGGTCAACTGGCTGGCCGGCGGCTCGTCCATGCTTCCACGGCGCGAGGGTCTCGGCATTCCGGTGGATCTCAGCTTCGCCTTCCATAGCGATGCCGGCACTACGCTCAACGACAGCATCATAGGCACGCTCGGTATATATTCCACCGCCGGCGATATGCTCGGCAACGGCTCCTCCCGCATGGCATCGCGCGACCTCACCGATCTGGTGATGACCAATATCACCGATGATGTGCGCGCCCAGTTCGAGCCCCGTTGGACGCGCCGCGGCATGTGGGACAAGAGCTATTTTGAGGCCCGTGTGCCCGAAGTTCCGGCCATGCTGCTCGAACTGCTGTCGCATCAGAACTTCGCCGACATGAAGTATGGTCTTGACCCCGAATTCCGCTTCACCGTGTCGCGCGCCATCTATAAGGGTATGCTCCAGTTCCTGGCGCGCCGCGATGGCCGCGGCTACATAGTGCAGCCTCTCGCCCCACGTGCCTTCGCCATAAGCTGCAGCGGCGGCAACGAGTATCGCCTCACATGGCAGCCCACCCCCGACAGCCTTGAGGCCACGGCCATGCCCACATATTATCTGGTGCAGGAGCGCTCCGGCGCGAGCGGAAACGCCTTCCGCACCATAGCCCGCGTGGATAAGCCCGAGTACAGCTATACGGCTTCCGACGAAGCCATCCACAGTTTCCGCATAATCGCCGGCAACGATGGCGGCGTGAGCTTCCCCTCCGAGACGCTCGCCCTGCGTTTCGACAGCCGCGACAGCAATCCCGTGATCGTGGTCAACGGCTTTACGCGTCTGGGTGCTCCCGACTGGTTCGACAGCGGCGAGATAGCCGGATTCTATGATGTGCGCGACCATGGAGTGCCCTACATCGAGGATATCAGTTTCATCGGCAGCCAGTTTGAGTATCGCCGCGATATCCCGTGGATGGACGATGACGCGGCCGGATTCGGCGCATCGCGTGCCAACTACGAGGATAAGGTGGTGGCCGGCAATACCTTTGACTATGCAGCCACTCATGGCGCCGCCATTGCGGCAGCCGGCCGCGGCTTTGTCAGCACGAGCCTCGAGGCCTTCTGTTCGGCTCCCGTGCAGAAGGGTTCCATTGTCGATCTCATCCTGGGCAAGCAGAAAGAAAGCGCCAAGGGCCGCGGCGTGTACGGCACCCGCTACAAGGCATTCCCCGCCGCCCTTCAGGAAAAACTGCGCGCCCACACGGCCGCCGGAGGCGATGTGTTTGTGAGCGGAGCCTATGTGGCCACCGACATCTGGGACAACCCGTTCAGCGCCCCCGAGGTGGCTGAGGCCGACAAGGCCTTCGCACGCGATGTGCTCGGCTACAACTGGCGCGTAGGACAGGCCACGGTGGAGGGCGGTGCCTACGAGGTGGCAACCCGTTTCCCCGCTTTCACCGGTGGCGACTACAGCTTCAGTCAGGAACTCAACGCCGACGTCTATGCCGTGGAATCTCCCGATTCCTTCTATGCCGCCGATCCCAAGCGCGGCTGCACTCTGATGCGCTACACCGAGAATAATCTCGTGGGCGGCATCGCCTTCGATGCCGGCAGCTACCGTACTGTAGTGCTCGGATTTCCTTTCGAGACCATCACATCGGCCGACAGCCGCGACGGACTCATGACACAGATACTAAACTTCTTCAAAAAATAACCATGAAAGCGATTACCTGCTTCCTTCCCTACATTGATGCCGCTCAGGCACTCCCCACAATAGAGAATCTCCGCGCCGAGGGCGCCGTGGCACGCATCTGCCTGCTGGCCGGTGCCGATGCCGACACTTCAGCTGTGCCCGCCGGCTGCGACGTGGTGGCCGCCCCCGACGGCCTCAACGCCTCATCCACCATGCGAGCCATAGCCGCCGCGGCCGATACAGACTACATACTTCTCTACACCAAGCACAATAAGCTCGTGCCCGGCTACCACGCCCTGGAGCGCATGCTCCGTATAGCCGCCGACTGCGGCGCCGGCATGCTCTATGCCGACAGCTATGCGGTGGCTCCCGACGGAAAGCGCACGGCGGCTCCCGTAATCGACTATCAGGAGGGCTCGCTGCGCGACGACTTCAACTTCGGCTCGCTCATGCTTTTCTCCACGGCGGTGTTCAAACTGGCCGCCGCAGGCATCGACAAGGACTACAAGGCCGCCGGCCTCTACGACCTGCGCCTGCGTCTGAGCCGCATCGCCCCCATTGTCCACATCAACGAATATCTCTACACCGATGTGGAACTCGACAACCGCCGCAGCGGCGAAAAGATCTTCGACTATGTGGATCCCAAGAACCGCGGCGTGCAGATAGAGATGGAAGAAGCATGCACGGAACACCTTAAGGCCGTGGGCGGATATCTCGAGCCGGAATTCGACAAAATCGAGTTCGGCGCGCAGCAGTTCCCCGTGGAAGCCACGGTGGTGATTCCCGTGCGCAACCGCGTGCGCACCATCCGCGATGCTATCCGCAGCGTGCTCTCGCAGGAAACGGATTTCCCCTTCAACCTCATCATAGTGGACAACCACAGCACCGACGGCACCACCGAAGCCATCGACGAGTTCAAGGACGATGAGCGTGTGATCCACATCATCCCCGGCCGTGAAGATCTCGGTATCGGCGGATGCTGGAACATGGCTGTCGACGATGCCCGCTGCGGCAAATTCGCTGTTCAGCTCGACAGCGACGATGTGTACAGCGGCACCGACACCCTCGCCAAGATAGTGCGCGCTTTCTATGAGCAGAACTGTGGCATGGTGGTGGGTACATACTGCCTCACCGACATCGACATGAACACCATCCCCCCGGGTGTGATCGACCACAAGGAATGGACACCCGAAAATGGCCGCAACAATGCCCTGCGCATCAACGGCCTCGGTGCTCCCCGCGCATTCTACACTCCCATGCTGCGTGCCATCAAGGTGCCCAACACCAGCTACGGCGAGGACTATGCCCTCGGTCTGGCGTTCTCGCGCCACAACCAGATAGGCCGCATCTACGATGTGCTCTACTTCTGCCGCCGCTGGGAGGACAACAGCGACGCCGCCCTCGACATCAACAAGATGAATGCCAACAATCTCTACAAGGACCGCATACGCACCTGGGAACTCCAGGCCCGCAAAGCCCTTAACGCTTCAAAAAACTGATACTGATGGCAGTAAATGCTGAACAGATAGCCGCTTTTATCGCCGCACAGTGTGCCGAATGGCCTCTCGCAGGCCGTAATTTCGACGCACTCGGCGGCGTGGAAGTGCGCACCGTGGAATTGCCCGGATGGACGCTGAAGGTGCAGTTCAATCCTGCGCGCATAGTGTCGAGCGGGGCCAAGGTCGACGCGCGCTCCCTGGCCGAGCGTCCGTGCTTCCTCTGCGACAAAAACCGTCCGGCCGAGCAGCGCGGCATTGAATGGGGCGATGGCCGGTATACCATTCTGGTGAATCCCTTCCCCATATTTCCGCGCCATCTCACCATCCCCGCCACCGACCATACGCCGCAGCGCATCCTCGGCCGTGTGGCCGACATGCTCCAGCTCGCTTCCGAGCTGGAGGGCTACACGGTGTTCTACAACGGTCCGCGCTGTGGGGCGTCCGCTCCGGACCACATGCACTTCCAGGCAGGCAATAGCGATTTCCTCACCATTGCTCCCGCTCTCGACGGCGCCGAGTTGCAGCCGGTGGCTGTCGATCCCGAAGGCGGTGTGCTCGCCGTGTGCACCGATCTGGCCTTGAATGTGTTTGTGATAAATGCCTCTACTCCTGAGGCCGGCGCGCGCCTTTTCGGCCGTCTGTACGAGGCTATGCCTGTGCCCGAGGGCGAGGAGGAGCCGATGCTCAATCTGCTGGCGTATGCCACGCCGGACGGCGGCACGCGCCTTGTAGTGGTGCCCCGTAAGCGCCACCGCCCCAGCTTCTACGGCACCGAGGGCGACGATTGCATGCTCATCAGCCCTGCCAGTGTCGACATGGGCGGTGCGTTCATCACGCCGCGCCGCGAGGACTTCGACCGCGTGGATGCCGCCGTGCTCGACCGCATATTCGGCGAGCTGTGCCTTTCCGATGAAGAAATAACAACCATAGCAGAAAATGTGCGATAACAACAACATAACCGAGCCCGTAGTGGCCGTAGGTATAGTGACGGCACAGGCTGTCGATATAGATTTCCACGGGGCGTTCCGCTGTTCCGACGGCACGCTTGCCGAAGGCCCGATGCACTTCGCCTCGCTGCAGTCGGAGCTCACATTCGAGCCTGTGGCGCCGGATGCGGTATTCGAGGTAAAGGACGTGGTGATAGGTGTGGACTTCCACTGGGAACGCCGCGAAAACCAGAAATTCGCCGGCGCTCTGTGCCTGAAGCCGATGGCCGACGGCCGTATCACCGTGATCAACCGTATAGCCGTCGAGGATTATCTCCGGAGTGTCATTTCCTCAGAGATGAGCGCCACATCCTCTCCCGAGCTGTTGCGTGCGCACGCCGTGATATCCCGCAGCTGGCTTCTTGCGCAGATACGCAAGAATGAGCGTATCGAGGCTTCCGGAAAGGCCTATTGCGCGTGCACCGTCACCGACGATGAGATAGTGCGTTGGCAGGACCGCGAGGACCATACCGACTTCGATGTTTGCGCCGACGATCACTGCCAGCGTTATCAAGGCGTGACCCGCCAGACCACAGCCGCTGTGGCCGAGGCCATCGATGCCACGCGCGGCGTGGTGCTCCTCGACCCCGCCACCGGCGAACTGGCCGATGCCCGCTTCAGCAAGTGCTGCGGCGGTGTGTTCGAGCTGTTTGAGAACTGCTGGGAGCCCGTGCACCACAGCTACCTCACGGTGCGCAGCGACGCGCCCGACTCCCTGCTTTATCCCGATCTGCGCTACGAGCCCCGCGCCCGAGTGTGGATCGAGAGCTCGCCCGAGGCATTCTGCAACACCACCGACCGCCGCATCCTCTCGCAGGTGCTCAACAACTACGACCAGGAAACCACCGACTTCTTCCGCTGGACTGTGCGCTACACAACCGACGAGCTGAGCGACCTTGTGCGCGAGCGCACAGGCATCGACTTCGGCCGCATCATCTCCCTGATGCCTGTTGAGCGCGGAACGTCGGGCCGTATCGTGCGCCTGCGCATCACCGGAACAAAGCGCAGCATGGTCATCGGCAAGGAACTTGAGATACGCCATGCCCTCAGCACCAGCCACCTGCGCTCGTCGGCCTTTGTGGTCGACCGCGATGGCGATGATTTCGTGCTGCGCGGCGCGGGATGGGGACATGGTGTGGGCCTTTGCCAGATAGGTGCCGCCGTCATGGCCGAAAAAGGCTACACATGGCAGCAGATCCTCGCCCACTATTTCCCCGGCGCCGACCTTCAAAAGAAATATTGACAACACCCATTACCCCTACCATGAACGCAAGCAAAAAAAGATCGCCCTGGGCATGGATTCCTACGCTCTACTTCGCGCAGGGACTGCCGTATGTGGCAGTTATGACCATTTCGGTGATCATGTACAAACGCCTCGGCATCTCCAACACCGATATCGCCCTCTACACGGGATGGCTGTACCTTCCCTGGGTGATTAAACCTTTCTGGAGCCCCTTTGTCGACATCATCCGCACCAAACGCTGGTGGACACTCACCATGCAGTGGATCATCGCTTTTGCCCTGGCCGGTATCGCTTTCACTATTCCGACGCCACTGTTTTTCCAGCTCACACTGGCTATATTCTGGATAGTGGGCTTCACCTCAGCCACGCACGACATTGCCGCTGACGGTTTCTACATGCTTGCGCTCACAGAGCATGAACAGTCGCTGTATGTGGGCATCCGTTCCACATTCTATCGTGTCAGCACTGTTGTGGGGCAGGGCCTCCTCGTGGTGCTCGCCGGCGCTATCGAGACTGGCACCGGCCTCGATGCCGTCAAGGTGGGCGTTGAAGTTGACCCCTATGTGGCGTGGGAGGCCCCTGTCATGGCCGACCTTGCCTTGCAGGACCCTGCCGCTCCCGCCGAAATGAACTTCTTCACTGATGCCGCACCTGCAGCCGTAGCCGTCAAGGCTCCTGCCGAGGCTGTGCTGCCCGATGGCACCGCAGTGCCTTTCGCAGCCTACGCCGCCATGATGCGCGACAGCGTGCGCCGCTCCAACGAGCGCAACGGCTTTGTGGCAGCTGCCGCTCCCACCGCGCCCGGCGCTCCCGCAGCCAAGGCTGAGGAAGGTCCCGGCGCATTCACCCGTTGGGTGGCCGAGACATTCGGAGAGGACCGTGAGCCTTCGTCCGGCACAGTGGCAAATACGTTTGCCATCCGTGGCGTGCGTCTGAATGCCAAACCCGCCCCCGGCGAGCAGGTGGTGGTCAATATCACCCATACGAGCGGCGATGCCGGCATCAAACTTATGGAAGGCGACCGTCTCGTGTTCGACGAGAACAACTGGGACCGCACAGCATGGCTCTACTATGACATCGACCATAAAATCAAGCAGGCCACCACAGCCGGATTCGACGGTGCCAGCGGTAATATACCGATGGCATGGCTGGTGGTGTTTGCCGTGCTCTCCGCTTTCTTCCTTGCTGTGGCGGCCTACCATAGCTGGGCTCTTCCGCATCCTGCCGCCGACAGCCGCGATCATGGCGGCAAGCGCACCGGAGCGGAAATATTCCGCGAATTTTTCGAGACTTTCCGGAGCTTCTTCGCCAAGAAGCAGATATGGGTGGCTGTGGCATTCATGCTCCTGTATCGCCTGCCGGAGGCTCAGCTGGTGAAGCTTATCAACCCCTTCCTGCTCGACCCCATCGACAAAGGCGGCCTCGGTCTCAGCACCGGCGAAGTGGGCTTTGTCTACGGCACAATAGGTATCATAGGCCTTACCATCGGTGGTATCGTGGGTGGCATCGTGGCAGCCAAAGGCGGCCTCAAGAAATGGCTCTGGCCCATGGCTTGGAGCATGTCGCTGACCTGCCTCACCTTCGTATATCTCAGCTACTGGCCCACCCACTCGCTGCTCACCATCAACATCTGCGTGTTCATCGAGCAGTTCGGCTACGGCTTCGGTTTCACAGCCTACATGCTGTATCTCATCTACTTCAGCGAGGGAGAGCACAAGACCGCCCATTATGCCATCTGCACCGGATTCATGGCTCTTGGCATGATGATTCCAGGCATGGCCGCAGGCTGGCTGCAGGAGACCATCGGCTACCGCCACTTCTTCGTGTGGACAATGATTTGCTGCGCAGCCACAATCGGTGTGTGCGCCTTCCTTAAAATCGACCCCAATTTCGGACGTAAAATCGACAAAGAATGAAAAAGACAGCCATAATTATGCTGGCCGCCGCTGTAGCCCTCGGCGCGGCAGCCCAGGTGAAACCCGGCGTGGAAGTGCTCCGCGACCGTGATTTCGACATCCTTCAGGGCAAGCGTGTGGGCCTTATCACCAATCCTTCCGGCGTGGACAACAAGCTCAAAAGCACTGTCGACATCCTTCATGAAGCCCCCGGTGTGCGTCTGACAGCTCTCTATGGTCCCGAGCACGGCGTGCGCGGCGATGTGCATGCCGGCGACCATGTGGGCAACAGCGTCGATGCAGCCACCGGCGTGCCAGTGTTCTCCATCTATGGCAAGTACCGCAAGCCCACTGCCGAAATGCTCGACAGCGTGGATGTGCTCGTATATGATATTCAGGACAACGGATGCCGTTCGTTCACCTTTATCTCCACCATGGGTCTCGCGATGCAGACATGTGCCGAGCTCGGCAAGGAATTCGTGGTGCTCGACCGTCCGAATCCTGCCGGCGCCGACAAAATCGAGGGCTGCATCGTGGAGGACAGCTGCTTCTCTTTCGTGAGCCAGTTCCCCATTCCGTATCTGTATGGCCTCACCCCCGGCGAGCTTGCCACCTACCTGAATGAGGAAGGCCTCGTGCCGGGCGGCAAGAAGGTGAATCTGACGGTTGTGCCCATGGAAGGTTATGAGCGCAGCATGAGTTTTGCCGATACCGGCATGCCCTGGGTGCTTCCCTCGCCCCATCAGCCCAATGCCGAGTCGGCACTGTACTATCCCGCTACCGGCATTCTCGGCGAGCTCTACTATGTGAGCATCGGCGTGGGCTACACTCTGCCGTTCAAACTCGTCGCCGCCGACTGGATCGATGCCCACGAGCTCAACCGCCGCCTCAATGCGCTTGAAATACCCGGTGTGATGTTCCGTCCCATCAATATCAAGCCGTTCTATGGCACCGGCAAGGGAGAAGACCTTCAGGGCGTGGAGATATACGTCAGCGATGCTCAGGCCGCTCCCCTCACTCTCATCCAGTTCTATATCCTGCAGGAACTGGCCGATATGTACCCCGACCGCCGCGTGATGGATGCCGAGGATGCTGCCAAGCGCTTCGGTATGTTCGACAAGGTGGTGGGCAGCAAGAACATCCGCAGTCTCTTCACCCCGCGCCATAAGGTGGCCGACATGCTCGACTACTGGAATAAGGACGTTGAGCCATTCCGTGCTGCGTCCGCGCGCTACCATCTCTATAACTGATTCTTTTTGAAATATGAAACAGGAATCTCGACACACCGCTTTTCTGCAAGCGCTCAAGGGCATATCCCCGGAGCCGGAGGTGTACACCGACGCTCTCAGGCGTCTGGCGTGGGGCACCGATGCCGGCTTCTACAGGCTGTTGCCCCAGCTCGTCGTGCGCCCTCGCACGGAGGAGCAGGTGAGCGCTATCATGCGTCTTGCTTCGGAGCACGGCGTGGCCGTCACGTTCCGAGCCGCCGGCACCAGTCTGAGCGGCCAGGCCATCACGGATTCCGTGCTGCTCGTGGCGGGTAAATACTGGGAGGACTACACCATAGGTCCCGATGCTGCCACCATCACCCTGCAACCCGGTATCGTAGGCGAGCGTGTCAATGAGATCCTGCGTCCGTTCGGGCGTAAGTTCGATCCCGATCCGGCTTCGAAAAAATCGGCCATGGTCGGCGGTATTGTAGCAAATAATGCCTCTGGCATGAACTGCGGCACGCATGCCAATAGCGACAGCGTGCTGCTCTCGGCCCGCATAGTGCTGGCCGACGGCACCGTGCTCGACACGGCCGATGATGTCTCTAAAGCCGCTTTCCGTGCCAGCCGGCCCGAAGTGGTGGCTGAAATCGAGGCCATACGCGACGATATTCTTGCCGATGCCGACCTTGCCGCCCGCATCCGGCACAAATACAGCATCAAGAACGTCACGGGGCTGAATCTGCGGCCTTTCGTGCGTTTCACCGACCCGTTCGACATCATAGCCCACTGCATGGTGGGCAGCGAGGGCACCCTCGGTTTTATGAGTTCCGTGACAATGACCACATCGCCCGTGCGCCCCTGCGCAGCCAGCGCCATGCTCTATTTCGGAAGCATGCGGGAGGCTGCGGAGGCCGTGGTGGCGATGCGCCGCGGGGCACCTGTTGACAGCTGCGAACTGCTCGACGCCAAGTCGCTCGCGAGTGTGGGTACGGAAGGTGTGACCGATGGTCTTACGGCGCTGTTGCTCGACACCAAGGCCGATACGCCCGAGGCATTGCAGGCCAATATCGATGCTATTATGGCCGTGGTGGCTCCGTTCCATCTTGTGCGCGAGGCTCATTTCTCTACCGACCCTGCCGAAACGGCCGCATGGTGGAGCATGCGCAGCGGAGTGTTCCCGGCCGTGGGCGGCACGCGTCCGGTGGGCACCACTGTGCTCATAGAGGATATAGCATTCCATATCGACGATCTTCCGGAAGCCACCGTAGCCCTCATCGAGCTCATACGCCGCCATGGCTACGACGATGCCTGCATCTATGGCCATGCTCTGGAAGGCAATTTCCACTTTGTGATATCGCAGAGCTTCGACACCCCCGAAGAAGTGGAGCGCTACCGCCGTCTGATGCTTGCCGTGGAGGAGCTTGTGGTGGACCGTTTCGACGGTTCCCTTAAAGCCGAGCACGGCACCGGGCGCAACATGGCTCCATTTGTGGAAAAAGAGTGGGGTGCCAAGGCCTTCTCGATGATGCGCCGCCTGAAGAAAGCCCTCGATCCTGCCGGCATACTCAATCCCGGCGTGATATTCAACGACGACAGTGAGTGCTTCATCAAAAATATCAAGCCGATGCCTCGTGTCGATGCTGCCGTGGACCGCTGCATAGAGTGCGGATTCTGTGAGGTGAACTGTGTGAGCTGCGGCCTTACGCTGTCCGCGCGTCAGCGCATAGTGTCGCGTCGCGAGATAGAACGCCTGCGTGCTATCGGTACTCCCGAGGCTATGCGCCGTGCCGACGAGCTTGTGGCGGCTTTCCGTTACTACGGTCTCGACACCTGCGCCGGCGACGGCCTTTGCAGCACATCGTGTCCGATGCGCATCAACACCGCCGACCTCGTGCACCATCTTCGTGAAGAACTCGTGCCCCGGGGCTCGGCAGCCTATAAGGCCGGCGCCTATGCCGCCGCCCATCTTGCCGGCATAAGCAAGGGGCTTCGTGCCACTCTGGCCACCGCGCGGCTCGCGGCTGATATCCTGGGTGTCCGGGCCACCGATGCCACCGGCCGCGCCCTCCATTCTCTCGGACTGCCGCTGTGGACCGCCGCGCTTCCCGGACCGTCGCATCCGGCCCGCGATGCCCGTGAGGCTTCCGCTGCGTCCGGCGCGCCGCGCCGCGTGGTCTACTTCCCGTCGTGCCTCAACCGGGCCATGGGTCCGACCCCGGAGCATGGCGAAAAGCCGCAGGAACTCATGCAGGTGGTGGTGCAGCTATGCGCCAAGGCCGGCTTCGAGGTGGTGTTCCCTGACAACATGGAAGGCCTGTGCTGCGGCATGATATGGGAAAGCAAGGGCATGCCCGATATAGCGGATGCAAAGACTGCCGAGCTTGAAGCGGCCCTGTGGGAGGCTTCGGAACACGGAACCGTTCCGGTGCTGTGCGATCAGAGCCCTTGCCTGCACCGCATGCGTGAGCACATAAGCAAGATGCACCTGTATGAGCCTGCCGAGTTCATACACGATGTGCTTGCACCCTACCTCGATTTCCATCCCGTCGACACCCCTGTGGCGGTGCATGTGACATGCTCCACGCGCCGTATGGGACTTGCCGACAAGATTATAAGTCTCGCCCGCATGTGCTCCCGCAATGTGACAGTGCCTGCCGAAGTGGGCTGCTGTGGCTTTGCCGGCGACAAGGGCTTCACCTATCCGGAGCTCAACCGCTGGGGATTGCGCAAACTGCGCCCGGCTATCGAGGCTTCCGGCGCGCGCGAAGGATATTCCAACTCGCGCACGTGTGAGATCGGCCTCACCGACAACAGCGGCATACCCTACAAATCCATCGCTTATCTGGTGCACAGCTGCACCACACCAAAACAATCTGCCCGATGAACAATAAAAAACAAACAGGGCGCCTGCTGGCGCTTGACATCCTGCGCGGTATCACTATCGCAGGCATGATATTGGTGAACAATCCGGGATCGTGGGGCCATATATACGCGCCTCTGGAGCATGCTCCGTGGCATGGCCTTACGCCCACCGACCTTGTGTTTCCGTTCTTCATGTTCATCATGGGTGTGAGCACGTATATGTCGCTGCGTAAATACGACTTTCGCCTGTCGCGTGCGGCAGTGATCAAGATAGTGCGCCGTTCCATAGTCATATTTTTCATCGGACTGGCCATAGCGTGGCTCAGCCTTACGCTGCGACGCCTTGGCGGAGGACGCCCGGTGGCGGAAGCGGTGTTCAACTTCGACCACATACGCATGCTCGGGGTGATGCCGCGTCTGGCCATCTGCTACGGCGTGGGCTCGCTGCTGGCTCTCTCTATGAGCCGCCGGGCGCTTGCGTGGCTGATTGGAGTCGTGTTGGTGGCCTATGGCCTGGTGCTGCTGCTGTGCAATGGCCTGGTGTTTTCAGAGGAAAATATCATATCCGTGATCGACCGTGCCGTGCTCGGCACCGACCACATGTATGCCGACACCATAGACGGCGTCACCATCAAGTTCGATCCCGAAGGCCTGCTGAGCACCATCCCCAGCATCTGCCACATGCTCATAGGCTTTCTGTGCGGCTACCTGCTCATGCAGGTGCGGGACAACCGCGACCGCATCTGCCGTCTGTTCATTGTAGGCACAGTGCTCACCTTTGCCGGATTTCTCCTGAGCTACGGGATGCCCATCAATAAAAAGATATGGTCGCCCACGTTTGTGCTCACCACCTGTGGCCTGGCTTCCAGTCTTCTGGCTCTGCTGATATGGATCATCGACATCCGTGGCCACAAGCGTTGGTGCCGTTTCTTCGAGGCCTTCGGCGTAAATCCGCTGTTCATGTACTGTCTCGGCGCTGTCCTCACCATATTGATGAGCTTCATCAAGGTACCGTACGCCGCTGCGTCGGCAGGCTCCATCAGCCTGAAGGGCTGGATCTACAAGGCCGTGTGCATGCCGCTGGCTGCCGATGATGCCACCCTCGCATCGTTTATATTCGCCATCGCCTTTGTGGCCTTCAACTGGTGCATAGGCTACATACTGTATAAAAAGAAAATTTACATTAAGATATGATACTGATAGCTGACTGCGGAAGCACCAAGATCGACTGGTGTGTCGTCCGCGACGGAAAGGTTGAGAAACAAGTGTTCACATGCGGCATGAATGCCGTCATGCTCACCGAAGAGGAAATGCGCGGCCGCATAGCCGCCGAACTTATGCCCGAGCTGGCCGACCGCGCCGCCGCCATCACCGCCGTCTACTTCTATGGCGCGGGGTGCATATCGCCCGAAGTGTGCGCCAATGTGGAGCGCGCCATCCGTGCCAATATCCCCGCTTCCACCATCGAGGTGCACACCGACCTGCTTGCCGCCGCGCGTGCGCTGTGCGGCCGCACCCCCGGCATTGCATGTATCCTGGGCACAGGCTCCAACTCGTGCTACTACGATGGCGAGCGCATCGCCGACAATGTGTCGCCGCTCGGCTATATCCTGGGCGATGAAGGTTCGGGCGCCGTTCTCGGCAAGCTCCTCGTGGGCGATGTGCTCAAAGGCCAGTTGCCCGCCGAGCTTTGCGAAAAGTTTCTCCGCCAGTACGACCTCACGCTGCTCGACATCATCCGCCGCGTGTACCGCGAGCCTCTGGGCAACCGTTTCCTGGCATCCCTCACTCCCTTCCTCATCGAGAATATCAAGGTCAAGGAAGTACACGACCTCGTGTTTGGGTCGTTCAGCGCTTTCTTCCGCCGCAACATCTCCCACTACGACGGCAAGTGCGCCCCCGTGGTGCATTTCATAGGCTCGATCGCCTACTACTACCGTGAAGTCCTTGCCGAAGCTGCCGCTGCATGCGGCTACACTGTAGGCACCGTGCTCAAGAGCCCCATGGAAGGCCTCATAAAGTTTCACGCATAACCCCACAACCACACATTCACATGGCATTCGTAAAAATATCCGAGCAACCCTCTCTCTATAACGATCTCGAAAAGAAAAGCGTAGGCGAACTCCTCCGCGACATCAACAACGAAGATAAAAAAGTGGCCCTCGCTGTGGAGAAGGCTATCCCGCAGATTGAGAAACTCGTGGAGGGCATTGTGGCCCGCATGAAGCGCGGCGGCCGCATTTTCTACATGGGTGCCGGCACTTCCGGCCGTCTCGGCGTGCTGGACGCATCCGAGATTCCTCCCACTTTCGGCATGGACCCTTCGTGGGTGATAGGGCTGATAGCCGGCGGCGACAAAGCCCTGCGCTGCCCTATTGAAAATGCCGAGGACGACACGCTCCAGGGATGGCGCGACCTGCAGGAATTCGGTATCAACGACCGCGACACCGTGATAGGCATAGCGGCTTCGGGCACCACTCCCTACGTGATAGGCGCACTTGAGGAGTGCCGCCGTCATGGCATCCTCACCGCAGCCATCACTTCCAATCCTGATGCACCAGTAAGCGCCGCCGCCGATATCGCTATCGAAATGGTGGTGGGTCCGGAGTATGTCACCGGAAGCTCACGCATGAAGAGCGGTACGGGACAAAAAATGATCTGCAACATGATCACCACCTCCGTGATGATCCAGATGGGTCGCGTCAAAGGCAACAAGATGGTGAATATGCAGCTTAGCAACGCCAAACTCGTGGACCGTGGCACGCGCATGGTCGTGGAAGAGCTTTCTCTCCCCTACGAGGAAGCCAAGCGCCTGCTGCTCATGCATGGCTCCGTCAAAAAAGCCGTCGACGCCTATCGCGAGGGCCATGAATAAGCGTGCGTATATTCTTCTTGCGCTACTGATGGCTATTCTCAGCGGTTGCGGCTGCCACTGCTGCGAGGCTGCCGGACGCGGCGAGCTGTGGGGCCAGCGGGCATCGCTTTTCGAGACTCTCGGCACCGACAGCGCCTCGATAGTGTTTTTCGGCAACAGCCTGACGCATGGATGTGAGTGGCACGAACTGTTCGGCAACCCGCACATACTCAACCGCGGCATCAACGGCGACACTGTCGACGGGCTGCGCGAGCGTCGCAGCGCGGTGACAGATGGCCATCCGGCCAAGATATTCCTGCTGTGCGGTGTCAACGACATCAGCCACGATCTCAGCGCCGACTCCATAGCTTCCGCGCTGGGCGAGCTCATAGCCGAGATACGCGAGGCCTCGCCGTCCACGCGCCTTTACGTGCAGTCGCTTCTGCCCATCAACAATTCCTTCGGCCGCTACAAAGCTATATTCGGCAAGGAACAGACCGTGCGGGATGTCAATGCCCTGCTTCCCGACATTGTGCGGCGTGCGGGCGCCACATGGATCGACATCCACAGCCTGTTTGCCGATGAGGACGGCAACCTCCGTGCCGACCTTACCAACGACGGCCTGCACCTTCTTGCTCCCGGCTATGCCATCTGGCGCGACGCCTTGCGTCCGTACGTGGAAGAATAATCCGGTATCACAGTTTGTCCGCAAAATCCGCTCCGGATTTTGCGGACAAATATTTAATTGTTAAATTTGCGGCATGAACGACTATTATGCACTGCGTCTTGACGTAGAGCCCTGCTCCGCCGACGCCACCGACCTGCTCGCCTATATGCTCGGCGAAGCCGGATATGAGAGCTTTGTTCCCGACGAGCGCGGTCTCACAGCCTATGTGCGCGCCGAAGCCTATTCCGACGATGCCGTACGGAGTGTCCTTGCCGACTTTCCTTTCGAAGCCATGGTCACCACATCCGCGGAGTTTGTGGAGGGGCGCGATTGGAACGCCGAGTGGGAGCGCAATTATTTCCGCCCCATCGTGGTGGGCGACCGCTGTGTGGTGCACAGCTCATTCCACACCGATGTGCCCGCCGCCGAATACGACATTGTCATCGACCCCAAGATGGCCTTCGGCACAGGACATCATGCCACAACGTCGCTCATACTCACTCGCCTGCTCGACCTTGACCTCAATGACCGTTCGCTCATCGATGTAGGCACCGGCACCGGCATCCTTGCCATTCTCGCCGCCATGCGCGGAGCAGTCCCGGTATCGGCCATAGAAATCGACCGTTTCGCCTGGGAGAACGCATGCGAGAACATACGCCTCAATTCCCATCCGGAAATAGCCATGCTGTGCGGCGATGCCTCGCTTCTGCCGGCACTTGCTCCGGCCGATGTTGTGGTGGCCAATATCAACCGCAATGTGATTCTGGCCGATATCGGCTCCTATGCGTCGGCCATGAAGCCCGGCGCCACAATCCTTCTCAGCGGATTCTATACGGCCGACTGCTCCATGGTGGAGGAGGCCGCACGCGTGGCCGGTCTTGAGCCATGCGCACGTTATTCCCGCGATGACTGGGCATGCGTGGAACTCCGCAAACCCGCCGACGCATGATACGCCGCCTGCTTTTCGCCATTGTGCTTTTGCTCGGCTGCCGGGCTGCCGCAGCATCCGAGCCGGAGAACACCACTTCGCTGCTGTCGCGCTACACATTCAGTTGGGGCGCGCAGATAGGCGGTTCTATCGACATGAGCGGCCAGAACATGTCGTCGATAGATTTCTCAGCCACTCTCGGCATGCGCCATGCATGGATAAAGATGCTCGGTGTGGGGGTGGGGGCCCATGTGATGGCGTCCAATTCCTGCCGTGCCTATCCCGTATTTATGGCATTCCGCACCGATTTCAGCTCCACTCGCCGGCGCCTCCTCTTTATGGACACGAGGGTGGGCATAGCCAACAACACCTTCCCCGGCGATGTACACCGCACCGGTCTGTACACCTATGGCGGTCTTGGCATCAACCTTGCCACCGGGCTGCGTTTCGCCTCCTACCTCTCCATAGGCTACACCTTCATGCAGCGCGGCACGGTGAACTATGGCGAAGGCGAGAGCTACCTGCTTCCGCATCTGCACTTTGCATCCGTGGCGCTCGGTGTCCATTTCTGATGCTGCATGCCCGTTAATTAACCTTAACCACTATCGCCGTCTCGCAGAAAATAGCTATTTTTGCATTATCAACGGAGGCCGTGTGCTTAGCGCAGTCTCTCCCATCGCTTCGATAATAAAAAAACAGCATAGATGACAAGTAAATGGAATTACTTGCCCCTTACTACAGAAGAACAGAAACTCGAGGCGGAGCTCGCACGCCGCTTTGCTGCGGTGTCGCCCGTCAGCGAGTTGCTTGTGCAGCGCGGAATCAGGTCGGTTGCTGAGGCGGAAAAATTTTTCCATCCCTCCCTCCGAGACCTCCACGACCCCTTCCTCATGCCCGACATGGACAAGGCTGTAGACAGGCTCAACAGAGCCATGGGGGCCAAAGAAAAAATAATGGTGTACGGCGACTACGATGTGGACGGAACCACAGCCGTAGCTCTTGTGTACCGTTACCTGCAGAACTATTATTCCGAGATAGACTACTACATACCCACACGCTACGACGAGGGCTATGGTATCTCCCGCCGCACCATCGACATCGCTGCCGAGCAGGGGGTGAAACTCATCATCATTCTCGACTGCGGCATCAAAGCTATCGATGAGATAGCCTACGCACGCGAACTCGGCATCGATTTTATCATCTGCGACCATCATGTGCCTGATGAAGAGCTGCCCCCGGCTGTGGCCATCCTCAATCCCAAGATGGAGGGCTCCACATATCCGTGTCCGCATCTGAGCGGGTGCGGCGTGGGCTATAAGTTCATGCAGGCGTTCAGCATAAGCAACGGCATAGGCACAGCCGAGCTCGAGGCCATGCTCGACCTTGTGGCCGTCAGCATAGCGGCCGACATCGTGCCTATGGTCGACGAGAACCGTGTGATGGCCTACGCCGGCCTGAAGCGGTTGAATTCCAACCCCAACATGGGATTGCGTGCCATCATCCGCACCTGCGGCCTCGGCGGAAAGGAAATCACCATAAGCGACGTCATATTCAAGATAGGGCCGCGCATCAACGCTTCCGGACGCATGCAGAGCGGCCGCGAAGCCGTGGAACTGCTCGTGGCGCGAAACGCCAAGGACGCCGCAGAGCTCGCCGTGGCCATCGACCAGTACAACAAGGACCGTAAGGAACTGGACAAACAGGTCACCGAGGAGGCCAACGCTATCCTTGAGGAGCGTGGCGAGATGTATTCCCCGAAGAAATCCATTGTCATATACAACAAGCATTGGCACAAAGGCATCATAGGCATAGTGGCATCGCGCCTCACAGAGCTGTACTACAAGCCTGCCGTGGTGCTCACCCTGGCCAACGGTCTTGCCACGGGGTCCTCGCGCTCGGTGCAGGGCTTTGATGTCTACAAAGCCGTGGATTCCACGCGCGATCTGCTTGAGAACTTCGGCGGACATGCCTATGCTGTGGGCCTTTCCATGAAGGTGGAGAACATAGCTGAGTTCACGCGGCGCTTCGAGGAGTATGTGGCCGCCAACATACTGCCCGAACAGCTCACACCCCAGGTCAATATCGACGCCATCATCAACTTCTCGCAGATCACAGCCGAATTTGTTTCCACGCTGCGTCTGTTCAACCCCTTCGGCCCCGGCAACCAGAAGCCCACGTTCTGCACCATGCGTGTGAAGGACTTCGGCACGAGCAAGCTTGTGGGAAAGAATCTGGAGCACATAAAGCTTGAGCTCGTCGACGACACCAGCGGTAAGGTGATCAACGGAATCGCGTTCAACATGGCTCCGTATTTCAAGCACATACATTCCGGCCAGCCGTTCAATATCTGCTATACCATTGAGGAAAACAAGCATCGCAACGCCACATCGTCGTTGCAGTTGCTCGTGAAGTGGATCAACACCCAGGTGTGATGCAGGGATAACTGCCACACGCCTTCGCCCGGCAATATCAAACCGATGTCCACGCCTTCCGATATACTCGCCCGCTATTGGGGCTACAGTTCGTTCCGCCCCATGCAGCGCGAGATTGTGGACCATATCCTTGCCTCGCACGATACCATAGGCCTGCTGCCCACCGGTGGCGGAAAGAGCATCACATTCCAGGTGCCGGCGCTTATGCTGCCCGGCGTCACGGTAGTGGTCACGCCACTGATATCGCTGATGAAGGACCAGGTGGACAATCTTGCCGCCCGCGGCATCCGCGCCGTGTGCCTCCATTCGGGCCTGTCCCGCCGGGAGATGGCGTATGCAACCGATTCCGCGCGTCTGGGCCGTGCACGCATAGTTTACGTGGCGCCCGAAAAATTGCGGCGGAAAAATTTCATCGAGGAGCTGCGCGGCTGGGATGTCAGTCTGATAGTGGTCGACGAGGCTCACTGCATTTCGCAATGGGGCTACGATTTTCGTCCTTCATATCTTAAGATAGCCGAGTTGCGGCCATTGTTTCCGGATGTGCCCGTGCTCGCCCTCACGGCATCGGCTACGCCTGAAGTTGTGGCCGATATTGCCGACAAGCTGCACATGCGCGCACCGGCTGTGTGCTCTCTCAGCTTCGCGCGCCATAACATCAGTTTCGTTGTGCGCCGCACGCCACACAAGGAGCAGATGCTGCTTCATGTGCTCGAGCGCACGCAGGGCACGGCCATAGTCTATGTGCGCTCGCGGCGCCGCTGTGTGGAGCTCGCCGATATGTTGCGCCGGGAGGGAATAAGTGCCGACTACTATCATGCAGGCCTCGATCCGCTTCTCAAGAGCGAGCGGCAGGATGCGTGGCGCGCCGGTAGTGTGCGCGTGATTGTGGCCACAAACGCTTTCGGCATGGGCATAGATAAGCCTGATGTGCGCCTGGTGGTGCATTTCGACCTCCCGTCCACTCTCGAGGAATACTATCAGGAGGCGGGACGCGCGGGCAGAGACGGCCAGCCATCGTATGCCGTGGTGCTTCTCGGCCCCACCGACACCGCCACCCTGCGCCGGCGCGTGTCGGAAGAGTTCCCCCCGAAGGAATTTGTGGCGCGTGTGTACGAAGAACTGTGCGTGCACCTCGATATTGCTGTGGACGGAGGCTTCGAGATGCTCTACGATATAGATCTCAACCGTTTCTGCGCCTCCCGCCGCTTGCCTCCGCGCCCCACACGCAGTGCCCTGGGGCTTCTTTCACGCGCCGGCTATATAGACTACAACGACGAGATGGCCATGCAGGCCCGCGTGATGGCCACTGTGCAGCGCGATGAATTTTATGCTCTCCGTCTCGACGATGTGCACGAGCGCGTGCTCATGTCGCTGCTGCGCGGGTATGGCGGAATATTCGCCGACTATGTGCACATCGACGAAGCACGTCTCGCGGCAGCGGCCGGAGTGAGTATGTCGGTATTCTACGACACCATGCTATCGCTGTCGCGCATGCACGTGCTCCACTATGTGCCGCGGCGCATCACGCCCTATGTGTATTTCCCGTATGCCCGATGTGCGACACGCCACGTGGCGCTCCCGCGCGAGGTCTACGACGAGCGTCGCAAGCGCGCCGAGGAGCGCGTGGAGGCGATGATAGCCTTCGCCACCGCCACTTCCGAATGCCGCGTCCGCATCATGCTCGACTATTTCGGGCAGCCCGATGAGCCTCCGTGCGGCTGCTGCGACATTTGCCGCGCCATGCCGGAGCCCCCGAAGTCGTCGTTGCGCGAGAGCATTGCCGCCGCAGTATCGCGCGAGGGCGCGCTGAGGGTGGCCGACATCCCGCGCCGGTGGCCCGATTGTGACGGGACGGTAGCCGACATCGTGCGTTCCATGCTCGACAATGGAGAATTGGATTCGCCCGACGGCGGCCTCACACTGGTGCCGGGAAACTGAGCCGGCGACACGAAAAGAGGAGGAGCAATCGCTTGCTTCTCCTCTCCACGTTTCAACTATTTATTTATGAGAGCCTAAATACCCAGTATCACTACTCGGCACGTAGGGGAGTAAGATTAGCTGCATGCATGGCTGCATGCATCTCTTCTTGTGTTCATCTTTCATTACTTATAACGTATTTACAGCCCTTTCGGTGCATTAAGAAGTCATAAGCCGTACAAAAAAAATTAAATCCGTACTGATTTTTTTTGAAAAAAACTTGCACAGTTGAAAAACGTGTAATACCTTTGCAGTGTCATAGCGCACTATTACACTATCAGTCTAAAAAACACCAATCTCATTATGCTTCTCGCAGCCACAGCTCTCGCAGCCTCCTCCGGCGTATTATCCGTTCTGACAGCCATCCTGTGCGTGCTGCTCATTGTTTGCCTCCTCTAATTTTCTACGGTCATGCTTAAAATCGAAAATCTCACATTCCGTTATCCCGGCCGCAATCAGGCCACAGTCAGCGACATGTCGCTGACCGTACCCGCCGGTGGCGTGTACGGTCTGTTGGGCCGTAATGGCGTGGGCAAGAGCACACTGCTCTATCTCATTGCCGGTCTGCTCACCCCCGATGCAGGGTGCGTGTCGTTCGACGGCGCCATTACGCGCCGTCGTGATCCCTTGGCCATGAGTTCCATATTTCTCGTGCCTGAGGAGTTGACACTTCCCGACCTGTCGCTGCGCGACTATGTGGCGATAAACGCCCCGTTCTATCCCCGTTTTTCTTACGACGACCTGCGCCGTCATCTCGTCACGTTTGAGATCGACCCGGAGTTGCCATACAAGCTCACCAGTCTTTCCATGGGTCAGCGTAAAAAAGTGTTCATGAGTTTTGCGTTGGCATGTAATACACCGTTGGTGCTCATGGACGAGCCCACCAACGGCCTCGACATACCCGGAAAGATGGCTTTCCGCCGCTTCATAGCATCGAGCATAGACGATGAGCGCACCATCATTATCTCCACCCATCAGGTGCGCGATATCGACACGCTGCTCGATCATGTGCTCATAATCGACAGCGACCGCGTGCTGCTCGATGCGTCCACCTCTGCCATCGCCTCCCGTCTGGCTTTTGTGCACACCACCGACCCCGATGTGGCGTCCCGCGCCCTCTACGCCTCTCCGGCCGTAGGCGGCATCTCTGCGGTGCTGCCCAACGACGGCACCATGGAGACCGAGATCAATCTCGAAAGCCTTTTCGAACTGGCTGTGACACATCCCGATACACTCACCTCCTTATTCTCCAAGTAATGAACAATACTACAGATTCTCAGATATTCAGCGGCGCGCGTTTTCTTGCCACCTTGCGCCGCGACTGGGTGATGGAGCGTTCAGGCTGGTGCTGGCGCATCCTTGCCATGTTCGGTTTCCTGTTTGTGGTTCTGATCGGCACCAATTGGCTGACACAGAAAATTTGTGAAGAAGGTGAGATGGGAATGGCTCTCGGCCTCGCCCAGGAAATAGCGGCCGCATTCGTGTGCTTTTGTTGCATGTCCATATTTGCTATGCTGGGTGCGTCGCATTTCTATGCCGGATACTCTTCTCCCGGGAGCCGTCTCAACCAGTTGATGACCCCGGCGTCCACGCTTGAGAAGTATCTTTCGCGTTTTCTCATATGCATCGTGGGCGTACCATTGGCATTCATGCTGTGTTGGGAATTGGCGGATTGGGCCAACGTGTGGATATCGCGCGTGGTCTACGGCGACAATGCCGGCGGTCATGTAGGCGTGGTCCGCGCTTATGAGATGGTGTCGGAGAAGGTGAACGCCGTGACGTTCTCGGCATTGGGAATAGTATTGACCCAGGGTATCTATCTGCTCGGAAGCACAATATGGCCCAAGTACTCCTTGATCAAGACCATGGGCGCGGTGTGCGTTATTGAATTTATCTACGGCATGGCTGCCGGATATACGTTCAGTCTGTTTCTGGATGCGGAAAGTTTGCGTCCGCATAAGGATCTTGAGATGCATGTTCTCATGGGCGATGCGTTCCTGATTCTCATGTGCGTATGCACGGTGTTCTGTTTCGTGACAGCCTACTTCCGTATGCGTGAGGACGAAATAATACAGCGAATGTAATGGCGGACTTCAACGATACAAACCGCGCCATATACCTCCAGATAGCCGATGAGATCTGCGACCGCGTGCTCCAGCATTCCTTGCTGCCCGACGAGCGTGTGCCGTCGGTGCGCGAGTATGCCGCGACGGTGATGGTCAACGTCAACACCGTCAACCGCGCCTACGACCATCTGTCGTCGCTCGGAGTGCTGTACAACAAACGCGGACTGGGCTATTTCATAGCTTCCGATGCCGAGGAACGCGTGGCGCGCCGTCGCCTCGACGAGTATCTGGACGGAGGTGGCTTCGACCGTATTTTCAAGCAGTGGCACATGCTGGGCATAGACCCTGCCTACGTGAGCACCCTATATAGCGAATACATCCAAAAACACCCTAAACAATGAAACGCACTACAAAAGCAATATTCATAGTCCTCGCTCTGGGGCTTGTGCTGGTGGTGGCCACTTCCTGGTGGGCGGCATCCTGAGCACTACCGCAAAGCGCTGCCGGCCACCAGCAGTCCCATGCTCACAAGCAGGATCAGCAGGTCGGCGGCTTTGGCGCGTACATGGCTCTCGCGAAGGATGAACACGCCGTACAGAAAGCTGACTATCACGCTGCCGCGCCGTATCATCGATACTACCGATATCATGGCGCCCGGCAGCGACAGGGCATAGAAATAGGCTATGTCGGCACCGGTCAGGAACAGCGATATGCAAGGAATGCTCCACCGCCATTCAAATCTTGCGCCCGCTCCCGCCGCCCCGGGTGCGAAGCGACGCATCAGCAGGATGGTGGTGCTCATGATGACACATTGGTACAGCGAGTACCAGGCCTGTACCTCAAGAGGGGCGTAGCGCCCGAGTAGATACTTGTCGTAGAGAGCGCTTACGGCTCCGAGCGCCGTCGCCCCTATGGCCATCCACAGCCATCGTGAGCCGCGCAGGGAGAAACCCTCGGAGGCCCCTATGCGCGATATCAGCCATAGAGAGGTGAAGCCGAGAAGGATGCCGGCCCACTGCAGCGCGTTGAGGCGCTCGCCGAACACTACGATGGCTCCCACAAGCACCAGCACCGGGCGCGATGCGTTCACCGGTCCCTGGATTGTGAGCGGCAGATGCTTGATGGAAAAATACCCCAGCAGCCATGAGCCCAGCACGATTACGGCCTTGAGCACGATGCGGGCGTGGCCCGCCACGCTGTCGCCCAGCCCGAAATGCCCGTGTGCGAGGCAATCCACGAGCACCGGCGACATCAGCAACGTGCCGAACAGAGTGTTGAGCATCAGCACGAGCAGCACATTGTTGGCCCGTACGGAAAGCTTTTTGAACACATCATAGAAGCCCAGCCCCAGGGCCGAGCATATGGCGAGAATAATCCACATGGCTGCATCTGTTTTTTGCGCCTGCAAAGTTACAAAATTTCATGAAAAGTCAGAATGTGCAGCGCTCAGCGCCCCGCCGGCGAGAGGCTTGCAGACGCCCTTACGTCTGATTTTTACCATTAATATGCACTTTTCACCAATTTATTGGCAGAAAGTAGCCATTTTATATAAATAATTATGTGTAATTTTGCAACGAAATTGTAAATCTACGATTAATCAATATCTCCAATATATTTATTTTTTATGAAGGTACATAAGTTTAAGGCCCTGAGTTTGGGCCTTGTGGCCGCAGGTGTCGGCATGACACTGGGTTCGTGCGGCGGTAAGCAGCAGGCTCCTGCACAGCAGGCTCCCCAGGTAGCTGTAATGACAGTAGAAGCCGGAAGCAGCGATCTCACTTCGTCGTATCCCGCAATCATCAAGGGTAAGACCGATATCGATATCCGTCCGCAGGTTACGGGCTTTATCACTAAGGTGCATGTGGACGAAGGTCAGCATGTTCGCAAGGGCCAGACCCTTTTCACTCTCGATCAGGTACAGTTTCAGGCAGCTGTGGATCAGGCCGAAGCATCCCTGAATTCGGCCAAGACGGCAGTCAATACCGCCGCCATCACCGAGGCCAACAAGCGTAAGCTCTACGACAAGAACATCATCAGCGAAACCGAGTGGCAGCTCGCCGCCAACTCTCTCGCCCAGGCTAAAGCAGCCCAGGCCCAGGCCCAGGCTGCGCTCACCACAGCCCGCAAGAATCTGGCCTATACCGTTGTCACCTCTCCCAGCGATGGTGTGGTGGGTAATATCCCCAACCGCGAAGGCTCTCTGGCCTCGCCCTCGTCGGCCCAGCCTCTCACCACTGTCAGCGACAACTCGCAGGTGTATGCCTACTTCTCGCTGAATGAGAAAGATCTGCTCGAGCTCACGGATGGCGGCAAGTACAGCGTAGACTCCCGCATAGGCCAGATGCCTGCCGTGCAGCTTCAGCTCGCCGACGGCACCCTCTACCCGATGGAAGGCAAGGTGAGCACGGTGAGCGGTGTGATAAGCAACACCACCGGTGCGGCCAGCGTGCGCGCGCTGTTCCCCAATCCCTCCGGAATGCTGCGCAGCGGCAATACCGGCAACGTGGTGATTCCGCAGCACAACGACAGCGTCATTGTTATTCCCCAGAAGGCTTCGTTCGAGATACAGGGCCTGCGTTATGTCTATGTGCTCAACGACAGCAACATCACATCCACCCGTCCCGTGCAGGTGCTTGACATCAGCAACGGCAAGGACTTTGTGGTGCTCGGCGGTCTGCAGCCCGGCGAACGCATCGTCACCGAGGGTGTAGGCACAGTCGTGCGCGACGGCATTCCCGTACAGCCCAAGAGCACCGAGGCAGCCGCCGCTGCCCCACAGCAGTAAACCAACCGTCAACATCAGATTTCGCCAACAATGAAATTAGATAACTTTATCAATAGGCCGGTGCTGTCGACGGTGATATCCATTTTCATCGTCCTGCTCGGCTTTATCGGCCTTGCCTCGCTGCCTATCACGCAGTTTCCGGACATTGCGCCGCCCACCATATCCGTGACCACCACCTATACGGGTGCCAACGCGCAGGCCGTGCTCAACTCCGTGATCGCTCCTCTCGAGGAGTCTATCAATGGTGCCGAAGGCATGACCTACATGGAATCCACAGCCACCAACACCGGTAGCGCCACCATCAACGTATATTTCCGCCAAGGATTTGATCCCGACATGGCGGCCGTCGATGTGCAGAACCGTGTGGCCAAGGCTGCCAACCTTCTTCCTTCGGAAGTCAATCAGGTGGGTGTGCTCACACAGAAGCGCCAGACATCCATGCTCGTGGGTATCTCGCTTGTGGACCCCACCGACACTTACTCGGCCGAGTTCCTCGACAACTACATGAAGATCAATATCATCCCCGAACTGCAGCGTGTGAGCGGCGTCGGCGATGTGATGAGCTTCGGCGCCGACTACTCCATGCGCATATGGCTTAAGCCCGATGTGATGGCACAGTACAATCTCATGCCCTCCGATGTGGCTGCCGCACTGGCCGAGCAGAATGTGGAGGCGGCTCCCGGCGCGTTCGGCGAGCAGGGCGACCAGAGCTTCCAGTACACCATGCGCTACCGTGGCCGTAAGGTCACCGCCGAGGAGTTCGGCGACATTGTGGTGCGTACAGGTGCCAACGGCGAGGTGCTCCGCCTGAAAGACGTGGCCGACATCGAGCTCGGACGTCTGCTCTACAGCTTTGCCAACCGTGCCAACGGCCATCCCGCCACCATGGCTATCGTGTTCCAGAGCCCTGGATCGAATGCCACGCAGATTATTGAAGACTGCCTCCAGGTGGTCGACAAAATGAGCAAGGACCTCCCCAAGGGCCTTGAGATGGAAGTGCCGATGAACAACAACGAGTTCCTCTATGCATCCATCGAGAATGTGATTCATACGCTGATTGAGGCCTTCGTGCTGGTGTTCGTTGTGGTTTACATCTTCCTTCAGGATTTCCGCAGCACGCTTATCCCGGCCATCGCCATTCCTGTGGCCTTGATCGGTACCTTCTTCGTGCTCAAGATTATCGGCTTCTCGCTCAACCTCATCACATTGTCGGCTCTCGTGCTCGCGATCGCCATCGTGGTCGACGACGCCATTGTGGTGGTGGAGGCCGTGCATGCCAAGCTCGACCAGGGCTACAAGAGCGCCCGCCGTGCCTCAATCGACGCTATGGGCGAGATAGCCGGAGCGCTTATCTCCATCACGCTCGTCATGATGCTCGTGTTCATCCCCGTGTCGTTCATGCCCGGCACGAGCGGTGTGTTCTACCAGCAGTTCGGTATCACGATGGCTGTGGCCATCGGTTTCTCGGCTGTCAACGCTCTCACGCTTTCGCCGGCTCTCTGCGCGCTCTTCCTTAAGCCTCACAAGGCCGACAGCAGTCTCAAGGAGCGCATGGGCGAGGCCGTCAAGGAAGCAGCCGGCACCATGGGCAAGGCCTATAAGCGCCGCTTCACGCTCAACATCCACCCCATCATCACCTCCATATTCGTGGTGGCCACCATCCTGCTGATGATATTCAAGGCATTCTCCACAGAGCATCCCGTGCTGCTGGCATGCGGTATCTTCTGCGCGGTGGTCAGTGTGATGGGTATCTTCAGCCCGCGTTTCCACGCCGGTTTCGAGAAAGGCTACGGAGCGCTGCTCGACAAGTACCGCGCCATGGTGAAATTCGTGTGCGCCCACAAGATCACAGCTTTCGCAAGCGTGCTCGTCAGCATTGGTGTTCTCGTATGGCTTATGAGCGTGACGCCCACAGCCATGGTGCCCAATGAGGACACCGGCACAGTGTTCGTGATGGTCGACATGCCTGCCGGCACATCGCAGGAACGCACCATCAAGGTGCTGGAGCAGGTGGATAGCCTCATGGCTGGCATCCACGCCATCCAGAGCCGCGAGATGATCGCCGGCTACAGCTTCCTCGCAGGTCAGGGTGCCACCTACGGTACATTCATCCTCAAGCTCCGCAACTGGAGCGAGCGCAGCAAGGAAGAGAGCTCCGACAAGGTGATACAGCAACTGTATGCCCTCACGGGCCAGCACGTGAAGGACGGACGCGTGATGATATTCGCGCCGCCTATGATCACTGGCTATTCCGTGACCAACGGTTTTGAAATGAAGATGCAGGACAAGACCGGTGGCGATGTCAACCAGTTCTTCTCCGTGGTGCAGGGCTTCCTGGCGCAGCTCAATGCCCAGCCCGAAATACAGATGGCCTACACCACCTTCAACCCCACATTCCCGCAGTACATGATCGACATCGATGCCGCCAAGTGCAAGCAGGCCGGCATCAGCCCCTCGGTCATCCTCAGCACGCTGCAGGGCTACTACGGCGGTATGTATGTGTCGAACTTCAACCGTTTCGGTAAGATCTACCGTGTGATGATGCAGGCTTCTCCCGAAGCGCGTGTGAGCCCCGAGACGCTCAACAGCATCAAAGTGCGCAGCGGCGCAGACATGGCGCCTATAGCCAACTACGTGAAGCTCACCCGCATCTACGGTCCTGACCTTCTGAACCGATTCAACATGTTCACGAGCATATCCGTGTCGGGTCAGCCTGCCGCAGGCTATTCGTCGGGCGATGCCATCGCCGCCATCGAGCGCGTGGCCGCCGAGACCCTTCCCCAGGGCTACGGCTACGAATACTCCGGTATGACGCGTGAGGAAGCCGGCTCGTCGGGCGGCAACGCCACGGCCATGATTTTCGGCCTCTGCTTGCTGTTCGTGTACCTGCTGCTCTCCGCACAGTACGAGAGCTATCTGCTGCCCTTCGCCGTTATATTCTCGATCCCCTTCGGCCTCATGGGCGCGTTCATCTTCGCCGATATCTTCGATATCTCCAACAATATCTATCTGCAGATCGCCCTCATCATGCTTATCGGTCTTCTGGCCAAGAATGCCATTCTTATCGTGGAATTCGCGCTTGAGCGCCGCATGACCGGTATGAGTGTCACCAACGCCGCCATCGCCGGTGCCGCAGCGCGTCTGCGCCCGATTCTGATGACATCACTCGCCATGGTCATCGGTCTGCTGCCGATGATGTTTGCCAGCGGTGTAGGCGCCAACGGCAACCGTGCCCTCGGCACCGGCTCCGTGGGCGGTATGCTCATCGGCATGGTGCTTCAGGTGCTTGTGGTGCCCGCGCTCTTCGTGGTGTTCCAGAAGATCCAGGAACGCTTCAAGCCCATAGAGTGGCACAACGAGGAGCCCGGTGGCAATATCGAGAACGAAATCGAACAATACGCCCGATAATTCAAACTCAAATGTACAAGACAATCAGAATAGCAGTCGCAGCCATGGCCATTGTGGCCATGAGCGGCTGCGGAATATACAAGAAATATGAGACGCCGCAGGCCACGGCAATCACGCGGGCCTATGCCGAAGCGCGTTCTCAGGCGCCCGACAGCACGTCGTTCGGCAATTATATATGGGAAGATGTGTTCACCGACCCGCTGCTGGCCGACTACATCAACCGCGCCCTCACCTCCAACACTAGCCTGCGCAATGCCATGCTCAACGTGGACATGGCCCATGCCCAGCTGAAAGGTGCCCGTCTGAGCTATCTGCCCTCTGTGGCTCTCGCTCCCAACGGCGCAGGCGCCAGCTATGCCGGCAGCGATCTGAACTGGACCTATCAGCTCCCCGCACAGGTGAGCTGGGAGATCGACATCTTCGGCAAGCTGCTCAACAGCAAACGTGGCGCTCAGGAAAGCTTCTACATGAGCGAAGCCTATGCCCGTGCCGCGCGTTCGCAGATAATCGCAGCCGTGGCCAATACCTACTATGGCCTTTCCGCCACCCGCGCCCAGCTGTCGCTCGCACGCAGCACGGCCGAGGTGTGGAAGCAGACGGTGAGCACCATGGAGGACTTCAAGCTCGTCGGTAATGTCACCGAGGCCGCTGTGGTGCAGAGCCGTGCGCAGTACTACGGTATCCTCGGCACCATCACCGACCTCGAGCAGGCTGCGGACAAGCTCAACAACACTCTCGCGCTGCTTCTCAACGAAATGCCGGGCGTGGAATATGCCACCACCGAGACAGTGGAACTCAACGTGGGCTTCAATCCCATCGACGGTGTGCCCATGAGCCAGCTCGCATGGCGTCCCGATGTGGAAGCCGCCGAGCGCAACCTCGCCGTGGCCTATTACGCCACATCGTCGGCCCGCGCGGCTTTCTATCCCGGCCTGACAATCAGTGCCGCCGGCGGGTTCACCAATCTGCTCGGAAGCTTTGTGAAGAATCCCGGCGACTGGTTCTATCAGCTGGCCGGCTCTCTGGTGGCTCCTATTTTCTCCCGCGGCCAGAACATAGCGCGTCTTGAGGCTGCCAAGGCCCAGCAGAAGCAGGCTATGAACAACTTCGAGTATGCGCTGATGAGCGCTGCCGCCGAGGTGAGCGACGCACTGGTGGTATATGCCAAGAGCGGCGAGAAGGAGAAATATCTGCAGCAGCAGGTCGACAACCTCTCGAAGGCTGCCGAATACTCCATGGATCTGTTGCGCTACAACCAGCCCGGAACCACATATCTCGACGTGCTCACAGCCCAGAGCAATCTCCTGCAGACCGAAATGAACGCCATCAGCAGCCGTCTGGCACAGGCGCAGGCTGTGGTAAATCTCTATCAGGCCCTTGGTGGCGGACGCTAACAACTCTATTACTATGATAAGCAAACTTGCCCACGTCGACCCCTCGGCCAAGATAGCCGACGGTGTCACCATCCATGCCTTCGCTTATATCGACAAGAACGTCGAGATAGGCCCCGGCTGCGAGATCATGCCTTATGCGAGCATCATACGAGGCACGCGTATGGGCGCCAACAACAAAGTGTATCAGGGTGCCATCATAGGCGCCGACCCGCAGGACTTCCGGTGGAAAGGTGAGGAGACCTATTGCTATATCGGCGACAACAATGTCATCCGCGAGCAGGTGATCATCAACCGCGGCATCACGGGCGAAGGCGGCACTCGCATCGGAAACGACAATTTCATCATGGCCGAGAGCCATGTGGGCCACGACACCCACATCAAGGGACGCTGCGTGCTGGGCAACGGTGTCACCGTGGCTGGCGATGCCGATATCGACGAATGTGTGATACTCTCGAGCAATGCCATAGTGCATGAACGCTGCCGTGTGGGCCGCTACGCCCTCATCAAGGGCGGCTGCCGCATCGGTTCCAACGTGCCCCCGTATGTGATCATAGCCCACAACCCGGCTTCCTATTACGGTGTGAACGCTTATATCATGCGTCGCGAGAACCGCTTCAGCGAAGAGCTCGTGGACGATGCCGCCAAGGCCTACCGCCACATCTACCAGTGCGGCACCTCGGTGTACAACGCTCTCAAGCGTATCGAGGCCGATATCGAGCCCTCCGAACTGCGCGACAACATACTCTCGTTTATCCGCGACAATAATTTGCGCATAGTGGGCGATACCTTCAACGAGTATTGACCTGCCGCTGCATTGACCGCACAAAAAAGCTCCGCCATCCGGCGGGGCTTTTTTTGTGGCGCTGCGCGAACATTTTACACGCTGATGTCGTTGGAATTATAAATCATAACGCAAACTCTTAACCCTTAAGCTATGCATCTGACCCCAAAAGAACAAGACAAGCTCACGCTTCTGTCTATCGGTCTGATAGCCGAGCGTCGTCTGAAAAAAGGCCTCAAGCTCAACTATCCCGAATCCGTGGCCTACATCACCAGCTGCGCTCTTGAAGGCGCGCGTGAAGGCAAAACTGTAGAGGAAGTCATGCACGACGCCGCCAATGTCCTCACCAAGGACGATGTAATGGAGGGCGTGGCCGACATGATCGATCTCCTGCAGGTCGAAGCAGTGTTCACCGATGGCTCACGTCTGGTGTCGATACACCACCCCATCAAGTAATTAACCTTCCATACTCTCCGAAACAATGAGCGACACAACAAACATAACCCCGGGTTTCACGCCATCAAGCTACGTGCCCGTGGGCGGAGTGATACTCCAGAGCGGAAATCTTGAATACAATGTCGGACGCGAGACCTTCACCGTGAAGGTGCGCAACACCGGCGACCGCCCCATACAGGTGGGCAGCCACCTGCACTTCTTCGAGGCAAACCGCTACCTCGAATTCGACCGTAAGGTCACATTCGGATGCCATCTCAACATCCCCGCCACCACTGCCATACGCTTTGAGCCCGGCGAGGAAAAGGAAGTGGAAGTGGTGACCTATGCCGGCAAACGCCGCGTCATCGGTTTCAACGACCTCACCGACGGCTATGCCGGACCTGAGGATGCGCCGAGCTACTATCCCATACGCAACCGAGCATACAGGCGCATGGTCGACTACGGTTTCAAGGATGCCGCAGACGACACCACCGAAGCCGACTATGTGGTGGCCGGAGGCGGCGAGCCCGCCACCGCTCTTGCCGCAAGCGAGGCCGAGGAGGCAGCCAAAGCCAAGGCTATGAACGCCACGGCAGCAGTTCCTGCCACGAAACCCGCCTCAGCAACCACCTCTTCCTCTAACAACAAAAAGTAGACAATATCATGGCAACAATATCCAGACAGGAAAACAATATGCTCTTCGGGCCCACCACGGGCGATAAAATCCGACTGGGCAACACACATCTCTACGTGGAGATCGAGAAAGATCTGCGCGTGATGGGCGATGAGGTGGTGTATGGCGGCGGCAAAACCCTGCGCGACGGTATGGGCACAGCCAACACCATCACCAGCAAGGGCGGCTCGCTCGACCTCGTAATTACTAATGTCACCATTCTCGATCCCGTGCTGGGCGTCGTGAAAGCCGATGTAGGCATAAAGGACGGAAAAATCGCAGGCATAGGCAAGGCCGGCAACCCTAACATAATGCAGGGCGTGACGCCCACGCTGTGCACGGGTCCTTCCACCGACGCTATTTCCGGCGAACATCTCATCCTCACTGCCGCCGGTATCGACGGCCACGTGCACATGATAGCCCCGCAGCAGGCCTACAACTGTCTCAGCAACGGTATCACCACCCTCATAGGCGGCGGCGTCGGACCCACCGACGGCACCAACGGCACCACCATCACCGCCGGCCCCTGGAACATCCGCAAGATGCTCGAGGCTTCCGAAGGACTGCCCATCAACATGGGTTTCCTCGGCAAAGGCAACACCAGCACCCAGGACACCCTCCAGGAGCAGATCGAGGCCGGATGTATGGGCTTCAAGGTTCATGAGGACTGGGGCTCCACCCCGGCTGCCATCCGTGCGTGTCTCGACAATGCCGACCGCAACGATGTGCAGGTGGCCATCCACACCGACACCCTCAATGAGAGCGGCTACGTGGAGGACACCATAGCTGCAATCGATGGTCGCGCCATCCACACATATCATACCGAAGGTGCCGGCGGCGGCCATGCTCCCGACCTTCTGAAAGTGGCTTCCATGGCCAACGTGCTGCCTTCGTCCACCAACCCGACGCTGCCTTTCGGCATCAACTCGCAGGCCGAGCTGTTCGACATGATCATGGTGTGCCACAACCTCAACCCCAACATTCCCTCCGATGTGGCTTTTGCCGAAAGCCGCGTGCGTCCCGAGACGCAGAGCGCCGAAAACATACTCCACGATATGGGCGTGCTTTCCATGGTGAGCTCCGACTCGCAGGCTATGGGACGTGTGGGCGAATCGTTCATGCGCACCTTCCAGATGGCTTCCTATATGAAGGATGCCCGAGGCAAGCTGCCTGAGGATTCCGCCGACAACGACAACTTCCGTGTGCTCCGTTATCTGGCCAAGATCACTCTTAATCCTGCCATCACTTATGGTATCAGCGATATACTCGGATCCATAGAGGTGGGCAAAATGGCCGACCTTGTGCTCTGGGAGCCTGCCTTCTTCGGCGCCAAGCCCAAGCTTGTGATAAAAGGCGGCATGATAAACTGGGCTGAAATGGGCGACCCCAACGCTTCTCTGCCCACCCCGCAGCCTGTGATCTACCGCCCGATGTACGGTGCTTTCGGCAAGGCAATGCCGCGCACAGCCGTGCGCTTTGTCTCCCAGGCTTCCGTGGCCAACGGCGCAGCCCAGTCCTACGGCACGCAGAATATTATCCACGCCGTGCATGGCACGCGTCAGCTCGGCAAGGCCAATATGCTCCGCAACGACGGCACCCCGCGCATCGAGGTGGATCCCGAGACATTCAATGTTTATGTGGACGGCGTGCTCGCCTATGTAGACCCCTGCAAGAGCATACCGCTCGGACAGCTGTACTGGTTCAGCTGATGCACCGGACACATTCTCTATATACCTAAATACACACATGACTGAGGAGCGGCGATGTTAGCGCGTCGCCGCTCCCTATCATTATTCATCACTTAAGACATCACTCCCTGAATTATGGAAGTCATCACCGCAATAGTGGGCAACGCCCACAGCCCCGAATGGGCCGAAAAACTCAAGAACGCCCACGTTCATAATATCTTTCTCGACCAGTGGACGGCGCAAAAGAGCCGCTTTCTCGCTGTCGACGAGCATGGACATGAATATCCCGTGGCATTGGCCAACCGCCATCAGGTGGCCGACGGCGATATCATAGCCTACGATCCCGATAAGAATTTCGCTGCAGTGCTGCGTCTCAACCTCAGCCCCGTGCTCGTGGTGGACCTCGAGAAACTGCGTGGGCTCAGCCCCGAGGAAATCATACGCATATCGCTCGAGCTTGGCCATGCCATAGGCAATCAGCACTGGCCTGCCGTGGTCAAGGGTACAAAAGTGTATGTGCCCATGACTGTCGACCGCAAGGTGATGCTCAGTGTGATGGACACACATCATATTGACGACATCGAGTACGAGTTTGTCGAAGGAAGCGAAGTTATTCCCTATATGGCTCCCCACGAGGTGCGCCGTCTTTTCGGCGGAGCCGGCCATGAGAGCCACAGCCATGTTCACTGATAATTTCTGAAGTCATGAATCCTGTTTTGCCCCTGCTGCAGTTCTCCGATGCCACCTTTCCCGTGGGCACGTTCTCCTTTTCCAACGGGCTGGAAACGGCGTCCTACGAGGGTCTCGTGCACGATGCGGCCACTCTCGAACAATACACACGCAGCGCCGCCCTGCAGGCTGCGTATAGCGATGGCGTGGCCGCGCTTGTGGCCTATCGTGCGGCTCTTGCCGGCGATTACAGCACCATCCTGGAGGCCGACAGCGCGCTGCTGCGTTTCAAGATGAACGACGAGGCGCGCCTTATGCTATGCCGCATGGGCAAGAAGCTTGCCGAGCTGGGCGTGCATCTGTGGGGCGACGACACTCTGATGGGGCGTTGGCTCGCCGACATCAAGACCTACGCAACTCCAGGGTGCTACCCTGTGGCGCAGGGCATAGCCTTCGCCGCCGCCGGCATAGGCGAGCGCGAGCTGTACGCCTCGCATCAGTATGGCGTGGCCAATATGGTGGTGAGCGCGGCGCTCAGGTGCGTGCGTGTGTCGCACTACGACACGCAGCGCATACTCTACAATCTGGCCCGCGACACGGACGCACACTACGAGCGTGCCCGCACCATGACCCTCGACAGCATGCATGCCTTCGTGCCTGAGATGGATATTCTCGCCTCGCTGCATGAGAAAGGCAAGATGCGCATGTTCATGAACTGAGCTGTCGCGAGGTTTGTTATAGAAGTACAATACGTAAAATCAAAAAAAAGCATACACATTATGTCAACATGCAGAATAGGCGTCGGCGGCCCCGTGGGCTCCGGCAAGACAGCCCTCATAGAAGCCATTACCCCGCGCCTCATGGATAAGGGCATGAGCGTGCTCATCATCACCAACGACATCGTCACCACCGAGGATGCCAAGCATGTGCGCAAGACGCTCAAAGGCGTGCTCATGGAGGACCGTATCATAGGTGTGGAGACCGGAGCGTGCCCCCACACAGCCGTACGCGAGGACCCGTCGATGAACATTGCTGCGGTGGAGGAGATGGAAGCCAAGTTTCCCGATGCCGATGTCGTGCTTATCGAAAGCGGCGGCGACAATCTCACACTCACGTTCAGCCCTGCGCTCGTCGATTTTTTCATTTATGTCATCGATGTGGCGGCCGGCGACAAGATTCCGAGAAAGGATGGCCCCGGCATCTCGCAGAGCGACATCCTCGTGATCAACAAGACCGATCTCGCACCCTACGTGCATGCCAGCCTTGAGGTGATGGACCACGATTCGAGGCTTATGCGCCCCGGCAAGCCCTTTGTGTTCACCAACAGCCTCACAGGCGAGGGTATCGACGAGCTTGTCGATCTTATCTTCAAAATGGCCCTTTTCGATAAAGTGAAGTAGGCTTTTCAACAATAAAAATATCTCCACATAATATGGCCCACCAGCGACATTACTCCGACGCCCCTGCGGTAGATTTTGACTCGGCACCCGAGATGCAGCCTTATCTCGCCCAGCCTGATGCAATGTATGTGGGCTGCCCCGGCAAGCACGGCTATCTGAATCTCGGCTTCGAGGTCAACAAAGAAGGCCGCAGCATATTGCGCGAGCTCGACCGGCGCGCACCCCTCATCGTGCAGCAGGAACTGTACTTCGACGAAGAACTGCCCGATCTGCCCTGCGTCTACATCCTCTCAAGCGGAGGGCCTAACGTGGATGGCGACCGCTACGTGCAGCGTTTCACGATGCACCGTGGCTCGATGGCCTTCATAAGCACCGGAGCCGCAACCAAATTGGCCGAGATGCGCCGGAATTATTCCGGCATGACGCAGGAGTTCACACTTGAGGCCGACACCTACCTCGAGTATATGCCCGAACCTGTGATTCCATGCCGCCACACGCGCTTCATCTGCGACACGCGCATCGTGGCCGACCCCACCGCCACGCTTTTTTATTCCGAGATATACATGGGAGGCCGCAAATACTACGGCACCGGGGAGACTTTTGCCTACGACGTGCTGTCGGTGTGCAGCCATGCCGAGCGTCCCGGCGGCGAGCAGCTGTTCCGTGAGAAATTCATCATAGACCCGGCGCGTATGCCGCTGCGCGACATCGGTATGATGGGAAGCTACGATGTGTTTGCCAATGTTATCGTGCTGACGCCTCCCGACAAGGCTGCCGCTGTCTACGATTCCACCGAGCCGTTCATCGACCGCGACAGGCATCTCGCTGCCGGCATCACCCATCTGCCCAACGGTGCCGGACTGCTGTTCAAGGTGCTGGGTCTTGAGCCGGGCCCGGTCAAGGCCGTGGTGCGCGATTTCTGCTCAAAAGTGCGTCTGGCGGTGAAACACCGTCCCGTGCCGCCGGAATTTCCCTGGCGGTAGCGGAAGTGCAATATTTTTTTGCGAAACAAAAAAATATTGCTAACTTAGAGGCGGATGATAGACAAATTCCTGAAATATCTCGAATGTGAGGCAGGAGCTTCCGCCCACACGGTCCGGGCTTATGGTTCGGACCTCCGTGCATGGTGCGGCTTTGCCGGCGGTGAGCCCGATCTGGATTCCGTATCGCTGGACAGCCTGCGGGCATGGCTTGTGCACATGGCCGCTTCCGGCGCGTCGCCGCGCAGCATGCGCCGGAGGGTGCAGTCGCTGCGCGCGCTGTATGCCTGGGCAATGCGCCACCACGGCCTGCGCCACAATCCTGCCGCCGAGCTGATGTCGGCGCGCCTGCCGCGCAGCCTTCCCGATTTCATACGCCCCGACGAAACGGCAGCCGTGCTGGATGCTGCGGTCGATCCCGACGATTTCGATGCCATGCGCGAGCACGCCGTGCTGCTGATGCTCTATGCCACCGGCATGCGTGCTTCCGAGCTTATCGGGCTGCTGGATGCCTGTGTGGACACATCACGCGGCGAGCTCAAGGTGCGCGGCAAGCGCGGCAAAGAGCGCATCATCCCTTTCGGCGATGAGATGCGCCGCATGGTGGAGCAGTACCGGGCCGTGCGCGACCGTACCGTGGGCTTCACGCCCTACCATTTTTTTGTGCGTCCCGGCGGCGAGCAGCTGTACTACGGATTGCTCAACCGCATAGTGCATGGCGCACTTGATGGTGCTGTGCACTCGCGGCGACGCTCGCCGCACGTGATGCGTCATTCGTTTGCCACTGATATGCTCAACAACGGCGCCGACATCAATGCCGTGCAGCGTCTGCTCGGCCATGCGTCGCTCGCCACTACGCAGGTGTACACCCACCTGTCGTACCGCGATCTCCAAAATAATTACCAACTTGCGCATCCGCGCGCCAAAATCAAGTAGTATGGACACACGTATTCAATCCATTCATTTCGACATTGCCGACAGCCTCACAGCCTTCATCAACAAGAAAGCCGAGCGTCTGGCACGCCGCTATCCCGACATCGCCGCCGTGGACGTAACTCTAAAAGTGGTGAAGCCCGAAACGTCCATGAACAAGGAGGCGCTTCTCAAGATAACCATTCCCGGACACGAGGATTATGTGGCCGGTAAGATAGCCGATACTTTCGAGGAGGCTGTGGACCTCGCCCTTGAGGCGCTCGACCGCCAGCTCGAGAAGCGCAAAGGCAAATAACGGCACAAGTAGAAATTACAGTGCATAGAGATATGCAAGCTCGTATAACGGGGGTACAGAAGAGCAAGAGAGCATAAGAGACATAATTTATTTTATTGATTATTAATCCTTTTGTTTCTTTTGTCGTTTTGTGCTTCTGTACCCTCGAAAAACCTAAGGAGATTAATGCACCGACATTTCGGCCTGTGGGCAAATAGCCCCTGAGCAGGGCCATCGCATGGCTCCATGAACGAGGCGGCCGCCTTTCCCGAAGAGGGGAAGGGCGGCCGCCGGCGTAAGGAGTAGTGGATAGATCAGAAATATTTTGCAAAATCGGCGTTGCGCATGTCGCCGGTTTCGTTGAATGCGTTGTGGAATTCAAATGCGGCGCGCAGCACGTGGGGTGTCTGGCCGCCTTTGCCAGCCTTGAGGTAGTCGAGCAGAAGCGGACGGTAGTCGGGATGAGCGCAATTGTTGATGATTTCGTATGCGCGCTCCACGGGGTCCTTGTGGCGCAGGTCGGCGATGCCCTGGTCGGTCACCACGATGTCCACGCTGTGCTCGCTGTGGTCGGGGTGGGCCACCATAGGCACAATGTTGCTGATCACACCACCCTTGCTCACACTGGGGCAGGAGAAGATGGAGATGAATGCGTTGCGGGTGAAGTCGCCGCTACCGCCGATGCCGTTCATCATGCGGGTGCCCAGCACATGGGTGGAGTTGACGCCTCCGAAGAGGTCGACCTCGATGGCCGTGTTCATGGCGATGACGCCCAGACGGCGTATCACTTCCGGGTTGTTGCTGATCTCGGCGGGGCGGATCACAATCTTGTCGTGGAAGTACTTCAGGTCGCGGAAAAGCTCTTCCTCGGTCTGGTCCGAGAATGTCATGGAGCATGTGGAAGCGAAGGTGCACTTGCCTTTCTTGAGCAGGGCGAGCACGGCATCCTGTATCACTTCGGTGTACATCATGAAGTTGGGCAGGCGTGTGCTTTCGCCGAGGTCGTAGAGCACGGCGTTGGCCACATTGCCCACACCGCTCTGCAGGGGCAGGAATTCCTTGGGCAGGCGTCCGCTCTCGTATTCGCTCACGAGGAAGCGCACCACGTTGCTACCTATCTGTTTGCTGACCTCGTCCGGCGCCGTAAAGGGTTTCACGCCGTCGTAGCTGTCGGTGTGCACGATGCCTACGATCTTGGCGGGGTCGACCTTGAGCACGGGCGAGCCGATGCGGTCGGAGGGGCTGTAGATGGGTATCTCGCGGCGGTAAGGCGGGTCGAGGGGCATGTACACGTCGTGCATGCCGAGGAGGCTCTGCGGGAGTTTTTCGTTGAGCTCGATGAAGATTTTGTCGGCGAGGGCGGCATACGTGGGCACATTGCCTACGCCGCATCCGAGGATGATTTCACCATCGGGGCTCACATGGGCGGCCTCGATGATGGCGTAGTCGAGCTTGCCGTAGAATCCGTAGCGCATCTCCTGGGCCATCTCGGAGAGGTGGCGGTCGAAGTAGTGTACGTCGTGGGCGTTGATGCGCTTGCGCAGGTCGGGCACGTTCTGGTAGGGTGCGCGCATGTTGATGGCGTTGGCGCGGGAGAGGCAGCCGTCCACCTTGTCGCTTGTGGATGCGCCCGTGAAAAGATTGATTTTGTAGGGACGTCCTTCGGCGTGTTCCTTTTCGGCGATTTCAGCCACAGCCTGGGAAATGGCTTTGGGCGAGCCCGGAGCGGTGAAGCCCGAGGTGCCTATGGTGTCGCCGTTTTTAATCATTTGGGCGGCTTCCTGAGCCGTCATGTTGTTGAATGCCATTGCAGAATGTTTTCAATAATTTAAGGGGCACGCACGCTGACGGTTTTTCTTGTGCATGCGGCACATTTTTTGTAATTTTGCGCAAAATTAGTGATTCTTGTGCAATAGCACAAATATTTCGGCAATAAATGACAGAAAATGCGACATCCGGCGCAGCCTTGCGCCGCTTATACATAGAAACTTACGGCTGCCAGATGAATGTGGCCGACAGCGAGGTGGTGGCCTCTGTGATGCAGATGGCCGGCTATACCCTTGCCGACGATGTGGCCGATGCCGACGCCATACTGCTCAATACATGCAGCATACGCGATAATGCCGAGCAGAAGATAGTGGCGCGCCTGCAGTATCTCGCATCGTTGCGCCGCAAGCGTGCGGGGCGCCTGATTGTGGGTGTGATAGGTTGCATGGCCGAGCGCCTGCAGCACGAGCTTATCGAGCACCACGGCGTCGACCTTGTGGCCGGCCCCGACGCCTATCTCGATCTGCCGGCGCTTTTTGCCGCTGCCGAGGCCGGCGAAAAGGCTATAAACGTGGAGCTCAGCACCACCGAGACCTACCGCGATGTGGTGCCGGCGCGCATAGGGGCTGCGCGGGTGGGTGGCTTCGTCAGCATCATGCGCGGATGCAATAATTTCTGCTCCTACTGCATTGTGCCCTATACCCGCGGCCGCGAGCGCTCGCGGCCTGCCGAAAGCATCTTGCGCGAGGTGGCCGATCTGCGTTCGCGCGGGTTCAGGGAAGTCACGCTGCTGGGGCAGAATGTGAACAGCTACAGCTACACTCCCGAAGGCGGCGATACCATAGGCTTTGACAAGCTGCTGGCCATGGTGGCCGAGAGCGCCCCCGACATGCGGGTGCGTTTCACCACTTCCCATCCCAAGGACATGAGCGATGCCACCATCGCCGCCATGGCATCGCACCCCAATATATGCCGCCACGTGCATCTGCCGGTGCAGAGCGGCAGCAATGCCGTGCTCAAGGCCATGAACCGCAAGTACACCCGCGAATGGTATCTCGGCCGCATCGATGCCATACGTGCCGCAATGCCCGACTGCGCCATCACGTCCGACTTGTTCACCGGATTCCATGACGAGACGGAAGAGGATTTCGAGCAGACGCTCGACCTGATGCGCACCGTAGGCTTCGACTCGGCTTTTATGTTCAAGTACTCCGAGCGCCCCGGCACACTTGCCGCGCGCACCATGCCCGACAATGTGCCTGAGGAGGTGAAGATAGATCGCCTCAACCGCATGATAGCACTGCAGAATGAGCTCAGCGCCGAATCCAACCGCCGCGATATCGGCCGTGAGTTCGATGTGCTGGTGGAGGGTGTGAGCCGCCGCAGCACCGAGCAGTGGGTGGGCCGCACGGGCCAGAACAAGACATGTGTGTTTCCCCGCGGACAGTTCCGTCCCGGCGACACGGTGCGTGTGCGCGTGCGCGACGCATCATCGGCTACATTAATATGTGAGCTATGCGAATAGGAGATCTCGACCTCGGGCCGCGTCCGGTGGCGCTTGCGCCTATGGAGGACGTCACGGATGCCTCTTTCCGCCTTATATGCAAGGAGATGGGGGCCGACATGACGTACTCTGAATTTGTGTCGGCCGATGCTCTCATACGCAATATCGCAGCTACCACGCGCAAGCTGGAGATACACCCGGCCGAGCGCCCGACAGCGATACAGATCTACGGCCGCGAGGTGGAGCCCATGGTGGAGGCCGCTAAAATAGTAGAGCAGGCCCGTCCGGACATAATCGACATCAACTTCGGCTGTCCTGTAAAGAAAGTTGCCGGCAAAGGCGCGGGCGCAGGTATGCTGCGCGATATACCTAAGATGCTGGAGATCACGCGGGCCGTGGTCAAGGCCGTGGGTGTGCCGGTGACGGTGAAGACGCGCCTCGGCTGGGATCACGACTCCCGCATCATAGTGGATCTTGCCGAGCAATTGCAGGATTGCGGCATTGCGGCCCTGACTGTGCACGGCCGCACACGCTCACAGATGTACACCGGCACGGCCGACTGGGAGATGATAGCCCGTGTGAAGGAAAATCCGCGTCTGCGCATTCCCCTGATAGGCAACGGCGACATATGCAGCGGTGCCGACGCCGTGCGGGCTTTCGCGCATTATGGGGTGGACGGCATCATGGTGGGGCGCGCTTCGATAGGTGCGCCGTGGGTGTTCCGCGACATCCGCCGGGCTATGGCCATAGCCGAAGGGCGCGAGGCTCCGCCGGAGCTTACCGCAGCCGAAAAACTCGCATGTCTGCGTCGCCAGATAGCCGAGAGCGTGGAGCGCATCGACGGCTACCGGGGCATATTGCATATACGCCGCCATCTCGCGGCATCGCCGCTGTTCAAGGGTATTCCCGATTTCCGCCCCACGCGCATAGCCATGCTGCAGGCACCCACACCCGAGGCTCTGGAAGACATTCTCAGACATATCGAAGAAAATATTTTACCTAACATAGAACAATGAAACTCAAACACATCTCTCTTCTCACGTTTGCCGTGGCCGTTGCTGTGGCGGCGTGCTCCAGCACAGACAGCGCGCTTGCCACACGGCATGCTTCCGCCGGAGCGTTCTCTTCGCTGCATGTGTCCGGCTCGCTGAAGGTAGAGCTCCGGCAGGTGCCGGACTCGGCCGGCAACGTGATCATAGAGGCCACCGACCGGGCCATGGCCCACGTGCACGTACACAATTCCGACGGCACTCTCACCGTGGGTTACGACTCCGACAAGGGCCGTGCCAACTATGCCCGTGAGGTGAAGCGTGTGGTGGCCTATTGCGACCGCGACATGCGGCAGATCACCCTCAGCGGCAGCGGCATGGTGAAGTCGGACGGGCTGCGCACCGCAGGCGATATCACGGCCGTGGTCACCGGTAGCGGCATGGTGGCTCTTGACCGTGTGGACTGCCGCAACTTCACCGGTAGCCTTGCTGGCAGCGGTATGCTCGCACTTGACGATATCAAGGCCCGGAATGTGAGCACCTCATGCAGCGGCAGCGGTATGGTGAAGGTGGCAGGCGTGAATGCCGCGGCTTTCAACTGCACCGTGAGCGGCAGCGGCATGGGGCGTGTGAGCGGCAGCGCATCCAAGATATCGCTGGCGCTGCGTGGCAGCGGCATGGTGGATGCCTCGGGCCTTGCGGCGCAGAGCGTCAATGTGTCGTGCAGCGGCAGCGGCATGGTGAAGTTCGACAAATCGGCGCCAAATGTCAAGATCGTGTCCGGCCGGCAAACATCTCCCGGCATTGTGTCGAGATAACGCGCCGGCGCTATGTGTAAACCATCCTAAATATATTGACGATATATGAAAAAACTTATAAGTGTCCTGACGCTTGTGCTCGGTGTGCTTGCCGCGGGTGCGCAGGAAAAGACCTATACGCTGAACTTTGAGAATTTCGATGAACTGCAGGTGGTGGACGGAGTGAACGTGGACTACTCCATATCAACGGATTCGGCCGGATTGGTGACATTTTCTGCCGAGCCTGCTCTGGCCGATATGCTTATGTTCGAGACCGGAAAAGGACGGCTGAAAATTCAGGTGGCCACCGACGACCAAGGTCCCGTAAAGGGACTTCCCACCGTGCGTGTGTATTCGGCTATGCTCAGCAAAGTGGAAAACTCCGGCGACAGCACCGTCACCGTAAGCCTCAGCGGCGCCGTGCCGTCGTTCAAGGCCCGTGTGGTGGGCAACGGCACCGTAGTGGTGCGCGGCATATACACCAACAATGCCGAAGGGCGCATCTCCACCGGCCATGGACACCTTGTGATGCAGGGCCGTGCGGCTCGCGTGAAGCTCAGCAATGTGGGCACCGGACCTATCGAGGCCGGCGCTCTGGAAGCCAAGGAGGTGAAATGCTGGCTGCTCGGCACCGGCCCCATCGACTGCTTTGCCACAGAGAATCTGAGCATTGTGGGCGCCGGCAGCGGCAAGGTGTACTACAAGGGCAATCCCTCGAAGGTGACCAACCGCACACTGGGCGTCAAGGCCATAGACATGAATCCCGGAAGCGCAGAAAAATAATGTCGGGCGGAGGCAGATGTGTGATATATACATCGCTGACGGGTGGGGTGGACAACTTGCCTGTCTACGATGTGCTCGACAGCCGTTTCGACTACGTCTGCTTCTCCGACGACTATCCTGCCGGCAGCCGTGTGGGGCAGTGGGAGATACGCCCAATACCCGTGTGGCGCCGGAAAAACAATGTGTTGCGCTCGCGCTTTGCGAAACTGCAGCCCCACAGACTGCTGGGAGATTACGAATGGTCGGTGTGGCTGGACGCTAATGTGATTGTGACCGGCGCCGGGTTTTACGATATTGTGGATTCCGCGATGCGCGGCGACAAGCTCTGGTGCGGCGTGCGACACCCTTGGCGCGATTGTGCCTATGACGAAGCACGTGCGTGTCTCGTCCACGGCAAGGCCGGATATTTCGGAGTGAGGCGCGCGATGTCCTATCTGCATAGCCACGGCCATCCGAGGCATTATGGCTTGTTTGAGAACAATCTGATATTGCGTTGTCACAACGATCCGGCGGTAGTGGCCATCGACAATGAATGGTGGCGTCTGTTCCGGCGCTGCGCACAGCGCGACCAGCTTTCGCTTTTCCATGTGTTCCGCACCCATTCGTTCGCACCCGGCCTGTTGCTGGAGCCGGAGCAGTGCACACGCAATGTTCCGTTTCTGCGGTGGGTGGATCATAGGCCACCCGTTCCCCTGAAAGGCTGGCCGAGGCTACGGCGCTCGTTGGACATCCGCCTGCAGCTGATGTTTATGAAAATCCGGCCTATCGAAACCTGAAAATGATTATTTGTAATGAAAAAAGAAGACCTTCGTATAGTATTTCTCGGCACGCCCGAGTTTGCCGTTGAGAGCCTCAGCCGCATCGTCGATGCCGGCTACAATGTGGTGGGCGTGGTCACTATGCCCGATAAAATAGCCGGTCGCGGCCATAAACTCATCAGTTCGGCTGTAAAGCAGTACGCTGTAGCCAACGGACTTCATCTCATGCAACCCGAAAAGCTGAAAGCTCCCGAATTTGTGGAGGAGCTGCGTTCGCTGCGCGCCAATCTTTTTGTGGTGATAGCGTTCAGGATGCTTCCCGAGGTGGTGTGGTCGATGCCCGAACTCGGCACGTTCAATCTCCATGCGTCGTTGCTTCCGCGCTATCGCGGGGCGGCTCCCATCAACCGCGCCGTAATGAACGGCGACACCGAGACCGGTGTCACTACCTTCTTCCTCAAGCAGGCCATCGACACCGGCGACGTGCTGCGGCAGGAGCGCATAGAGATAGGTCCCGACGAGGATGCCGGCAGCGTGCACGACCGCCTGATGATGCTCGGTGCCGATGTCACCATGGATACGATAGCCCACATAGTGGCAGGCGATCTCACCCCGGTGCCTCAGGATCAGCTGCTGCAAGGCGAGGAGCCCACGGCTGCGCCGAAGATATTCAAGGAAACATGCCGCATGGACTGGACGCTCGGGGCTGCCGCTCTCCACAATCATGTGCGCGGTCTGTCGCCTTATCCAGCAGCCTGGACGGTGCTGAAAGAACCCGATGGCAAGGAAACGGAGCTGATGGTGTTTGCCACGAAGCTTACCGATGAGGCAACGGCGCTGCCCGCCGGAACGCTTTTGCCCGACAGCCGGCGTATGGCTGTGGCCACCTCCGACGGCCGTGTGCTGGAGGTGCTCAGCGTAAGGCCGGCGGGACGCAAGCGCATGGATGCCCCCGACTTCCTGCGCGGAGCCCGTCTGCCGGAAGGGACATCATTTGTATAAAAGGCTATAATACACACACATGACAGACCTGTCCGTAATCATACCCATCTACAACGCCGAGGCACACCTTGAAGCCCTTGTCGCCACCCTCAGGGAGCAGCGCGTGCTGGGCCCTGAGGCCACAATCAATGCCGAGGTGCTGCTGGTGGACGACGGCTCCAATGATGCATCGCCTGCCATGCTCGACCGCATAGCGCACGAGCATCCTGCCGTGGTGGTGCTGCAAAGCCGCCACGGAGGCCCCGCCGAGGCCCGCAACGCGGGCCTCGCGGCCGCGAGCGGAAAGTATGTATATTTTATGGACCAGGACGACTACATAGTGCCCGGCACGCTCGAGTGCATGATGGCAGTCCTGGCTTCCGCCGGCGCCGATACGGTGCACTTCGCCTATGCCCAGCCTACGGTGGAGCAGGTGGATGAGTGGAGAGCAAAGTCGATCGGTACTCCCGTATGGGAGGGGCCGACCACGGGCGTGGAGTTCCTGAAGGCCGACAAGTTGTTTCTGAACACAGGGTTGTGGAACAATATCTACAGCATGGATGTGATACGCCGGCACGCCATCCGTTTCAGCAGCGAAGTGAAATCGTTCTATGAGGATGCGGTGTTCAACTACCTGTACTATCTCCGCGCCGGGCGGGTTGTGTGCACAGATTCCGTAGGCTACCTTTGGGTTCAGAATCTGTCGAGCGAGAGCCGCAGCACCGAGCTCGGCCACATGGCTGAGCGTCAGTCGCAGGGCTCGGCCCTTGCATTGTTCTATTTCGACATGTATCGGCGCTACTTGGCCGAGGACGGACACGACAGCGGGCTGGTGGAAAAATTCCTGTCCAACGCCCGGTGGCATTGCTATGCGTTTTGGAACGATATGCTGAGGATGAGAGGATTAACCCGTGCCGAGGCTCTTGAAGCTCTCAGGGAGCAGTCGGCGCGCGGACTTATGCCTATAGCCGGTACTTACCCCTATTACATGAACCGCCCCTATAAACTGAGCATAGGGACGAGAATGGCGTGGACGATGATCTCGCACACATCATTGCTGCGGCTGTTGATATATTTTCGTTTACCATCTACTTGATGCTTATGCCACATTTATCCGTAATCATACCTATCTACAACGCCGAGGCACACCTTGAAGCCCTCGTCGCCACCCTCAGGGAACAGCGCGTGCTGGGCCCGGAGGCCACAATCGAAGCCGAGGTGCTGCTGGTGGACGACGGCTCCACTGATGCGTCGCTTGCCATGCTCGACCGCATTGCGAGCGAATATCCCGCTGCAGTGGTGCTGCACAGCCACCATGGCGGTCCGGCCGGGGCCCGCAACGTGGGATTGGACGCCGCGCGCGGCCGCTATGTGTATTTTATGGACCAGGACGACTACATAGTGCCAGGCACGCTTGAGTGCATGATGGCAGTCCTGGCTTCCGCCGGCGCCGATACGGTGCACTTCGCCTATGCCCAGCCTACGGTGGAGCAGGTGGATGAGTGGAGAGCAAAATCGATAGGCACTCCCGTATGGGAGGGGCCGATGACAGGCGTTGAGTTTCTGAAGGCCGACAAGCTCCGATGGAACACCGGATTGTGGAACAATATCTACAGCATGGATGTGATACGCCGGCACGCCATCCGTTTCAGCAGCGAAGTGAAGTCGTTCTACGAGGATGCGATATTCAACTATCTGTACTATCTCCGCGCCGGGCGGGTGGTGTGCACAGAGTCCGTAGGCTATCTCTGGGTGCAGAATCTGTCGAGCGAGAGCCGCAGCACCGAGCGCAGCCACATGGCTAAACGTCTGTCGCAGGGTTCGGCACTTGCATTGTTTTATTTCGATATGTACCACCGCTATTCGGCGGAGGAAGGGCACGACCGCGAGCTTGCATCGGTATTCCTGACAAGCGCCCGGTGGTTTTGCTATGCGTTTTGGCACGACATGCTCCGGATAAAGGGGTTGCCGCGCCGCACCGCACTGGAGATGCTGGAGGCCCAGGAGGCCGCGGGCCTCATGCCCATGAAAGGTCCTGTACCGGTGATGGGCAAGGGATTCATGTGCAGGGAAGACTGGCATGTAATCGCCCGTCCGTGGCTTCTGCGCCTGTTTATAAAATTGCGGCTCTCGTGAGCCTTTAAGCTGCCTGTTATGAAAGACCTGTCCGTAATCATACCCATCTACAACGCCGAAGCACATCTTGAGGCTCTTGTGGCGACCCTTGTGGAACAGCGCGTGCTGGGGCCTGAAGCCACAATCGATGCCGAAGTGCTGCTGGTGGACGACGGCTCCACCGATGCATCGGCACGCATGATCGCCCGCATCGTGAGCGAATACCCGGCTGTGGTGGCCCTGAGGAGCAATCACGGTGGCCCTGCCGAGGCCCGCAACGCGGGCCTCGCGGCCGCGAGCGGAAAGTATGTCTATCTGATGGACCAGGACGACTACATCGTGCCCGGCACTCTCGTCCGTATGCTCGGAGTGCTGGCAGAGCACGACGCCGACGCCGTTCAGTTCCGCTACAAGCCCGTGCGGCCCTGCGAAGTGGAGGAATGGCGCGGCCGCGAGTGTGCCGATGCCGTGGAGGGGGTGATGACCGGCGTGGAATTCCTTGTGGGCGACCGTCTGCGATGGAACATGGGGCTTTGGAACAAGCTGTACAGCCTGGATGTGATACGCCGCCATGGCATAGCGTTTGATAAGGCCGTGTGTTCCTACCACGAGGACGATGTGTTCAACTACCGCTACTTCCTGCACTCGCGTCGCGTGGCCTGCGTGGATAGCGTAGGGTATCTGTGGATACAGTATCCCATGAGCCTGAGCAACAACCAGTCTTATGCCCACAAGGTGCGCCGCCAGTCGGAGGGCCGGCATCTGGCAGCGTTTTTCCGGGACCTGCATGCATCATATAAAGCGGAAGAGTGCAGCGATGCTACCCTTGCACATTGGTTTTACGACAATTACAGGTGGAATATGCTTGCCTACTGGGGCTTTGTGCTGCGCATGAAATGTCTTTCGCGCCGCGATGCCATGCGCCTGGTGGGAGAGCAGTCGCGCGATGGCCTGCTTCCTGTGGCGGGAGGATTTCCACGGATGGGCAAAGGCTATCCGCAAGGTATGAGCCACCGGCTGATGTGGGCCGTGGTCAGGCGTCCGATGCTGCTCCGCATGGCTCTGTGGCTGCGCCTTAGTAAGGCCGCTCCGGAGCAAACGCGTGAAAAATAATTAAAAACACGGGTAGCCGGTGCGTTTTTTGTGCCGCCTTCGCATATATATCGCTTTTTATAGCTAACTTTACGCCACGGAGAGGATTGTGAACCTTTCCGCGTTCCGGTATGTTTAAAATATAAACGTTTTAAACTATCAAAACAATAGAGCTATGAACGAATACGACTATAACAACAAGCCTACCGACGACGCCCGCCACCGCACCTCAGGTACCGGTACTCCCGCCGTGATGCGCAACATCTTCGGCATTATAATGATCATCGTCTATGTGGGCATGGGTGTGCTCCTGCTCATCAACTACTTCGGCTGGGAAGGCGGCTGGGCCTGGACACGCTACGTAGTCGGCGTAATGCTGGTAATCTACGGCATCTGGCGCGCCTACCGTCAGGTAAAAGGAATTGACAGCCCATACTGATCCATCTTCCCCTTATGAACAAGACATTCCGCCACATACTTCTTGCCGCCTGCGCCCTTATCATGAGCGCGGGCGCCTCTTCGTGTCTGAAATACGAGAAAAAAGCCAATTCGTCGACCACCGGATCCACCACAATGGTGTGCGACGCCTCGTTTCAGAACATCATGCAACAGGAAATAGACGTGTTCGAGTACCAGTATCCGGACGCTCACATCCTGGCCCGTTTCGAGCCTCAGAGTGTGGCTGTGGATTCGCTGATGAGCCTTAACACCAAGACAATAGTGATAGCCCGCGACCTCACCGATCAGGAAAAACGCGTGCTCCGCAGCAAGAAAAAGGTGGTGAAATCGTCGAAAATCGCTGTCGATGCCGTGGCGCTTATCGTCAACAAGGAAAATCCCATCGAAATGCTCACACTGCGCGAGGTGGGCGATATCCTCAGCGGCAGTTCCCGCGAGTGGAACGACCTGGAACCGAGCAAACTCGGTGAGATAGCCGTGATTTTCGACGACAAAGGCTCAAGCCTGGTCAGCTACATGCGCGACTCGCTGCTCAATGGCGGCGAGCTCGGCCCGAATGTCTATGCCCAGGGCAGTGTGTCCAAGGTGTTTGAGACCGTGAAGCAGAACCGCAACGCCATAGGTGTGCTCGGCGTGAGCTGGATCACCAGCGACATGTCCGGTGCCGACATCAGCCCCGATTCCATAGCCAGAGAGATGCTGAGCGACAATCCCGTGATAGGGGCTACTCTCTCCGACGATATCAAGGTGCTGAAACTACGCCGCAACGATGAAGTCACCGCCTACAAGCCATATCAGCAGAATATCTTCGATGGCACATATCCGCTTTACAGGCAGATATACATGATCACAACCGGTGTGAGCGGCAGTCTCGCAAGCGGCTTCTACAGTTTTGTCACCGGCGAAACCGGGCAGAAGATAATCATGAAGACGGGTATCCTGCCGGCGCGCACGCGCATACAGGTGGTACAGCTCGGCGAAGAGTGACACCTGCGTCAAAAAGAGAACAACAACGAAAAAATCATAATAAACCATATATCCTACTTTTATCTGTAAGATGAAAATTAAAGTTATCCTTTCTATGCTGGTGGCCGGCACTCTCGCCGCCGGCGCCCAGAGCCAGGGCTACATGGACGGCATCGAATACTACAAAGCCGGCCAGTACGGCAACGCCAAGGAAATCCTGGCGCGCACCATCAATGATGCTGCCACCGACAACAAGGCGCTCGCCTACTACTACATGGGACAGACCGAACTCGCCATGGGCGACAAGGCCGCAGCCAAGAAATACTTCGACCAGGGCGTAGCCGCCGATGCCGAATGCGCCTACAACTATGTGGGCCTCGGAGCGCTTGACCTCATGAACGGCAACGCCGCCGGCGCCAAGGACAACTTCAAGATGGCGCAGAAGTTCGGCAAGAAGAATCACGAGGTGACCGTAGATATCGCCCGTGCCTACTACAATGCCAACCCCGTGACCTACGCCAAAGAGGTGGAAACCTACCTCGCAAAGGCTCATAAGGACTCCAAGAACCAGGAACCCTCGCTCTATATCCTTGAGGGCGATATGGCTGCCGCACAGCAGGACTGGGGCGGTGCTGCCGGCAAATATGAGATGGCCATCACCTTCGACCAGAATAACCCCGAAGGCTACGTGAAATATGCCGATGCATACTTCAACGTGAACCCCAACTTCTCCATCCAGAAGCTGGAGGACCTCCTCAATCAGACACCCAACTCGGCTCTCGCACAGCGCGAACTCGCCGAGAAGTACTTCAAGGCCAACCACTGGAAGAAAGCTTCCGACCTCTACGGCCGCTACATCAACAATCCCAACCACTTCCCCGAGGATAAGGCCCGTTATTCCGTGCTTCTCTACTGGGGCGAGGACTATCCCCAGTCGCTTAAGGTGGCTGAAGAGGTACTTGCTCAGGACCCCTCCAACTTCCAGGCCCAGCGTCTGCGTTTCATCGACCAGGTGAAGCTGCAGGACTATCAGAACGCTGTCAACAACGCCAAGGAGTTCTTTGCCAAAAACGCCGGCAATCCTCTCATCAACAGCAATGACTATGTGACCTATGCCGAGGCCCTGACCGGTATCGGCGAAGATTCTCTCGCAGTGCTGCAGTACGAGGCCGCCGTGCAGAAGTTCCCTGAAAACGGCGATCTGCTGAAAGAACTCAGCGTCGTGTATACCAACAACAAGAACTATGTGAAGGCCGCCGAGGCATACGACGCATATATACAGACTGTAGAAGAGCCCTCGCTCAACGACTATTTCTCGGCTTCCGGCCGCTATCTGAATGCCGCCGCTACCGCCGGCGACAACGCCGACCAGCGCACCAAATGCGCGGAGCGCGGTCTCGAATATGTGAACAAAGCTATCGCCGGCGCCGAGCCCCAGGCTCCCCTCTTCCAGCGTCAGGCACGCCTCTACATCGCCCGCAACGGCAACCAGATCGACGAAAACGGTGTGGAATCCTACAAGAAGATGCTCGAACTGCTCGACGCCGATCCCGCCAACATGGATCCCGCCAATGGACAGCTCGGTCTCTACAAGGAAGCCTACACGTTCCTCTATGTGTTTTACGGCAATGTGGCCAAGGACAAGGACCTCGCCACTGAATATGCCGACAAGATGAACGCCGTAAAGGCCCTTCTGGGCGAATAATCGCACAACATCTCATCATTACGGGCCGCGGATATCCGCGGCCCGTATTTTTCCATCGTAACACCCTCATCCATTTTCACCATGAGCCTCGCACCACTTGCCGAACGAATGCGGCCGCAGACACTTGACGATTACATAGGCCAGACCCACCTTGTGGGGCCCGGCGGCGTGTTGCGCCGCATGATAGAGTCGGGCAGGGTGGCATCCTTCATTCTGTGGGGACCGCCCGGAGTGGGCAAAACCACGCTTGCCCGCATTATTGCCAACAGCACCAAAAGCGCGTTCCACACGCTATCGGCCGTTACGTCAGGCGTAAAGGACGTGCGCGAGGTCATCGAGATGTGCCGCCGCGATGCGCAAAGCATGTTTTCCGGTGGGCGTCCGATACTTTTTATAGATGAAATCCACCGTTTCAGCAAAAGCCAGCAGGACAGCCTGCTCGGAGCCGTTGAGCAGGGGGTGGTGACCCTCATCGGGGCCACTACCGAGAATCCCTCCTTTGAGGTGATACGCCCCTTGCTGTCGAGAGCGCAGGTGTATACGCTGAAACCGCTGGAGGAGGCCGAACTGCAGCAGCTGCTCGACCATACGCTTACCCGCGACGAAGTGCTGTCGGAGCGCGGTGTGGAGGTGCGCGAGACCACCGCGCTGTTCCGCTATGCCGGCGGCGACGCCCGCAAACTGCTCAATATTCTCGAGCTACTGGAGCAGTCCACCGCTGCCGGTAAGCCGATAGTGATCGATGATGCCACCGTCACCGACAATCTGCAGCAGAATCCCCAGGCCTACGACAAGGGAGGCGAGATGCATTACGACATCATCTCGGCCTTCATCAAGAGCGTGCGGGGTTCCGACCCGGACGCCGCTCTCTACTGGCTCGCACGCATGATAGCCGGTGGCGAGGACCCCGAGTTCATAGCCCGGCGTCTGCTCATTCTGGCGGCGGAGGATATCGGCCTGGCCAACCCCAACGCATTGTTGCTGGCCAACGCCACATTTGATGCCATACATAAGATAGGGATGCCCGAGGGTCGCATTCCATTGGCCGAATGTACGGTGTATCTTGCCACAAGCGCCAAAAGCAATTCGGCCTACATGGGCATAGCGGCGGCGCTGTCCGAGGTGGAGCGCACCGGCAATCTGCCCGTGCCGCTGCACCTGCGCAACGCGCCCACATCGCTGATGAAGAAGATGGGTTATGGCACAAACTATAAGTATGCCCACGATTTTCCGGGAAATTTCGTGCGCCAGCAGTTTCTGCCGGATGCCCTCCGGGGCACGCGGCTGTGGCAGCCTTGCGACAATGCTGCCGAGCAGGTGCTGGCGCAGCGTCAGCGCGAGCGCTGGGGAGAGTAGCGGCTGTGTGTCAGTGGCGCACCACGCGCCACAGCCCTCTCAGGCGCCTGAAAAGCTGGAAAGCCAGAACGGCGGAATTGACGTAGCCTATGGCCGAGAATATGTCGCGCATGGTGTCCCAGCTGCGCGTGACGGGATTGCCCGTGCGCAGCGCTTCAAACCGCTGCGACAGCAATATTTTGCTCACTTGGGTCTCGGCGGCTTTGCGCGCGCGGCGATATCGCAGTTCGTCGAGCGTGTAGCCTTTCCAGTTTTGTTCAGTCTGGAGTTTGGTCATTTTTGTCATCGCGCGCAGTGTTTGTGGGGGTGGATTGTAGTTCGTCGGGAGGCGATACGAGCAGGCGTGTTATGAGCCGCGCCACGGGATCTACGATGAGCGTGCGGCGGAATATAAACAGCGCCACGAGCAGGACGGCGTAGAATCCCGCTATTATGAAGTAGGCGCCAAGTGGAGTCACGGTAGCGAGCACATGGGCCGCGCCCACACTGAGAAAAAATATCACGGCAGTGCCGAGAATGGTTGCGATGGCTGCTACGGCTATAGCTGCGAGCAGCAGTGTCAGCCGTTCGGCTGCTGACAGGCGTATGCTCTCTATGGAGCCGCGCGCGAGGTCGATGAGGGTGGCGAGAAGGCTACGTACAGAGGCCTCGGAGTCGGAGTATTTATCGCTTGTTTTCGGCATGTTGTGATGTTGTGGCAGTGGCGGTAAAAGAAAGAGCAGCCGCCGAACGGGGGCGACTGCTCGGCTTGGGATGCTTCATATGGAGCATCCCCGGAGAGAGAGGGGAATGAGATTTTTTTTCTGTGCCGCCGGGTCTCATTGCCCCGGCGGTGGATATAGGCCGCGCGCGCGGAGGGCCTGCTTCAGCTTGGAGCGGAGCACCCATCCGGGAGCGGTGGTGAACAGCGCCACCGCTGCGGCGCCGAGGATGGCGCCTGCGGCGAATGTGCGCTTTGCGGTCATTTCTTTACAGCTTCGATTTCTGCGGCGATCTGCTCAGCGATGTCGTCGGCCTTGTTGCAGTACTTATCGCGGGTGTCGCGGATGAAACGTTCGATGTCGCGACGGGTGCGGCGACCCGACTGGGGAGCAAGGAGAAGAGCTGTGGCTGCGCCTGCTACGGCTGCGCCTGCTACGGCGAGGATTACGCTGGTTGTTTTCATAATAGAAGTGTATTTTAAAAGTTGTTTTTGTAATGTCTACTACTACAACAAGCGTCGGACGTATTTTGTTCGCGTCAGTTGTTGAGATCGATAGCGTAGAACGCCTGGCGTCCGCCGGGATAGAATCCTGAGATGAACATCACGCGTTCGCGGGAATCGGCCTTGACGATGCGGCGTGCGAGGGCCTTGATCTCGTCGGGCGACGACACGCGGGCCTGGTTGATGGCGAGGATAATGAACCCGGGACGCATGCCTTGTGCTGCAAATGGACCTTCGGGATCGATGCTTTCCACTTCTACACCGGCCGATATCTGCAGCTCTTTCAGGCGTTCGGGGCTGATGGCCTTGAAGGTGGCTCCGAGATTGTCGGGGTTGGTCTCGCGCACGGTTGCCGTCGTGCCCTGGGCGTTGCGCAGGGTGGCATGTGTGGTGGCTTTGCTGCCGCCGCGCATGTAGGTGATGCGCACGCGGTCGCCGGGGCTGAATTTGGTGATGGCTTCCTGCATCTGTGCGGTGGTGTGGGTGGGATAGTCGTCGAGGGCGAGCACTACGTCGCCTTCCTGCAGCCCGGCTTCGCGGGCGGCGGAACGGTCCTCCACGGATGCTACGTATATGCCGCGTGTGGTGCCGCTGATGCTTTTTTCGGCAATGAGCTCGGGGGTGACTTCGGCAAAGCGTATGCCGAGCAATGCGCGCTGCACGGTGCCGTACTGCTTGAGGTCGGCCATCACTTTCTGTACTATTGATGTGGGGATGGCGAACGAGCATCCGGCGTATGCGCCTGTCTGGGAATATATAGCGGTGTTGATGCCCACGAGCTCGCCGCGGAGATTGACGAGGGCGCCGCCGCTGTTGCCGCTATTGACAGCCGCATCGGTCTGTATATAGCTTTCGATGCCTCCGGTGGCGGGAGCTCCGGTGGCAGAAGAGATGTTACGGGCCTTGGCGCTCACGATGCCTGATGTGACGGTGGAGGTGAAGCCGAAGGGGTTGCCCACGGCCAGCACCCATTCGCCCACATGCAGGTGCTCGCTGTCGCCCACGGGGATGACATGCAGGTCGGACGGGGCGTCGATCTTGAGCAGGGCGATGTCGGTGGTGGGATCGGCACCCACGATGGTGGCCTCAAAGTTGCGGTTGTCGTTGAGCGTCACTTCCAGACGCTCGGCATCGGCAATGACGTGGTTGTTGGTGACGATGTAGCCGTCGGCGCTCACTATGACACCCGATCCCAGGCCTATCTGGCGCTGCTTGGGTTGTTCGGGCTGTTGTTGCGGTACGCGTTGGCGTCCGGGGCCACCGAAGAAAAATTCAAAGAAGGGGTCGGAGAAAGGGTCGGCGCCGTAGGCCTGCTGGCGTCCTGCGCGCGGAGTGGCGAAACTCTTGACGCTGACCACACCGTTGACGGTCTGTTCCGAAGCGCGTATAAAATCTTCCTGCGATATATTGGCCGCCGGCATTCCGGAAATGGCGGCTACGTGGGTGTCGGGAGCGTCGCTGCTGCCGCCTTCGGCAGCCGGACGCGCGCATGCGGCCATGGAAAGTCCGAGCACACATGCCACGGAAATGATGAATGATTTCATAGTGTTAATGATTGTAGTTTATTGAAGCAATTTTCGTTCTACGAATGCAAATATAATCGCAAAAACGATTGATTGAGCGGCCGTTATGATATTTTTACCAAAATGGCGGAAGTTTACCAAAAGTTAGGAAAAGGAGTGTTAAAATGAATAATAAGTGTTAACGCTATCCGCTTGTGAAATGTTAACGGAATATTTTCGTAACTTCGCATCGTATGAAATCCCTCCGCTATGTCATATTGCTTATGTGCGCGCTGTCTCTCGCAGGCTGTGGCAGCCACCGCAAGGCGGCCACTGTGGCGCGTCCGTCCTCACAGTCGCGCCCTGCGTGGACGCCTCCTAAGGCTCCGGTGACAGGTTCTACGGCCGACAGCAATGATGCCGATGTGGTGGCGAGGCTGCTCAGCGGGGCCTACGAGTGGATAGGCACCCCCTACCGCTATGGGGGCACCGACCGCAAGGGCGCCGATTGCTCGGGATTTCTCCAGCGGCTTTTTGCCGATGTGGCGGCTGTGAATCTGCCGCGTAATTCCCGCAAGCAAGCGGAATATTGCCGCCCTGTGGAGCGCGGCAGGCTTCAGCCCGGCGACCTCGTGTTTTTCAATGGCAGCCGCATCGGCGGCGAGATAGGGCATGTGGGGCTGTACGTGGGCGATGAGCGCATGGTGCATGCCTCGTCGAGCCGTGGTGTCACGGTAAGCAGCATTTCCGACAAGTATTATACCGACCGCTATTGCGGCAGCGGACGCGTGGAAGCCATCACCTATGGAGGCCGTGGCACGCGCCCCGGCTCGCGCCGCGAATTGCCTTCCGTGAAGCCGGAGCCGGTGGTAGAGGTTCCGGCCGCTGCGGTGAGACCCTCCGCCGCGCCGTCGGCTACGGTAGAAGAGGGAGACGTGCCGCCTGCTGTAGTAGTGCAGTCAGAGATATCGGCGCTCGTGGACAGCGCATTTGCCGCTGCCGCACGTGCCGGCGATATTGAGCCCGACACCGTATGCTCTTCGTGGATGGACTGAGCGGGCCCTGATTATAGTTCCGCACCGGCAGTTCAGAACGGTTTGCGATATTTGTCGTCGGCTGAATCGTCGAGAATGCTCAGATACGATGCGTAGCGGGATTGCGCTATCCGGCCCTCGTCGAGGGCGGCGCGCACGGCGCATCCCGGCTCGTGGACGTGGGTGCAATTGCCGAAGCGGCAGTCGCGCGAGATGGCGAACATTTCGGGGAAGTAGTGCCCTACATCGGCCCGCTCGAAGTCGACGGTACCGAATCCGCGCACTCCGGGAGTGTCGATTATGCAGCCGTCAGGATCGCCGGGCAGGTGAAACAATTCGGAGAAGGTGGTGGTGTGCATGCCCTGGTCGTGTACGGTCGAGATTTCTGCCGTGCGGAGTTCCAGACCCGGGATGAGATCATTGACTATGGTGCTTTTGCCCACGCCAGAGTTGCCGCTGAGCAGGCTCACCTTGCCGCGCAGCACTCCGCGCAGGCTGTCCATGCCCTCGCCGGTGCGTGCCGACACACACACCACCGTGTAGCCGATGGTGCGGTAGAGATGCACCACTGCGTCGAGCAGCGCGCGGTCGTCGGGGTCGGTGAGCAGGTCCACTTTATTGATGCATAGGACCGCCGGCACGCGATATGCCTCGGCGGTGGCGAGGAAGCGGTCGATGAAGTTGGTGCTTGTGGTGGGGTGGGCGAGAGTGGCCACGAGTACGGCCTGATCGACATTGGCGGCTATTATGTGGCTCTGCTTGCTGAGATTTATGGAACGCCGTATTATGTAGTTGCGGCGGTCTATGATGTCGGTGATGTAGGCTGTGCCGTCGGGTCCCGGAGGAGCGATGGCCACAAAGTCGCCCACGGCCACGGGATTGGTGGTGCGCAAGCCTTTGATGCGGAAGTTTCCTTTTACCTTGCAGTTGACTTCGCGTCCGTCGGCGGTTTCGACCACATAGTGCGATCCGGTGTTGCGTATTATGCGTCCTTGTTGGGTCATGCGATGGTTGTGGTTTCGTCGCACCCGCTGTGGCCGTAGTGGCGTTCGGCGGTGCATTGGTGGAGTGTGTGGTCCACTATCCAATGGTGAGTGGCCATAGTGTCGATGGTGTTCATCTCGTGGCTCACGAGCAGAATGGTGGAGTGCTCGCGCACGCTGCGCAGGATGTCGTATAGCCGTGCTTCAAAGTGCTTGTCGAGATAGCTCAGCGGCTCGTCCATCACAAGCAGCGAAGGCTGCGACACGAGCGCGCGTCCGAGCAGTGCGCGCTGTAGCTGTCCTCCGGATAGGCGTCCTATGGGATGGTCGGCGTGCGATGCGAGGTCGACGATGCGTATGTATTCGTCTACGCGTGCGCTTTTCTGCGCGGCAGAGAGATGGGAGTGGCCGAGCAGGCCGGTGGCCACTACTTCGCGCACTGTGATGGGGAAGTGGGAGTCTACGCTGTTTTTCTGTGGCAGGTAGCCTATGGTGGGCGTGCAGCCGCCGCAGTAGGTCACGGTTCCGGCCGCGGGGCGCAGCAGGCCGAGAATTATGCGCAGCAGTGTGGTCTTGCCACCACCGTTAGGGCCGGTGATGGCTACGAAGTCGCCATGGCACACAGTGGCCGAGACATCGCTGAGGATGGAGCGGCCGTCGTAGTCCATGCATATACCGCTGAGGGTTATGAGGGGGCGCGTGGTATCAGTTTCGTGCGAGTTCATGGGCGATGATGGTGAGTTGTTGGAGGCAATCGTAGCCGAGAGCGTCGATTGCCACCGGGGTGGCGCCGGCATCGCGGCACACTCCGGCAGCCTGGCGCGGGTCGATGCCGCGCTGCAGCAGGAATATGCCGGCGCCGGCCTCTGTCGCAGCGTCGATGGCGCGGCGCATGCCTGCCGCCGAAAAATCTTTTCCTTCGGCACCCAGAGCAATCTGGCGCAAGCCGTAGTCGCGGGCAAAATAGCTGAGCGACGGGTGCCACACCATGAATGTGCTGTCGGCGCCGGCGAGCGTCGTGGCAATGGCTTGGTCGAGAGAGTCGAGGCGCGCCGAGAGGGCGTCGAGCCGTGTGGCGTAGATATCGGCTCCATCGGGGTCGAGGGATGTGAGCGCCGCTGCCATGGAGGCGGCCATGATGCGGGCGTTGCGCACAGACGACCATGTGTGCGGGTCGGGCATGCCGTGGTCATGGTCGTGGTGGTGTGCGCCGTGTCCGCAATGGTCGTGGGTGCCGTAGATGGGCTCTATGCCTTCGCTCAGGTCTATGACGGCCACCGACGGCGGTGCTTCTGCGGCAAGCGTGCGCTCGAACGGCAGGCCACCGGCTATGAAAAATGCTTCCGAGGCATCCACAGCCATGCGGCGCGATATCGATGGCTCGAAATTTTCCGGATCGGCGCCCCGGTCCATCACTCCCACCACTTCAAAACGCCCTCGGGCGAGCGGCTCCAGGAGCGCGCGGAGCGGTTCGATGCTGACGGCGATTGTGCGCCCTTCCTGCTCCTTGCCGACGCCTGCGGAGCAGGCAGCGAGCAGGCATGCGAGTGCGCCTATAATGCAATATACCGGTTTTTTCATCATTACCGCAAAATTACTAATTATTTTTGGTACATGCGGCTCAGAGTATCGGCTAAATGCGCTATCTTTGCACGAGAAATGACCTACACGGCAATGAAAGTATCGAAAGAAACCTTTTGGCGCACCTCGCGCGACTATTTTTTCATCACACTCGGCATGGCTATCTATGCCTTTGGTTTTACAGCGTTCATATTGCCTGAAAAGGTCGTTATAGGCGGTCTGGCCGGTTTGGGTACCATTATATATTTCAAGACGGGTATTCCTGTTGCCATATCGCAGTATGCTATCAATCTGTTTCTGTTGGCATGCGCATATCGTGTTGTGGGCAAGCGCTTTGTAATAGGAACCATCTACGGCGCCACCATGATATTGGTGTGGGTGGGTCTGTTTCAGCCCATATTCGCGGCGGGCTTCACCAACGAGCCGTTCATGAATATTGTGATAGGCGGCACGCTGTGCGGCCTCGGCATAGGCATGACTTTCGTGCACAACGGCAGCAGCGGCGGCACCGACATCGTGGCTGCCATGGTGTCCAAGCACTCCAATGTGAGCATCGGGCGCATGATGCTCTACACGGATGTGTGCATTATCTCGTCGTCGTATTTCCTGTTTCATCAGATCGACAAGATAGTCTATGGCTTCGTGGTGCTGTTTCTCGTGAGCTATATGGCCGATATGGTGATCAACACCAACCGGCAGGCGGTGCAGTTCACCATCTTTTCCCGCCACTGGCGTGAGATAGCCACCGCCATCAACAATGATGCCAAGCGCGGGTGTACAGTCCTCACGGGCATGGGATGGTACAGCAAGCAGGAGGTGAAGGTTCTGCTGGTGATGTGCCGCAAGATTGAATCGGTGACGATATTCCGCATCATCAAGAGCATCGACAAGGATGCATTTGTCACGCAGGCCAATGTCAACGGTGTCTATGGCCAGGGATTCGATGAAGTGAAAGTGAAGATGAAGCCCGAGCCGCACCGCGAATTTCCGCCCAAGGCCCCGCAGCCCGCGGTAGTGCCGTCGGAAGAAGCGGCATCCACCGGCCATCCTTCGTCGATGGCATAGGCGGGGTGGCTATTATTTAATTGTTCTCAAAAATAAACAAAATCCCCCGGTTGCACGCTGCAACCGGGGGATTTGTGTAGATGTCGGGATGGTTTAGCAGACGCCCTGACCCATCATTGCATCGGCCACTTTCATGAAGCCGGCGATGTTGGCGCCCTTCATGTAGTTGATGTAGCCGTCGGCCTGGCGACCGTATTTCACGCACTGTTCGTGGATGTCGCGCATGATGGTGTGGAGCTTCTCGTCCACTTCAGCCTCGCTCCACTGGAGGTGCATGGCGTTCTGGCTCATTTCAAGGCCGGAGGTGGCTACGCCGCCTGCGTTCACGGCCTTGCCGGGAGCGTAGGTGATGCGTGCTTCGAGGAATGTGTCGATGGCCTCGGGTGTGCAGCCCATGTTGCTGACTTCTGCCACGAGCTTCACGCCGTTTGCCACGAGCTGCTTGGCATCGTCGCCGTTGACTTCGTTCTGAGTGGCGCAGGGAAGAGCGATGTCGACCTTGCGTTCCCAGGGCTTGCGGCCGGGGAAGAATTCGCTGCCGGGGAATTTTTCGGCGTAGGGGGCCACGATGTCGTTGCCGCTGGCGCGGAGCTCGAGCATGTAGTCGATTTTTTCGGCGTCAAGGCCTGCGGGATCGTAGATGTAGCCGTCGGGGCCGGAGATGGTCACGACCTTGGCACCGAGCTCTGTAGCCTTGAGGGCTGCGCCCCATGCCACATTGCCGAAGCCGGAGATGGCGACGGTCTTGCCGGCGATGTCCTCGCCCTTTTCCTTAAGGATGCTCTGCACGAAGTAGAGGGCGCCGAAGCCGGTGGCCTCGGGGCGTATGCGCGAGCCGCCGAAGCTCAGGCCCTTGCCTGTGAAGGTGCCGTTGTGCTCGTTGACAAGGCGCTTGTACATGCCGTACATGTAGCCTACCTCGCGTCCGCCCACGCCGATATCGCCTGCGGGCACATCGCGGTCGGGACCGAGGTTCTTCCAGAGGCCGAGGATGAATGCCTGGCAGAAGCGCATGATCTCGCGGTCGCTCTTGCCGCGGGGCGAGAAGTCGCTGCCGCCCTTGGCTCCGCCCATGGGAAGGGTGGTGAGGGCATTTTTGAATGTCTGCTCGAAGCCGAGGAATTTAAGGATGGAAAGATTGACGGATGCGTGGAAGCGTATGCCGCCCTTGTACGGGCCGATGGCGTTGTTGAACTGCACGCGGTAGCCGATGTTGTTCTGCACTTCGCCCTTGTCGTCGAGCCATGTCACGCGGAAGGTGACGATGCGGTCGGGCTCGACCATGCGCTCTACGATTTTGTTACGTTCGAATTCGGGGTGCTGGTTGTACACGTCCTGTACAGACATCAGCACTTCTTTTACGGCCTGAAGATATTCTTTTTCGCCCGGATGCTTGGCTTCCAGGTCGGCCATGATTTTGTTAATATCCATGTGGTATAGATCTATGTTAGATTAACACCGCAAATGTAACAAAAGAAATTGACATGGCCACCGCTTTTGCGCTAAATTTTCAGTGCCCTTCCGATAATATATCTGCTGATGAATTTTTAGATGGTAGGACTGCGGTGGAGTGTGTCAGCTTTCGGCAGTGAGAGTTGAGAGAGCCGCCGGGTCGGGATTGTGGGCCACGATGCGTCCGTCCGGAGCTATGAGCAGTGTGCCGTATTGTCCGGGCGAGAGATCGTAGTCGCGCATAAGGCGACGGGTGCGCTCGTCGGACAGGCGGAACTGGCATTGCTGGTTGAGGCCATCGCGTTTTACAATTTCACGGAACAGGGGCTCGGATTTGTCGAGGTTGAATGCTATCAGGCCCACGCCGCTGTTGGGCTGGCGTCTCACCCACGAGGTGTATTTTCCCACGGCTTCGCGCGAGGGTGCGTTGGTCGACGACCAGAAACACAGCAATACGTATTTTCCGCGCATGGCGCGGAGTGCTTCCGATGGCGGGGCGTCGAATGTGAGCGCCGGGGCGCGGTCGCCCACACGGGTGGAGGGGCGTCCGCTATGATAGGCCACTGATACGATGAGAAGACTCACGAAGAGTGCCGCGATAAGGAATGTGCGCGATGTACGTTTCATATATAAATAACGCGCACGCCTGCGGGGGTGTTCAGAAAGGGCCAGGAAGCGCTGGAGTTGATATAAAAAAAAGAGATGTTTCACAACATCTCTTTCCAGACCTTTATCCTTAATCTAATACTATAAAAAACACACATGCAAAGGTAATGCTTTTTTTGAATATGGCATAGTATTAGCAAATAAAAATCGCTGTTTTTTAGTAAAAAAATATTAAAAATAGTATCAATTGGGGTAATTGGACTTTTTTCGCAAAGCTACATGTGGTGCGGGAAGCGCCGCTCGTGATTGAGTTTTCCACTTGTTACGATTGTGTTAAAAAAGTATCGGTGGCCCGAATTCGTAAGAAGGTTTTATAAGGTAGCTCACCACAGGTTGAAGCGGTAGCCTATGCAGGCGTTGAAGCTGAGGTCGCTGTTGATGTAGGCCTGTTTCTTATTATATATCAGACCTTGGTCGGCCCGGCCTATAACGCCGGCAAACCAATGCTTGTTGTTCCACACGAAGCTTATGGCCAGACGGTTGGCAAGTGATGCGGAAAATGGTTTTGTATTGCCCGTGATATGGCCGTTCTGCAGGCCGAGCACCGGCGATTCGCTTATGCCTATGAGCCAGTGGCGGTTCAGCACCCAGTTGTAGCCGTAGCCGAGCCGGAGGCAATAATTGTCGGTGTTGACATTGTAGCAATAGTTTTCCCAGGTGTCGGGCAGTTGCTCGCGCATGTCGTGGGGCAGATTGCTGAAGTCGAAGTTGTAGCTGTTGTGGAAGTACGACACTCCCACAAAAAATGAGCCTGCGCTGCGCAGCTGGTAGCGTCCGAAATTGAATGCGGCGGCCTGGGAGTAGCGTTTCTGGTTGAGAAACACATAGGCGTCGAAACCTTGCGTGTGTGTGTCGATGCCCGTGAAATCGATGCGCATGTGTTCCGGCGAATTTTTATCGCCGAAGCGCGTGATGTGGGTGCCGCCGTCGTTGTGTATGTTGTAGTATTCTACGGCAAGCAGGCTGCAGTTGAAGCCGAACTTGAACCGCTTGCGCTTGCGGTCGGGGCCGCCGAAGAAGCGGGACACATTTATATCGTAGCCCAGCGACACGGCCAGATAGGCTATGCTGACACCGGCCGATGTGGCCGGATCCGAAACTATGCGTATCGACTTTCCTTCAGGCAGGTCGAAGTTGTAGATGTCGCTCCAGCTCTCGCTGTTGAGTTTGACGTTGAAATAGGTGTGTGTCTTGGATACGTAGAGAGAATCGTAGCCGTTGAAAAATTCCTCGCCCCAGTCGTACACTTTCATGCAGAAACGGGGAAATTTGCCCCACGATGCTATCGAATCCACATCGAACGACAATGCCGAAGCGCCGGGCGCGGAAAATACCGCACCCAGCGCCACGGATATGACGATGATAAGACTGCGAAGGGCGTTCACCGACGCGCTCAGGCCTTGAGGAGTTCCACCATTTTGTCGAGGGCGTCGGAAAGGCCTTCTTTGTCTTTGCCGCCGGCTTGGGCGAATCCGGGCTGACCGCCGCCGCCGCCCTTGATGGCCTTGGCTGCCTCGCGCACTATCTGCGAAGCGTTCTTGCCCGAGGCTTTCGTAGCGGCGTCGGTGAGGAGGAGGGTGAGCAGGGGTTTGCCTGTGGAGTCGGATGTGGCGGCTGCGAATCCTACGGCTGCTTCGGGGGCGGCGAGCGCACGCACGGCGAAGGCTATGTTCTTGACCATTTCGGGAGCGAACACGCCGCGCAGTGTGGCAAGCTTCATGGTGCCGTAGTCGGTGGCGCGTTCAAGCAGCGATGCGGCCATGCTCTCGGCGCGCTCCTTCATTGCGGCTTCCACCTGGTGGCGCAGGTCGGCGTTTTCCTCAATGTTGCGTCGGAGGGCCGCAAGCAGGTCGGGTGCGTTGTTGAAGAGGGCCGATATGGCTCGCATGGTATCGGATACATGGTCGAGCATGTCCTCCACCGCGGTGCCGGTGATGGCCTCGATGCGGCGTATGCCTGCTGCTGTGGAGCTTTCGCTGACTATGCGTATCATGCCGATGTTGCCGGTGTTGGCCACATGGGTGCCGCCGCAGAGCTCCACGCTGTCGCCGTAGCGCACCACGCGCACGTCTTCGCCGTATTTTTCGCCGAACAGGGCCATGGCGCCCATCTCGCGGGCCTCCGCTATCGGCATGTGGCGGTGTTCGTCGCGGGCGATGGCTTCGCGCACGCGTCTGTTGGCGAGGCGTTCAACACGGCTGATTTCTTCGGGCGTGAGTTTCTGGAAGTGGCTGAAGTCGAAGCGCAGGGATTCGGGGCTCACGTAGCTGCCGCGCTGCTCCACATGCGAGCCCAGCACCTCGCGGAGTGCCTGATGGAGCAGGTGGGTGGCGGTGTGGTTGCGCTCGATGGCCGCGCGTGCCTCGGTGTCGATGGCAGCTGTGAAGGTGGCGGCGGGGTTGGCGGGCAGTGTCTTGGCCAGATGCACGCCCACGCCGTTCTCACGCTTGGTGTCGTAGATCTCGATGGACTCGCCGGTGGCGGCGTCGGTGAGAGTGCCGCGGTCGCCCACCTGTCCGCCCATCTCGGCATAGAAGGGGGTGCGGTCGAGCACTATCTGATAGTATTCGCGTCCTTTCTGGCGCACATGGCGGTAGCGCAGGATACGGGCTTCCGACGAGGTTTCGTCGTAGCCGGTGAACTGCTGCTCTCCGGGTGCGAGTTCCACCCAGTCGGTGGCCTCTACGGCGGCGGCATTGCGTGCGCGCTGTTTCTGCGCGGCCATCTCGGCATCGAATTCATCCTGATTGAGTGTCATGTCCTGCTCCTTGAGGATGAGCAGTGTCAGGTCGAGCGGGAATCCGTAGGTGTCGTAGAGCACGAATGCCTGCTTGCCGGAAATTTCGTTGCGTCCTTCCTTGCGGGCGGCGGCTATGGCATCGTCGAGCATGCGGATGCCGTTTTCGAGAGTGCGCAGGAATGCGTCCTCCTCTTCTTTTATCACTTTCATGATGAGTTCGCGCTGGGCGGGCAGCTCGGGGTAGGCTTCGCCCATGCTGTCTATGAGGGTGTCGACGAGGCGATACATGAATGCCTGCTTCTGCCCGAGGAAGGTGTAGGCATAGCGCACGGCGCGGCGCAGGATACGGCGTATCACGTAGCCGGCCTTGGCATTGCCGGGGAGCTGGGAGTCGGCGATGGAGAATGCTATGGTGCGCACGTGGTCGGCAATCACGCGCATGGCCACGTCGGTGCGGCGGTCGTCGCCATATTTTTTGCCCGAAAGGGCAGCGATTTTGCTGATGAGGGGGGTGAACACGTCGGTGTCGTAGTTCGACTGCTTGCCCTGAAGCGCCATGCACAGGCGCTCGAAGCCCATGCCGGTGTCGATGACCTTGGCGGGCAGGGGCTCGAGGGAGCCGTCGGCCTTGCGGTTGTACTGCATGAACACGAGGTTCCAGATCTCGATTACGAGGGGATTGTCCTTATTGACAAGCTCGGCTCCGCTTATGCGTGCGCGTTCGTCGTCGGGACGCAGGTCGATATGGATTTCAGAACAGGGACCGCAGGGGCCGGTGTCGCCCATTTCCCAGAAGTTGTCGTGCTTGTTGCCGTTGATAATGTGGTCGGCAGGAAGGTGACGGAGCCAGAAGTCGGCAGCTTCGTCGTCGCGGGCGAGACCCTCTTCGGGCGAACCTTCAAACACCGTTGCGTAGAGGCGGGCCGGATCGAGGCCGAGCACATCGACGAGATATTCCCAGGCCCAGTCTATGGCCTCGCTCTTGAAGTAATCGCCGAAGCTCCAGTTGCCGAGCATCTCGAACATGGTGTGGTGGTAGGTGTCCATGCCCACCTCTTCGAGGTCGTTATGCTTGCCGCTCACACGCAGGCATTTCTGCGAATCGGCCACGCGCTGATATTTCGGCGCCACCGCACCAAGGATGATATCCTTGAACTGGTTCATTCCCGCGTTGGTGAACATCAGCGTGGGGTCGTCTTTGATGACCATAGGCGCGGAAGGCACGATGTGGTGGCCTTTGGAACGGAAAAATTCCTTGAATGATTCGCGTATTTCTTTGGCGGTAAGCATGTTGGGTTGCTATAGTATAATTATTATTGTGTAATTTCTTGATTTCAGACTGCAAAATTACAGCATATTTCGTATTTTTGCAAGCGAAAACCAAGTCAAGTCATCTCCGGAATGAGCCAAAAAGCATTCTATCGTCTGAATCCAGCCACGGGGCAGTACGAGCGTGTGTATCCCACCGCCCGTCAGCGTCTCGTAGCTTCGTTGCGCCAGTTTGCAGTGGGTGCGGCGGTGGCTCTGGGTGCGGTGACGGCGCTGTATATGGCTCTGGACTTTCCGAAAGAGCGCGTGCTGCGTGCCGAGAACGAGCGTCTGCGCCTGAGTGTCGACATGCTTGGCCGGCGAGCCGACGAGGCTATAGCCGTGATAGGCGATATCGCCGCGCGCGACGACAATTTCTACCGCGTGGTGATGCAGGCCGAGCCCCTCGGGGCGGCGCGCCGTTACGCAGGCCTGGAACGGCGGCGCAATTACGAGAGCGTGGATTCTTTGGCCGATACGGAGCTTGTGGGCGATCTTACCGACAAGCTTGATGTGCTGGAGCAGATGGTGGCCACGCAGTCGCGGTCGTTTGATTTTCTGCGCAGCCGTGCGTCGACACTGCGCGAGCGCAGTTCTCATGTCCCGGCCATACAGCCTGTGAGCGAGAAGAGCCTGCGCGCCATGGCTTCCGGCTATGGCTATCGCCGCGACCCGATATATGGCACGGCCAAGTTTCACGAGGGCATGGACTTTTCGGCCCCGGTGGGCACACCGGTTTATGCTACCGGCGATGCCAAGGTGCAGTCGGCCGGATGGCACAGCGGCTACGGCAATCTGATAGAACTCGACCACGGCTATCAGTATCTCACCCGCTACGCCCACCTAAGCGAGATACTGGTGCGCCCGGGCCAGACGGTGCACCGCGGCGACATGATAGGCCGTGTGGGCAATACCGGCAAGAGCACAGGTCCGCATCTGCACTATGAGGTGCGGCTCAACGGCGTGCCGCAAAATCCTGTGCACTACTATTATTACGACCTCACGCCGCAGCAGTATGATGAAATGATACGCCAGGCCGAGAATGCCGGACATGTGATGGACTGATAGGATATGGAGACTCTCGACAAGAAATATTATCGTATTGCTGAGGTGGCGGAACTGGTGGGTGTGCCCGCATCTACGCTGCGCTTCTGGGAAGCGCAATTTTCCGATATTATCAAGCCCCGCCGCAATGCGGGCCGCACTCGCTTCTACCGTCCGGCCGATATCGAGGCCCTGCGCATGGTGCATTATCTGCTGAAAGAGCGCGGGCTGAAGCTTGATGCGGCGCGTGCCGAGCTGGCCCGCAACCGCGAGGGTGTCAGCCGCCGCTTCGAGGTTGTGGAGCGTCTGCGTTCGGTGCGTTCGCGTCTGCTACTGCTTCAGGAGGCCCTGGAGAGCCGGCGATAGTCTAAGAGGGTGTTTAACAACAGATGTTAACGCAAGGGAATTCAAATCAAACAGACACTGAACAGGCATCCCTATAACTTGAATTTAATGACATAATAAAACCGAACAGATGTTTATCAGATTAAAAATTACCGCAGAGCGGCCTCTCTTTGGCGCTTTTCACCCAACTCTTCGGTCGAGTGGCAAAGGCCACACTCCCTCATCGTTAAGCGAAAATCGCTCAAAGACCGACCGCCCTTGCGTTAACATCTGTTATTAAACACCCTCTAAGAATCTTCTTCGGCGGAGCCGCGGAAGGTGCGAGGCAGCTCCTTGGCGGCTTTTGCTCCCATTGCGCGTAGTTTTTCGGCCCGGCCTATGAGATTGCCAGTGCCCGATGTGAGCTTGGCATGTGCGGCGTCCCAGGCGCGTCGCGCCGCAAGGAGCGTGGTGTCTATCTTCTCCATGTCGGCGAGAAAACCGCTTAGTTTGTCGAGCATGCGCCCAGCCTCGGTGGCTATGTCTATGGCGTTGCGGCTCTGCCGGTCGTTGCGCCACAGTTGTTCCACAAGCTTCACCACAGCCATGAGATGGGTGGGCGACACTATGAGCACACGAGAGTCGAAGGCATATTGCCACAGCGTGTTGTCGAGCTGCATGGCGGCCATGTAGGCGCCTTCGTGGGGGATGAACATCATGACGAAGTCGCAGCGGCGGTCGCCCGTGATGTCCTGATAGTTTTTAGTCTTGAGTTCGTTGATATGTGCGCGCACCGATGCAAGATGGGCTTTGGCCGATGTGGCGCGCGTTTCGGCATCATCGGCATCCACCATGGCGAGATATGCCGCCACCGACACTTTTGAGTCCACCACCACGCAGCGTCCGTCGGGATAGTTGACCACCACATCGGGGCGCAGACGGCGCCCGTCGGGAGCGGCCACCGTCTGCTGCACCTCATATTCACGTCCGTTCTGAAGGCCGGAGCGCTGAAGTATGTTTTCAAGTATTATTTCGCCCCAGTCGCCTTGCATGCGGGTGTTGCCCTTGAGGGCATCGGTGAGGCGTCTTGTCTCGGCTCCCACCACCCTGTTGAGTTCCACAAGCTCGCGCACGCGGTCGGCCAGCGAAAAGCGCTCGCGCGCCTCAGCGGAATAGGCTTCGCGGAATGTTTTCTCCATTTCTTTCATGCGTTCGGCCATGGGAGCCAGCGCCTCGTTGATATTGCGGCGTCCGGCGGCGTCGAGGGCGCGGGAGTTGGCCAGAAGGGCCTCGTTGGCCAGTGCGCGGAAGCGCTCTTCGGCGGCGGCGTTGTCGGCGGCGCGTTCGTCGAGCAGACGGCGTGTCATGTCGGCCTCGGCCCGTGCGCGCGATGCGCGTCGGTCGGCCATCAGGGCATACGCCACGGCGAGCGCGGCCAGTAGCAGAGATATTATGGTGATGGTGGTCATATGTGTGCAAAATTAGCGGTTTTTTGCCGATTTTTTTCCTTGCCCCGACTTTTTTAGCGATATTTGCGTTTTATAAGGTATGTTAAAGTGACCTCTTATGAAACACGAAAAACCTGAAGCGGACGGCGGTTCCTCGTTCGTGTCGCGGCTTGTGTCGCGGGCTGTCGACCGGTGGCGATATGTGAGCACGGATGTATGGACCGACAACAGCGGTCGCTGGAGCGTGCGGCTTGTGAAGACACTGAACCTCTCCGTACGTTCCTTTCTGAACGCCGACCTGCAGTCGCAGGCCTGCGCCATGACCTACCGCACGCTGCTCGCTCTGGTGCCGGCTCTGGCGCTGCTCTTTGCCATAGGTCGCGGCTTCAACATGCAGAGTTTCCTGCAGGAAGAGCTCATGCACATTTTTCCGGCCCAACGCACGGCTGTGAACGCCATGCTGAGTTTTGTGGATTCGTATCTGAACCAGAGCGCCGAAGGGGTGTTTGTGGGCGTAGGCATCGTGTTCCTGCTGTGGACACTCATCTCTCTGCTCATGAATGTGGAAGATACGTTCAATCTCGTGTGGGGCGTGAAAGAAGGCCGCAGCGTGTGGCGCAAACTCACCGACTACACCGCCATGCTCATAATCCTGCCGGTGCTGATGATATGTTCGGGCGGTATCTCGCTGATGGTCAGCAGCACGTTGCAATCGTTGTTCCACTGGCAGTTCATGACCCCGCTGATTTCCGCCTTCATGGAAGCCGGGTCGTGGGTGCTGACATGGCTATTCTTCACGATTGCCTATGTGGCCATCCCCAACACCCGCGTTAAGTTTCTCAACGCTGTGCCGGCCGGGGCTATCGCTGCCGCCGGCTTCCTGATTCTGCAATGGGTTTTTGTGTCCGGCCAGATGTATGTGTCGCGCTACAACGCCATATACGGCAGTTTCTCGTTTCTGCCGTTGCTCCTGATATGGCTTCAGCTGGTGTGGGTGATCACGCTGGCGGGAGCTGTGATATGCTATTCCTCGCAGAATATATTCCAGTTTAATTTCGCCAACGAATCGTCGAAAGTGTCGCTGTCCTACCGCCGGCGTGTGGTGCTCGCTATCGCAGCCGTGATAGTGAAGCGTTTCGATGCCGGAATGCCTGCTCCGAGCGCGGCCGATCTGATACACGAATATGGTTTTCCGGCGCGTCTTGCCGGCGATGCCATCGACCGGCTCACGGCGTGCGGACTTATCAGTCATGTGATAGTGGACGAGCGCCGGGCTGTGATAGGCTACCAGCCTGCGCTGGCCACCGACACCATCACCGTGGCCATGGTGTGCGACCGGCTTGACAATATCGGCGCATGTGATTTCGTTCCCGACTTCGCCGACCGCTTCCCGGGCGTGGTGAAGGTGTACGGAAGTGTGGTGCGGGCCGTGCAGGCACAGACCGGTTCCATTCTGGTGCGCGATATGGAGATAAACGAGGCTTCTTTGAAAAAAAATGCGTAAATTTGCTGCCTGAAAACCAATTCACAGCACATGCCCCCTTCCACTCCCAATAATTACCGCCAGCGTGCGGCCAATGCTCAGGTTGCCGACTCCGCGGGCCGCATAGCGCCGCGCGACACCCGCCTTGAAGCCGCCGTGCTTGGCGCTCTCATGCTTGAGAAGGATGCCTATACCATAGTGTGCGACATCCTGCATGCCGACAGCTTCTACGAGCCGGCTCACCAGCGCATCTATGAGGCGATACAGACGCTTGGCGCATCGCAGAGCCCTATCGACATGCTCACCGTGGTGGAGCAGTTGCGTCTCAACGGCACTCTCGAGAGCGTAGGCGGCACGGCCTATGTGGCCCAGCTGACCATGGAAGTGGCCTCGGCTGCCAATGTCGAGTTTCACGCCCGCATCGTGGCGCAGAAGTATCTTTCGCGACAACTCATAGGTTTCGCCTCGGAGCTTGAGACAAAGGCGTTCGACGAAAGCATCGACGTGGATGATGTGCTGCAGGAGGCCGAAGGACGCCTGTTTGAGATATCGCAGCGCAATGTCAAGAAAGAGGTGACGCAGATCGACCCCGTGATCACACAGGCCATTGACCAGATACAGGCCGCCGCCAACCGTACGTCGGGTCTCAGCGGTCTCGAATCCGGCTATCACGATCTGGACAAACTTACTTCCGGATGGCAGAATTCCGACCTTATCATCATAGCAGCGCGCCCGGCCATGGGTAAGACGGCATTCGTGCTGTCCATGGCCAAGAATATGGCTGTCACGTACAACACGCCCATAGCCATATTCTCGCTTGAAATGAGCAATGTGCAGCTTGTCAACCGTCTCATATCGAACGTGTGCGAGATCGAGGGCTCCAAAATCAAGAGCGGCCAGTTGTCGCCTATAGAATGGAACCAGCTGATGGCGCGTATCAAGCATCTGACCGGTGCGCCGCTCTATATCGACGACACGCCGTCGCTGTCGATTTTCGAATTGCGCACGAAGGCGCGCCGCCTGGTGCGCGAGCATGGTGTGCGCATGATCATCATAGACTATCTGCAGCTGATGAATGCCTCGGGCATGAAATTCGGCTCGCGCGAGCAGGAGGTGAGCATGATATCAAGATCGCTCAAGCAGCTGGCAAAAGAATTGAATCTGCCTATAGTGGCGCTGTCGCAGCTCAACCGAAGCGTGGAGTCGCGCAGCGAGAACAAGCGTCCGCAGCTCAGCGACCTGCGCGAATCCGGAGCCATCGAGCAGGATGCCGATATGGTGTGCTTCATCCACCGTCCGGAGTATTATCTGCACAGCGATACTGATGCAAGCGGCCGTGATATCCGTGGTCTTGCCGAGTTCATCGTGGCCAAACACCGCTCGGGTGCCGTGGACGATGTGAAGATGCGCTTCCGCGCTCCTGTGGCCCGTTTCGAGAACTGGAACGAAGCGTCGGTGGCAATGGAGATGGGCACTCATGCTTCCCGCCTGAACGACGATATAGCCGACCAGGCCGCACCTGCGCCCACTCCCGGGGCTGCACCCATGAGCGGCGGCTCTGCCGATTTCATGGCCCCTCCGTCCTCGGGACCGCTGCCTTTCTGATTTTAAAAATAATCCTCTAACCTATATATTAAAGATGGAAAAAGCAAGAATCCTCGTCACCGGCGGCACGGGCTACATCGGTAGCCATACCACCGTCGAACTTATCAACGCCGGTTATAGTGTGGTAATCATCGATAATCTCAGCAACAGCAACCGCGATGTGCTCGACGGTATCGAGGCTATCACCGGAGTGCGTCCCGACTTTGTTGAGGGCGACTGCACCGATATCGACACCCTTAAGAAACTTTTCGCTGATTATCCCGACATCAAGGGCATCATTAATTTCGCGGCAAGCAAGGCTGTGGGCGAATCCGTGCAGAAGCCGCTGCTTTACTACCGCAACAACCTCAATACGCTCATCAATCTGCTCGACCTGATGGGCCCCAACGGTGTGCGTGGCATAGTGTTCTCGTCGTCGTGCACTGTCTATGGCGAACCGGACCAGAACCCTGTGACCGAAAACACTCCCCGCAAGACTGCGACCTCGCCTTACGGCAACACCAAGAAAATCAGCGAGGACATAATCTGCGACACTGTGGCCTCCGGTGCGCCGTTCAAGGCTATCCTGCTGCGCTATTTCAATCCCGTAGGCGCTCATCCCAGCGCTCTCATCGGCGAGCTGCCCAACGGTGTGCCCCAGAATCTGATTCCTTTCCTCACACAGACCGCTATCGGCGTGCGCCCGATGCTGAGTGTGTTTGGCAATGACTACTCCACACCCGACGGCACCTGCATCCGCGATTTTATCAATGTGGTGGACCTGGCCAAAGCACACGTCGTGGCTGTGGAACGTCTTGTCGACGACAAGTGCGCAGAGCCTGTTGAGGTGTTCAACCTCGGCACAGGCAACGGTGTGAGCGTGCTGGAACTTATCAATACATTTGAGGAGGCTACAGGCGTGAAGGTGCCCCACAAGTTCGCTCCGCGCCGCGAGGGCGATATCATACAGGTGTGGGCCGACCCCGCCCGTGCCAACACTGTGCTGGGCTGGACCGCCGGCACTTCCTTGGCCGACACCATGCGCTCGGCCTGGAACTGGCAGCTGCGTCTGCGCGAGAAGGGCATAATGTAATGCTCAGTCAGGCTGCCGGCCGCCTATGACAGGCCGGACCGTAAAAAACGGACCGCACAAGCCACCGGCGGATTGACTTCCGCGAGGGTGGCGTGTGCGGTCTGTTTATGTCTGTGTACGTGTCAGCTGAGCTCCACCACAGTGATACCGGCGCCTCCAAGCCGCACGTCCTCATCGCGGAAAGCGCGCACGCCGTGCACAGTGGCGAGATACTGGCGTATGTACTGCCGCAGCGCTCCGGTGCCGGTGCCATGGAGTATGCGCACCCGCCCGGCATTGAACTGCAGGGCATCGTCGATGAAATATGTCACGGACTGCACTGCTTCATCGGCACGCATTCCGCGCACATCGATGTCGGGCTTGAAACGCAGCTGTCGCTCTCGTATTTCGTTGCCTGTCGAGGTGCTGACGAATGATGCTGCTTTGGCACCGCTGGCGGCTTTGCGCAGTGTGGGGGTGAGGCGTGAGGTTTTGACGGTGGTGCGCAGTTGTCCGAAAATCACGGTAGCGCTGTCGCCTTTCAGGCTCTCGATGGTACCCGGAGTGCCGGCGCCGTCGAGCAGCACGTTGTCGCCCGGGGCGAGTGCGCGTTTTTCGGTGGATTTCGGTGCGGACGTCTCGGGCTTGCGTTTACGCCGGGGCGCGCGTGCGGTGAGCGGATGGTCGCTGTCGGCCGCCTTGAGTTCCTCGCCCATGCGTCTGCGCTCCTCATCGAGGCGCCGCCGCGCTTCGAGAGTGGCCTCGCGGTCGGCCTGCGCGCGGCGTATGTCGTGGATGGTGCGTTCGATGGCCGCATTGCTGCCTTCCAATATCTTTTTAGCCTCGGCGCGTGCGTCGGCTATTATTTCCCGTCGCTGCGCGCGCAGGTTGTCGGCATCAGCCTCGTATCTCGCGAGCGTCTCCTCGAGGCGTTTTTCCTTGCGGCGGATGTCGGCGCGTTTGTTCTCCCAGTATCTTTTGTCGCGTGTGATGTCGAGCAGGTATTTGTCGAGATTCACATAGTCGCTGCCCACGATTTCTTCAGCATCGGCTATTACTGCTTCCGGCAGGCCGGTCTTGCGTGCTATCTCTATGGCGAAGGAGCTTCCGGGGTGGCCTATGAGCAGCCGGAACTGCGGTTGCATGAGCTGGCGGTCGTACAGCATGGAGCCGTTTACGAGCCCCGGAGTGTCCTCCGCGAAGTGCTTGAGGTTCTGGAAGTGGGTGGTGACGATGCCCCACATGTGGCGGTCGTTGTACTGTCGCAGTATGGCCTGGGCGATGGCACCACCTATCTGCGGCTCTGTGCCTGCTCCGAATTCATCGATGAGCAGCAGAGTGCGGTCATTGCCATGGGATAGGAAATACTTCATATTGCGCAGATGCGAGGAGTAGGTGCTGAGGTCGTCCTCTATGCTCTGGTCGTCGCCGATGTCGATGAAGATGCTGTCGAACACTCCTATGCGCGAGTTTTCATATACGGGCGGCAGCAGTCCGCACTGCACCATGTACTGTATGATGCCTACGGTCTTGAGCGTCACCGATTTGCCTCCGGCGTTAGGGCCGGAAATCACGAGTATGCGTCTGTCGGGGCAGGAGAGGGTGATGTCGAGCGGCACTATCTGCTTGCCCTGCCGCTCCAGCGAGGCCCGCAGCACGGGGTGGCATGCATGGTACCATTCCATCTCCGGCCCTTCCGCGAGGGTAGGCATTGTTGCTTCCGTGGCTCTCGCATAGGCGGCTTTGGCGTGGATGAAATCGAGTTGGCCGAGGAGATCGAGCGTGTCGAGCATCTGCGGGCATTCGGGCCTCAGGCTGTCGGCCATGGCTATGAGCAGTCGTGTGACTTCGCGCCGTTCCCGCATCTGCAGTTCGCGCAGGCGGTTGTTGGCTTCCACTATTTCGGCAGGTTCTATGAACACGGTTTTGCCGGATGCCGATTCATCGTGGACGATGCCGGCGATCCGGCGTTTGTTGGCCGGAGCCACCGGCACCACAAGGCGCCCGTCGCGCACGGCCGGCGTGACATCGGGCTCCACCCATCCCTCCTGTACGGCTCTCGCCATCACCCGGCGCATGGCACCGGCTATGACACCGTTCATCGACGCCAGCGAGCGACGTATTTCGGCGAGTTCGGGGGAGGCATTGTCGCGCACGTTGCCCCAGCGGTCGAGCAGGCGGTCGATGGCCCGCGCGGTTTCCGGCATGGGTGTGAGCAGAATCGCCACGCGGTCGAGGGCCGGAAGGTCGGAGTGGCCTTCGTCGTCGCGGTGGCGGGCGAAGAATGCGTGCAGGTCGGCAGCGGTGTCGAGCACTGTGCGCAGCTGCATGAGTTCCTGCGCGGGCATGAACGACCCGGGCACGCGTATTCCGCGCAGGGCCGCGCGCATGTCGTGTATGGCTCCGAGCTGAAACTCGCTGTCGCTTCCTGTGATGGCAAGCATCTCAGCGGTTTGTTCGAGCGCGAGCCGCACGGCGGAGTGGTCGGCGGTAAAAGCCATTTCTTCGGCCTGCTCGCGTCCCATGGCCGAGGTGCATGCTTCGCCCACGGCGCGGCGCACGGCGTCGAAGCCTACTTTTTTTTCAAACGATGAGGGGTATATCATTGTATTCCAGGGATGCCACGGGGCACGGTGCTATTTTTTGCAAAATTACGAAAAAAGCGCTTCGCCTGCAACAAAAAGGATGCAGGGCTTGTTCTTTATATACAACGCGCAAACACGCGCTGCATCACATAAAATCGAATATAAAGTTTAACCCATTTTTCAACTCTCCTATTATGAAAGCCTTGAATGTTAGTAATTATGGTACTACCCGCGGATGGTGGGCGGTGCTTATCGTAGGCATACTGATGGTAATCGGCGGTTTCGCCTATTGGTTCTGGCCGGAAGCCGGTTATGCAGTGGCTTCGCAGATATTCGGCTGGCTGCTTATCCTTGCCGGCTGTGTTCAGCTCAGTGTGTCGGCCAGTGGCCGTGCGCGCCGTGGCTGGGGCTGGTGGCTCGCCGGCGGTGTGATAGATATTTTCATCGGTTTCGTTCTGGTGCGCAATGTGTTCCTGAGCGAGATGGTGTTCCCCTATTTCCTTGCTTTCCTGTTCCTTTTCTGGGGTGTGGAGGCGCTGGTCGACAGCTGTGGCTCGCCTGAGCGCAAAGGGCGTTGGCTCGGAATCGTCAACGGTGTGCTTCTCTGCCTCATCGGTTTCTTCTTCATGGAAGCAGGTTGGGTGAGCAACATGTTCATGGTGAGCTTCCTTGTGAGCATCGCATTCATCTACTGGGGCTTCACCATTGCCATCGCAGCTTATGAACTGCGCCCCACGTCGATAGAGAAATAACCACATGTCGGTCTCATCCGGCCCCCGAGGCCGACACGCCCGCCGGGTGGCGCGTGGCTCCGAAAGGAGCCCGCAGCCCCCGGCGGGCTTTCTTGTGCATGAACAGGCGGGGGCGCAAGGCATTGTGCCTTGCGCCCCGTGGGCTGTCGGTCTGTTGATACGGCGTCTGTCAGCAGTTGTAGAATTCTGTGAAAGCGCGTATGGTGTAGTTGTGGTCGGCCGAGGATGCCGTTTCGCGTGCGGAGTGCATGGCCCAGACGGCAGCGCCCATGTCGACGCCACGCAGGGGTATCTGCGAGGTGAGGATATTGCCCAGGGTGGAGCCTCCGGCCACATCGCTGTGGTTGACGAAACGCTGCACGGGCACTCCGGCGCGTTCGCACACGGTGGCAAATACTGCAGCCGAATCGGCGTCGGTCATGTACTTGCAGTTGGCGTTGATTTTTATTACGGGGCCACCACCGAGCACCGGATGGTTGGTGGGATCGTATTTTTCCGTGTAGTTGGGGTGCACTCCGTGGGCGTTGTCGGCCGATACCATGAAAGAGTCGGCCACGCAGCGGTAGTAGTCCTCATCGGTGCCTCCAAGCGCTGCGCACAGGCGGCGCAGCAGTTGCTGCAGCACCGGCGATGCCGCGCCTTGCTTGGTGCCGGAACCAGTCTCTTCGTTGTCGAATATGGCCATGATGCGCGTGGCTCCGCAACCGTCGGAGGCGAGCAGTGCGGTGAGTGCGGCGTGCACCATGCTGAGGTCGTCGAGGCGTCCGGAGCTTATGAACTCGTTGTTGAGCCCTACGGTAGAAGCTCCTTCCACGGTATAGAGTGAGAGGTCGAAGTCGAGCACATCGGCGGGATCGGCCTCGAGTTCGGCGGCCACGAGGCGATGGATAAGCCCCTTGGCATCGGCGGCAGAGGCCACATGGCCGAGCACCGGTAGCATGTCTTTCTGACGGCTGAGGTGATTGCCGTCGTTTACGGCGCGGTTGAAGTGTATGGCCAGATGTGGAATCACGAGCATCGGGCGCCGGAAGCACACTGTGCGGTGGCGCGGGCGCAACGGATGGTCGCCGCGCAGGATTGCGCGTCCGGCCAGCGACAGCGGGCGGTCGAACCATGTATAGAGTATCGGGCCGCCGTACACCTCGGTGTTGAGTTTCACGATGTCGCCGTCGCACACCATTTCGCAATGCGGCTTCACGCGGAAGCATGGCGAGTCGCTGTGGGCCGAGATTATGCGCACGCCGGTGTGGGCGGGCGCGTCGCCGGCTATGAAAGCAAAGATGGCCGACCCGTTGGCACACACGTAGCGGCGGTCGCCGGGGCATATTGTCCACGTGTCGGCGGGATTTAGTTCCGAAAAACCTGCGGCGTCGAGCCTGCGGCGCAGTTCTTCAACGGCGAGAAAATTCACGGGAGAGGCGTCGAGAAACGCCTTGAGATCGGCGGTATGGTCGGTCATGTCGTTATTGGAGAGTGGAATAATACAGTTTGTTGAGGGCACGGAGCACGTTGCACAGTGTCTGGCTCCAGTAGTCGGCGAAGTCGTCGCGCATCACCGGCACAAGTTCGGCTATGAGCTCGGGGGTGGCGTCGCGGGCGGTCTGCACGATGTTGTAGAACACCTGGAAAAGATCGGCAAGGCCCTCGGAAATGCTTGCGGCGATGGGGGTGTCGCTGTATTTCATGTCCTGCTCGAACACTTCGAGGTATGTGTCGTCCTCGCCCAGCAGCTCTGCCACCCGCATGCGCACAGCATCGTAGTACTCCTCTTCGAGGGCATCGGCCACGTAGGCATCGCTGATGGCGGTGTCGTCGCGCCTGAGGTCGGCGGCGGCGATGTATATGCGCGGCAGCATGCGCAGCATGGCGCCCACAAAGTCGTCGCGCTCGCTTTCGCGTGCGTTTTCCATCGTGGCGCAAAATTCATTGGCGAGTGCGAGAAATGCTATCTCGTTGTTGCTGAGTGTGCTCATTTCTTGTATAGCTTGTTGTCGATGATGTATTTGTATACGCCCTGCGGCAGGAAGTATGTCATGTCGCGTCCTCGCGCTATTGCCTCGCGCACTTGCGTGCTGCTGAGGTTCACCGTCATGGGGCGCACCAGTTCCATTCCGTCCACGTGCGTGTCGTCGACAGGAAATCCCGGCCGAGGGTACACTATCACTCCGTAATCGTCGAGTATGCGCTGTGCATCGCGCCATTTGTCGAATATCTGCCAGTTGTCGCTGCCTATGATGAGCTTGAAGCGTTTGGCCGGATAGCGTTTGGCGAGGAGGTCGAGCGTGTCGATGGTGTACGACGGGCGTGGCATCGACAGTTCAATGTCGCAGGTGTCGATGCGGTCGGCGCCCCGGGTGGCTATCTCCAGCATGGCCAGGCGGCGTGTGTCGGGGAGCAGCCCGGCGGGATCCTTCAGCGGATTGCGTGGCGAGAGTGTGAGCCATACTTTGTCCACCACACCCCATTGTGTCATGTATGCGGCCAGCATCATGTGGCCCATGTGCACGGGGTTGAACGAGCCTCCAAGCAGGCCTATGGTCTCGGCGCGGTTCATGCCTCGAGATGTTTTGTGATGATATCGCGGCTTCCGGCCACGGCGTCCTCGAGATTGTCGTTAACCACACGCACGTCGAATTGCGGGGCGAACGACAGTTCGTACTCGGCCTTGCCGACGCGTTCGGCTATTACCTCGGGAGCATCGGTGCCGCGGCCTTCGAGGCGCCGGCGCAGCTCGTCGACGCTCGGCGGCTGTATGAATATGGTGATGGCCCGGTCGCCGTAGATGCGTTTCACGTTGAGTGCGCCCTTGACATCGATGTCGAGCACTACGTTGCAGCCCATGGCGGTGCGCTTGTCTATCTCGCTGCGCAGGGTGCCGTAGTAGCGTCCGGGATACACTTCCTCCCACTCCACGAAGCTGCCTTCGGCCACCGCATCGCGGAAAGCCTCGGTGGTCATGAAATGGTAGCTCACGCCGTCGGTCTCGCCCTCGCGCGGGGCGCGGTTTGTGGCTGAGACGGAAAATTCCAGCGGCAGGGCATCGTCGCCCTCGAGCAGCCGGTGAATGATGGTGCTTTTTCCGCAGCCCGACGGGGCCGACAGCACTACTATTTTGCCTTCTTTTGCCATATCAGAGTACGTTTAACACTTGTTCTTTGATCTGTTCGAGGATGTCTTTCATCTCCACCACCAGGCGCTGCATGTCGGCATGGTTGCTCTTGGAGCCGAGGGTGTTGATCTCGCGTCCCATCTCCTGGGCTATGAAGCCGAGCTTCTTGCCGTGCGACACGCCTGGAGCGGCCATGGTCTCGCGGAAGTAGCGCAAGTGCTGTGCGAGGCGCTGTTTCTCCTCGTTGACATCGAGTTTCTCTATATAGAAAATCATTTCCTGCTCGAGGCGTCCGCGGTCGTAGTCCACTTCGGTGAGCTTTTGCAGGCCTTCCTCTATGCGCGCCCGTATGCGCGGCACGCGTTCGGTCTCGTAGGCATCGATCTGTGCCAGAAGCGAGGCTATGCCGTCGATGCGCTCTCCGAAGAATGTTTCGAGGCGTTCTCCCTCGGCGCGCCGATGGGCCATGCATGCCTCGGCTGCGCCCTGCACGGCGCGGCACATGGCATCCCATTCGGCATCGTTGCTATCGTCGGGAGCTACGCTGCGGTACACATCGGGCATGCGCAGCAGCACTGCATACCAGTTGTCGGGCTGCGGAATGCCGAGTGTGGCCGATGCATGCTCTATCTGCCGCCGGTAGGCTGCCAGGGTCTCGAGGTCGAGTTCCACGGCTGCCGAGCCGGCCGCGCGCTCTATCGATGCTGTGGCCTCCACCTTGCCGCGCTCCAGTGTCTTGGCCACGAGTTCGCGCACGGCGCTCTCGCGTGCACGGAAGGCTCCGGGCAGACGGGTGGTGAGGTCCAGCTGCTTGCTGTTAAGTGTCTTTATCTCAAATGTGATCTTGACTCCATCGGCTTCGGCCGTTGCTTTGCCGAAACCCGTCATTGAGTATAGCATACTTCTCCAAAAATTATAATTAAGCAAAAGTAGCTATAATTTTTTTAAAAATGGCTATCTTTGGGGCGAAAAAGAAATATGATTATCCGCAAAAGCACCCAAGGTCTTATTCTCAATGTAGGGACGTGCCTTTGGCACGTAAAATTGGCAAGCAGGCGTATTATACATCGCAAAGCGATGCCCCTACATTGCGGGCGGTAACCTTATGATGTCAACTTGGATGATTTTGCGGATAATCAATAAAAGAAAAAAGCGATGGAAGTACTTTACGAAGACAACCACATAATAATAGTCAATAAAGCTCCCGGCGAGATAGTGCAGGGCGACAAGACCGGCGATACGCCGCTGAGCGAGACCGTGGCGGCGTGGCTCAAGGAGAAATACGCCAAGCCCGGAAATGTGTTTGTGGGCGTGGCCCATCGCCTCGACCGTCCTGTGGGCGGCGTGGTGGTGCTGGCCAAGACCTCCAAGGCGCTGGCGAGGCTCAACGAGATGTTCCGCCGCGGCGATGTGCACAAGCGCTACTGGGCCATCACCCGCGGAGTGCCCCCTCAGCCCGAGGGAGAGCTCACACACTACATCACCACCACCGAGCGCAACAACAAGAGCTATGCTTCTGCACAGCCGCGGCCCGGAGCCAAGGAAGCGCGTCTGCGCTACCGCACCATAGCCGAGGGCGAGCACTACCGTCTGCTCGAGGTGGAACTGCTCACCGGACGCAAGCATCAGATACGTGTGCAGCTGAGCTCCATCGGATGCCCCATACGCGGCGACCTCAAGTACGGCGACCGCCGCAGCAATCCCGATGGCTCCATCTCGCTGCTTGCGCGCGAGATACGCTTTGTCCATCCCGTGAGCGGCAAGGAAATACACGTGACGGCCCCCGTGCCGCAGTCCGACGCGCTATGGCGGGCCCTTTCGGAAAAGGCGGATGAAAATTAAAAGTTTTTGACCGCACTCACAATATCGTGCGGCGAGGGTAGTGGGTTTTCGGAAAATTATAGCTAATTTTGCAGCGTTGAAATACTGCACAAACTATGAACGATACTTTTGAAATGGTGGCCAAAACCTTCCAGGGTCTGGAAGATGTGCTGGCCGAGGAACTTCGCGGCCTGGGAGCCGACGACATACGCATAGGACGCCGCATGGTGGCCTTCAACGGCGACCGCGAACTGCTGTACCGCGCCAACTTCTGCTGCCGCACCGCCCTGCGCATTCTCAAGCCGTTCTACAAATTCAGCGCCCGCGACGCCGATGAGCTTTACGACAAGGCCAAGGCGTTCGACTGGAGCCACATACTATCCCTCAGCAAGACCTTCAGTATCGACACCGTGGCCTATAGCGACGAGTTCTCCCACTCGCGCTTTGTCACCTACCGCATCAAGGATGCCATTGTCGACTGGTTCAAGGACCGTTATGGCGAAGACAAGCGTCCGGGCGTGCGTCTTCAGGATGCCGATGTGATGATCAATGTGCATATTTCAGGCACCGATGTGACGCTCAGCCTCGACAGCAGCGGCGAGTCGCTTCATAAGCGCGGCTACCGCGTGGCGCAGACCGAGGCTCCCATCAACGAGGTGCTCGCGGCCGGCATCATCCTGCGCAGCGGGTGGCACGGCGAACGTCCGTTTGTCGATCCCATGTGCGGTAGCGGCACATTCCTGTGCGAAGCCGCGCTGATAGCCGCCAATATCGCTCCCGGCGTGTTCCGCAAGCGTTTCGCTTTCGAGGCATGGCCCGATTTCGATGCCGAACTCTTCGATAAGATTTACAACGACGACTCCGCCGAGCGTCCTGTCACGGTGCCCATCATAGGCTCCGATATTTCGCCCAAGGCCATCAGCATTGCCGCTGCCAACCTGAAAAGTGCCGGCGTGGCGCGCCACGTGCAGCTCGACGTGCGTCCGATAGCTCGCTGGACCGAGGCCGAAGTGCCTGCCGAAGCGGGCGTGCTTGTGACCAACCCTCCCTACGGCGAGCGCATATCAGCTCCCGACATGGAAGGCCTCTACACATCCATCGGCCATACGCTCAAGCATTGCTTCCGCGGTTGGGAGGCATGGATCATAGGCTACCGTGATGAGCATTTCCGCTTCATAGGTTTGGCAGCCAGCGAGAAGGTGGCCATGTTCAACGGCGCGCTCGACTGTGAGCTGCGTGAGTACATAATTTTCGACGGCGACAAGAAATCATTTCTTGCAGGCGGAGGCAAGCTGAAAAACGGTCCCGCACGCGAGGAGCGCCGTGGCGACCGTCCGGAGCGCCGCGGCGAGCGCCCTGAACGTCGCGGCGATCGCGGCGACCGTGGCCGTAAGCCTTTCAAGTCGTTCAAAGGCGGCGAGCGTCCTGAGCGCGGAGCCGCACCGTATCCTGCTGCCGAGACGCCCTCCGATGAAAATCCGCTGGCAGTGCGTCGCAATCCGGCTGCCCTGCGTTCCCTCGTGGGCCGCAAGCCTTCGCTTCCGCCGTCGGCCGAGAAGCCGGTGATGCGCAGCCGCGGCTGGAAAAAGAAGGGCGATCAGTAGCACCGCGATGCCCGCCCGCCTCTCCAAATTCTTTCATTCGCGCTATGCGATGCTGCTTGCCGCCGTGCTCATGGCGCTCGCGGCGTGGCTCACCTATGCCAACGGTGGGCTGGCACCCGTGTGCGGCGACCGCGGCGTTGCCCTCCCGTCGGCCAACTGCTGGCTGCCGTCCGGGCCGGTGTCGCTATGGGCGGGCGTGGGCATGGAATTGGCGGTCATAGCCGTCATGATGGCTATAAACCGCACATACAATCTGCTGCGCAGCCTGTCGATGCTCTTCGGTGTGCTTTATGCCTTTATGGCCATAGCCACATCGGAACTCACCGCGCAATTCTATACCGGCCCGCTGCTTGCGCTGACGCTCGCATGCTGCGTGGCGCTGATGTTCGGCAGCTACGGCCGTTCCGACAGGCGCCGCGAGGTGTTTCTGGTGTTTTTTATGCTCTCGGCCGGAACAGCCACGCGCCACAGCTTTGCCGTATATATCCCTGTGATGGCGCTGTGCTGTGCGCAGATGCGCCTGATGTCGGTGCGCACGGTGGTGGCCGCGCTGATGGGCATAGTGGCGCCGTGGTGGCTGCTGTTCGGCCTTGGCATAGTGGCACCTGCCGGCGTGCATCTGCCGTCGCCCGTGGCCCTGCTCTCCACCATCAATTTCAGTGAGGGAGTGCAACTGGCAGTCACAGTGAGCATCACGGCCATCATCTTCGTGGCAGCGATAGTGCTCGACTTTTTCCGTACCATGGCCTATAACGCCCGTGCGCGTGCCTACAACGGCGCCATTGTGGCGATGGGCTTCGTCACCATTCTGGCCATGGCTTTGGATTATAATAATGTGTCGTCCTACATTCCCACGCTCAATATGTGTGCGTCGCTGCAGGCCGCCCAGTTTTTTGTGATCCACCGCTCTGAGCGCTCGTGGATAGGTATCACTTCGGTAATAGCCGTGTATGCGGCACTGTTTGTATGGAAAATACTCATCTGAAATTTCTTGTCGAGAGCAAGGTGCCCTTTCTGCGCGGTGTGCTGGAGCCTTATGGTGCGGTGGATTATGCCGATCCCGAAGACATCACTCCCGGGCGAGTGCGCGATGTCGACGCCATGATAGTGCGCACGCGCACCCATGCCGGCGAAGCGCTGCTTGGTGGCTCCCGCTGCAGCTTTGTGGCCACAGCCACCATCGGCACCGATCATATCGACGCCCCGTGGTGTGCCGCCCATGGCATAGCTGTGGCCAATGCCCCCGGCTGCAATGCTCCGGCTGTGGCGCAGTATGTGCTGGGCAGTGTGGCCGCCCTTCATCCCGGCCCGTTGGCCGGCCTCGTTCTCGGCGTGGTGGGTGTGGGCCATGTGGGCTCCATTGTGGCGCGCTGGGGGCGTTCGCTTGGAATGCGTGTGATGGAATGCGACCCTCCACGCGAGCGGGCCGAGGGTGGCGATGGCTGGTGCAGTCTCGCCGATATAGCACGCGAGGCCGATGTGATCACCTTCCACACACCCCTCACTTCCTCGGGCCCGGATGCCACATTCCATCTCGCGGGAGAAGAGTTTTTCGCGTCGCTGCGCCGCCGTCCGGTGGTGGTCAACGCTGCCCGTGGCGCCGTGGTCGATACCCCCGCGCTCGTGGCCGCGCTTGATTCCGGCCTTGTGGGGGCAGCCGTGATCGACTGCTGGGAAGGCGAGCCGGCCATATCTCCCGAGTTGCTTCAGCGTGCAGCTGTGGCCACGCCCCACATTGCTGGCTACTCGCGTGAGGGCAAGTGGCGCGCATCGCAGATGGCAGTCGACGCCGTGGCCGCGCATTTCGGCCTGCCGCACATAGTATTGCCCGGCGATGCTCCGGCGCCAACACCCGATGCCGTCACGGAAGCAGCGGTGCGCGCAAGCTACAATCCGCTGGAGGCCGATACTCCTGCCCTTCGTTCCGATCCCTCTGCTTTCGAGCGCCTGCGCAACGGGTATGCCCTGCGCGCAGAGCTGCGAGAGGGATAAAGCCCGGAAGCGCAGCCTTGGTTTTATTAACAAATATTAACCATTATTCTGCCCTCTTTATACATTTTTGGGCGTAACTTTGCAGCATGAAACGGAAGACCTCCATATCCTGCGCGCATCTCTCGTTTTCGAGAGAATATGTGGCGGCTATACGCTCCAAGCGTCGTGAGGCTTCTTCCGCATCTGCATTCCGCACTCCTGCGTGACCAAATGTGTCCGCTTCGGGGTGCGATTTTTTTTAATAGCCGCACGGCAGCCCTCGCGTAGCGCTGCTTCGCTTTCAATAAACAATATAGTAGTACATTCTCGACATCGCCGGTGCAGACAACACACCACCGCTACCCCGCAGGGAAGCGGGCCGCGCCCGGCATATACATTTGAAGGAAGACATATACCCAAACCAATCAATAAACAGTATGAAAAAATTTTTACTCACACTCCTCGTGCTCATGAGCTTCGGCTTCGTGGCAAATGCGGCAGGAACGGATGTTCTTACAAGCGAATCCCTGTACGGCGGAACAAAGAACAGCCAAGGTTACAAACCTTTTGAATCTGGCGTGTTTGAATCCGGTGCGCAATATGCAGGAAAATTGAATTTTGCGGATAGCAAGGGAAACTACTACTTTGCGCTAAACAATGGAAATAGTAATGCATCCGATCTTGTAACCATCAAATCCGGAGGTGTAGCTAAAACCGTAACGATCAAATGGTCTACGGCAGTTTCAACAGCCAACGGCCGAACAGTGAAAGTGTATGGCAAGCATTCAGCCTACACGAGCGGCGACAAAGCACAAGGAACGGAAATAGGTTCGTGCTCAAAAGGCGCAGCAGCTTCTGAAACCATTACTCTGACAGATCAGACCTTTGAATTTGTCGCTATCAGCTCTGCATCTGCCGTGAACATTGAAGAAATTACAATTGAATGGGCTGAGGCAGAACAGGGCGGTTCTGAAGAGATTGAGCTGGAACAGGGCAACCTTATTATTTCGAGCCTTGAAGAAACCTATGAGGATGAGGGCGAGTATTATCCTGCCAAAAATACTGAAATAGTTTTCAGCTACAATACCGACAACAAGGATGCAGCTGTGGCAATCAGCTACAGTGTTAATGGTGGCGACTTCAAAGATGGTTCCGTATATGTATTCAGCGGAGAAGACGATGTTATTCTAACTGTTAAAGCAGCGTCTGCAAACGAGATTAGCAAAACCATTTATCTCTACAAATGGTACCCCACAGAGTGCCCCAAACCCGAATTTAGCATTAAAGACGGTGCTGAGGTTTATGTAGGTCAGGTAATTACCGTATCCTGCGATGGCGCTGAAGAGCTCTATCTTGAGGTAAACGAGGAATTGCTGGATGGCTGCACCTATACTGTGAGCGGTAATACAGGCGATACAGTCACATTACATGCCCTCGCTTCAGTCACAGGGCGCAACGGCGCTATTGAAGAAGAAGTAACCATCACAGTTGTTATTATAGAGCGTTCAGAATCTACATTCGATTTTTCCAATAGCGGTTATGGCTTAACTGCGCAAACAAGCAGTAGCAAATATGAAACTGAGGTGACAGAGATTTCCGAGGGCATTGTAATCATCAACTTTGACGGAGACAAATATCGTTATTGGAACTCTGACAAGACCTTGCGAGTTCAATCCGGAACTACATTCACGGTTTCTGTGCCCAATGAATACTATATCACATCAATTGATTTTTCCGGTACAAGTGCATCTAATGTTAGTGTAGGAACACTCAACAACGGTAATTGGAATCCTGGTGACAATATGGTTTCAAGCGTTAAGTTTAGTCCGACAACGACTACGAAAATCAAAACCATCACCGTCAAATACGCTCTGCGCCCAACCATCAAGGGGCTGCGCTGCGAGATCGACCGTGTGTTCAAAAACACTGCCTACTTCAACTACATGCTCCATGTGGACAACCACAATGGTGACGAGAGCGGTTCGGAATATAATGTGGTGCTGACCGTCAACGGCGAAGACTTCCAGGGTGAGCACTCCCTGATGAACGCAGCATCGGCTCCCCGCCGCGAGCTGAGCGAAAACGATGTTCCGTCCACCCACACATTCGTCGGCAAGGTGGGCGCCCAGGGCCTTGAGGGACTGACACCCTACACCGCCAGCCTCCGCGTGGAGCACAATGGCAATGTGGTGGCAGAGCACACCATCAACGATATACAGTTTGAGACCACCAACACCACCGGCATCGAGGATGTGGCTGTGGATGGCAACGAAGCCGCCGAGTACTTCAACCTCCAGGGCGTGCGTGTGGCTCAGCCCGAAGCCGGCCAGATCTACATTGTGCGCCGTGGTGCCAAGGTAGTGAAAGAACTCGTGAAGTAAGATTCCCCCTCTCCGCATAGCAGCCGCCCTGCGACCCTTTCAAAGGCCGCAGGGCGTTTTTTTTAGGTTTATCCGCAAATCATCGTGACGGCAAATATCGTATCGTGCGTTTTTAGCGGACACAGAAGCCCAAAACGACAGAAGAAACAGAAGGCTCAATAATCAATAAATATTATGTTTCTTGTGTTTTTTGTCCTTTTGTACCTCTCGTCCTACGCCTGTGCTCAAATTGCCATTGTAGGTCTATCGCCCGCAATGTAGGGCCAAATATCGCTGTATGTGCCCATTGCGAAAACTCCAAATCTCTTGCTAAGAGATATTTAAGTTTGGATGCAAAGATACGGATTAAATTTGAATATGACCAATATCATCAAAGTTTTTTTCATATTGTAAGGCAGCACCTTGCATGGACGTCTATAGCTGTCCGGGTGTTTTGTGCAGCCACAGCCTCCGTCAAAATGCAATCCGGGAGGTGTATTCTTCCGGGTGAAATGCCCGGTTGTAAGCATCGGAGGTGCTGTCAGTGCTACTGTTCATGCCATTGTGGCGCGCCATCATTATCTCTTACCAAGAGATAGTGTACCAAACATATTGCATCTCTCATTGTGATTCACAGAGAAAAACACATTTACACTACACAGACCAATGGAAAAAGAACAAGGCCGCAATGATAATTTTGATGCCGAGCGCGATGCGCGCCGGGGCCGCAGGATCTGGATATTGATGGTGGCGCTCATTGTGGCGCAATTTCTTTATCTGGCTTTACGCTGACTCCTATCCTTAACCAACAAAGCAAGAGGGCGCACCCCGCAGTGGGGTGCGCCCTCTTTATGAGGTAGCGCGCAGGCTATCAGTTGTTGTTGCGGCGCGGACCACGGTCGCGTCCGCCTTCACGGCGCGGGCCACGGCCTTCTGCACCCTCGCGGCGGGGTGCGCGTTCGCGGCGCTGGGGCTCTACGTAGCCTTCGGGTTTGGGCTGGAGGGCACGCATGGAGAGACGGTACTTACCGGTCTTTTTGTCGATTTCTATGAGTTTCACCTCCACGGTGTCGCCTTCTTTCAGGCCGCTGGCCTCCATGTTTTCGAGGCGTTCCCAGGATATCTCGCTGATGTGGAGCAGACCGTCGCGGTGGGGCATGAATTCAACGAATGCGCCGAAGTCCATGATGTTGCGTACGGTGCCGGTGTAGGTCTTGCCTTCTTCGGGCAGCTCGACGATAGCGTTGATGAGCTCAAGAGCCTTGTCAATGCTGTCGCGGTTGGGAGCAGCCACTTCGATGAAGCCGCCTTCATCGATTTCGTCGATGCTGACGGTAGCGCCACTGGCTTCCTGGATGCCCTGGATGATTTTTCCGCCCGGGCCGATGACGGCGCCGATGAGCTCTTTGGGGATGAGCATGGTGACGATGCGGGGCACGTGTGCCTTGTAGTCGTTGCGGGCCTCGGCTATGGTGTCGTGGATCTTGCCGAGGATGTGCAGACGTCCGTCGCGGGCCTGCATGAGAGCCTTCTCAAGAATCTCGTAGCTGAGACCGTCGCACTTGATGTCCATCTGGGTGGCGGTGATACCGTCGGCGGTACCTGTCACCTTGAAGTCCATGTCGCCGAGGTGGTCCTCATCGCCGAGGATGTCGCTGAGCACGGCGTACTTCACGCAGCCTTCGTCGCTGATAAGGCCCATCGCTATGCCTGCCACGGGCTTCTTCATCTTCACGCCTGCGTCGAGCAGAGCGAGGGTGCCGGCGCACACTGTGGCCATCGACGAGGAGCCGTTGCTCTCGAGGATGTCGCTGACGATGCGGCACACATAGGGGAAGTTGTCCGGGAACATGCGCTTGAGGGCGCGGTGGGCGAGATTGCCGTGGCCTATCTCGCGGCGGCCTACGCCGCGCTGCGGCTTGGCCTCACCGGTGGAGAAGGGAGGGAAGTTGTAGTGGAGCAGGAAGCGCTCGCGGCCCTGCTGGAGCACTTCGTCCACGATTTTTTCGTCGAGCTTGGTGCCGAGGGTCACGGTGGCGAGGGCCTGAGTCTCGCCGCGGGTGAACACGGCAGAGCCGTGGGGGCCGGGCAGATAGTCGGTCTCGCACCAGATGGGACGTATTTCGGTGGTCTTGCGGCCGTCGAGACGGATGCCTTCGTCGAGCACGCAGCGGCGCATGGCCTCTTTCTCCACATCGTGGTAGTAGCGGCGCACAAGTGCCTCCTTGGCTTCGCGCTCCTCTTCGGGCATAGCGGCGAGATATTCCTCGCACACGGCCTTGAAGCTGTCCATACGCCAGTGCTTGTCGGCGCAGCCGGCCTTGGCTATGGCGTAGGCCTTGTCGTAGCATTTGGCGTGAACGTCGGCGCGCAGGTCGTCGTCGTTCACCTCGTGGCAATATTCGCGTTTCACCACGCCCACCTCGCGGGCCAGTTCCTCCTGCACGCGGCACATGTCCTTGATGGCTTCGTGGGCAGTCTTGAGGGCGGCCAGAAGGTCGGCTTCGCTCACCTCGTTCATTTCGCCTTCCACCATCATGATGTTGTCGGCGGTAGCGCCCACCATGAGCTCCATGTCGGCGCGCTCGAGCTGTTCGAAAGTGGGATCGATCACAAACTTACCGTCGATACGGGCCACACGCACTTCGGCGATGGGGCCGTTGAAGGGTATGTCGCTGACGGTGAGGGCGGCGCTTGCGGCGAGGCCGGCGAGAGCGTCCGGGCAGTCAACGCCGTCGGCGCTGTAGAGTGTCACATTGACGAAAGTGTCGGCATGGTAATTGTCCGGGAAAAGCGGACGAAGCACGCGGTCTACAAGGCGTGCGGTAAGGATTTCATAGTCGCCGGCACGGCCCTCACGCTTGAGGAAACCGCCGGGAAAACGGCCTGCCGAGGAAAATTTCTCTTTGTACTCCACTGTCAGGGGCATGAAGTCCACGCCTTCGCCCGCTTCCTTGGCGGATACGATTGTGGCAAGGATCATCGTGTTGCCCATGCGGAGCTCCACGGCTCCATCAGCCTGCTTGGCAAGTTTGCCGGTTTCGAGAGTGATCTCGCGACCGTCGGCAAGCGTGATGGTCTTCTTGATTGGATTCATAAATGCTTTGATATTTTTTTACTACTGTATTTGTGTGCAAAGGTACTATTTTTGCGCGAGACGGGCAAAACTTTTTTGGCCGTATGGACCGAATGTCGTACATTTGTGCTGAAAAACCCAATCTTGCCGATGAAGAAATACGATTTCGACTGTGTGATTGACCGCCGGGACACGGGCGCTGTCAAGTACGAAGGCCTCGACGCTATGTTCGGGCGCCATGATGTGACCCCTCTGTGGATAGCCGACCTTGATTTTGCCGTTTGCCCGGATATCATCAGTGCGCTCAGCCACAGGCTTGAGCACCCTGTGCTCGGATATTCAGCCGCGCCCGATGCCTACTGGCAGAGCATTATCGACTGGCAGCTCCGCCGCCATTCTTTTGCGGTGGAGCGCAATGAGCTTGCGTTCATTCCCGGAGTGGTCAAGGGTATAGCTTTGTGTGTCAATTATTTCACCAATCGTGGCGATAGCGTGGTGATACAGCCGCCGGTGTACCATCCTTTCCGCATGGTAGTGGAAGGCAACGGGCGCAGGGTGGTGGAGAATCCGCTGCTATTCGATGGCGAGAGATACACGATGGATCTCGACGGCCTCGCCGATGTGCTGCGCCGCGAGCGCCCGCGCATGATGATACTGTGCAATCCCCACAACCCCATAGGTATACAGTGGGACGAGGCCACGCTGCGGCGCGTTGCGGCTCTGTGCCGCGAAACCGGCACCGTGGTGGTGAGCGATGAGATACACGGCGACCTCGTGCTGCACGGCCGTCCGCACATACCCTTTCTCGCGGTCAGCGACGACGCGCGTGCTGTGGGTGTGATGCTCGGCGCCCCCAGCAAGACATTCAACATCCCCGGCCTCGTGAGCTCGTGGATGGTGGTGAAGAGCGAGGGGCTGCGGCGCGATTTCTACCACTGGATGGAAGTCAACGAATTCTCCGCACCCGTGATGTTCAGCGCCATAGGAGCAGAAGCCGCCTACACCACAGGCGAGCAGTGGCTCGACGAGATGATGGAATACGTTGAGGCCAACATCGCCTTCGCCGCCGACTATGTGGAGCGCCACATCCCCGGCGTGCGCGTGGTCAAGCCAGAGGCCTCGTTCCTGCTGTGGCTCGATTTCAACGGCCTCGGGCTGGAACAGAAAGAACTTATGCGCATGCTCGTGGAGGATGCCCACATAGCCGCCAACGACGGCACCATGTTCGGCAAGCAGGGCAAAGGTTTCTGCCGCCTCAATGTAGGCACCCCGCGCTGCGTGCTCACTACCGCGCTCGACCACATACGCGATGCCGTAGAAAAGATAAGGCGATGAAACTGCGGATACTACCTCCCGAGGAAATGCTCGACACGGAGCTCACGCTGCCGCTGAGCAAAAGCATGAGCGTGCGCGCTGTGGCCATGGAGGCCATGGGCGCGGCATATACGGGGCCTCTGGCCGCGTGTGCCGATGTCGACGCCATGCGCCGTGTGGCAGGCAGCACGCACGGCGAGGCCGATGCCGGCGAGAGCGGTGCCGCACTGCGCTTCGGCATGGCTATGATGGCCGCCACCGAGGGCTCGGACGTGACGCTCACCGGCTCGCCACGTCTGCTGCAGCGCCCTATGGAGCCGCTTGTACAGGCGCTATGCTCGCTCGGAGCCGATGTGGAGATGTCGGCAGCCGGTGTGCGCGTGCACGGACGCCGGCTCGACGGCGGCGAGCTACGCTTCGACGCCACAGTCAGCTCGCAGTACGTATCGGCGCTGCTCATGGCCGCTCCCATGATGCGCCAAGGGCTTAAAATCACCATCGACTGGAATCAGCCCTCGCTGCCGTATATAGATATGACCCTCGCCATGATGCGCGCGCGCGGCATCGACGCCTCGCGCGACGGCGTGGAGATAGCGGTGCGTCCGGGCTCTTATGTGCCCCCGGCCGCTCCCGATGTGGAGTACGACTGGAGCGCTGCCACATTCTGGTATGAGATAGCGGCGCTCACGGCCGGATTTGTGACCCTGCGCGGATTGCAGGCGCAGAGTGTGCAGCCCGACAGGGCCGTGGCCGATGTGTTCACGCGTCTCGGAGTGGTCACTGGGTTCGATGCCGGAGGTGCTCAGCTGAGCGCCGACCCCGAGATGCACGCGCGTCTCGACCTCGATTGCTCCCCAATGCCCGATGCAGTGCCGGCTCTCGCTGTCACGGCCTCGCTCCTCGGGGTGCCGTTTGAACTGGCCGGAGTGGCGGCGCTGCGCCACAAGGAGTGCGACCGCATTGCGGCCATAGTGGAAGAACTGGCGCGCACGGGTGCCGTAGTGGACTACGACCGTGGCACGCTTGTGTGGGACGGACGTCGTGTGCCTGTGGGAGAAATGCCCGAATTCGACGCGCGCGGCGACCACCGCATGGCCATGGCGCTGGCCCCGGTGGCAGTGTTCGCTCCAGGCATAATCATCAGCGGCGCCGAATGTGTGGATAAGTCCTATCCCGACTTCTGGGACCATCTGCGCGCCGCGGGCTTTGAGGTGGAGGAGGTGGAATGACCGCCGCACTCATAATCCTCGCGGCCATCGTGGTGGTAGGAGGCATGTGCCTGCTCTACGAACTGCATTGGCGTAGCCGTGGCGGCCGCGATGAGCCTCCCTCCGCGCAGCCCGACGGAGAGTGTTGCGGCATGCATGCGGTGTGCGAGCGCGATTCGCTGCTCGCCGCCGTCGATACGGCCATAGAGTATTTCGACGACGAGGAGCTCGATGCCTATGCCGGGCGCGTCCCCGAGACCTACACCGACGCAGAGACAGAGGAGTTCCGCAGCGTGCTTCTCACACTGCTGCCCGACGATGTGGCTCCGTGGGCGCGTAGCCTGCAGCTGCGGGGCATAGAGCTTCCGCTGCCCGTGCGCGATGAACTCCTGATGATAGTAGGCGAAAACAGACAACAACGATGACAGAATTTCTTGACTATACCTTTTTTCGATATGCGCTCGCAGGCGTCGCGCTCATCAGCGTGTCGGCGGCGGTGGTGGGCAGCTACATCATCACCCGCCGTCTTGTGGCCATAGCCGGCGGCATCACCCACGCATGCTTCGGAGGTCTTGGACTGGGCTATTTTCTCGGCATCAGTCCTGCGGCCATGGCTGCAGTGTTTGCGGTGGCCTCAAGTGCCGGGGTGGAGTGGATGTCGCAGCGAATGCGTCTGCGCGAAGACTCGGCCATAGCCGTGGTGTGGTCGCTGGGCATGGCTGTGGGTGTGCTCTTTGTGTTTCTCACACCGGGCTACGTTCCGGAGTTGAACAGTTTTTTATTTGGTAATATATTGACCATCAGCGCTGCCGATCTTGCCGTGTTTGCCGCGTTCGCCGCCGTGCTGTGCGCTTTCTTCGTGTGGCGTTTCCGCGAGATAGTGGCCGTGGCTTTCGACCGCGATTTCGCCCGTGTGCAGGGCCTTCCCGTGCGTTTCATCTCCTATGCCATGACAGCGTTTGTGGCCGTGTGCATAGTTCTCACCATACGCCTTGTGGGCGTGATGCTGCTGATGTCGATGATGTCTCTGCCCATGATGACAGCCGAGGTGTTCTGCCGTCGCTTCTCGTCGATGGTCTTTGCCTCCGCCGGCATAGCCGTGGTGGCGGGTGTGGCGGGTCTCTTCGCCGGCGCTGCCGCCGATGTGCCCTGCTCGGCCATGATTGTGCTTATCCTTGCCGCCGGCTTCTTCGCCGCAAAAGCCGCAGCCCTGATATTGAAGCGATGAATCCTGCGCTCCATGCCGAGGCGCTCGCGTTGCTGCGCCGCTTCTATGGCTACGACTCTTTCCGTCCGGGACAGGCGGAGATAATCAGCGCCGTGGCTTCCGGCCGCGATGCCGTGGCGCTGATGCCCACAGGCGGTGGCAAGTCATTGTGCTATCAGTTGCCGGCGTTGCTGAGCGACGGCGTGTGCGTAGTGGTGTCGCCACTCATCGCGCTCATGGACGATCAGGTCTCGGCACTCCTTGCCAATGGTATTCCGGCAGCAGCCGTACACTCCAACCGTCCCGAGGCCGAGGTGCGTGAGGCTCTTGAGCAGGCACGCCTCGGCCGCGTCAAGCTGCTGTACACATCGCCTGAGCGCTTTGTTGCCGACCTCCCTGCCTGGAGCCGCTCGCTCCCCATTCGCATTGTGGCCATCGACGAAGCCCACTGCATCTCCCAGTGGGGCCACGATTTCCGTCCCGTCTATACGGAGCTGGCAAGTGTCAAGGCCTCGCTGCCGGCCGTGCCCGTGATAGCGCTCACCGCCACCGCCGACCGGCTCACGCGCGACGATATGGTGCGTCTGCTCCGGCTGCGCGACCCGTTCACATGGATTGGCAGTTTCGACAGGCCCAACATAAGCATAGAAGTGTCGCCCGACCCGGGCAAGGCGCGTCGCGTGGCGCGCGTGCGCGAGCTTGTGCGCAAGTATCCCGACGACAGCGGCATCGTCTACTGTCTCAGCCGTGCCAAAGCCGAGGCCATGACAGCGGCGCTGCAGGCTGCCGGCGTGAGTGTAGTCTGCTATCATGCCGGAATGCCGGCGGCTGCCCGCGAGCAGGCGCAGCGCGCGTTCATCAATGGCGACGTCAGCGTGGTGTGCGCCACCGTGGCATTCGGGATGGGCATAGACAAGAGCAATATCCGGTGGGTGGTGCACAACAACATGCCTGCCAACATCGAGAGCTATTATCAGGAAATAGGCCGCGCGGGCCGCGACGGGCTCCCGGCCGAGGCTGTGATGTTTCACAGCGTGGGCGATGTGATCACCCTGCGGGGATTCATCGACGACAGCGACAGCTCGCGCCGCGGCATCAACACCGAGAAGCTGAACCGCATGCAGGCGTTTGCCGATGCGGCCGTGTGCCGCCGGCGCATGCTTCTGAGCTATTTCAATGAGGAGAAGGTGCGCGATTGTGGCAATTGCGATGTGTGCCGCTCGGCGCCTTTGCGGTTCGATGCCACGGTGGCCGTGCAGAAAGCTGTCAGCGCTGTGCTGCGCACCGGATGCGGGGTGGGGGCATATATGCTGCGCGACATCCTGCGCGGGGCGCAACGCCACGACATCAGGATGCGCGGCTACGACCGCATACGCACCTTCGGCGCAGGCTCCGACATGAGTGCTCCCGAGTGGAACTACTACATTTCCCAGATGATACAACTCGGGCTGCTGGATGTGGCCTATGATGACAACAACCGTCTTCGTCCCACTCCCTACGGCATGCGTGTGGTGCGGGGCGAGGAGCGTGTGATGTTGGCCAAGTACACCGATCGGCCGCTGGCCGCGCCCGCGCCGAAACGACAATCGGCTGCGGCTTCGCGCCACGACACTGATGCGCTGCTCGCTCGGCTCAAAGCTGTGCGCAAGGCCGAGGCAGCACGCATAAAAATGCCGCCATACCTCATTTTCTCCGATGCATCGCTGGCCGATATGGCCCTCCGCCGTCCGCGCACGCTGGAAGATTTTCGCCTTGTGAGCGGTGCCGGTGAGGTGAAGACCGCCCGCTGGGGCAAGATGTTTTTGCAGGCTATAGCCGAATTTGAGCGCGGAGCGCTGCTCTGACGCCCGCTACTGTTGTGTGGCCCGGGTGGCCCGCAGGAAAAAGATCAGGAATAGAGCGCCGGCAAGGAACAGGCTGACGGAGAAACTGAGCAGGATGCCATACAGCCCCATTCCCACAGGAAATCCGAGAATATAGGTGGCGGGGATGCCCACTACCACGTAGCTTATAAACGCTATCCAGAGCATCGGCATCACGTGTGAGGTGCCGCGGAGAGCATTCGCGAATGTGATCTGCGTGGCATCGCCGAGCTGATACAGCACCAGGGGAAATATCAGCGCCGCGGCCGCGGAAAGAACCACGGCGTCGTCGGTGAACACGCCGAGGATGCTGCGACCCCAGAAAACGAAAATGAGCGATGAGCACACCATGAGCGTCAGCATGATATGGTAGCCATGCCACGCCGCCCGGCGCATCAGCCGGCAATCGCCGCTGCCGGCCACATTGGCCACAACCACGGATATGGCGGCTCCCACGCTATAGTACACACAGAATCCGAGTGTGCCCGTGATCACTATGATCTGGAATGCCGCCAGGGGCACGGCGCCAAGCCATCCCGACATGATGGCGGCCACAGAGAACGACCCGCTCTCGAATGTCATCTGCATGCTCACGGGCAAGCTCGTGCGCCACACCTTCGACAGTGTCTGGCGCTTCAGCTGTCCGGTGGCAAATCCGCGGCGCGCCTCGGCGGCGCGGCGGCTGAAGCAGAACACACCGATTAGCGCCACGGCTGTGAGCACACGCGATACGAGTGTGCTGATGCCTGCGCCGGTCAGTCCCAGCTCGGGAGCGCCTCCATGGCCGAATATCAGCATATAGTTGCCGATGATGTTGAGCACGTTGCCGCCGAGGATTATCCACATGGGCGTGCGCGTGTCGGTGGTGCCGTAGCTCCACTGTGCGAACACATTGAACAGACACACCGGCACCAGGCCCGCAAGGGCGGTCAGGTAGTAGGGGCGTATCAGAGGCAGAAGTTCAGCCGGCTGTCCGAGGCGGTGGAGATGAAAATAGAGTATGCCGAGCCCTATCGTCAGCAGAAAGGCATAGAGGAGGTTGAGCGCGACGCCGTTGCGCATCAGGGTGCCTATGGCCTTATGCTCGCCGCGGCCATAGAGCGCTCCCACCAGCGGTGTGAGTCCGTAGGTGAATCCGAGACAGCAGAAAATGACGACGTTGAACACACCGTTGACAAACGATGCCGACGCCAGCGCCTCCGTGGAGTAGCGCCCCACCATGATGTTGTCGGCGAAGGCGGTCACTATCATGCCGAGCTGGCCCACCAATATTGGCAGCCCGAGGCGGATTATTTCCTTGTAATAGCTATGATTGGCCATAGTCATTATTGATAAAAAAGGGACAGAATAAACAAAACGTTTTGTTTATTCTGTCCCTTTTTGTCATTTTATAGTCCTTGCCTGCCGGCAGCCTTAGTCGCGGCTGGAGCCGAAGAAGCGGAGCAGGTAGAGGAATAGGTTGATGAAATCGAGGTAAAGCGACAGCGCCCCGAGCACAGCCAGGCGGCCCACGCCGGCTTCAGGCATCTGCTCGGCCATACGCTTGATCTGCTGGGTGTCCCAGGCCGTCAGACCCACGAATATCACCACGCCGGCTATGGATATGATCCACTGCAGAGTGTCGCTGTGGGCGAAGATATTCACCACAGAAGCTATGATCAGGCCTATCAGAGCCATGAACAGAATGCTGCCCACCTTGCTGAGGTCGCTGCTGGTGAAGTAGCCATAAACACTCATGGCGCCGAAAGTGCCGGCGGTGATGAAGAACGTCTTGGCAATGGAAGCACCTGTGTACACCAGGAAAATCGGGGCAAGTGCCGCGCCGTTGACCACGGCAAACAGATAGAACAGCGCGGTGGCGGCGGCGCTGCTGAGCTTGTTGATGCCGGCGCTGATGCCGATCACAAGGCCTATTTCGGCTATCAACAGGCCCCACATGGCCCAGCGGTTGTTGAACACGAAGCTGAGGAAGGCCTCACTGCCTGCGCACCACATGCTCACGAATGCGGTGACGACGAGCGCGAGCGTCATGTTCACATACACGCGTTTCATGGTCTGCGACACGCGGCCGGCTATGTTGGCGGCGTATTCCTGAGGATAAGAGTTGTTGTTCATATTTTAGTTGTGTTGTAGTTGGATTGGGATTACATGCGCTCTGGCACACTGATGCCGAGCAGGCCTGTGGCGGTACGCACCACGCGTGCGGTGGCCTCGCTGAGAGCCAGACGCAGGGAGCGCACGGCGGCGTCCTCTTCGCGCAGGATGGAGCAGTCGTGGTAGAACTGGTTGTACTGCTTCACCAGGTCATATACGTAGTTGGCAATGAGCGCGGGCGAGAAATTACGTCCGGCCTCGGCCACCACGGAGGGGAAATCGGCCAGGCGCTGCACCAGTGCCACCTCTTTCTCGTTAGGAACAACACCGGAGTAGTCGCCGATGTTCATCCCGGCTTCGGCCGCGCGGCGCAGCACGCTGCGGATGCGGGCATAGGTGTATTGGATGAAGGGGCCGGTGTTGCCGTTGAAGTCGATGCTTTCCTCGGGATTGAAGGTCATATTCTTGCGGGGATCCACCTTCAGGAGGAAGTATTTGAGAGCTCCGAGGCCCACCATCTCGGCTATGGCGTCGATCTCGGCATCGGTGAGGCCGTCGGTCTTGCCGAGCTCGGTGCTCACCTTGCGTGCATCGGCCACCATGGACTCCATGAGATCGTCGGCGTCCACCACCGTGCCCTCGCGGCTCTTCATCTTGCCGTTGGGGAGTTCCACCATGCCGTAGGAGAAATGCACGAGGTCCTTGCCCCACTTGAAGCCGAGCTTGTCGAGGATGAGCGACAGCACCTTGAAATGGTATTCCTGCTCATTGCCCACCACATAGACCATGCGGTCGATGGGATAATCGGCATAGCGCTGGGCGGCGGTGCCGATGTCCTGCGTCATGTACACACTCGTGCCGTCGCTGCGCAGCAGAAGCTTGTGGTCGAGGCCGTCGGCCGTCAGATCAGCCCACACCGAGCCGTCCTCGCGGCGGTACATTATGCCCTTCTCAAGGCCTTCCAGCACCTTGGCTTTGCCGTCGAGATAGGTGGTGCTCTCGTAATATATCTTGTCGAAGTCCACGCCCATCCGGCGGTAGGTCTCGTCGAAACCGGCGTAAACCCACGAGTTCATCTTCTCCCACAGTGCGCGCACTTCGGCGTCGCCGGCCTCCCAGCGGCGCAGCATCTTGCGGGCCTCCTGCATGAGGGTTGAGGCGGCTTCGGCCTCTTCGTCGGTCATGCCTTTGGCTTTGAGTTCGGCCAGCTCAGCCTTGTAGTGTTTGTCGAAAGCCACATAGCAGTCGCCGATGAGGTGGTCGCCTTTCACACCGGCACTCTCGGGAGTGGCGCCGCCGGCCCATTTCTGCCATGCGAGCATCGACTTGCAGATGTGTATGCCGCGGTCGTTCACGATGTTGGTCTTGACCACACGGTTGCCGCAGGCTTCAAGAATGCGGGCGAGGCTGTAGCCGAGCAGATTGTTGCGCACGTGGCCCAGATGGAGGGGTTTGTTGGTGTTGGGCGACGAGTACTCCACCATGAACAGCGGCGAGGCATCATCAGGCTTTACGGTGCCGAAATCGGGAGTGTCGAGGATGGATGTCAGCACGGAATTCCAGAAAGTGGGCGTCACCACTATGTTGAGAAAACCCTTCACCACATTGAAGCCGGCCACAGCCGCTTCGTTGTCGACAAGCCATTGGCCAATCTCGGCCCCCACGGCTTCGGGAGCCTTGCGGGCGGCTTTGACAAAGGGAAATACCATCACTGTGAGGTTGCCCTCGAATTCCTTTCGGGTGGCCTGGGGAACAATGCTCTCCGGCGAGGCATCGATGCCGTAAAGCTCGTGCACGGCCTTGGCCACGGCGTTCTTTATGATGTTTTCTACTGACATGTGTTTTGCTGTTGTTATTCTATAATGTGCAAAGTTACAAAAATTGTGCCGAAAATTCAAACCCCGCGCATGGCGGGGTCTGAATGGCATGCCGCAGTGGGCGCGGTTTCACGCGCCGGGGCAGGAAGACGTCAGTGTCAGAGATACTTGTCGCCGAAATGGTTTTTGGCATCGTTCACCATCTGCTTGATGCTCTGCTCACGGCTTTTGGGGCAGATAAGCAGCACATCTCCGGCATCGGCCACGATATAGTCCTCCAGACCATCGACCACCACGAGCTTCTCGTCGCGCACGGCAAAGATATTGCCGTGGCTGTTATAGGCCAGCACAGTGCACTGCTGCGTCACATTGCCGTCGTTGTTTCTGGGCGAATTGTCGTAGAGGGCGCTCCATGTGCCGAGATCGTTCCACCCGAACGACACAGTCTCAACATACACATTCGACGCCTTCTCCATCACAGCATAGTCGATGCTTATACTGGGGCAGGCTGGAAACTCGCGGTCAATGAACTCACGCTCGGCAGGAGTGCCGAGCACATCGTAGCCCGAATCAAACTTGTCGGCGATGTCGGGCACGTATGTCCGGAACGCTTTCTTTATGGACGCTACCGTCCACATGAATATGCCTGCGTTCCAGAAAAACTCCCCGCTCTGCACAAACACTTTCGCGAGCTCCAGATCCGGCTTCTCCGTGAAAGTCTTCACCTTGTTGAGGCCCGGCTCCACCTCCTCGCCTATCTGGATATAGCCATAGCCCGTCTCGGGGCGTGTAGGGCTAATACCCAGGGTGAGCAGCGCATCGTTGCCTTCCACAAAATCAAATCCGCGGCGCACATTGTCGGCAAACAACGCCTCACCCGAGATCAGATGGTCGCTGGGCGTCACTATCATCGATGCCTCGGGGTCCATGGCCCCTATGCGCCATGCGGCCCAGGCTATGCAAGGCGCCGTGTTGCGGCGCGCAGGCTCGGCCAGAATCTGCTCCGGAGCCAGGTCGGGAAGCTGCTGCTGCACCAGGTCCACATACATGGCATTGGTGAGCACAAGGATATTTTCCTTCGGTACAAGCGGCATCACGCGGTCGTAGCTCATCTGCAGCAGGCTGCGGCCCGTGCCCATGAAATCAATGAACTGTTTGGGCTTGCTGGTGCGGCTGTAGGGCCAGAATCGGCTGCCTATGCCCCCGCACATTATCACGCAATATCGGTGGTTCTTTTTCATGTAGGTTCGGTTAACTCAATGTTGGGAGCGCTAAGATAGAAAGAAATTACTATATCTGCAAATCTTTTGTCCGCGAGCCGCGCAAATACTCCCTCATGGGCCCTGATACAGCCGAAACGAAAAACTTTTTGCAAAAATATCCTCAAAAATTTGCACAATTAAAAAATATGCACTAATTTTGCACTGCTTTTGCGGAAGTGCCAAGCAGAAGCCGCAGGATTCGCTAGCTCAGCTGGTAGAGCACAACACTTTTAATGTTGGGGTCCTGGGTTCGAGCCCCAGGCGGATCACAAAACATAACCACTGGAGAGGTGGGTGAGTGGCTGAAACCACCGGTTTGCTAAACCGACGAAGGGAGCAATCCTTTCCACGAGTTCGAATCTCGTCCTCTCCGCCAAACGAAAGAAGGTCAAGCTTAAGCTTGACCTTCGTCGTTTAAGGAGAGGACGTGATGAGAACGACCGGAGTTCGTCATCGCGCAGCGCTTTGCGCAGCAAAGAATCTCGTCCTCTCTGCCAAACGAAAGAAGGTCAAGCTTAGGCTTGACCTTCGTCGTTTAAGGAGAGGTCGTGATGGGAACGACCCGAGTTCGTCATCGCGCAGCGCTTTGCGCAGCAAAGAATCTCGTCCTCTCCGCCAAAACCATTGCGAGGGCCCTGTAAGTGAACTACTTACTGGGCTCTCTGCTTTTTTTGAGGGGTACATGCCTTAAAATGCCACGAAAACGCTCCGTTTTGTCATACTTTTGTCTGCTCATAATCCAAGTGTGATGAATGCCTCTGCGGCTACAATCTGCTATAAGACTGCGCCCTATATTTTTTGACGGCATACCACCGCCGACCATTGACTGTCAAATCTATCTCCGCTGTAGAATGTCCTCCAAAAAAAACACTTGAAATAGTTGAAATACGAACTATTATTGGTATATTTGCGGTCTAATAGCTCTAAATACAACTGTTATGAATATTTATTCTTTGACTGATACATTGATTCAACAACGTATAGGTGAGAAAATAAAGTCTCTTAGGTTGCGTCAAAACATAACACAGGTAAATCTTGCGTCTGATGCGCAGGTATCACTGTCATCTGTCAAGAAAATTGAAAAAGGACAGATTGGCTCTTTTGATAGTCTAATCAGAATTCTTCGTGTTCTCGGTAAACTCGATGTTCTCCAACAATTGGTTGAGGAAGAAGAAATGAGTCCTAATGAATATTATGAGTTTGTAAACTCTACGAAGAAAAAAAGTCGCCAACGTGCGACTTCAGTAAAGAAAACCGATAACGATAAAGAAGAATCAGAATGGTAGATATAGCAAAAGTAAAACTATACGGCAATGATCTCGGCACATTCCGCTGGGACGAAAGATATGCCGTGGCTCAATTTGAGTATGCCGACAGTTTTGTGGGCCGCGGCATAGAACCTGCCCCAATCATGATGCCGGTTCGTGAGGGCAGGGTATATTCCTTTGGCGATATAGGCAAGGAAACATTCAAGGGGTTGCCCGGAATGTTGGCGGATTCTTTGCCCGACACCTATGGTCGTGCGTTGTTTGACCGATGGCTTGCCCTCACCGGACGTCAAAGTGGCAATTCAATAGAAACGCTGTGTTTTTTTGGCAAGCGTTGCATGGGTGCATTGGAATTTGAGCCTGCTATGGATATGCCATACAATTCAAACACGCGGATAGAGATTGATGCTCTCGTAAATGTGGCATCAGAGGCATTGGCTGAGAAAAAGGATTTCGGTGCCAATCTTTCTGATGACAAGAAAGCGGCGATAGCTGAGATTGTGCGTCTCGGAACGTCAGCCGGAGGTCAGCGGGCAAAAGCAATCATTGCTTATAATAAAAACACGGGAGAAGTTCGGTCCGGCCAGGTTGACGCTCGCGCAGGATTTGATTATTACCTGATAAAACTTGATGGAGTAACGGCGGAAGCCGGTTTGCGTGAAACTCAGAATTTCGGACGACTCGAATACTCATTTTACAGATTGGTAAAAGAATGTGGAATAGAGATGTCGGAATGCTCATTGATTGAAGAGAACGGTCGTGCCCATTTCCTTACCAAGCGCTTTGATCGCGTCAATGGTGAAAAAGTACACATGCAGACCCTATGTGCTGTGGCTCATTATGACTATCGTCTGCTCAGGGCATATTCCTACGAACAGGCGTTCAATGTGATGCGCACACTCAGATTGCCGTACTCCCAAGCACAAGAGATGTTCCGACGGATTGTGTTCAATGTGGTGGTCCGTAATCAAGACGACCATACCAAGAACATATCGTTCCTGATGGATAAGAATGGAAAATGGAGGTTGTCGCCGGCCTACGATATGGGATTTTCATATAATCCGGATGGGGGTTGGACGTCACAGCACCAAATGTCGATAAACGGCAAGTTCGACGGTATCACCCGTAGCGACCTATTGGAGATAGCCAAAAGAGACAACATCAAGGGCGCCGCAGAAATAATCGACCAAGTCAGCACAGTTGCCTCAGGTTGGGGAAGCATAGCCCGTGAGTGTGGAGTGCCCGACATAATGGTTGACACAATAATGCCGCAATTCCAGTTTATGCACTGACGTTTCGGCTTGTGGCATATCATGTTTCTTATGTACTTATGTCCTTATGTACCCTCGCCATGCGAGTTTCCATACCCAAAGCTAAGTATTATGCGGCAACCCTCGCGCCCTACCAACCCGAAATTTTCTGCGCGGGGTAGGGTGAGTATGGTTTAAAAACAAAAAATCCAGAAACTTGATTGCTCAAGTTCTGGATTTTTGTTCAGAAGTGTCCGAAATGAGACTCGAACTCACACGAGCGAAAGCTCACTACCCCCTCAAAGTAGCGCGTCTACCAATTCCGCCATCCGGACATTTATAAGTCAAAAACACCATGGGGCGCTCTGCTTTGAGCGAAAAACGGGACTCGAACCCGCGACCCCGACCTTGGCAAGGTCGTGCTCTACCAACTGAGCTATTTTCGCATAACTCTTGATGTGGAGGCCGCTTGGAGGCTTTTGACTTCAGTATTTTAATGTTCTCTCTTCTGAGAGCGAAAAACGGGACTCGAACCCGCGACCCCGACCTTGGCAAGGTCGTGCTCTACCAACTGAGCTATTTTCGCATGGTAGTGCTCCGGCGTTTTCCGCTTTTGCGATGCAAAGGTACAACCTTTTTTTGAACTACCAAAATATTCGGGCAAAAAAATGCGATTTTAGGCGTTTTTTTATGTTTTAAGGGGCTTTTCAGGGGTGTAGCAGCCCCGATTCCACCAGAATTTGCTCTATTTCGCATGCCATGGACCAGCGGTCGCGGTCGTGCCGGTTTTCAAGCACCACGACGCTGAGACTGTCGGCGGGGTAGTAGGCCACATAGGCCTGGAAGCCTCCGTTGTCGCCGGTGTGGTAGCTTTTGAGGGGGGCGCCGGGTGTGGTATCGACAAACCATCCGAGGCCATACCATGTGTGTGGGCGCTGTTGATAGTCGCACCATGGGCTTGAAGCCACATCGATGCGCGGGGTGCGCGCGCGGGCGAGCAGGCTGTCGGGCACGATGCGGCCTTTGGCGAGTGCGTGCTGCCATCGGGCCATGTCGCGGGCGGTGGAGTATATGCCGCCGTCGGGGCGTGTGGCGAAGAATGTCTCCTCGCCGTAGTCGAATTCGTGCCAGCGGGCGCCGAGATCGTCGGGCGCGTAGGCGTGGGCCTGGTGTGCGGGCGCGCTGTCGGGCGAGAAGTAATAGGTGCTGCGCATGCCGGCTTTGCCGAAGAGATTGGCTGCGGCATAGGAGATGAAATCGGTGCCGGAGCATTTTTCCACCACTCCGGCGAGTAGCAGGAAGGTGGGGTTCTGGTAGTCGTAGGCGGTGCCGGGCGCGAAGCGCAGGGAGTCTACATCGGCAAAGAACAGGATGGAGGAGGAGTCGGTGGCGTGGACGCATGCATCGCGGTCGGAGCGGTCGCGTGCGTCAGGCAGGCCGGAGGTGTGGCCGGCCAGGTCGGCAAGGGTGATGGTGTTCCAGAACGGGCGTGTGTATTCGGGGTAGAAGCGCGCCACGGTGTCGGCGAGCGATACGCGTCCGAGCGCTGCCTGCTGCAGCAGTGCGGCCACGGTGAACTGCTTGCTCACGGATGCTATGCAGAATCGGGTGGCCGAGTCTATGGGCTCTTGGGTGCAGAGATCTGCAACGCCTTGGTAGTGCTCGTAGATGGTGCTGTCGGGACGGCTGATGAGCACGGCGCATCCGGGAGCTTGCGAGGAGTTGGAGCCGTAGCGCCATGCAAAGAGCGAGTCGAGGCGCTCGGCTGTGGCGGCGGGGCCGTGGCGGCGCGGGCTGCATGCGGCGAGAGTGGCAAGGGCGAGGAGAAGCAGGGGGAGGTGGCGCATGGGCGGTAGTGTGAGTGTGGATCAGAGTATGGGGCTGAGCAGGCGCAGCAGCGATTGCATCGCCTTGCGCCACAGAGGGCGCGAGCGCCATTCCGATGGCACAATGCGGCGGCAACTGTGGATGTCGGAACGGAATATCTCGGCCATGCGTTCGTTCACCCTTCGCGAGTACATGAACAGGTTGGCCTCAAAATTATGCTCGAAGCTACGGAAGTCGAAATTGGACGAACCGATGGACGAGAATTCATCGTCCACGATTATGGTCTTGCTGTGAAGCATGCCGGCGGTGTACTGATAGAACTTGATGCCCGCGCGCAAGCACTCCGAGATGTAGCTCTCAGAGGCGTAGGTGAGCATGGCCGAATCGCTGTGCACGGGTATCATCACGCGCACATCCACATGCGACAGCGCCGCCGCCTGCAGCGACTTCAGCAGGCTGTCGGTGGGCAGAAAGTAAGGTGTCTGTATGTACACACGCTTTTTTGCCGCTGATATGGCCTTGTGGAATATGAATTCTATATCGGCCCATTGCGACGTAGGGCCCGATGTGAGCATCTGCATCCCCACATCGCCCTGGGCGTAAAGTGCCATCGGGTCGGCTATATCGTCCAGCAGGGGCTGGCCCATGAAATTCCAGTCGACGGCGAAACTGTGCAGCAGCGATGCCACAATGGGCCCCCGCACCCGGGCATGGGTGTCGCGCCAGCAGTCGAAGCGCTCGCCGCCATCTATATAGCGGTCGGCTATGTTCATGCCTCCTATATAGCCTACGGCTCCGTCGATGATGGCTATCTTGCGGTGGTTGCGCCAGTTGATTTTTGTGCCGAGTTGCGGAAACGTCACTTTGAAAAACGGATAGGCCTTGATGCCGGCCTCCTGCATCTCGCGGAAAAAGCGCGAGGGAGTGCCCCACGAGCCCACATGGTCGTAGATCAGCCGCACGGCCACGCCTGCGCGCGCGCGTTCTATCAGGATGTCGCGTATCTCGCGCCCCACACGGTCGTCGCAGAATATATAATACTGTATGCATATCGAGCGCCGTGCCCGTCGCAGGTCCTCCTTGAATGCCGATATCTTTTCTGCTCCGGAAGTGAAGATGCGCACATCGTTGCCCGGATGGAAGGGGGCACCGGTGAGGGAGCGCCCGAGCCTTATTTTCTGCTGGCTTTCCACGCTCAGCCCGTCGGGGCGCATGTCGCGCGGGTGTCGCAGTTCGCGTTTTTTCAGGCGCCGGCGGTTGCGCCGCGATATCATTCGCTTGTTTTTGATATTGCGCCCGAAAAAAAGATACAGCACAATGCCTAAAAACGGCAACAGCAGCAGCACCGTCACCCATGCGAGAGATTTCACGGGATTACGGTTTTCGGATATGATCACGACAACGATTGCCACAATGGTCAGGGCATAGAGCGATGCGAGGATGTAGTACACCCAGCCTATTCCGAGATATGTGGCAAACGCTTCAAACATACGGTGCGCAGGCTATGGCCTCTCCACCGGGGCCAAAAGGCGTATGGCTCCCGTGGCGGGGTCGAGTTTAAGCATCGACGGGGCTTTCTTGTCGGTGAACACTCCGGGGTCTATGCCGAAGGTGACACCGAGTTGCGCGAGCTGCACAGTGGCCGTGGCCACGGTTTCGCCATCATAGCTTATCTCCACGATGGCTTCGCCGGGGATATTGTAGGCGAAACCGCCCTTGGGAAAGCGCTTGGGCTCGCCCTTGTCGGTGAGAGGCAGCGAGGCGGCCGACGATACGCGCATGCTGAGGGTGAGCGGCGCGCCGCCCAGATCGTCGGGCGTCACTATGCCGTCCACCGGCGAGATGCGCGCGAGCACCATGCGGTCCACATCGGCGCTGTCCGGAACAAAACTTATGGTGCGCACCACCGTAGATGTCTTCTCCGTGCCGGCAAACATCGCCGTCAGGGCAGCCTCCTGCGCGGCTATGTTGTCGAGCACGAGCTGCATGGCCTTGCCATCGGGAGGCGTGTTGTCGCTTTGGCCCGAAAGCAGGTCGGACCGCATCTCGCGCAGCTCGAAAATGCGTTGGGCGGCCAGCTCGGCGCGCTTCGATACGGACGAGCTGCGGGTCATGTCCTGCGTCACAGCCTGGCGTGCGGCCTCCGTCTCGAGCGGGGTAGGGGCTGCTTCGCGGGCCACAGGGAGCGCCACAGCGCTCTCTGCTGCAATATCGTCGGTGTTGACACCCACCGGCACGCCGCGCTCGTCGAGAGTGATAAACGGCGCCGTGCCGCTCTTGAACTGCACCTGCCAGCGCTCGTCGGCATCAGGCTCGCCATGTGTCGATATCACCACCGAGCGCACGGTAGCCTTGCGGTCGGGCCGGCGTATTGCATCGGCGATGCCCAGATGGCGGTTGGCGTAGTTGTAGAATTCTCCGGGTTCGAGCTCCGTCAGCTCGGCCTCCACGGTGATGTCGAGCGCCGTCTTGGGCAGGGAGTATATCAGGGCGTATTCCGACGCCTTGTTGGCCGTGAGGCGCTGTGTGGTCTGTGCCTGTGCGCCCTGCAGTGTGAGGGCGCCGATAGCGGCTATTGCGAGTATCTTTTTCATAATCAGTTCATAATGGTATTTATGGCCCGTCCGATGTTGTCGGCCACATCGCCGGCGGTGACACCGTAGCTGCCATGCACCTTTTCGGCCATCGTGCCTGCGAGCCCATGAATATAAACACCGGCCGATGCGGCAAGTTCGGAGCTGAGCCCTTGGGCCATCAGCGCGCCGATCACTCCCGTGAGCACATCGCCTGTCCCCGCCGTGGCCAGCGCGGCCGAGCCGGTGGGGTTGTAGCACACACGGCCGTCCGGACGCACCACAGCCGTGTGATGCCCTTTCAGCACTACTATTATCTTATAGAACATGGCCACCTCTATGGCCTTGGCCAGACGCGCGTCGGGTCCCGGCTGCGGCCCGAAAAGACGGTCAAACTCTCCGGCGTGCGGGGTTATCACGCTCATCACGGGAATATAGTCGAGCAGTGTCGGCCGCATGGCTATGCAGTTGAGCGCGTCGGCATCCAGCACAAGCGCGCGGCTGTTGGCGTTGGCCACTTTTAAAAACGACTCGAGAGCGTCCACCGTAGCGTCGGCCGTGCCGATGCCGGGCCCTATCGCCACCGCCGAGTAGTTGCGGCGCAACTCTATGTCGCGTATATAGGCATCCCCGGGGTCGGCCTCAAACAGCGCTTCCGGGGCCGCCGTCTGCAAAATGAAATAGCCGTGCCGTGGCCCGTGGCATGTCACTTTGCCGCATCCGGCGCGCAGGGCCGCCCGTGTGGCGAGCTGAGCCGCGCCCATCATCCCGAAACTGCCGGCGAATATCACCAGGCTACCATAGTCGGCCTTCGATGTGTCGGGCTGTCGCGGCGCCAGGATGCGGCGCACCTGCTTGCGCTCTATCAGATAGTAGCCCACAGGCATATCGGCCGCTGCCGCACGCGAGAATCCCGCGTCAAGAGATTGCCATTGCCCCACAAGCTCGGCGTTCTCCGCCGGGAAATAAGCCAGTCGCGGCATGCCGAGCGCCAGCGTGAGGTCGGCGTGTATGATATTGCGGTTGATCAATCCGGGAGCTCCATCGGCCGGCAGGCCCGACGGCATGTCGATAGCCACGATGCGTGCGCCGCTCTCGTTGATACGCCGCACCAGAGCCTGATAAGCCCCTCCCAGCGGACCCTCGGCCTCGCTGCCGAAGAGGCCGTCCACCACCAGATCGTGGCCCGAAAGCTCCGGCATCGAAAAATTACCCGTCACTTCCTCAAATCCGTCGGCTCCGCACTCGCCCACATAGGCGTCACGGGCCGCCGTGGCCTCGGCGCTCGCCGATGTGCCGCGTATGTTGAAAAAGTACACACGCGCCCGCCGTCCCTTGCGTGCCAGGCCTCGGGCGGTGGCCAGTGCTATCGCGCCGCAACGCTTCGGTCCGGCGAACACCACCGGGCGGCATCCGCATTCGGCCAGCACCTCGGCTATGGCCTCAGCGGCCTCACCGCCGAGAGCCTCATTCAATTCGGACGGCGTGCGGCCCGTCGCCGCAAGGCTCGCAGCCTCGATTTCTTGTATTTGCTTATAGGAATAAAGTTTCATAAACGACAGCTGTACCCACTCAGAGGTATATCAATGGCAAAATTACGGAAAATGTGCCGACAACGCAAACACTCAATCAAATAAAACCTCCGTGCCCAACAAATTTTTAATGAAAAGCCACAAATAATTTTGCGGGCTGAAAAAAAAAGCGTAATTTTGCACCCGCAACCGCAAGGAAAGATGCCGGAGCGGTCGAACGGGACGGTCTCGAAAACCGTTGTACTCTTACGGGTACCCAGGGTTCGAATCCCTGTCTTTCCGCAAAAAAAGCTGCAAGCCAAAAGCTTGCGGCTTTTTTTGTAGGAAAGCGTGGGATGAGAACCCGGTGGGTTCGTCACCGCGCAGCGCTTGCGCAGCAAGAATCCCTGTCTTTCCGCAAAAAGAAGCTGCAAGCCAAAAGCTTGCGGCTTTTTTTGTAGGAAAGCGTGGGATGAGAACCCGGTGGGTTCGTCACCGCGCAGCGCTTGCGCAGCAAGAATCCCTGTCTTTCCGCAAAAAGAAGCTGCAAGCCAAAAGCTTGCGGCTTTTTTTGTAGGAAAATTACGGCGCATAGTTATATGTAAGCTTGTATAGCGAGGGTACAAAAGAACAGAGGAACAGAAGAAACATAAGTTATTTATTGATTATTAATTATGATTATCCGCAAAAGTACCCAAGGTTTTATTCTCAATGTAGATAGTATGTTTGTGGTGCAGAACTGAATATGCAACCCCGTCATGCTTAAAAAAGAAAGGCATACGAAAAAGTTTGTATATTTGGAAAATGCTAACACCAAC
>CAJTOZ010000005.1 GCA_910578095.1 uncultured Muribaculaceae bacterium | reverse complement strand
TTTGCCCGTCTGCGAGACATCGGCAGCATTGAAGATTATGTTGTCAATACCCACCGAGATGAGATCGTAGTGGATGGAACATCCGCACACGCCAGCCTCATATGCGGAATAATACCTGAGGCCCGGATAATTCTTCTGCAGATGTTGCTTCAAGGTCTCCGCACTCGGATTCTGCTGGAATGGCTTTCGCTGCCTCCCTCCCTGGATAATGCAGACGTTCCATTGCTTCAGGTGCACATCCAGACCGATGTACACATTTTGCTGTTCCTGAAAATTTTCGCATCTTTGTATCGGCATACGCAAATAGTTTGTTGGTGTTAGCATTTTCCAAATATACAAACTTTTTCGTATGCCTTTCTTTTTTAGCATGACAGGGTTGCATATTCAGTTCTGCACCACAAACATACTATCTACATTGCGGGCGGTAACCTTAGGATGTCAAATTGGGTAATTTTGCGATAATCAATAAAAATAATATCTTTCCAAAAGGGATTGAACGGCACCGTAGAGCTCCCTCCTTTCTGATAATATTGAGCGATACACCACAACCGCTACGCATCCGGCCCGCGCACAGCATGACACTCCCATTGGAAAATTTATCAGGCCAATTATTTTTTTCAAAAAAACCGCGCAGAATTTTGCAGTTTCAAAAAAAGATACTAACTTTGCACTCGCAAATGGCGGGATAGCTCAGTTGGTTAGAGCGTCGGATTCATAACCCGGAGGTCCCGAGTTCAATTCTCGGTCCCGCTACAATACAATGACAAAACAATGATGATTCGGTCAATCTGCTTGACCGAATCTTTTTTTTGCCTACTTTTGCAGCGCAAAGCCCCGTAGCAGGGCTCCCAATGTACTATGAAAATAAAATTCATCGCTATAATATCGTTTATCGCCCTTGCTTTGGTATGCTGCACCGGAACGAGAGGCGGCATTGATCCTACCGAAGTGAAGACAGCCTCCGGACGCGTGCGAGGCTACATACAGGACAGCGTACTTGTGTTCAAAGGCGTGCCCTATGCATCGGCCGAACGCTTTCTGCCGGCACACGACCACGCGAAATGGGACACCGTGATGGACTGCACTGAATTCGGCCCCATAGCCCCGCAGGTCAACCTCCGGAAGAAGTCGAGCTACAACCCGAGCGACACCGCAATCTTCATGAGTGAGGATTGCCTCAACCTCAACATATGGACTTCCATGCGCAACGATGGCGGGAACCGTCCGGTAATGGTATGGATACATGGCGGTGGCTTCGACAACGGTCATTCCCATGTCAACCTGGCTGCCGATGGCGTAAAACTGGCTATCAACGACAACGTTGTGCTCGTCACACTCAACCATCGTCTGAACGTACTCGGCCATCTTGACCTCAGCGCCTATGGCCCGGAATACACCGGCTCCGGCAATCTGGCCATGACCGATATCATACAGGCTCTGAAATGGATCAGAAACAATATAGCAGCATTTGGAGGCGATCCGGGCAATGTGACACTTTTCGGGCACGGCTCCGGCGGAGTGAAAGTGCTCACCCTTATGGGTATGTACGATGCAAAGGGCCTATTTCACAAGGCAATAGTGCAGAGCGGCACCCTGAATGGCATGACGCAACCCCAGAACTCTTCACGCCGCATAGCCGAACTCACCATGGAGGAAGCCGGCGTCAAAGACGTAGATGGCCTCCGCCAACTTTCATACGATTCACTTCAGCACGCAGCAACACGCGCGATAGAGCGCACACGCGAGGAATTCAAACGCGACCCGGAACATCTGATAAAATTTGCTCCGGTCATAGACGGCATAACATTGAAAGCAGACCTGTTTAGCGACACATGCATAAGCGTGTCGCTGGACGTACCGGTAATCATAGGTTCCACATTCTCGGAATACAGCACCTATCCTTATATTATCGGCAATTCAGCAAACTTCAATCATGGCGGCCTAAGCCAGGCCCAGATCGACAGCGCCCTGCAGGCGCGCTACGGAAACAATGCCCAGGCCATTCGCGAAGCTTTCACAGCAGCGTATCCGGAAAGGCCCTTGCATGAGTTGCTGACCATGGACACCAACGTGCGTAGCCGCGTGCTGCAGATGGCCCATATGCTTGCGCGAAGAGGCAACGCCCCTGTCTATGTGTATCTCTTCAACTGGGTATCGCCGCTTGACAACGGGATCGCAAGAAGTTTCAGATCCTCCGAGCTTCCATTTGTGTTCAACAACTATGAATCCGCCGAGTTCTCACGCGCAGGCGGAGATGAAGCCCGCCGCCTCGCACGCATCATGAGCCGTTGCTGGACTTCGTTTGCCCGCTCCGGCAACCCCAACAACAGCATCACACCGTTCTGGCGCAGAATCAACTCCGGCGAAGGGCACACAATGATATTCGGACGCGACATACATCTCGTGGGGTATCCCGACCTTGAACTGATGCAACTGCTGGAACCTGAAAGGACCGGAGATATTATACTTTACAATCAGTAGACAAACCAATGATCGCGCTCTATCGTCTGTATCAGATCTTCATAATGCTGCCGCTGCTCGTGGCCGCCACTATAATATGCGCTGTCGCCACGGTTGTGGGGTGCGCCCTCGGCGGTGGCCGGTGGTGGGGCTACTATCCAGCCTCCATGTGGGGACGCCTGTGGTGCATCCTCGCGGGTGTGCGCGTGGAGGTGCGCGGGCGCGAGAACATAAACAGTGGCACCAGCTATGTGTTCGTGGCCAACCACCAGGGAGCATACGACATATTTTCCATCTACGGATATCTCCACCACGATTTCCGTTGGATGATGAAGCAAAGCTTGCGGCGCATTCCCTTCGTTGGCTACAGCTGTGCAGTTTCCGGACAAGTGTTTGTCGACAACTCGTCCCCCTCGGCCATACGCCGCACAATGCAGGCAGCCGAGCGCCAGCTTGCTAAAGGACGCAGCGTGGTGGTGTTTCCGGAAGGATCACGCACACCCGACGGCAGACTGCATGCATTCAAGCGAGGCGCCTACACCCTGGCCATGGAGTTCGGTCTACCGGTGGTGCCCATCACCATCGACGGCGCATACCATGTGATGCCGCGCAGCTCATGGCTCCCCCGCCCGGGACGTATCGTGCTGACCATACACCGCCCCATAGAAGCCGGCACCGACGGCCACGACCTGCGCCCGCTCATCGACGCTTCCAGGGAAGCTATCGCATCCGCCCTGCCGGAAAATCAGTAGACATTTGGAGCCTGCCCCCGGAAATCGGCAGAACAATCCCTGCGTTCCATGCGTTATTAAAGAGATTTAAAATCTGTTTATATTCTCTTAAAACAATGAAATTAATTCCAATACTTGCAGCTTCCGCTCTGGCAATAGCCAGTGCATCATGCTCCCACCGCGCCGACATCAACGGAGCATGGACCTCCACTCCTTCCCGGATAGACAACGACATAGCCGTAGCATCGGAAGCCACCAGCGTGCTCAGCATCGACTTCAATGCCCCGAAGGGCGCCCGCTCCGGCACAGTCACGATATCGGCTGTCATTGACGCCACACAGCCTGTACAGGCCGGTTCGCTCGCCGGATTCAACGATCCCTATGAAGTGAGTGTGGCCGCCACAGCCAGCATAAGCGGCCGCTGGAGCTACGAGGACAAAGATGACGACGACATTCTCATCTACCTCGACAACAAGACCATGCAGGTGAACGTAGACCCGAACGGAGTGACGTATTCACAGAATCTGCTCACAGGAGCGCAGCAGCCGACAGTCGACTCGCTCACCACTGTAACCGTAGAGCGCTGGAGAAGCGCCATACGCAATGCTGCATCCAAGCAATTCTTCGACTTCACAAAACTTGACGACGTGAAAGTGGTCAACGACATCCTCACTTTTGAAGTGGGCAAACGCGATCTCACGTTCCATCGCACAGGTGTACAGTGACAGCACGGCCGAAGACATAACTTTTTATGATTACCCGCAAAAGTACTCAAGGTTTTATTCTCAATGTAGGGACGTGCCTTTGGCACGTAAAAGTGGCATGCAGGCATATTATACATCGCAAAGCGATGTCCCTACATTGCGGGCTGTAACCTTAGGATGTCAACTTGGGTAATTTTGCGTATAATCAAATAACTTTTTCTCGAGAAAAAGCGTCCGGAAATGTAATTTTCGGACGCTTTCCGCGTCTAATATACCGTATGAGCCACGACAGCGTGCGACAAGAACAGTTTCTGAAGCTATTGGACGAATATAAGGATCTGATAGCCAAGATCTGTTACGTCTATTCATCGCCTGTCGTGACCATGGACGACCTCTATCAGGAGGTAGCCGCCAATTTGTGGACAGGGCTCGACAAATTCCGGGGCGAGGCTAAGATATCGACCTGGATATACCGCACAGCCATCAACACCTGCATCACATGGGTGCGCCGCGACAAATCGTCGAAAATGCGCACAGACATTGATGAGGCGATGCTAATGGCCGACGACAGCTCCGAAAACGACAGCCGCATGGAGCGATACCGCATGCTACACAACATGATCGGCACCCTGAAGCCAATGGAAAAGGCAATCGTGACCATGTGGCTCGACGACAAGTCGTACGCGGAAATAGCATCCGTCACCGGACTGAGCGTGGCCAACGTGGCCACGCGCCTCCACCGTATAAAAGAAAAACTCTCCAAACGCGCCGAAAAACCAGAATAGACCATGAACGAACTTGACCAGATACGCCAACAATGGCAAAGCATGAAACTCAACTGCGAACGCCTGGAGGAGACCAACCGGCAGCTGAGCCACAAGCTTTCGTCGCGGCTTGCCGTGACGAATCAGGAAAAACTCGCTTCGCACTATACCATCGTAGGCATACTATCCCTGATTCTGCTGCCGTCGCTCGCATTCATGCTATATTATACTCTTGAAGCGCCCATATGGCTGTGCTGCCTGTATGGCGGCATGGGATTGCCGATGGGAGCCATCGACCTCTATTTTGCCTCATTCGTGAAGCGATGCGACTATATATCCATGCCCACTTGCGAAGCTCTCGCCCACGCCCGCAGAGTGCATCTGTGGATAGCACGCCTGCACAGCATCGGAATGGCCATGGCCACCATAGTGCTTGTGCCTCTGTTTTTCCACCTCGCCAAAATCGACCATGAAGGAGTGCTCGTCGGCGGTGTCGCCGGCCTCATTATAGGGCTCGCGCTGGGATTCTGCATATACTACCGAAACCGTCGCCTCTCCAAACGCATCCTCGCCGATCTTGAATGCGAGGAATAAGGCGCAGCCTCCTGGACTTAACGCCGCCCCATGCGCGCTGCATCAAGGCGCAGCATTATGAACAGCAATATCGTGAAGCCCCACAGCGATGAGCCTCCATAGCTGAAAAACGGCAACGGAATGCCTATGACAGGGCACAGGCCTATGACCATACCGATGTTGATACAGAAATGGAATATGAAATACGAGGCCACGCAATAGGCATACACACGGGAAAACACCGTGGGCTGACGTTCGGCTATGGAGATTGTGCGAAGGATGAGAATCAGGAACAAGGCTGTCACGGCCACTGAACCTATAAAGCCCTCTTCTTCACCGATAGTGCAGAATATAAAGTCGGTGTGCTGCTCGGGCACATATTTCAATTTTGTCTGTGTGCCGTTAAGGAAGCCCTTGCCTATAAGCCCGCCGGAACCGATGGCTATCTTGCTCTGATTCACATTGTAGCCTGCGCCGCGAAGATCCTGCTCAATACCGAGCACCACTTTGATGCGCATCTGCTGGTGGGGCTGGAGATGATTGAAGGCAGCATGCACACAGAACATGAACAACACACCGTAGAGCGCCGCACACGCTGCGATAAGCAATTTATGTCCTCTCGAGCGCAATCCTTCGATGACGATGTACACAGCGGCTACCCCTATGATTGCAAGCATCACCGGCAGTCCCGGCACCTGCACACCGGCTATTCCGGCCACAGCCCACAGGGCTATACCCGTGCCTCCGAACCACAGCACAAGATTGCGGGCTATCTCGAAGCGCTTGCTGTACACCACGGCCATCACCGTCATCATCACCTCCACGATGACAAGGACCGCAAATTCGCCTCCGGGCACACCCATTATGGCCGATTCGGCATATTTGACCACCACTACAAAAATCACTACGGATATCAACGCGGCGAAAAGAATGAGGCCGCTCATACCCTCGCGGTAGAGAACAAAGAACAATGCCATGAAGGTCAAGGCCGAACCGGTCTCGTTCTGAGCGAGGATAAGAACCACGGGCAGAATGATAATAGCTATGGCACGCACATAGTTGGACATCTTGGCGTTGAGCACAAAATGATAGCCGCTGAAAAGCTTGGCGAGAGCCAGCGCCGTGGCAAACTTGGCAAACTCGGCGGGCTGAAGGCTCACAGGCCCCAGCACTATCCATGAATGCGAACCTTTGATGTCGGGTGCCACCAATGGGGTGACAGCCAGCAGCACAAGCATGAAGAGATACACCGGATAGGCATACGTCTCATACATACGGGCATCGATGAGCAGCAGCACAAATGCCAGCCCCAACGACAGCCCTATCCAGCGCAACTGTTTGCCCGAGAACTCATCGAAAGAAAATATACTCGCCTCATCAAAGTCGTAGCTGGCAGCGTAGATGCTTATGGCTCCGGCTATCACCATGAGCAGATAAACCACCACAGTGACCCAGTCGACATTCCGTAGCGTGAGAGCGAAATTATTTCTTTCTTGCAGGGGCATAGTATAGCGAGCTGTTAAGCATTTGTTCTTCCATATATTTCCGTTCCGGGGATATCGTGCCCGTCAGGTATTTCTCCATCACGAGACTGCCGATAGGCACGCCGAAGGTGGCTCCGAATCCGGCATTTTCCACATAGGCGGCCACAGCTATGCGCGGCTCTGTGTAGGGAGCGAAGCCCATGAATGCCGAATGGTCCTTGCCATGAGGATTCTGCGCGGTGCCGGTCTTTCCCGCCACTTCGATATCGCGCAAAGCCGCACGGCGGCAGGTGCCTCCGGTGACCGCCATACGCATGCCCTCGGCCACCTCGGAATACCAATGCTCGTCGATGGTGGGACGGCGGCGGTCCAGCAAGCCATCGGGCATCACTGTGTCCTGTATCTGCTTGACCACGTGTGGTGTCACAAACCAGCCACGATTGGCTATCGTGGCACACAGGTTGGCTATTTGCAACGGCGTGGCGAGAATCTCGCCCTGTCCTATGGACACCGATATTATGGTGTTGGCACTCCAGTGGCCCTCGGAATAGAATTTATCATAGAACTTTGCATTAGGCAGGAAGCCTCGTTTTTCTCCCGGAAGATCAAGACCGAGCTTGTAGCCATAGCCCATGCTCACCAAATGGTTTTTCCACACCTCAAAGGCATTCGCCGAACTGCCGTACTTGCTGCGGCGGTCGATCATCGACTTGAACCCCCAGCAGAAAAATGCATTGCACGATGTCTGCAACGCCGGCTTTAGCGGCAATGGAGAGCCATGGGCATGACACCCCACTCTGAGGCCACCGTTGATGTAGCCGTGATAACATGGGAAAGTGGTGGATAGATTGATAATGCCTTCCTGCAGCAATATGAGTCCCTGGGTGGGTTTGAATGTCGAGCCCGGAGGATAGGCGGCCATATATGCACGGTCGTAAAGAGGCCACGCCTCGTCGTTCACCAGCTTGCGGTAGTTCTCGCCACGCTGGCGCCCGACAAGCAAGCGGGGGTCGTATGTGGGCGACGACACCAGACAGAGAATTTCTCCGGTGGATGGCTCGATTGCCACCACGGCCCCGCGTTTGCCCACCATGAGCGACTCCGCATACTCCTGCAGCTTTATATCTATGCTCAGGCGCAGATCTCGCCCGCTGATGGGCGCCACATCATTGGCCCCGTCCTCATACCGGCCCTGGATGCGCCCGCGGGCATCGCGTATCAGTATTTCCACACCCTTGTGGCCGCGGAGGTATGGCTCGTAGCTTTTTTCCACGCCGAGGTCGCCGGTATAGTCGCCGGGCGCGTAGTAGTCGTCGTTCTTTATATCCGTAGCGTTGACCTCCCGGATATTGCCCAGCACATTGGCCGCCGACGCGTGATTGTACTGGCGGAGTATGCGCTTCTGTATGAAGAATCCTGGAAAGCGGTAGAGTTTTTCCTGCAGACGGCCGTAGTCCTCGGACGAAAGCTGCGTGATGAGTTTCTGCGGTGTGTAGGAGGAGTAGCCAGGATTCAGACGCTTGTCGCGCATGTCGGCGAATCGCTTGCGCAGCGACTCGGGGGTGATATTGAGCGTAGAGCAGAAATCGAGTGTGTCGAACGGCTGCACATCGCGCGGTATCAGCATCACATCGTAGGCCGGCTGATTATACACCACGAGCTCGCCGTTGCGGTCGTAGATGAGCCCGCGCGAGGGATACACCGTCTTTTTGAGAAAGGCGTTGCTATCGGCACTCTGTTTATACTTGCCGTCGTTGATCTGCAGATCGAAGAGGCGCACAAGATAGATGAGCGCTATCAGGGCGATAAACCCGCCTATGACATATTTTCTTTTTTCGAGATTATAATTTTTTCTCACGGCGTGTGCGGCTGGCGAGACTTGCGAATGCGTAAATAAAGATAAAAGTATAGATCGTGCTGCACACTATGCGCAATATCCACAGACGCAGGTTGAACAACTCGAATGCCTCGACCGTGAACACAAGGAAGCAATACAGGAGCACCATAGTGAGCATGTATTTGAGATAGTTCTCGGGGCCGAGGGAGCGCAGCCCCAACGGGGCGGGGCCCAGTTCATCGTCGAGCGGAAGATACAGGTGCAGCACCGGACGGCGCATGAAAGCGAGCACCGTGCAGGCGAGGGCGTTGAGCCCGGGGGTGTCGGAAAACACATCGACCGCCAATCCGGAAAGAAAACCGATGGTAAGCACGAGATTGGCACCGGTGGTGACCGGAAGAGTGATGAGCACATATATGAACACCAGCGGCAACGCCACGCCGAACACGGCCAGATTATTGAAAATCACGGCCTGTGCCGGCACCAACACCAGCAGAAGCAGAAGGGCGTTGACTATGGTTTTGCTCATCAGTTGAATGCTTTTTTTGCTCGTTGCTCATCTTCCTCTTCTCCGGCTTCGAGGCTCTTGGCCTCGGCACTGAGGTCGCTCACCACCACCTGCACGTTGTTCAACGCTGCAAAATCGCTGAGCAAACGCACTTTCAGGGTGAAGAAATTTTCGTGGTCGTTGTAGTCGTCGTCGAGCACAATGCCTACGGGCAGCCCGGGAGGAAACACAGCCGAATATCCGGAAGTGACCACAGTGTCGCCAGGGCTGTACACGGTGTGTCGAGGAAGTTCTTCGAGCAGCGCCACCTCCGGGTCGCGTCCGTCCCACACAAGGGAGCCGAAATGGTCGGCACCTTTAAGCTTGCACGACAAGCGAAAGTTGGGGTTCAGAAGTGATATCACGCGCGAACTCCGCGGCCCCACCACACTGACTATACCCACCACGCCGGATGCATCTATGACTCCCATCTCAGGACGTACGCCGTCATTGGAGCCTTTGTTCAGGGTTATGTAGTTGAACGGCCGGGCCACGCTGTTGTTTATCACATTGGCCACGATGAAACGGAATGGGCGCATGGCGGAATCCAGCACCATGGTGTCGGTAGCGTTTTTCTCCGCCTCCAGCTGCAGCATGCGGCGCAACGCAAGCACCTCGCCCTGCAGCTCGGCATTACGCCGGTTCAGGTCGGCGTTGCGCTCGCGCAGGTTGAAGTAGCCGGTGGCATTGTTGCTGAAGTCGTAGACCGATGCCGACACACTGTTGGCCGATGTGAGATAGATATGACGGTGATATGGATCTCCACCGGCGAGCAGCATGATGCTCAGCACCACGTACAGCGCAAACACGAACCACTTGCTGTTGCGGGAAAAGAAGGCGAAAAGCTCGTGCACGGAGGTGGGCGGCGCTTAGCGGATGAGGAACGAGAATTTGTCGATATTCTTCAGCGCCACGCCTGTGCCGCGTGCTACGGCAAGCAGCGGATCTTCAGCCACATGGAACTGGATACCGATCTTGTCGGTCAGACGCTTGTCAAGACCGCGCAGCAATGCACCGCCGCCGGCGAGATAGATACCGTTGCGCACGATATCGGCATATAGTTCCGGAGGGGTCTGCTCGAGAGCGCCCAGCACGGCAGCTTCGATCTTGGAGATTGTCTTTTCTATGCAGTGGCTGATTTCCTGATAGCTCACGGGTACCTCCATCGGCAGCGCGGTCATGAGGTTGGGGCCGTGCACGATATAGTCTTCCGGCGGATTCTCAAGCTCGGTGAGAGCGGAGCCCACGTGCATCTTGATCTGCTCGGCGGTGCGCACACCCACCTTGACATTGTGGGCCCGGCGCATGTGGTTCTGGATATCCTCCGTGAGGTCGTCGCCGGCAATGGGGATACTCTTGTTGGAACAGATGCCGCCGAGAGAAATAACCGCAATCTCGGTGGTGCCGCCGCCTATGTCCACAATCATGTTGCCTTCGGGAGCTTCAACATCAAGGCCTATGCCGAGGGCTGCGGCCATGGGCTCGTAAAGCATATACACGTCACGGCCGTCGGCATGCTCGGAGCTGTCGCGCACAGCACGGATCTCAACCTCGGTAGAGCCCGAAGGTATGCCCACCACCATGCGGAGCGACGGCGAGAACCAGTTGCTCTTGCTGCTTGCCTTCTTCACAAGACCGCGTATCATGAGTTCGGCGGCATTGAAGTCGGCGATTACGCCTTTGCGCAGAGGGCGCACCGTGCGGATGCCCGGATGGCCTTTGCCCTCCATGAGATGAGCTTCATTGCCCACCGCTATCAGCTTCTCGGTGCGGGTGTCGAGCGCAACGATAGAAGGCTCGTTGATGACTATTTTATCGTTGTGTATGATAATCGTATTGGCTGTGCCAAGGTCGATTGCAATTTCTTTAGTGAGAGAGAAAAATCTCATTGAGGTGTAAGTATTGGAACATTAACGGGTTAGCACAAGCGAGACTGTTTGCACGCTATTGGTGAGTGCAAAGTTACTAATTTTTTTCGAGGCCATAGGCATTATATATAATAAAAAACAAGGTTTTTTTCGGCAATGTTCGATGGCGGGCACATCAGGTCGGCGGCCGCATGATGCGGTGTTAAATAGGCCTAAAATATCGCGTTTGTGCTTTTTTTTACGTATCTTTGCACCTAACAAATATGCGGCGGTTGCCGCGGCCGCGCTTCGCAGCGGCCCGGTAATTCAGGCCAAATTTTCGCCAAAACGCCGCGCAAAACCAGACAAACACGTATATATCAGCGCATTATAAATACGCGCCGATATGGCAGAGATATACCCTGCACTAATATATGGGCACACCGACCACCGACCTCACATCCTTCATGAGCCATCCGCGCGCCCGGCGCACGGAAGTGCGATGGTATGTCCTCACTCTTCCGGCATGCCATCGCGGTGCCGCGCGCACACTCGAGCAGGAGCGGGCCTGGAGGAAAAACCACGGCGACGAATCGTTCGAGTATTTCGCTCCGGAATATACCGACGCTTACGATGGCGCCCTCGGCGCACGACGCCCGCTGTTTTATAATTATGTATTCGTGCGGGCATCCGAACTCGGCATCCTGCAAATGAAAAGCCGCCGGCCCATGCTCAACTTTCTGCGGCGCGTGGCCGACGCCGACGGTGGCCATTTCCCGTATCTCAGCGACGAATGCATGGCCAATCTTAAGCGGGTGGCTGCCGCCTACTCCGCGCCTCTGCCTGCTTATGCCCCGGAGCCGTCAATGCTACGGCGTGGCGATAGGGTGCGCATTATCGGCGGCAGATTCGACGGTGTGGAAGCCACACTTCTGCGCGCGCCCGCCAACGCCCGCGACGAGCTGGTGGTGTGCGTGGACAACTGGATGTGGGTACCCGTAGTCCATGTGGAGCCGGGCCACTATCAGGTGCTGGAACTATCCTCGGAAGGAAAAGCTAAATATGCCGTGCTCGACAACGAAAACACAACCTCGCGGCTGAGGGCGGCATTGATCGACACCCTGAATACATCCGGGCCGAATGCCTCCGACAGGGCTCTCGCATCGGAAACCGCGTTGCGTTACGGACGTCTAAGCCCCACCTCGAAAGTACTCAAGGCCAAGCACACGGCGCTTATGCTTCAGGCGTACGCCGTGGCCGGCGACACTGCGGCACTTGCCGCTACTGCGTCGGAAGCCGAGAGCCTTCTGCGGGAAGTGCGTGCCGAGCAATCCCGGGCCTTGCTTCTGGCCGCGATCTACGGCACTACCCGCCGGCACCGCTCCGAAACCCTCGCCGCCATAGACCAATGGCGCAACGAAACGCATCCCAAAAAAAGCAAACGCACCCTCATCGAGTGGGTGGATGCAATGGACCAAGCTTATCAAAACGACACACGCTCTCTCTGACAATACACCATGTGGCCTTTCTCCAGTAAAACGACACTGCAACACCTCGGAGCCCTGAAAGGGTTTGCCGATCACCACTCCCATATATTGCCGGGGGTGGACGACGGCATGCGCACTATGGCCGACGCCATCGCCGCCCTACGCGCCTACGAAAGCGAGGGCGTGGAGGAAGTATGGCTCACACCCCACATAATGGAGGACTATCCATCCACCACCGACGACCTGCGGAGAAAATTCGACGAACTGTCGGATACCTACCGCGCCAACTGCGGCGCCCGACCGCTAAAACTGCACCTCGGTGCCGAGCACATGCTCGACTCCCTCTTTATAAAACGCTTTGCCGCCCGAGACCTCCTCACACTCGACGATGAAGGCTCGCTGCTTGTGGAAACTTCATATTTCAGCGCCCCTGCCGACCTCTACGGGATACTGGCCGACATACAGGACGCAGGATACACCCCCGTGCTGGCCCACCCTGAACGCTACATGTACATGCGCGACGATGACTACGAGCGCCTCCACGAGTCGGGGGTGCTGTTCCAGCTCAATATTGTCGCCGTGGCCGGAGCCTATGGGCGGGAAGCCGCCGCCCGCGCGGAAAAGCTGCTCAACGCCGGCTATTATGCCATGGCCGGCAGCGATATTCACAGCCTGCGCTCGCTCAAAGCCGCCATCAATGCTCCGGTGAAGAGCTCCACCGCACGCAAAGTGATAGAACTGATTAATCAACAAAACACCAACATATGACCTTGAAACACATCTTGCGCCGGGCTGCCACACGCCTGACGGCCGCCGTGGGCCTCACCGCGACACTCGCTTTGGCGAGCTGCAACTCCTCGCAAAAAGTAATCTATGTAGAGGACATCCAGCCCAACCAGCTCATAGCTCTGCAGGAGGACAAACCCATACGCCTCAAACCCGGCGACAAACTCAGCATTGTGGTACACAGCCGCGACAAGGACATCGTGTCCATGTTCAACCTCGCCACCGGCGATTCCAACGGTTCCGACCACTCCAACTACACCGTCGACGGCGAAGGAAAAATCGACATTCCCGTTCTCGGCCCCATCAACGTCGAAGGCCTCACCCGCACGGAAGTGTCCAACCTGATCAAATACAAACTGCTCGCAAACAAGCTTGTGCGCGACCCGACTGTCAGCGTGGACTACGCCGACATGGGCTACTTCGTGCTCGGAGAAGTAAACTCTCCAGGACGCAAACCCATCACCCGCGACCAGATAAACCTGCTCGAGGCAATAGCCGAATCCGGCGACCTCACCATCAACGGCCTTAGAGAAAACGTGCTGGTGCTGCGCACTGTCAACGGGCAGCAGATTCCCTACCACGTGGACCTCACGCGCGTAGAGAGCCTTTACGGCTCGCCCGCCTACTATCTCCAGCAGGGCGACTTCATCTATGTGCTGCCCAACCAGAAAAAACGCAATGAGAACGACTGGAACGCCAACCAGACGCACTCGCCCACATTCTGGTTCTCGATGTTCACAATGATCACCACCGTGGTGCTTATTTTCGTAAAATAATCATGGAACGCATACCTTCCGACATCCAGCAGCCTGAAGGCCGCAAAAAAAGCCGCAACGCGTCGCAGGCTCTTCAGAAACTGAAGCTGCGCGACATTCTGTATCTGCTGCTTTCCAACTGGAAATGGTTCGCACTCTCGCTCGCGGTGTGCGTGGGCTACGCCTATATTCAGGTGAAGCGTGCCACACCGGTCTACACGCGTTCGGCGAGCCTCCTCATAAAAGGCTCCGACAATTTCAAAGGCGAGGCCGAGGGCATCATTCAGGAACTCGGCGCCGTGGGCACTTCCAATCTCACCAACGAACTGATGGCCTTCCGCACCGTAGCGACCGCCGAAGAAGTGGTGCGCCGCCTCCGGCTCGACGTCAACTACGCCCACGACGGTACATTCCACAAAGATGTGGTCTACGGCATCTCCCTTCCGGCCAAAGTGCGCTTCGACAGCATCGACAATTCAGCATCGGCCTTTCTGGTGATGGACGTGCAGCCCGACAGCACCGTCACCCTGTCCGGGATGCAGTTCAACGGCACCCCCGTGAGCGGCACAATCCGCGCACGCCTCGGCAGCACTGTACGCACACCCTTGGGCAAACTGTTCATAGAGGCCACCCCGTCCTATATCCCCGGCAGCACCTCCGACCGCCTGGAAGTGTCCCGCTCGCCGCTCGCCGCCGCAACGGCATCGGTGCGCGGACGCATCTCGGCCAACGCGCGCCCCGGAGCCTCGATCATCGATATCCGATTTACCGACCAGTCCACCGCACGTGCGGAAGATGTGCTCAACACACTTATCTCCGTATACAACGAAAACTGGGTGAAGGACCGCAACCAGCGCACCATAAGCACCAACGAGTTTATCAAGGAACGTCTCGGCATCATCGAGCAGGAACTGGGCAACGTGGAGCAAAATATCTCCGACTATAAGTCGGAACACCTCATGCCCAGCGTGGAAGCCGTAGGCTCGGCTGCTTTCGGACAGGCCAACGCCGCCGAGCAGCAGCGCACAGCCCTCGACAACGAACTGTACATGGTGCGCTACGTGCGCGACTTCCTCACGCAAGGCATGCACGAAAACGAGCTCCTGCCGTCCAACACCGGCATCAGCAACGGAACCATCGAAGCGCAGATACAGCGCTACAACGATGTGATGATGCGCCGAAACAGCCACCTGGCCAATTCCTCGCTCCAGAACCCGTTGGTCAAGGACCTCGACAACGACCTCGCCGTGGTACGCTCCACCATATTGCAGAGCCTCGACAATGAGCTCCACAAGCTCAACCAGCTCAAGCGCAGCGTACAGAGCACCTACGGGCAGGCAGTGGCAAAAGTCGCGGCCAACCCCGCATCCGCCAAATATCTGCTCAGTGTGGAACGTCAGCAGAAAGTAAAGGAATCCCTCTATCTGTTCCTGCTCCAGAAACGCGAGGAAAACGAGTTGTCGCAGGCCTTCACCGCCTACAACAACCAATTGATAGAACCGCCCCACGGCAGCAACGCTCCGGTATATCCCCAGCCGGGCCACACCCTGTTTGTAGCATTCCTCATCGGCCTCGGCATTCCCGCAGCCGTCATATTCGGCATCGAATTCTCGAACACTGCAGTGCGCGGACGCAAGGACCTGGAAAACATGACAGTGCCGTTCCTCGGCGAGATTCCGCAGCACGGCAAGGCCCCTAAATCGGCCAACGCCATACTGAAGAAGCGCCACAAACAGCGCATAAAGGGCGAAAAACTCACACCGGTGGTGCAGGTGGGATCGCGTGATGTGATCAACGAAGCATTCAGAGTGATGCGCACCAATCTCGAGCTCGTGCTCGGATTCAACAACACCCACCATGTGATAATGCTCACATCCATGAACCCCGGCAGCGGAAAGACGTTCATATCGGCCAACCTCTCCACCGCCATTGCAGCCTTGGGCAAACGCGTGCTCGCTATAGACCTCGACATGCGCAAAGGCTCGCTCTCGCGCTACGCCGGAAATCCGCGGGAAGGCATCAGTTCCTATCTCTCCGGACGCACCGACGACTACAAAAGCCTTCTGCACAAAATGGGCGATGTCGACATCCTGCCATGCGGAAAACTGCCGCCCAACCCGTCGGAGCTCCTTATGTCCGACCGTTTCAAACAGCTGATGGAATTGGTTCGTAAAGAATACGACTACGTGTTTCTCGACTGTCCCCCTGTGGAAGTCGTGGCCGATGCCTCCATCATCAACCGCTATGCCGACCGCACGCTCTTTGTGGTGCGCGCCGGTCTACTCGACAGGGACGCCCTCCCCGACATCGAGAAGTGGTACGACGAAGGCCGCTTCAATGGCCTCAGCATAGTGCTTAACGGCACCGGCGACGGCTTCAGCCACTACGGCCACCACCGCTACGGAAGCCGCTACGGCTATCACTACGGCAACTACGGCTACGGCTACGGCAACGATGCTGAAGCCGATACCCGGGCCTCCAATTGACGCATCCCTATACCCTACCCGAAACCCATGCAAGTACCCGACCCAACAAAAGTATCGCGCCGGCGCATCGCAGGAAATGCTACATTTCTTGTGGTGCGTAGCGCCCTGTCCACCCTCATCGGCCTGTTCACCTCGAGGGTGGTGCTTCAGGTGCTGGGCGTGGAGGACTACGGCCTGAGCGCCGTAGTAGGGTCTGTGCTGGGTGTGCTCAGTTTTCTTCTGGGGTCGCTGGCCGGCACATGCTCGCGTTTCATCACCTTCGAGATGGGCAAGGGCGACGCCATGGCAATGAAACGCCTTTTCTCGGCCACGCTCTTCATTCAGCTCGGCCTGGCACTGCTCATTGTGGTATTCGGCGAGACTGTCGGGCTATGGTATCTGGAAAACCGTCTCAATGTAGCCCCCGACCGCATGCACGCAGCCAGATGGATATACCAGCTGTCGGTGTTCGGAGGCGCGCTGGGCGTCACGCAGGTGCCCTACTCGGCTGTGATAATGTCGTACGAGCGCATGAACGTATATGCCGGCTTCGACATCCTGAGCATGGTGCTCAAACTGCTGGTGGTCTACGCCATCACAATAGTCGGAGGCGACAAACTCATAAGCTACTCCACCATGGTTTTTGCCGTGGGTGTGTTCATGCTCATACTCAACCGTGCTTACTGCATTCGCCGCTTTGCCGAGTGCCGCCACCTCCCGAAGTACCACAAGGAGACCACACGGAGGATTTTCGGCTACTGCGGTTTCTCCATTCTCAGCTCGTTCTGCGTGGTGGTGTGCTTCAGCGGCACCACATTCATGATCAACCACTATTTTGGCGTGGTGGCCAACGCCGCCGTTGCCATCGCGGCAACCGTCCACGGCATCACCATGCTGTTCGGCGCCAACATTCAGGCTGCGTTCAGGCCGCAGATCGTGAAACAATACGCAGCCGGCAACACACCCAACGTGTGGGGGCTTGCATGTATGTCGGTGAAGTTCACACTGCTCATCATGGCCGTGCTCGTGGTCCCGTGCATCGTGGAGGCTCCGCTGGTGCTGGGGGCATGGCTCGGGCAGGTGCCGCCGCTATCGGTGGAATTCCTGCGCTGCATGCTGGCCGCGGGCTGGCTCACATGCATCAGCAACCAGATCGACACCGTGGCCTACAGCCACGAACGCATAATGCGCCCCACGCTGTACAAATGCGCTTGTTTTCTCGCCAATTTCTGTGTCATATGGCTCATGTTCGCCATAGGAGCGCCCGCATGGGTGGCCTATATCTGCAACGGCGCCATGTACATAGTGCTCAGCTGTGCCACACTGAGCGTAATAAAACGCATGATGCCGCAGTTCCGCATCCGCGACTTCGTGACGAACGTAGCCATGTGTCTGGCCGTGCTCGCCGTGTCGCTTGTGCCGGTAATCATAATATGCACGCTCATGGGCTCTTCGTTTGTACGACTGGCGTTGATCGCCATCGTGTTTGCCGGCGCCATAATCCCCCTGGCATGGAAATATGTGCTGGTAAACGAAGAGCGCGCGGGCATACTCACCCTCATCTCGGAGAAAGTTCCGTGGCTGCTCGCTGTATATCCGTTTAAACTCATAAGCCGATGAGCGCACCAACAAAAAAACAGGTACTATTTGTAATAGACTCGCTCGGTTGCGGCGGTGCGGAGAAAAGCCTCACAGCCCTGCTGCAGCGGTTGGACTACACGCGCATGGACGTCGACCTGGCCATCGCAATACATGGAGGCGTCAACACCTCGGCAGTGCCACCGCAAGTGCGCGTTATCGGCTTTTTACCCGGAGGATGGAAAAACGCCGTCGGACGGTATGCCAACGCTCTCGCGCTGCGCATCATGAGATTGTGCGGAAAAAAGCGCCATGGAGCCGAGATAGCATGGCACACGCGCGCATGGACATTCGGCCGCATGCGCAAGCGCTACGATGTGGCCATCGCCTATCAGCAGGGTGTCCCCACATTTTTCGTCGCAACCAAGGTCGATGCGCGGCGCAAATATGCCTGGATAAATGTCGATCTCACCCCGGCAGGCTACTCCCCTGGCATGTGCAGGAAGTTCTACGACAGATACGATGGCGTGGCCGTCGTGTCAGAGATGCTGCGCAAACCCGTGATGAACGGCGGATTTGCGGCGGCCGACCGCCTAATGACAATCTACGACATAGTGGATTCGGAAGCTATTCGCGCGGCAGCCGCCGAAGGCACTCCTCCGGCAGCCGTGGCCCCGGGCACGCTACGTATAGTCACGGTGGGACGCATGACCCCGCAGAAAAACTACCCGCTGGCCGTGCGCGCCGCTGCCATCCTGAAAGAGAAAGGCCTGAAATTCGTATGGCACTTTGTGGGAGATGGTATAGCCCGCGACCACGTGCAGACACTCATCCATGACCTCGGACTTCAGGATTGCATACGGCTTGAAGGAATGCGACCAAATCCATACCCGTTTTTCGCTGCGGCCGACATATACGTGCAGACATCCAGTTTCGAGGGCTTCGGGCTCACGCTGACGGAGGCACGCCTGCTTGGACGCCCCGTAATCACCACGGATTTCGCTGTGGCCCGCGATCAGATACGTGATGGCATCAACGGCCTTATCTCCGACATGACACCTGAAGGTGTGGCCGAAAAGATACTGATACTCGCTTCCGACAGCGCTCTGCGAGGCGCCATCGCCTCATGCGCCGCAGCAGAAGTGAACCACACCGCGCGCACTGAAAGCCGGAAAGTAAACACACTGATATGCGCAGATTGAAAGTGCTCACCATCACATGCAGCAACGCCGCCAACTATGGTGCGCGCCTTCAGGCGTGCGCCCTGGCAGAATGGTTGCGCTCGGAAGGGCACGATGCAAGCGTGATAGACTACCGGCCATGGTACATGCGCAACAATGCAGGCTTGCGCCTATGGGGCGTTCCGTTCCGGCATGTGCTGTCGGGACTGCGCAACTACGGATACATGCGCAATTACAGACGACGGCTGCGACGGTTCGCGGAATTCTCGGAAAAATACATTCCCCTGACCCCCCGCGCCTATATGTCGGCGCAGGAACTCGCCGACAATCCACCCTCCGCCGACGCCATCATAGCAGGCAGCGACCAAATATGGAACGTGTCGATGGCCAATGGTTCGGACCCTGCGTTTTTTCTACGCTTCGCCGATAGCGGATGCCGCCGCATCAGCTACGCAGCCAGTATCGCCATCCCGGAAATCCCAGCCGCAGCCGCCGCACCGCTACGCGACAACATAGCCACCTTCGACCATGTGTCGGTGCGCGAAGAGAGCGGCGCGCGCATAGTGGAGAGCCTCGGGTTGCCACGTCCCCAGGTGACCGTCGATCCGGTGTTTCTTCTTCCGGGATCATATTGGGAGAGCATGGCTGCAGCCACGCCCGTAAAGGGCAAATACATCCTTGTCTACGATTTCATGCGCAGCCGGGAATTACAGCAAGCGGCATTGCGGCTCAAACGCCTCACAGGTGCACGCATCATCAATGTGGGCGCGCGACGCCTGCGCTACGCCGACCGCAACTTCCTCAACGCATCGCCGCAGGAGTTTCTCGGACTGCTTCGCGGCGCCGACTGCGTGTTGAGCAACAGTTTCCACGGTTCGGTTTTTGCAATGATATTCGGCATCGACTTTCTGGTTGTGGACCGCGAGGATGGCCTCAACGAACGCATGCGTGCCCTGCTGCAGCGCTACGGGCTCGAGCAGCGCCTCATAGGCAGCGCGGCCCCGGACAGCAGCCTCACAGCCCATATCGACTATACCGCCTTGCGTAGCCGGCTGGAGAAAGACATAGCCTCATCAAAAGAATTTCTGCGCACTGCGCTCCTGCACGAATGAAAAAGGCACGAATATTCATATCCATGCACTATCTGGAGATAGGAGGCGCCGAAACTGCCCTTATAGGCCTGCTGCATGCGCTCGACCCGCAACGGGTCGATGTCGACCTGTTCCTGCACGCCCACCGCGGCGAACTGCTCGCCCACATACCATCGTGGGTCAACGTGCTCCCGGAATTGCGCTCCTACGCATCCATCGAGGCTCCGGCCGCGCAGGCGTTGCGCCGCGGATGTTTCGGCGTGGTATACGGCCGCTGGCGGGCGCGAAAAAAATATCAACGCTATGCCCGGCGCAAGCGGCCGTGCGACAATTCCGCCCTTTTCGGACATATCGCCGCATGCGTGACGCCGCATCTTCCGTCGCTCCGACGCTTCGGGCACTATGACCTGGCCATCTCCTTCCTCGCGCCCCACGATTTCGTGCTGCGTAAAGTGGATGCTGCAAAACGCATCTGCTGGATACACACTGACTACAGCGCCATTGATGTGGACACAGAGCTGGAGCTGCCGGTGTGGAGTGGCTACGACGCCATCGCGTCCATCTCGCCCGATGTCACAGACACGTTCTGCGCCCGTTTTCCATCGCTACGCGAAAAAATAGTGCACATAGGGAATATTGCTCCGGAAAACATCATCCGCACGCGCGCGGCCGAGCCATGCCCCGCCGACATGCCTGCCGGCCGACGCCTGCGGCTGCTCTCTGTCGGACGCTACTGCGAGGCAAAAAACCTGGAAGCCATTCCGCAGCTGTGCCGCATGCTCGGAGAGCGTGGCATTGATGTCGACTGGTATATAATAGGCTATGGCGGCGATGGAGCTTATATACGCAAAGCTATTGAAGCAGAGGGGATGCAGCATCGCGTTCATATACTCGGCAAACGCGCCAACCCCTATCCCTACATCGCCGCCTGCGACTGGTATGTGCAACCGTCGCGCTACGAAGGCAACAGTGTTGTCGTGCGCGAGGCGCAGATGCTCGGCAAGCCGGTGATAGTGACCGCCTATGCCACTGCGGCATCGCAGGTGGAGAACGGCGTGGACGGCATCATAGTGCCCATGTCGGCCAAGGAATGCGCCGATGCCATGGCTGCAGCCCTGACCGATGCGGCCCTCCGCGCACGCATATGCGCCAACACCGCAGCCCGCGACTACAGCAACCGCGCCGAAGCGGAGAAAATCTATAAACTCGCCCACTCATGATACCGCACGTGATATATTATTGCTGGTTCGGCGGCAATCCGTTGCCTCCCGACGCACTGCGCTGCATCGAATCGTGGAAACGCTTTTTCCCGGATTGGGAAATACGCCGCATCGATGAGAGCAATTTCGACGTGCGCTCGATCCCATACACCGCGCAAGCCTATGACGCGGGGAAATATGCTTTCGTGAGCGACTATGCGCGCTTCGACATACTCTACCGCGAGGGAGGCCTCTACTTCGACACCGATGTGGAGGTGATACGTACGTTCGACGACATCGTAGCACGCGGGCCGTTCATGGGCATGGAGGGGAGCAACGTGGCTCCGGGCCTCGGCCTCGGCACCACAGCCGGCCATCCGCTTTACAACGAGATACTGGATTTCTACCGCGCCGCAGCTTTCGCCGACAGCGATGGCAACAAGTTGCCGGGGACTGTCGTAGGGCATGCCACCGCAATCTTGCGGCGTCACGGATTTGAGGACAACGGGCAGATGCAGACCATCGGCGGCATCACCATCTACCCCAACGATTGGTTCTGCCCCTTTGACGACATCACCGGGCGCCTCAATATCACTCCCGACACCCGCAGCATACACCATTACTCCAAGAGCTGGTGCGACGATGCCGGCCCGTGGCGCACTCGTATTTCCCGGTTGGCCCACCGCCTGATCGGCACCGAAGCCTCCGCGCGTATAAAGAAACTCATCCGCATGTAGCTTATGTCTCCCCTGCAATACCAACCGCTGTATCTGGCCATACTGAGCGTGATCACGTGCATGATTGCCTGGCGATTCTATACATCGCCGGACGATGAGCTGAGCGAGAAAGGACAGCCCAACAATATCTGGATATGTATTCCGCTATGCCTGGTGCTCGTGCTGTGGCTCGGCAACAGGCCCGTGTCCAGTGTCTTCGGCGACACGTTCAGCTACTCCCACATGTATAAGAACGTAAGGATAGCGGTGATCAACGCAAGCATGAGCGGCGAATGGCTGTTCATGTGGATCATAGTGTGGTGCCGCCGGGCAGGTCTTGATGTTAACGGATTCTTCACCGTTATCGACGCCATATACATATTCACGGCTTTACTGGCCGTACAAAAATTCGTGCCTAAGAATCCCCTGCTCGGGATGTTGTTCCTGTGCGGGTCCCTGATGTTCTTTTCCTATGGCACCAATGGCATACGCAACGGCGCCGCCTGCAGCATAGTTCTGCTGGCTATGGCATTCCTGCTTGAATCGAACTATATAATGGCGGCGGTGCTTGCAGCGGTGGCTATGTCGCTGCACCGCAGCGTGGCGCTCCCGCTGGCTTCAATTGTGGCTGCACGATGGATCATAAGAGATCCCCGCCACGCGCTCTATATCTGGATTGGCTCCATTGGACTGTCGCTCATAGGCGGCAACGCGTTCATCAATTTCTTCTCATCCCTCGGCTTCGACGACCGCATGGAGGCCTACGGATCGAAAGACGCCGAAAACTATGGCTTCAGCAGCACAGGATTCCGATGGGACTTTCTGCTGTACAGCGCGATGCCGGTGTATCTGGGCTACACCGTGCTCATAAAACATCAGGTGCGGGACAACTGGTATCGTATCCTTTATTCCACCTATTGTCTGGCGAATGCTTTCTGGGTACTGGTGATACGCGCTGCGTTCACCAACCGCTTCGCCTACCTGTCGTGGTTCATGTACGGCATAGTGGTCGCCTACCCGCTTATAATGATGCGCGTGTGGGACGATCAGGACCGCAGGACTGCCATCATACTTCTCGCATTTGTAGGATTCACAGTAATTATGAACACCCTCTACTGGTAGACAGCCATGGCCACGCTCACCGTATTCACCCCCACCTACAACCGGGCGCACACCCTGGAGCGCACATACCGCAGTCTGTGCAGCCAGACGTGCCGCGATTTTGAATGGCTTGTCGTGGACGACGGCAGCACCGACGGCACTGACAGCCTTGTGGCTGGTTTCATAGCCGAGAATATCATCCCGGTGCGATACATATATAAGGAGAACGGCGGACTGTACACCGGCTACAACACCGCCTACGCCAATATCACGTCGGAGTTGTGCTGCTGCGTGGACAGCGACGATTTCATGCCCGACGATGCCGTGGAAACCATAATCGCCACATGGCGCGAGCGGGGCGGCACCGGATATGCCGGAGTGATAGGCCTCGACTTCGACGTGCGCACAGGTAGCCCGCTCGGAGGCTACTTCCCGCAAGAGCTTACCGAATGCTTTTTCCTCGATCTCTATACGCGGCGCATACACCGCGCCGACACCAAAGTGGCGCTCCGCACCGACCTCATGCAGGCAGTGGCCCCGATGACAGGTTTCCCCGGCGAGAAAAATTTCAACCCCGTGTACATGCAGCTGCAGGTGTGCGATGTGCATCCGCTGCTCGTTGTCAACAAAAATCTGTGCTGGGTGGAATATCAGACCGGAGCAGACAGCATGTCGGCCGGAATATGGCATCAATACGCCAACTCACCCCGCAGTTTCGCCAAACAGCGCCGTCTTGAGATGGGGCTGCGACGCTCATCGGCGGCCAACCGCGCACGCTGCGCCATACATTATGTGGCGTCCTGTATCCTCGCACGCGACAAAAAATGGCTTTCCGCCTCGCCGCGGCGCCTGCTCACCCTTGCCATGGCTCCGGCCGGAGTTGCGTTGGCTTTGCTGATAAAATTTAAAACCCGCTGATGCCATGCTGCTCACCACTGTTGTTCCCGTGTACAATGTTGAGGCTTTTCTCCGCGATGGCCTCGACACTCTCCTGGGCCAGAATTTGCCTGACGGCAGCCATGAGGTCGTGCTCGTCGACGATGGCAGTTCCGACAGCTCTGGCGCTATATGCGATGAATATGCCAGAGCGCATCCGGGAGTGTTCCGTGTGCTTCACACGCCCAATCGCGGCGTGTCCACAGCGCGTAATTTGGGAATAAGCGAAGCTCGCGGCACATACATCCACTTCATGGATCCCGACGACAGGATAGCCCACGGAGCCTACGGCTTCCTGCTGGACCTATTCAGCGACAGGAAACCCGACTACATCGGTTTCCGAGGGCATATAGCCGACATGCGCCACGGGGCCGTGAACGATCCGGCCGCGAAAATGCTGCCGGACAAATGCAGTGTGATATACGATGGCGACGGCTACGACCTGATAAAAAAGGCAAAGGTATCCACCACCGTGTGGAATGGATTATACCGTAAATCTTTCCTATGCAGCCACTCCATAGGCTTCGACAACGATATGGCCATAGCGGAAGATGCTGAATTCAATCTGCGCGTGATGGAGCACCATCCGCACGCCGTTGTCACAAACTCCATGGCCTACATCTACTGCATGCGCGAGGGGTCGGCCGTGAGAAAAAACGACAGGAAGCGCGCAGCCGTATGGATGGCAAGCTATCTGAAATATTTCGCCACAGTCAACAGCCTGGTTAGCCGCGATTCCACGCTTATGAAACCGCTGAGAGGATGCCTCGACACAGCAGCCCTGAACCTCACAGCCAAGTTGCTCGCCATAGGGATACCACGCGATGAATTCGCGCGGCTGTCCCGCACCCTTACCCACATGCACACAGTGCCCACCACCGGAGAGGGAGCGTGGCTGAAATTTGTAAATTGCCTGTACGGCCATCCCGGTTTGTACCCGTTCATGTCGTTTGTCTACCGGAATTTTTTCATACCGGTGGTGTACCCGATGATTTTACCGATTATTTCAAGATAATTTTTTTGGAAGGTAAGCATAAATTTCGTTATTTTGTATTTCAATTGAATGCCTTATATACTACTTTATCATCCTTAATTATACATACAACACAAAAATAGGGCGACAGTACTATGAGAATTGCCTATTTTATAAACGGTTTGCATATCCCGGGAGGCCTGGAGCGGATAGTTTGCGACAAGGCAAATGCCATCTGCAATATTCCGGGCTACGAAGTGCACATCGTTGTAAAAAACACACGTACAAAAGCATCGGCCGCTTTCCCCATCGACCCGAAGATACATATCGGCCAGGCCGGGCTGCCCTTCGACCCCGGCCCCGGACGTTCCCCGCTCCACCCGGCAGCGACATTCGTAAAGTGGTTGAAGTGGAGAAAAAAATTCCGGCAATCAGTTGCCGCATATCTGACAGAGCATAAGATAGACATAGCCATAGCAGCAACGCACGACGCCGCGCTGCCATACTTCACAAACGTCTGTCCTATCATCTACGAATCGCATATCCATCGTGAATACACAGCCATAGATGCTCCCGTGGCGAGTTTGCGGAAATACCTCACGAAGAGAAACGTGCGCCGCGCGGCGGCAATCGTATCGCTCACAGACACCGACGCACGCCTGTGGCCGGAGGCGCAACGCATGGAAGTGATTCCCAACTTCACAAACATCCGGCCTGCCGCACCATACAATCCGGATGCGACGCGGGTAATGGGCGCCGGACGTTTTCATCCGCAGAAAGGATTCGACATTCTGGTGAAAGCGTGGCAAATAGTGGCCCGCCGTTTCCCGGAATGGACACTCGACATCTACGGCGACTATAGCGACACCGATCCGGTGTATGCCGACATCCTGTCGCAGATCAACGAAGCCGGTCTCTCCCACCGCATCGAGCTCAAGGGAGCCGAAGCCGATATGGCCACAGCCTATGCCGACCACTCCGTATTTGTACTCAGCTCGCGCTATGAGGGTTTCGGACTGGTACTGCTGGAGGCCATGACATGCGGCGTGCCGTGTGTAAGTTTCGACTGCCCGTCGGGACCTGCCGACATCATCGCCGACGGTGTGGACGGGCTGCTTGTTCCGTTCAATGGACTGCCGGACAAACAACGCGTGGAACTGCTCGCCGATGCGCTCTGCCGCATGATAGCCGACAGGGATATGCGCGTACGCCTCTCCGCACATGCAAAAGAAAAAGCCGGAACCTTCGTCCGCGATGAAATCATAGCGCGGTGGACGGCACTTTTTGAAGATATAATAAAAAACAGAGAATAATGCGCATCGCATACACATGTCAGGACATCAGTGTGGCCGGAGGGCTTGAACGTATCCTCGTCGACAAAGCCAACGCCATGGCGGCGCGGGGTCATGATGTGTGTATGATTGTCAACAATCCTCCGGGCTCCCGGAGCGCTTATGCTCTCCACCCGGATGTGAAGTTTGTCGACATCTCGCTCCCCCAGCCCGAGGGACTGTACGGCACGCTGCGCTTCAAGTGGCGGCAGAATGCAGCTATCCGCCGTGCCCTGAAAAGTTTCAGACCCGACATAGTGGTGGGCGTGCCATCGTGGCTGACGTGGTCGATACTGTTTGCTCCTGCACGCCTGGTGCTGGAATCCCACAACGCGCGGTCGATGGTCTTCATTTCCGAGCGACGCAGCGCCTACAAACGCCTTAAAGTGGCTGTGGCCGAACGCCGTGCGGCTGCCGTGGTGGCCCTCACCCGCGAGGATGCGGCAGCGTGGACCAATACCGCCTCCGTGAAAGTGATTCCTAATTTCAGCAATGTGGCATGTGCCGAAAACGGCGCCACACGCCATGGAGCCGTAGCCGTCGGAAGGCTTGTGGAACAAAAGGATTTCAGCCTGCTCATAGAAGCCTGGGGCATTGTGGCGCAACGCCATCCGGACTATCCACTGCGCATATTCGGCGAGGGCCCCCTGTTGGAAGACCTCTCGCAACGCATCGCCACTGCTGGCCTTGAAAAGTCGGTGGCCCTCGAAGGGCGCACTTCCGACGTAGCCGCGATATATGCTGCCAGCGATTTCCTTGTGATGAGCTCCGCCCACGAAGGCCTTCCCCTGGTATTGATAGAGGCCATGCAGTGCGGCTGTCCATGCGTGGCCACCGACTGCAAATGCGGTCCGCGCGAAATAATATCCGATGGCAGCGACGGCCTCCTCGTGCCCTACAGGGATCTCTCGCAAGACGAGCGCGCCAGAGCACTTGCCGAGGCTATATGCCGCCTCATCGAAAACCCGGAGCAGCGGCGCAACTTCGGGGCAAAGGCCCGTGAGAACGCTGCACGGTTTTCCAAAGAAAACATAATGGACCGCTGGGAACAGCTTTTCAAAGACATTACGGCATGCGGATAGTCTATTGCATCAACAGCATAAGCCATATCGGCGGCATAGCGCGTGTGGTTGTGGCCAAAGCCAATGCTCTCGCTGCCATTGAGGGCAATGAGGTGTGGATAGCCTACACCGATGTGGATGCGCTCAATCCGCACCCCGCCCTTCCGCTCGACAGCCGCGTGCACACCATAGATCTGGGCATACGCTACTATGCCGACGACACGCGCGGCCTGTACTACCGGCTGAGGGCCGACACCCTGCTGCGACGGCGCCATAAAGCTGCGTTGAGCAAGGTGCTGGACAGCGTGCAGCCCGACATCGTGATTTCCGTAGGGCAGTCAGAAAAATACTTTTTGCCGAAATTGCAGTTGCGCAAGCGTCCGGCATTCGTGCGTGAGTTTCACTACAACAAGCGATACCGCCATGAAGGCGCCCGCGGGGCCATTGCAAAAATAAAGGCCACGCTCACCGATTTCTACGACTACAGCCTGCAGTTGCGTCGATACGATGCTGTGGCCGTGCTGTCCGAGGAAGATTACCGCCTGAACTGGAGCAAATCCCGCATGGCCGGCAAAACACACGTCATACCGAACCCTCTGACGGAAATTCACGATATCAGCGCCGACATGAATGCCCGGACTGTTGTCACCACCGGACGACTGACGTATCAGAAAAACCACGAGGCACTCCTTCGCACATGGAGCATCGTAGCCCGCCGGCACCCCGATTGGAAACTCGTGATCTACGGGACAGGCGAATTGGAGAACAGCCTGCGGCAGCAGATCTCCGATCTCGGGCTCGACAACAGTGTGTCCATGCCCGGCAATGTCTCCGATGTGTGCGCCCACATGGCCGGTGGGTCGATCTTCGCCTTCACCTCAAGATTCGAGGGTTTCGGCCTCGTGCTGCTGGAAGCGGCAAGCATAGGCATGCCGGCGGTGTCGTTTGCCTGTCCCTGTGGCCCACGCGACATCATCACCGACGGTGTGGACGGATACCTCGTGGAACCCGGCGATGAAAACGCCCTCGCCGAACGCCTCTGCCACCTGATCGAGAACGAAAGCCTTCGCAGACGCATGGGAACCGAGGCTCTGAAAAATTCGCGACGCTATGCTCCTGCAATCATAGCCGAACAGTGGATGAACCTTTTCCGCAAACTTCTGAAATGACCTACTCCATAGCCATACGCACACTCGGCACTGGCGGCGATAATTACCGCCGCCTGCTCCGGAGCATCACAGCCCAGACGGTGCAGCCGGAGCGTGTGGTCGTGTATATCGCCGAAGGCTATGCCCGCCCGCCGTTCACAGTGGGACGCGAGGAGTATGTGCAGGTGCCGAAAGGAATGGCGGCGCAACGGGCGCTCCAGTATAAGGAAATAACATCGGACTGCATCCTACTGCTCGACGACGACGTGGAACTCGCCCCCGACACAGCAGCACGCATGCTTGAAGCCATGAGCCGGAACGATGCCGACTGCGTGGCCGCCGACACGTTCTGCAATCATCTCATGAGCCCCGGCGCCAAGATAAGAGCCGCCATCACAGCGCTCGCTCTTCCCTCACGCTCCGGCGGCACAGCCTTCCGCATACGCCCCTCTGGTGCCTTCTCCTATGTAGCCGCCCCCGCGGCTGCGGCATGCCTGCCATCCGACTCAGCGGCGGGGCCGGCAGCCATGTGGCGGCGATGCGCGTTTCTGCGTCTGCGCATGTCCGACGAGCTATGGGTGGAGCAGGATGGATTCGCCTACGGCGAGGACCTGGTGATGTACCATAAACTCGTGGTCAATGGTGGCCGTCTTTTCGTGCTTTTCGATTCAGGAGCCGTGCATCTCGACAGCGGTTGCTCAAGCGGCGCCTTCCGACGCAGCCCGCGACGCATGTATGTGCGCACAAAAAACAATCTTATAATATGGTGGCGCTGCATCTATTCTCCGGATCCGTCGGCGCGCAAGCTCATGTGTTTCGGCGGCCGCATGGCATGGAGCTTTCTCGTGGCATGCGCTGCGATAATGCCGCTTCAATTCATGCGTGGCACGCGCGACGGCCTGCGCTATCTTCGTTCCGCCACCTATAAGTCAATCCCGCCATACCGCCTGCCGTCATGAGAATCCTGCATTTCATCACATCCCTGCGCACAGGTGGCGCCGAGCGCCTCATTGTCAATGTGCTCCCTCATCTGCGCGACCTCGGACACACCGTTGCCGTACTCACCATGGACGGCTCGCGCACACACTTCACCGATGTGCTGCAGCAGCGCGGAGTGCCGGTGGAGTCCCTTTCCTGCGGGGCCGCAGCCATGCACAATCCTATGCTGCTCATGCGTTTGCGCCGATTCATCAGAAACGGAGGCTACGATATAGTGCACACCCACAATTCCCCGTGCCAGATACTCGCAGCGGCTGCTGTTCCGCATGGATGCTCACTCATCACCACCGAGCACAACACCACCAACCGTCGCCGTTCGTCCTCTCTGTGGCATCCCCTCGACCGCATGATGTACAGCCGGTATAAAGCCATCATAGCCGTCAGCGAAGCCACTGCCGACAGCCTGCGCGCATACCTGCCGTCCACCTCAGATAAAATACACATTGTGCCAAACGGCATTGATGCCGCGGCTTTCTGCGGCGCCGATGCCGCCCCCGACATCCTCTCCCACTTCCCCGGAAAAAAAATAATAGCCATGGTTGCGGCCTTCAGGCCCCAGAAAGACCATGCAACAATGCTCAAGGCACTCTCCATGCTGCCGGACGACTACACACTGGTGCTTGCCGGCGATGGAGACACACTGCCGGCTGTGCGCGCCGAAGCGGCCGCCTGCGGAGTGAGCGAAAGAGTGCTTTTCGCCGGTGCCCGCTCCGATGTAGGAGCCGTATATGCCGCTGCCGACGTAGCCGTGCAATCCTCACACTACGAGGGTTTCGGATTGTCGGCCATCGAGGCAATGGCTTCCGGCACACCTCTCATTGCATCCGATGTCGACGGACTGCGCGACACCGCCACCCCCGGAGGCATACTCTTTCCCGAGGGCGATGCCGCCGCACTGGCCCACACAATACGCGCCGTATGCTCCAATCCTTCTCTACAGCACACCCTCGCGGAAGCCGGGCGGCGAAGGGCTCAGGACTTTGATGTGACGCGCACCGCACAAGAATATCACAACGTATACATAAACACAACACTCTCATAAACACACCGATGCACACATTTCTACGCATTGCCGCATGCGCTCTGACAGCGCTCGCAAGCATCTGCGCTTCCGCGCAGGACAAGCCGGCCTGGGCTACAAAAGGCACCGACAAGCTCAACGCCTCGCGCTCCAACGACAGTTACGAGCTACGCTCGTTCAACACCCACGATGTGGACAAGACAAGGCTGCAAGGACGACGGTTCGAGCCCTTGACTGAATATGTGCGCGAGCACTGCAACGCACACATCGACGGAATATCAATCGACAGCATCGCAACTCCCGACGGACTTGCCTATGTAGTGGCCTATTCCGATGCCACCGACGGATCGCGTCACAGCCTTCAGGCCATACGCATCGACGAATACAGCGAATTCGACGACTACGATAGCAACGATTTCCAGTGGGAACTCTATCAGCTCTACGCCATCGGGCGCCCCGACACCACTCCCGTGTTCGACGAATTTGAACTCACACGCAGCTACCGCGGCAAAGCGCTCGCCATGTCCATCATTCCCGGCTGGGGACAGATCTACAAAGGGCAGACAGCCAAAGGATGTGTGATCATAGGCCTTGAAGCGGTGTCGATAGCCACTGCCATCCTTGGCGAGCACAAGCGCAGCTATATGATGGACGAGGCAAACAACAATCCGGCACTGTACGACAGCTGGAAAGGCAAAGCCAACAGCTGGCGCAATGTGCGCAACGTGGCAATAGGAGTGGGCGTGGCCACCTATATCTACAACCTTATCGACGCAGCCACCTCCAAGGGCGCGCGACGGGTGTTCGTGCACAAACGTCCGGGCGAAGGCATGGCATTCACACCTGCCATGTGGACCGACGGCGCCGGCATGACATTCACATATACTTTCTGAACGTGGACCGCGGCAAGAAGCCGAAACTCATACGCGCGGCTACGGTGGCGATGTCTCTCGACACCTTTTGCCGCGGACTACTGGCCGAGCTTAGCGCCGACTACGAGGTGGTGGCACTGTCGTCGCCGGCACCTGTGCTCGACGAGCTCGGAGAGCGCGAAGGCGTGCGCACCGTGGCCATACCCATGGCAAGACAGATATCTCCTCTGGCCGATATGCGCTCGCTATGGCGGCTATATCGCGCCATGCGCCGCGAAAAGCCCGATATTGTGCACAGCATGACCCCGAAAGCCGGATTGCTGTGCATGACTGCGGCATGGCTTGCGCGGGTGCCGAGGCGGGTACACACCTTCACCGGACTGATATTTCCCACATCCACCGGTGTGCGGCGCAGATTGCTCATGCTCACCGACCGCATCACCTGCGCCTGCGCCACGCACGTAATACCGGAAGGCGAGGGCGTGCGCGCCGACCTGACCGCTGCTGCCATCACCCGCAAACCCATGCGTGTGTTGGGCCACGGCAACGTGCGCGGCATCGACCTGCAGCACTTCCGCCGCACCGACAGCGTGGAGAAGCAGGCGCACGACATAAGGCGCGGGCTGGCACTGCAGCCGGGGGACACAGTATTCGTGTTCATCGGACGCCTTGTGGCCGACAAGGGAATACGCGAGCTCTCCGAAGCTTTTCTTTCCCTGCCCGGCACACCACATCTCATTCTCGTAGGAGAAGCCGAACCCGAGCTGGATCCCCTCGACAACACGACACAAGACCGCATAGACGCGTGCCCACGCATCCACACCGTGGGTCTGCAAAGCGATGTGCGCCCATGGCTTGCCGCGGCCGATGCCCTCGTGCTGCCAAGCTACCGCGAGGGCTTCCCCAATGTAGTCATTGAAGCTGGCGCAATGGGTCTTCCATGCATCGTCACCGATATCAACGGGTCCCGGGAAATCATCTCCGACGGACACAACGGCATCATAGTGCCTACGCACGACGCACTATCCCTGGCCCGGGCCATGGACCGCCTTGCCACCGACAAAAGCATGAGGGAACAGATGGCAGCCAATGCGCGCCCGGGCATTGAGACACGGTTTGAACAGGGCTATGTGCGCGGATGCCTGAAACAATTCTACCGCGAAATCATCACGCCGTCATGTACAGAAAATACCTGAAACGGCCGACCGACATCATAGTGGCCGCCACAGCCCTGCTGTTCCTCAGCCCCGTCATTGCCGCCGTGGGCGTATGGCTGCATTTCGCCAACAAAGGTGCCGGCGCATTCTTCTCCCAGTTGCGCCCCGGGCGGAATGGACGCATCTTCCGGCTGTACAAATTCAAAACCATGACCGATGAGCGCGATGCCGACGGGGCTCTGCTGCCGGACGCCGAGCGCATCACCCGTGCCGGCCGCTTCGTGCGCTCCACATCCCTCGACGAGTTGCCGCAGCTGTGGAACGTGCTGCGAGGCGATATGTCGCTCATAGGGCCGCGACCTCTGCTGCCGGAATACCTACCGCTCTACTCCGCCACACAAGCCAGGCGGCACGAAGTGCGCCCCGGCATCACCGGGTGGGCACAGTGCCACGGACGCAACGCCTTGTCGTGGAAGCGCAAATTTGAACTCGACGTATGGTATGTCGACCACTTGTGCGCGGCCACCGACCTCCGCGTGGTGCTGCTCACCCTTCGCAGCGTGGTGCGCCGCGAAGGCATAAGCGGCGAGGGACACGCCACCGCGGAACCGTTCAACGGCAAAAATTGACAAATACTATTTTACCTATTTCCACCACTTTTTTTCTCCCAACATGCTTTTACGGCAAAAAAGTAGTGCATACGGTGTTTTTTTGTATCCTCGCCTACGCGATGGGCCACGGGGCAGCCACTATGGTCGGGAATTTCGGTCCGCTGATGCACTCGCTGCTCGCCTACCTCCTCTGCTTCATGGTAGGCTTCCGCGTTCTTCACACCTACAGCGGCATTATACGCAACACCACGATGGCCGATCTTCTGCGCGTCACAGCAGCCCTCGGCATAGGTGTATCGCTGATAATGATGCTGCGCATGTGGCTGCACGCCGACAGCATACTGCTGCCGCTGCGCTTCCGCGATCTCATCACGCTCACCCTTATTGCCGCCGTGGGCATGTGTGGCCTGCGCGTGATAGCCAAGGAATTCTACGATCTCTATCTTCGCAACTACTCTCCCGGCGGAGCCTACGGCCTCAGCTCGGGCGATCTGCTGGACATGGAGCTGTCCGACCTGCTCCCCCGACGTCCCATCCACGTCGACATACAAGCCATAGCCGGAGCCATGCAAGGGCGACGCCTCATGGTCACCGGAGCTGCCGGCAGCATAGGCAGCGAGCTCAGCCGGATGCTCGCCGGCTACCGTCCCTCCGAACTTGTGCTTATAGACCAGGCCGAGACACCCCTTCACGACCTGCGCCTACAGATGGAGCGGGACTATCCCGGGATTCCTTGCCGATGCATCGTCACCAGCATCTGCCATTCCCACCGCATGGACGACATCATGCGCACACATCGCCCTGAAATAATATTCCACGCCGCCGCCTACAAGCACGTGCCCATGATGGAAGAAAACCCCGTGGAGAGTGTGCTCAACAACGTCGACGGCACGTGCAAGCTTGCCCGACTGGCTGTCAAGCACAACGTACGGAAATTCATAATGATATCCACCGACAAGGCCGTCAATCCCACCAATGTCATGGGATGCAGCAAGCGCATCTGCGAGATCTTCTGCCAGAGCCTTTCGGAGAGCAAGGAATCTGCCAACACGCAATTCATCACCACACGCTTCGGCAACGTGCTCGGCAGCAACGGCTCGGTAATACCCATTTTCCGCGAGCAGATACGCCGTGGAGGTCCGGTGCGTGTCACACACCCCGATATCATCCGCTATTTCATGCTCATCCCCGAAGCTTGCCGCCTCGTGCTCGAAGCCGCGATCCTGGGACATGGCGGAGAAATATTCTGCTTCGACATGGGCAAGCCTGTGCGCATAGCCGATCTTGCCGAACGGATGATCGAGCTCAGCGGCCGTCGCGGCATACGCATCGAGTTCACCGGCCTGCGACCGGGAGAGAAACTCTACGAGGAACTCCTCACCGATGAGGAGACCGTGTTGCCCACACGCCATCCCAAGATCAAAATCGCCAAAGTGCGACACAACAACTTCGCCAAAGCCTCAAGCGATATTGAGCGCCTGATAGAAGTGGCTCGCACCTACGACGATGAAGCCACACTCAGAATCATGCACAGCATAGTGCCCGAATACCATACCCCCGGCCAGAAGGACAGCGTCGGGCAGCCAGATGCGGCCCGCACGACCGACGAGCCACATCCCCTCGGCCACATGCCGGCCCCGGCATTCTGACACAACAACTGCCATGACACAACAATCTGCAAATAAATAAAAAACCAATTATATCACAGACGATGCTTTTAAGAAAACTCCTTAGCGTTTCGGCAGCGGCAATGGCCATGACCGCATTGGCGGTGTTGACGCCATTCCGTTCGGAGGCTCAGACCTACTCCAATATGGAGGAAGCCCTCGCCGATTCCTCCTACACGGAAGTGTACCGCGGCACACATCAGTACGTCGCCCCCACCGTAACGGAAGTGCTGCGCGACAGCGTGTTCGATCCCACACGCGTGGTAACCAACAAATTCAGCAAAAACTGGTTTGTCTTCGCCACCGGAGGCGCGCACTCGTTTATCGGCGACTACAGCGGCTGCGGAAAACTCGGCGGCACCATCTCTCCCGACTGGAGTGTCGGTGTCGGTAAATGGTTCACCCCGGGCGTAGGCCTTAAAGTGGAGTTCATCAAATCCGACTCCAAAGGCTATACCGAATATCTCACCGGCCACTACGGCTACGGCGACATCCTTTTCCGCGCCGATGGCACGCCCTACCGCAAGATGAAGACCCGCTGGTGGGACATCAGCATCGATGTGGTCCTCAACCTCACACGCCTGTACAAAGGCTACGAAGGATATGGCAGCCGCAAAGCCATGAACCAGGTGATGCTCAACCTCGGCGTGGGTGGCGTACACCACCTCGGATTCGAGCACAACCACGGCTCCGACAATGAGCTGAGCTTCCATACCGAACTGCAGTACAGCCGTTTCTTCACTCCTGCCAAGCGGTTCAGCCTCGACATAAAAGCCCGCGCACTGTTCTACCAGACCAACTTCGACCTCGAATACGGACAGGCCAACCATGCCGCATCCAAATTCGATGCCAACGTAGGCATAGATATAGGTTTCACGTTCTACCTCGGCAAAAAACGCGCCAATGGTTGGGGACATGGAGCCACCAAGGTGTACCAGCGCGACTACCGCGAGGAGAAAACCGTGGTCGTACGTCAGAAAGAAGCCGATGCCAAACCCGTACAGTACCGCACACTTTCGTTCTACGTGTTCTACCCCAACAACTACTCCGGACGTAACGACGCTCCGCAGATCGCCGACGCTCCCGTCAACGCCCTCGACTATCTGGCCGGCGGTATCTTCACGCAGAAACGTTTCAAATCCAGCGCCGATGCCGACGGACGCATAGGTGCCGGCATCAACACCAACTCGCTTCCGACATCCGATGTGCCCACCGAAAACGCCGGCAGTGCTTTTGCTTTCGATTTCACGCCCCGCGGTTACGAGATGAGCACCACCACTCCTCTCAGTCTCAGCATGAAGCCTCAGGACATGCAGGACTTCGCCCGAAACGCCGGCTACTACTACGCTCCCATCTGGGACGGCAAGCACCAGTGGCACTACCGCATCGACGATGCCACCAAAGGCCAGCAGCTCATAAGCGACGCCAACTACAAGGAGACACAGACTTTCGGTCTCAACGCCCATGCCGGCCTGCCCATCGTGCTTGAACGCATGGAGAAACGCGACGGCAAACAGGTCAACAACGACGAAATCGTCAGCTTCGCCGATGTATATGCCGCGCTAAACGGCGACAGCCCCTACCTCGAGCAGTTCACTGATTCGGCTACAGTGGCACATATCCGCGAAGTACTCGACAACGGCACCATCGCGCTCATCCAGTTTGAGGGTCTTGCCACAAGCCAGGACAACTACACCGGCGAAAACGCCAAACAAGTGGGTATAGAACGAAACACCGCTCTGTCCGAGAACCGCGCCCGCACGGTGCTTGTATGGCTGCAGCAGCACCCCAACATGAAGGAAGTGCACCACCTCACATCCAACGAGCCTTTCTTCGCAAACGGCATCAAGCCCGTCAACGACCCCTCGACCCGTGGTCTTGACGCCAAGCTCGGACGTTCCGTGAAAGTGAAGATCCACTATCTCATTCCGGAAGGCAAGTAAACCGGATTAAGCAACCCAAAAGAGAGGGGCTGTGACAATGGCACAGCCCCTCTCTTTTGGGTTTGCAGTCATCACTCATCAAGTAGCGCCGCCGGTGGCGCAATCAGGTAGAGATGGCTTCGGGCTCGGCTTACAGCCGTGTAGAGCCATCTGTAAAGCTCCATGCCCAAAGCCTCGTCGGGAATATAACTGAGATCCACAAACACGTTTTGCCACTGGCCGCCCTGAGCCTTGTGGCATGTCATCGCATAGGCGTACTTCACCTGCAGCGCATTCCAATATGGATTGTCGCGCAGAGCGCGGGCCCGGAGATCGTACGGCACCGATGGGTCAAATATGTCGGCATCACGCATCAGGGCCTCGAACAACTGCTGCATGCGGTCGTAGGGCATCGCAGCAGTGTCGGAGTTCAGCGTATCCAGCAACAGCTTGGCATCGAATTCGGCCTCGCCGCCGCTGCCGCCTATGGCAAGGCGCACATCGGCAAAACTGAAGCCATAGCGCATTTCCGTACCATACAGACGCACCACGCGCACGATATCGCCATTGGCCACAAAATCGAGGCCGCGTATGCTGCGCGTCCAGTGGTAATTGTTTTTCGACACTATGAGCATCTCATCGCGGCACAGCATCTCCTCGCGATACAGCACATCGCTGCGTATGGCACGGTTGTAGTCGGTGGCACGGCGGTTGCTGCGCGATATCAGCAGACATTCATCTATACCATCGCGCGCATAGGCGGTCTCAAGCATCTCCGGCAAGTCTTCTCCGGCCACGATGCTCACATCAGGAAAACCGGCCGCACGCAGCCTGGGAATACTGTCGCCGCCGGCACGCATGGCCCGGCGCAAGGCCGTGGCGTTGCTCAAGATGCCGGAGCGGCTGCCCTGGCGCATTGTGGCTGTCATGACAGCCCGCGAGGGGCGCAGGCCCAAGGCCCGTAGACGGTCGGGCTCCATGGCCGGCGATTCATCCGACCCCACAGGAGGCAGCTGGGCCGTATCGCCTATCAGTATCAGGCGGCAATTGTCGCCCGTATAGACATACTGCACGAGGTCCTCGAGCAGGCTGCCACGCTCCATGCCGGCATCACCACCGATCATGGAAGCCTCATCCACTATAAATATAGTGTTCCGCGCGCGGTTCTCCACCAGGGAGGGTGCCGTGCCGTCGGTGCTGTGGCGGTATATACGGCGGTGGATAGTGTAGGCCGGACGGCCGGCAAAAGCGCCGAACACCTTTGCCGCACGCCCCGTCGGCGCCATGAGCACACAACTCAGCCCCACTGTGGGCAGCGCACGCACGAGGGCGCCCGTGAGCGATGTTTTTCCCGTACCCGCATAGCCGTTGAGCACAAAAGCCGCGGTCTCGGGAGCGCCCGGCGCGCAAAAGCGCGCCAGAGCTCCGACCACGGCTTTTTGTTGGTCATTGGGGATGTACGGAAGATTGCGGATTATCTCCTGCGCAAATTCCTCGGCCGTCATTTCCTGACGCTCCACTCCCAGCCGTCCTTGGTGTCCTTGACGTCAAAACCGATGGCGGCGAGACGGTCGCGGATAAGGTCGCTGGTGGCCCAATCTTTGTTTTTCTTTGCTTCGGAACGCATCTCCAGCACAAAATCAATGGCTTTTTCAAACGGTTCCATGCCGCCCTGCGATGCACCGGCACTTTCCGGGAGAATGCCGAGGATATCGACCATATATGTGTCGACAATGCGGCGCAACCCTTCTATATCGGCGGCGCTAAGATGCAGTGCCCCGTCGTTGGCTTTGTTGACAGTGGAACAGATGTCGAAGAGGCCTGCAATCACCAGAGGCGTATTGAAGTCGTCGTCCATCGCTGCCTGCAGCCCGGCCTCGATAGCGGCAAGGTCGAGGACATCGGCGTCGGCCGACGGTTTGAGAGCCATGAGACGGCGGTAGCCATCGTTCAGGCGGGCGAGCGCACGCTCTGCGGCCTGAAGGGCATCATTGCTGAAGTCCACAGTGCCGCGGTAGTGGGCCTGAAGGATGAAGAAACGGATGGTCATGGGCGAATAAGCCTGTGCCAGCATCTCATGCGACCCGGTGAAGAACTCGTCGAGGGTGATGAAATTGCCCAGCGACTTACCCATCTTCTGGCCATTGATGGTAATCATGTTATTGTGCATCCAATAGCGCACTGCGTCCGCACCATTGTGGGCCACGCTCTGGGCTATCTCACACTCATGGTGGGGAAACTTCAAGTCCATGCCGCCGCCGTGGATGTCGAACACCCGTCCGAGATACTTCTCGCTCATGGTGGAGCACTCCAGATGCCATCCAGGAAATCCTTCGCTCCAGGGCGAAGGCCAATGCATGATATGCTCCGGTGCCGCTTTTTTCCAGAGAGCAAAGTCGGCAGGATGGTGTTTCTCGCTCTGTCCGTCAAGCTCACGCGTCGCCGACAGCAGTTCGTCGATATTACGACCCGAGAGGCGGCCGTAGCCATGCTCGGCATTGAACTTGGGCACATCAAAATACACCGAGCCTTCGCTTTCGTAGGCATATCCGGCATCAAGAATCTTCTTGATGTATTCGATCTGCTCTATGATATGGCCCGAGGCATGTGGCTCTATATCGGGCGGAAGCACATTGAGCGCGTCCATGGCGCGGTGGTAGCGTGTGAGATAGTGCTGCACCACTTCCATCGGCTCCAGTTGCTCCAGGCGTGCTTTCTTGGCTATCTTGTCCTCGCCTTCATCGGCATCGTGCTCGAGATGGCCAACATCGGTGATGTTGCGCACATAGCGCACCTTGTAGCCGAGATGGCGCAGATAGCGCGCCACGATGTCGAACGTGATGGCCGGCCGGGCATGGCCCAGATGGCCGTCGCCATAGACCGTGGGACCGCACACGTACATACCCACACGACCCTCTGTCAGCGGTTTGAAGGGTTGCTTCATGCGCGACAGAGAGTTGTATATCATCAGCTCGTTGGGCTTCATGGCTCAGGCCATAAAGGGGTTGGGCAGATCGCCCTTGGGAGCATTGCCGCCCTTGGGCTGCTTGCGCACGATTTCTCCGAACGTGGCCTCATACTTGCGTATGTTGTCGCTGAGAGCGGCCAGAAGGTTCTTGGCATTCTCGGGCGTCATGATGATACGGCTCTGCACTTTGGCCTGGGGCATGTTGGGGGCCATGTTTATGAAGTCGACGAACACTTCGTTGGGCGAGTGGCTGATCACGGCAAGGTTGCTGTAGTGGCCGGCTGCCACTTCCGGAGTGATTTCGATCTTGAGTTCTTTCTTGTTTTCCATTATAGTGTATATGTATGAAAAATTTATATATCGTGTTGCTATATTCTCTTATTCTGTCGGAGTTATGACACTTCCGGTGTTGGCCACAAACGTGAGCGTGTCCACGCCTTTTTCATCGAAGTAGGCCACTTTTATGCCTTTGACGTCGGCCGGAGCAAGAACGTCCTTGATGTCAAAACTTACGCGGGCATACCGGTAGTCGCCCGTTTCGTCATCGCTGCGCACATACAGTCCCAGCACCGGATAGGCGGGGTCCTTCTTGTTTTCCGCCACAGTGAGAAGCATACGCTTGAGAGAACGCTGTGCCGGCACCTGAAACACCATGTTGAGGTAGTCGCCGGTGCGTTTCACCTCCGTCATTTTCACAGGGGTGGACAGGCGCACACTGTTGTCGGCCGTAGCGGCCACGGGAGCGTCGCCGGTGGCATTGGAGAGAGAGTACAGTGTGCCGGGACCACTCACATACTGCTGGCCACTGACCGTTGTATAGGCCATGAACACACGGTTGCCGGCCTTTAGCTGATCCTTGGTGAATGTCTGGCTGAAAGTGACGGTGGCCTCGCCACTGTCGCCGTCGCGTTGCACAGTGAAGCTCGACGACGATTCGGCAGAGCCATTGTAGGTGGCGAAGTTATAGAACATGTCGTCGGGAAGAGGAACGCTGCCTCCACCGTTATTATTGGTATCGGCGCACGACACCGCAGCGAATCCTGCAAGGACGGCCACGGCCAAGGTCGAAAGTGTGTTGCTGATTGATTTCATCCTTTATGTGTACTTATTGGTTGGTTGCATCTATGGTCTGCACGGCACCATCGGCCATGCGCACTGTACGATCGCATTCGGCGGCAAGCGCCTCGTCATGCGTCACGATGAGGAACGTGGCGCCGAGGTCGCGTCGCAGGTCGAAAAACAAGCGGTGCAGCTCAGCCCTGTTTCGTGAGTCAAGACTGCCGGATGGCTCGTCGGCAAGGACTACGGACGGACGGTTGACAAGCGCACGCGCCACAGCTCCGCGCTGTGCCTCACCTCCCGAAAGCTGTGCCGGGCGGTGGGAGGCACGGTCGGCCAATCCCAGATAGTCCAGCAATTCCATGGCCCGCGCAATGGCCGCGCGCCTGTGTGTGCCCGCTATCAAGGCCGGCATAGCCACATTTTCCGCCAGCGTGAACTCCGGCAGGAGACGGTGCAGCTGAAACACAAAGCCGATGTGCTCGTTGCGGAAACGCGACAGCTCGCTGTCGCGCAGGCCGAACACATCCGTGTCGCCATAGCGCACCGTTCCACGGTCGGGGCGCGACAACGTTCCGAGTATCTGCAGCAATGTGGTCTTGCCGGCGCCGCTTGCGCCCACAAGAGCCACCACCTCGCCGGCGCTCACACTCAGGTCGACACCTTTCAGCACCTCGACCTGTCCAAAACTCTTATGTATGCCGCTCGCATGTATCATACAATTGCAAAAATACGCATTTTCGCCCATGCGGCAAGCACTTTTAATGATTTTTAGAGATAGCCGACACCTCCAGCACGCATGCCGGCTGCGGAGGCGTGGCCGTGGTGCGCTCGCCGTCGCCCTGGCCGGCGCGTTGCACGTAGATGTGCAGCGCGCCGCATCTGCGCCACATATCCATGTCCACCGACGGTTCCCAGGCGTCAACGCCGAACTGCGTGAGATCGCTCACGGCCCACTCTCCGTTCCGGCCATGGCGCACAGCCATGCTGACCCGGCTTCCTCGCTCGGCATCACGGAATATATAGCATACGGTGCTGTCCGACGCTACTACCCGCGGCCTCGAGATCGGAATCATCTTGGTGCCGCCGCCGGCAAGGGTAAAGGGCGTGGACCGCTCTCCCACCACCGACATGCCCCAGCTCTTTCCATCGTGCTCCACAAGACGGTAGCGGGGCACACTGTCGCATGGGGCATCGCGCCAGTACATAGCTATCATGGGATGGCCGGCAGCATCCGTGGTCATGGAGCATTGGTTTATCAACTCGCTGCCCTGCGGTACCGCCTGCGCCACTTCGGCTGTGGCAAGGGTGATCGGCAACCGATACGGCGTGCCGTCGGAACGCTCCCACGTGGCTCCTCCGTCGCGCGATCGGGCGTAGCACAGATCGTGGTTGGTTTCAACGAGCCACGACTCACGCCACACCCACGACACATGCACCGTGCCGGCAGCATCCACACACATCTGCCAATAGGCATTGCGCTCGCCTTCGCCATCGATGAGGCTGTCGTGCACCCGCTCCCAGCGCCGGGAAGCCACGGAATAGCGGTTCAGCACCATATCGCCCCTGCCGGATGCTCCGGAGCGGAACACGAAGAGCATATCGCCCGACGGCAAGGTGTAGAACTCGGGGTATGTGACATTATCCTCTCCGGTAGCCCCCGTCATCGATTCAAGCCGGCCCATCTCGATGGAGCCGGGAGCCACGCTGCGGCAATAATGCAATGGATGGCCGTGATGGTCGAATGCCATATGCAGATATCCCTCGCCATCAAGCCCGATACACACCACATTGTGGGCATCGGATGGATTTCCGAAATATTGTGTGGGACGCACATCCCACCCGGATGCTCCGAAATGCCTGCGAGCGAGCGTCACGCGGCCTTCGGGGTCGTAGAAACAGGCGTATTGCAGCGAGTCGTTCGACACCAGTGCCCCTACACGGAAGATTGCCGTATTGACCGATGTGGCCGCATAGGCCGGAGCTATCTCCGACAGCGCGACATCCGTGCGCGCACCGGTTTCCCAGGCATACGCAGGCAGCACCGGGAGCAGCACCGGGAGCATAAGCGTTCTAAAACAGGTCGGGATACACATCGGTCTCTTTCCAATGGTGGTCCTTGGGGAATGCCTCTCCACCCCACGCCTTGCATTGGGTCCAGGGCTGCGGCGCATCGCTCCAGAAAGGATGCGTGGGAGCAAGCCCGAGAGGGAGGAATGCAAGCGTGGTCATATAGAGCGAACCGTTGTTTGTATACCAATCGGCCACACCGGGCTGACGGCCTGTGAATCCTATTGTGAGGAAACCGCCATCGTTGAAGTTCTCGCGTCCGTCAAACATCCGGTGCATCACGGCTGTGAGTGCTGCCCGCGCCTGTCCGTTGCCCACTCCTGCCGGCAGAGTGCCATACCATGCCATAAGAGCCAACGGCTGCATGGCCGCCATGCGGTAGGGGATCGAGCGTCCCACCACCGGGAAAGTGCCCTCGGGCGAAATCATGCGCTCGAGCACTATGCTGAATTTTTGGGCACGGCGCAGTGCGCGGGTATAATATTTCGGATAATGGATGCGCGTGTATACGCCGGCATCGCGCATGGCCTGCAATGTCTCGAGATACATGGGATGAAACACATAGCTGCTGTAGTAATCGAAAGCAAATTCCGGCCCGTCGGCATACCATCCATCGCCGGTGTACCATTCTTCCACCTTGCGCACGGCAGAGTTCACACGGTATTGGTCGCACTCACCGCCGGCCTTGGCCAGAAAACTTTCTATGACGGACGAGAACAGCACCCAGTTGGTGTACGGCGGGTCGATGGCACGCATACCGGCAAACGCCTCGAGATAGCGGCGCTTCGTAATGCTGTCGAGCGGCATCCACAGCGCGTCGTAGCCACGCAGAAACGACTCCGCCACATAGGCTGCATCCACAAGCGCCTGACCGTGGCCACGCCACAGCAGACAGTCGGGACTGGCAGGATCCACGGCGTTGGCATAGCTGCGGAGGGCCATATCGCGCAGCTCCGCGCGCCGGCGTCCTTCAGGGCTGCCGTCGTCGGGGAGCGCAAGCCATGGGGCCACTCCTGCCATCAGACGTCCGAACGCTTCCATATAGGCCACGCGCTTGTCACGCCCGTCCCACGAAGGGCTCAGTTCCAGCTCCATCTCGGCCTGCAGACGCCCTTCTGCCATGAGCGAGAGCACAGGGCGCGCCATCTTGTCCAGCAGTTGCACCCAATATTCCCTGTCGGCATTGCCGTGAGCTTCCAGCATACGCACATATTCGCACGCAGCGAGCAAAAACGCACCGGTGCCGAAATTGGATACCGATCCGGCATCTACCGTCTGCCCGGGTATGGCCTTCTCGCCTATGGGCTGCACATAGCCCACGGAACCGTCGCGTTGGAGCGCCACCTTGCGCAGATAGTTCCATCCTTTACGCGCGGCATCGGCATAACGCTGGCCCTGAAGATAGCCGTTGTTCAGGCCCCACAGCAGCCCGTAAGTGAAGAATGCCGTGCCGCTGGTCTCATAGCCGGGAGCATGCGAGGGGTCAAGCATGCTGCGTGTCCAGTGGCCTTCGGGCTGCTGTGCGGCTACCACTGCATCGGCCATACGCCGGTATTTATCGGCGAAGAAATCGTGGTGAGCGTATCCGGCAGGCAGATCGGCCAGCACTTTCGCAAGCCCGGCGAGCACCCATCCGTCGCCACGCGCCCAGAAATCCTTGCGGCCGTTGACGCTTTTGTGCGCCGGATACACATATTTGGCATCCCGGTAGTACAAACCTTCCTCGGCATCGTACATGATACTGTCGCTGTAGCACACATATTCGTACAATTTGTCAAGATAGCGGGCATCGCCCGTTATGCCATACAATTTGGTCATCACAGGCATCACCATGTACAGCCCGTCGGCCCACCACCAATAGTCGTTTCGCGGTGTGTCCATCTCATACTCCATCACCTCCCGCGCACGTGCTATCCGACGCTCATCCGGAAGTTCGTTATAGAGGTCGGCATAGGTCTGGAAACATATCTGCCAGTCGCCGAAAAGCACATGCTCGTCGGTCTCTCCATAGTCGTGGCGCCACGTGCTGCGGTCGGTGCTGCGTGCGCCTTTCCACTCGTTGTGCTCGGCCCAGCGCTGCGAGTAGTCGCGCCAACGCCGGTTTCCGGTCAGCCTGTAGGCCTCCATATTGCCGGTATGATAGGCTGCCTCGTCCCAGAAAGCGCGTGCTTCGGGAGCGTGGTCGGCCTGCCACTTGTTGTTCACTTTTTCTATTATGGCTCGCACTTCCGCGGCCTCGCCGGATGGGGCGGCACCGGCAGTCATACATGTGGCGATGATGCACACGACGCCGGCAATAAACTGCTGTGTTTTCATATTATGCAAATGTACGAATAGTGTTGCGCAAAACCAAATTTACGGATTTTTTCTTAACTTTGCTGTCAATATGAAAGAATTGAAATGTCCGCAATGCAACCATGTGTTCAAAGTCGATGAAGACGCATTCCGCTCCATCGCCGCACAGGTGAGAAACGAAGCCTTCAGGGAAGAAATCGAGAAGCGGGAGGCTGAATTGCGCCGGCGCATGGACGCCGAGCGCCAGGCCGAGCAAGTACGGGCCGAGCAGCGCATGCGCGAAGCCGTGAACGCCAAGGATATGGCTCTCCACGACCGCGATGGCGAAATCGCACGCCTGCGGGCCGAGCTGCAGCGCCTCGGCGAGATGGAGCGCATGAAGGCCGAACGCGCCTTAGCCGGAAAGGAACATGAGATAGAAGTTCTGAAAGCATCCGTGGCGCAGGCCGACAATCTGCGCCGTATGGCGGTGCTTGAGGAGCAGAACCGCGCACAAAAAGCAATGAGCGCAAAAGACGCCGAGATAGCCGACCTGCGCAGCCGTGCGGCCACAGAACGTAGCGAGGCCACCCTGCGCGAGGCCGGGCTGAAGGAGCAGTTTGCCCTGCAGCTCAAGCAGAAGCAGGAGATGATCGACTACTACAAGGAGATGAAAGCACGCATGAGCACCAAAATGATAGGTGAATCCCTTGAGGTGCACTGCAGCAACGAATTCAACCGCGTGCGGGCATCACAATACCCCGGAGCCTACTTCGAGAAGGACAACGACGCTGCCGCCGGAAGCAAAGGCGATTTCATATTCCGCGATTATGCCGACGACGGTACAGAGTACATCTCCATAATGTTTGAGATGAAAAATGAGGCCGACGGCACCGCCACAAAACACCGCAACGAGGATTTCTTTGCCAAACTCGACCGCGACCGGCGCAGCAAAGGCTGCGAATACGCCGTACTGGTGTCGCTGCTTGAGGCCGATAGCGAGCTGTACAACGAGGGAATAGTCGACGTGTCGTACCGCTATCCCAAGATGTTTGTGGTGCGACCGCAGTTTTTCATGCCCATCATAGCACTTCTGTCACAGGCCTCGCGCAAGAGCATCGTATATCTGCAGCAACTCGAGGAAGCACGGCGCCAAAGCGTGGATGTCACCAACTTCGAGAACAAGCTGAACGCTTTCCGCGAAGGATTCGGACGCAACTACGAGCAGGCAAGCAAGAAGTTCAATGCTGCAATCGAGGAAATAGACAAGACGATACAGCATCTGATGAAAGTAAAGGAAGCCCTCATAGGATCCGAAAACAACCTGCGTCTGGCCAACGACAAGACACAGGGCCTCACCATCAAGAAACTCACCTACGGCAATCCTACGATGAAGGCCAAGTTCGACCGTGCGCGCAGGGATGCCGAAAACACCGGCGATACTGATGAGCGGGAATGAAAAAACCGCAGGCCCGACCTATGCCGATGTGATTGTGCCGGTGCCGCTCAACGCCGCGTTCACCTACGCAGTGCCGCCGGCCATGGCCGCAGGGCTGCAGCGCGGTAGCCGGGTGCTGGTGCCATTCGGCGCACGCCATCTCTACACCGGCATAGTGGAGCTCATCCACCACCAGCGTCCCGCCACGCCCGACGTAAAGGAAATATCGGCAGTGCTCGATCCCTACCCCATCCTGCGGCGTCCGCAGGTAGAGTTCTGGCATTGGATGGCCGACTACTATCTGTGCGGCATAGGCGACGTAATGAAAGCGGCTCTGCCGGCAGGCCTCAAGGTGGAAAGCGAGACCGCAGTGGAGCTCGCCCCGGACATAGCTCCGGACATTCTCTCGGCACTCACCGGAGCCGAGGCTGAAATCGCGGCATTGCTGAAAGACAAGGGCAAGATGTCGTCGCGCGACATCCGCAAGGCCACCGGACGCAACGTCGAAAGCGCGGTGGCACAACTCGTGGAACGCGGCGTGCTCATTGTGAGCGAGCGCCTCGTGGAGCGCTATCGTGCCGTCAAGCAGAGCTTTGTGTCGCCCACACTGCCACGCGGCGATGCCGGCGCGCTTGCCTCGGCTTTCGCTCTGCTGCGTCGCAGCAAGGCCCAGGAACGGATGCTGATGACCCTTTTGGAGATGAGCCGCTTCAACCGCTCCGGCGAGCCTCTCGCCGATGTGGAGCGGTCGGCGCTCCTTGAACGTTCGCAGGGCACATGGACTGCCGTGCAGCAGCTCGTGGCAAAGGGCCTCGCCCGCGTGGAAGTGCGGGAAACCGGGCGCTACAGTCTCGACACATCATGCCCGCAGGCACCGCTCCCCACTCTCAGCGAAGCTCAGAACGAAGCTCTGACAGGCGTGCGCTCGCAGATGCGCGACCATGGCGTGGTACTGCTCCACGGCGTCACATCCAGCGGCAAGACCGAAATCTACATCCACCTCATCGACGAAGTTCTGCGTCTCGGGCGCCAGGCCCTCATGCTCGTTCCGGAAATAGCGCTCACCACGCAGCTCACACGCCGCCTGCAGAGAGTGTTCGGGCAGAGGGTGGTCATTTACCACTCCAAATTTTCCGACAACGAGCGCGTGGACATCTGGCGCCGGCTGCTCCACACATCCGAGCCGTGTGTCGTGATAGGCGCACGGTCGGCTATTTTTCTGCCGTTCGCATCGCTTGGCCTCGTCATAGTCGACGAAGAGCACGAACCCAGCTACAAACAGTTTGATCCCGCGCCACGCTACAACGGCCGCGATGCCGCCATAATGCTGGCCCACATGCACGGCGCCAAGACATTGCTCGGCAGCGCCACTCCGTCGGTGGAGACATATTGGAAGGCCGCACGCAGCGGCAAATACGGCCTTGTGGAGCTCACTACCCGCTACACCGACGTGGAACTGCCCGCCATCGACATCGTAGATATGCGGCGCGAGCATGAGCGCAAAGCTGTGGACGGCGCGCTCGCACACACCACCATAGGCCTGGCACGCCGCACCCTCTCCGAAGGGCGTCAGGTGATATTTTTCCACAACCGCCGCGGCTACTCGCCACGGGCCGTGTGCCGGCTATGCAGCTACGTGCCGCGGTGCGAGCACTGCGACGTGGCCCTCACCTACCACCGGCGCATCGACTCCCTCATGTGCCACTACTGCGGAGCCGTCTACCCCATGCCGCGCAAATGCCCGCAATGCGGCGAGCCATCCGTCATAGTGTCGGGATTCGGCACCGAGCGCGTGGAGGATGCAATAGCCACCGAGTTTGCCGAAGCCCGCACCCTGCGCATGGACCTCGACACAACCCGCGCACGCGACAGCTACGACCGCATCATCGACACATTCTCGCAGCACAAAGCCGATATACTCGTGGGCACACAGATGGTCACCAAAGGTCTTGACTTCGGCGATGTGGGCATGGTGGCGGTGGTCAACGCCGACAATGTGATATACTATCCCGACTATCGCTCGGCCGAACGGGCCTTCAACATGCTGGAGCAGGTGGCCGGCCGCGCCGGCCGCAGGGGCAAGCCGGGGCGCGTGGTGGTACAGACATATACGCCCGACCATCCCGTAATAGGCTTCGTGCGCGCCCACGACTATGCGGGCTTCTTCGACCGCGAGATCGAGGAACGCCGTGCCTACCGCTATCCGCCATTCACACGAATGATCTATATAGTGCTCCGCCACCGCGACGAGCATGTGCTGGATGGCCAGGCACGCATGTACGCCGACCGCCTGCGCTCACTTTTCGGCACACGCGTGGCAGGGCCGGAACCGCCCGGAGTAGCACGTGTGCAGAACCTCTACATCCGCCGCGTGATGCTGCGCATCGAGGTAGAGGCCTCAATGCCGCGCGTAAAAGAAATATTGCGTGAGCTTCATGCCGAGCTCAACGCTGCGGGAGCCCTGCGCGGAGCCATAATACATTACGATGTGGACCCTGCATAGATAGGTCCTCAGCTAAACTGCAGTTCATAAAAAGGTGCTAATCAGCAATGTAGGGATGCACTCCGGTGCATCCTATCCCTGCAAAATGCACATATGGCGGGAGGATGTACATCTTGGCGGTAGGATGTGTACACTTGGCGGTAGGATGCACCGGGGTGCATCCCTACATTATTGGTGTACAACTCTTTAGATTCTGAACATTCCCAATTGTTGGACCGCTACGCGGCCCTAAATCCGGCAACGGCAAGCTGGTGGACCGGGCCAGGCGGATTTTCCGGGACATTACCGGCGGGGGGGGGGGGCGGGCAACCACAAGCTGCGCGGCCTATGGCCGCTTGCATGTGGCTATTATTCGCTGCGCGGCTATGCCGCTTAACCGCTTTAGCTCAACAAAACGCCCCGCACGGATGGGCGGGGCGTTATTCTTTGCTTTATGATTGTCAGCGGCGCACTACGTGGTCGGGATGGGCGTTGTCGAACCAGTTGGAGCCTCCTTCGGAGGTGTCGATGTCGTAGTTGCCGGAATTCATCCATGTCTCGAAATCGGGATAGGCAAATGTGATGTGGTGGCGCTCTATGGGCCAGCACCAGGGCTGTCCGCTCTTCTGGAAAATCAGAATCATCTGCGGAGCATCGCCCCGTCCGGGGGCCTCTATGCGGTCGACTGTTCCGTCCTCACGCTCCACCTGCAGGTGGAAGCCACCCATGTTGCAACGGTAATTCTCATGGATATCTCCGTCTTCGCCCTCTACCGACGATTGCAGCGTGAAATTTTCTTCAACGTCGATATAGAACGGCTCGGCACGGTGCGTTATCCCTGTGGTGTTGATCATCGGTGTCTGGCCATATTCTCCGAAGAGCTCATGCCATTCTATCTTGCCATCGGGGTGGGCATACTCACCATTGCGCATAAGATACACGCGAAGGGTGCCACCGGCTGCCAGAGGTGTGATCTTGGCTTTTTTCTCACCGGCCACATGCTCGACCTCAAACACGACATCATTGAAATCAAAATCGTCTTTCGCACCAAGGTCCTCGCAGGCCACAAGCCATTTGATGGGTTGTGCTTCCTCCTCTTCAGGCACGTCCACATCCACGTCGGCCGGTTCCACAAGAAACACAAAATCCTGCATGTCGAAGTCGCACGAACCAGAGTTGTAGGTCTGCGACGGGATATCGCCGTCCTCGAACGCCATATAGCGCCATGAGTATTTTGTTCCGACCCATGTCACGGCACGGTAGGCTTGCTTCGTTTTGTCAAGAACGAAATCCGACGTCTTGTATCTCATTATATTTCCATCCAGCGTAGAGTCATAGAATTTCTCGGTGCGCTGCGCTCCCTCTCGGGGGAACCACCGGTTCATTTCGTTGAATCGGCTGAGAGAATACATGTATTTTTCGCCCAGTTTTATATAGCCGCCATAGGAGCGCGAGATATCGTCGATATGCACCTTGATGCCCTTGCTGATAAGCGCCGGGTAGTTTTCATCGTCCATGGCCACACCGTCTATCATATTGCTGGCACCACTCCAACCTTTGGCTTTTTCATAATCAAAGTTGTAGATGGTGTAGGTTATCTCCATATCCTTTGCCGGAGTCGTTTTCTTGCCCACAAACACAGCCGGGTCGTTCACCTCGCTGCCGTTGGGCATCTTAAAGGTCTCTCCCACGGTGCGCCAGCGGTACACATAGTGGAAACGGTGGTCGGGGTCCATCGAGAGGTCGTTCTTGATTCCTATCTTATCGAGATACTCGCGGCAGGCCTGCGTCATGTTGCGATCGTCGATACTGGATGTGGCGAGCACAAAGTTGTCGAGCGATTTTATGTCCACAAAATCGTAGCTTCCCTCGAAATATTTACGGGTGACGGGGTGCACGCCATGGTTGGCCAGACATTCCATAAACGTGTCGTCATTCAGGAAGTCCTTCACCACCACACTGCGTGTCTCCGTAGGAGCCCAGCACAATGTAAGATCGTCGGGGTTCTTGTCTTTCGTGTTCTTCTCCATATTGTAAAGCGGGAAACGCACCGGTTCGCCGGTGGCATCGTCCACATAGAAAAGGCCGAATTCCAAGGTGTTTTTCGTATGCCAGAACAACGGACGTATTATGATGTCGTTTTGCTTGAAGCGCAGAGCAAAATCCACATTCACGCCATCGCGATCGGCATTGTAGCTGCCTTCAGGCATCTTGCGGCGGAAAATGGTGGCGTTGAGCATCGGCACCACCATCCAGTCGGACCTGTTTTTGCACACCTCCGATGTGATAGACGGAGAGGATGGCGCCTGCGCGCCGAGATCGACCAACGCTCCGAGCGGCGCACGCTCCGCACGCACGCCGGAGACCACCAGCACACTGTCCACGCCACGCGGAATGTCGAATGTGAGCTTGCGTGTGCCCTGCACATCGGCATAACGCGCCAACAGGTATTTTTTCCCTCCGATATTGGCAATCACACGCACTGTGGAAGGCGCGGCCACGCTTACATCCACACTGCCCTGCACGGCATTATTCCAGTCCTGCGCCGGATCTACGGTTCCGAATTCCTTTACCCACTCACGGGTGTAATACTCTGATGAGGGCAGCTCGGGAGCTATCTGCGTACACGCCGACAACGCACCTACCATCAAACTGCCGACCAACGGAAATAAGATGTGTCTTCTCATGTATCTTTTATAACTAAGAATTTGCACTCTGGTAAAAACCCGCGCATTCACACGCGCGCGAAAAAGCGGTGCAAAATTATAAAATACTTAACAAAAAAAGTTCTCACATAAGTTAAAAAATACTAATAAAACACACCCTCCTCCACGTTCTTCCGAACAAAAGCAGGAGGCCGCATCGCAATCTGTTTACGATACGGCCTCCCGTAAGTGTGAACGTTTTTCTCCCGGTTATGCCCGCGGTGTCTTCTTATATTCGTTGTAGTAGCCGTCGAGGATATGGCGGATAGCTGTTCCTATTTTCAAATAGTCTGCCTCGTTAAGATTGGCCAACGAAGCACGTATCGACCACTCAGGGCCATCAAACCCGCTTCCGTTGAGCAGCACTACAGAAGTGTCGGTGGCCAGACGCATCACAAAGTCCAGCGGCTCGTGTTCCTTGGCAAGCCATTCCGCAAAATCATCGCCGTAGAATTTCTTGGCCCATACCATGATATCTATCTCGGAATAGTAGCCCACGCGCAGAGGATCAGGAAGCAGGGTAAACCCGGTGGTGCGCCACAGGGCCTCCAGACGCCCGCGCACAAGCGACTGCATCTGCTGCTTATAGGCGTCGTCCTTGTCAAGCAGGCACATGGCGGCGAAAAGTCCCATCTGTATCTGCTGCGGGGTGGACAGACCGGCCGTGTGGTTGAGCGCCACGCTACGGCTGTCGGCCACCATGCGGTCGATGAAGCGCAGGCCGGCCACATCGGTTGTCAGCGACGAGTAGCGCTTCTCCAGATCGGCTTTCTCCGCGGCCGGGAGCCGCGAGATGAGGCTGTCGAACACATTGTTCCGCGCCAGCGCCACTACGGCCAGACGCCACCCGGTAGCACCGAAATACTTGGAGAAGGAGTAGACGCACAGCGTGTTGTAGGGCAGCGAATACATGAGCGATTCGAAGTTGCGGGCAAATGTGCCATACACATCGTCGGTCACCACCATGAGGTCGGGATTGTCCGTGCGCACTATGTCGACTATGCGCTCCATATCATGGTCGCTGAGACGGTAGCTCGGCGGATTGGACGGATTCACCAGACACACGAGCTTGACCGAGGGATCGCGCAACTGGTCGAGAGCCTCGTCGGTATACTCCCAGCGGTGATAGCCATCGGCATCCACCTGGTTGGCGCTGATGTTCACCACATCGAATCCATAGCGGTCGAGCTCCGGAATTTCTATGTAGGGTGTGAAGATAGGCGTCATGAGGGCTATTCTGTCGCCTTTTTTCAGAAGGTGGTTGGCCTGCAGGCTGTCGAAGATATAGCACATAGCGGCCGTACCTCCCTCTGTGGCGAAAAGGTCGTAGGCATCGCCACCGTCGGGAGCATTGCGTCCCATTTCCTTAGCCAGATAGTGGCGGATTATCTTTTCGGTGTATTTGAGTATGCGCACGGGCGTGGGATATTGGTCGCCGATTATGCCCTCGGCCCATTCATGGGCCAGATCATCGGGGTCGGCGCCGAGTGTTTCCGTAAGATATTGCCATGTGTGGCGCAGCAGCATGCCGCCTTCGCCATCGGCATTATTATCAAGGAAAGCCTTGAACCGCTCGCCTATACCGTCGCTCGAGGGGATGCCTGCGATTCCGGGATTCATGGTCATGGCCAGACGGCACTCGCCCAGAGCCCACCGGCCCAGCATGAAGAACGCCTCGCGCGGCGCGGTGGCAATCCAGTTGGGGTTGCCGCGGCCGGCGTTCAGAAACTGCCGCGTGCTCTTGCGGGCGTCGGCCTGCGCGAGTTTTATGAGTTCGTTTTTAATTTCAAAGGGGCTGAGCGCTTCAAGGCTGTGCTCGTAGTTTTTATCAAGAGGATTCATGAGAGATATTGAGTTGGATTAGGTTTTGTCAAATAGAGAATGCCGCAGACCGCTACACAATGAAAGCGATGAACACACCCATGAGTATCAGCATCGTGTTGCCGATGGCATAGGTGACGGTATAGCCCATGGCGGGGATTGTGCTCTGGATGGAATCCTGCACGGCGCCGAGGGAGGCAGTGGTGGTGCGGGCGCCGGCACAGCATCCGAGATTGACAGCCGGATGGAAATGGAACACTTTGTCGCCAACAAGGATGCCGAGCACCAGAGGTAGCGTGGTGCAGATCACACCGGCCACAAACATCATGAAGCCGACATCTTTAAGGCCGCTCACGAAACTCGGGCCGCTCACGATACCTATCACGGCTATGAACATATTCAGGCCGAGATTATTCATCAGCCATACCGACGACTCGGGAATGGCACCGATGGTGGGACGGCGAGAGCGCAGCCAGCCGCACACGAGGCCGGAAATGAGCGCGCCGCCGCTGGTGCTGAGGCTCACGGGAAGGCCTCCTATCTTTATGCTTATGGCACCGATGAGGGCACCGATGGCTATACCGAGCCCCATCAGCACAACGCTTGTGACCGTGGTGGGACGATCCACATAGCCTATCTGCGGAGCCGCTGCATTCACCTCGCGGGCCAGGCCGTTGACTGTGATATTGTCGCCTTGCTGCAACTTTGTCTTGGCAAGCACCGGGATAGACACTCCGGCACGCTTGATACCCACGATAAGAACGCCCTTCATGAAAGGCTGCGAGCGGAGGTCGTCCACAGTTTTGCCATCGATAGCCTTATTGGCCACTACCACCGGCAACTGCTCCACGGGGAAGCTGAGCAATGCGGCATCGGCCACTTCCGGACCGAGCCAGCTCTCATCCTCCACCACATACTCACGGCGTCCGCTGAGCACCACTTCATCGCCGCGTTTCACACGCATATCGGATGTGATGTCGTCGCCGTCTATGATATTGCCGTCTATGCGCAAGCGGTCGACAAACACACGCCGGCCGAGGCGCTGCATCTCGGCTTCAATCTCAGCCACACTGCGCGGCGATGCAAAAAACTCGCTGTCGGCGCGGTAGGCGCGGAACACCACGGGGCGCAACGCATCGATGTAGGCGGGATCGGAATTGACGGAGCTTTGGTTCATCTGTGCTTCCAGCTCACGGGTGCGCTCGCGCACTTTTTTAAGGCCGCCGAGCATGGCCGGACCGAGCATCGACAGAATATAGGCCGACCCGATAGTTCCGAATATATAGCTTACAGCATAGCACACCGGCATGATGTCGATCATACGTTGCTTCGCATCGGCCGAGATAGCCATGCGGTTGATGCTGTCGGTGCCCACGCCGAGCACGGCGGATATGGTGTTGGCACCGGCAAACAGACCGTAGGCCTCGCCTGTGCCATAGCCGAAGATCTTAACCACCAGCCAAACCGACACCAGGCAAAATACGCATTGGATCACGGCAAACACCACCTGCTTCAGACCCGAACCGCGAAGCGAACGGAAGAACTGCGGGCCCACGCTGAAACCGATGGCAAACAGAAACATCAGGAAGAAAACAGACTTGACCGGACCGGGTATGTCTATTTTCAACTGACCTACGAGCACTCCCACAAGAAGCACAGAGGTCACCGTGCCGAGGGAGAACGATTTATACTTGAATTTGCCTATCCAGAACCCCAGTGCGACAGTGAGGAATAGCGGGATAGAGGGATTTTCGCGGAATGTTTTTACAATCCAGTCCAGTAGTTCCATAATGTGGGTGATGTTGTTATATGTATATTTATTATGACTATATAACATCCCCGCGGCGAAGATGGTTGAACGGCGGAGACACCCTTTTTGGCAAGTTCGCACATTTATTGTACTTTTGCACAAAAGATTCACCCTATCCTATGGAAATAATTGTTTTCGACCCGCAGCCGGCACGCAACAATCTCCTGCCGCTGACATACACACGCCCCGTAGGCGACCTGCGAATAGGTATCACCACAATTTCCGAAAAATGGCAACGGCTGCTACCGGGAGAATATTCCTGGGCAACGGAGCCTTATCTCGGCGAACTCTTTCCCTGCTGCGCCGACACGCATTCCGCACTGTTCGTGGCAGGCAACGTGGTGCCCGACGCCAATCTGGCCGCGGCGGTGGCCACGCTCGGCGAAAACGAAAGCCTGCACTGCGGCGACACAATCGTGGCACGCCGTGGCGACGGACAGCGGAGACGTGACTATACTGGCGAACCGCCCGTGGTGCTGCAGCACGTCTACGACATATTTCTGAACAATGGAAAAGTGATTTGCGCCGACTTTGAGGCCATCACCGCCGGACGCACTTCGCAGCCCTTGAGCCCCACGGTGCAGGTGATAGGCCCGCGGGAGCTTGTGTTTGTGGAGGAAGGCGCATCGCTGGAGTGCTGCGTACTCAACACCACCCACGGCCCCATCTATATAGGTCAGGGAGCCACAGTGATGGAAGGCTCCCTCGTGCGCGGGCCATTCGCGCTCGGCGACCACGCCACCGTCAATATGGGCACGAAAATATATCCCGACACCACTGTAGGGCCTTGGTGCAAGGTGGGAGGCGAGCTCAACAATGTGGTGATGCACAGCTACAGCAACAAAGCCCACGACGGATTCCTCGGCAACGCCGTGGTGGGGTGCTGGTGCAATCTCGGCGCAGGATGCGTGGCATCCAACCTTAAGAACGGCTACGAGCTCATACGCCTATGGAACTATCCGGCCCACCGCTTCGAGCGCACGCAACTCCAATTCTGCGGCCTGATCATGGGCGACCATTCCAAGGCCGGAATCAACACCTCCTTCAACACGGCCACTGTAGTGGGTGTGGGGTGCAATATCTACGGCTCCGCCATGCCGCGCCCGTTTGTGGCATCGTTCAGCATGGGCAGCGCTGCCGGATTCACCGAACTGCCCATGGCACAATTCTACGCCACGGCAGCCCACATGATGGAGCGCCGCGGCGTGGAACTTACCGAGGCCGACAAACGTATGTTCGAGGCTGTGCGCGATGCTGCCGACGGCCTCTGAGCACACGCTTTAAAAAGTAGTGAGCATGCCGGCCGCCACCTCGCGGGCGGCATCCTCGCCGAGCGTCTCGCCCACAATGGCCAGAGCGAAAGGAATGGCTGTGGCGGGGCCTGCGCCTGTCACAAACTTGCCCGATGCAACCACTGCGGCACCTTCGCGGATTTTTCCGCCGCCAAGCTCGCAGGCATCCTCGAAGCCGGGATAACAGGTCACCTCTTTGCCATCTACAAGGCCCAGAGGGGCAAGCACCACAGCGGGAGCCGCACAGATGGCTGCCACACCGCGCTTGTGCGATTTCAGCAGGCTGCACAGAGGCTGGCACGCCGCGAGATTTGAAGCTCCGGGCAATCCGCCGGGACAGATGAGCCATTCAGCATCCGAGAAGTCGGTGTCGGCAAACAGCACATCCACCACCACCTCCATGCCATGGGCGCCGCGCACATTGCGCAGCGGCGTGATGCTGACGGTTTTCACGTCCATACCTGCGCGACGCAACACGTCGACTGTGGCTATGGCCTCTATCTCTTCAAAGCCTTCGGCCAAAAAAACATAAGATGTACGCATATCTGAAATATCTTAAGAGTGTGTCTAAGTGGGTACGCAAATATACAAATAAGTTGAGCGCAAAACCAAATTTATTTGCATTTTGCGAGCTGGGGTATACAAAACCCTCTGCTACTCAGGCATCAGGCCTGCCGAGGGGATGATTGTCTCTTGCTGCATGGCCATATTGAGAACCTGTTCGGAATACCTTTCCCTTGCCATTGCCTGCAGGTCGGCATCCGTGTCGCATTCGTCCACAATCTCCACTCCGAGCATTGTCTCGATGACATCCTCCATGGTGACGATGCCGCGCATACACCCGTATTCGTCGTTGATAATAGAGATATGCTCTTTATGATTGAGCATTGTCTCCCAGATGTCAGAAATTTTATCTTCTTCTTTGAAATATAATATCGGCCGTTGGATTTCCGACAATAGAGTGGACTTGCCTCCCGAACATATAGAATCGAGGACATCGGCTTTTCTCACATAGCCTGTAATGTATTCACGTCCCTTTTCATAAACGGGGATTCTTGAGAATTTGGCAAAGTCAGGATTGGAATGAAGCTCTTCCATTGTCGATGCAGAAGGCGATGAGAAAACAACGACATAGGGCGTCATTATATCCTCGGCCTTTACGCTCTGAAGCTTAAGGAAACTCTTGATGACCCGGCTTTCCTGATGTTGAAAAACACCTTCTTCCTCTCCCACGCCAACCATGGCCGCTACCTCCTCACGGCTGACTGTGAGCGGCTGAATCTTGGGCGCGAAACATTTTGTAAGCAATTCCGACAGCCATACAAGGGGATAGGTTATGAATATCAAGACCTTTATAACCTTGGCAGACGGCAACGCAAGCTGTCGCCAATAGGATGCACCGATAGTTTTCGGTATGATCTCCGATAGCACGAGGATAAGCAGTGTGAGTATCGCCGAAATGATGCCGAAATAGGCCTCGCCGAATACTTTGACCGATTCGGAGCCTACGCCGGCGGCTCCGATGGTGTGGGCGATTGTATTGAGCGACAGGATCGCCGCCACCGGACGATCAATGTTTGTCTTGTAGCTCATCAGCAAGTCGGCGCCTTTCGCTCCCTCATTCTGCTTCATTGAGATGAACGAGACGGGGGTGGAGAGCAACACTGCTTCAAGTACTGAGCAAAGAAAGGAGAGGGCCAATGCCCCGAAAAGATATAATAATATATATTCCATAAATATGTAAATAGGTGAAACATAAATCCATCGGAACGATGGACATCAGGCGGGAGAGAATCTGTCGTTGTGCCTCACCTATTCACGAAATATGCAAAACAGTATGTTAAGAAGCTGCCGCACGGTTGGTGGCACTATTGTGCCCTGCCGGCAGTCCGCCCTATCGTTCGGAGGCAATGGCTCCGTCGCGCCGGACGTTTTATCCGGATTATTCAGGACGGGAATTTTTGCCACCGCCACTGTTTCGACAGCACACAGCACCACCTCCTCTTCAGTCTCAGCGTCAGATAATTCCTGACAAAAGCCTGAATTGGGCGACAGCACGACAACGGCTGTCATAATTAAAGAGGTAATATGTCGGGCGAAATGGGCTTTCACAATATTGCAGTTCCTTTAGCTTTATAAACAATCATTATATCATGCTTGTTTCCTTGAGGTCTGCAATTAGATGTTGAAAGTAAATCTATAGGGCCGTGCAATATGGGATAAACGTGCTTCACCTCTCACCATTCGGGAATCCGGAGACGCGTCGCCACGCCATCTCATCATCAAAGCAAAAAAAATCGCGCCTTCCTGACCGGAGGACGCGATTTTTTATCGATATATGGAATGCCTTACATGAAGTAGGCAGCCATGGGGCTTAGGAAGCTTGTATCAAGCAACCATGTATACACGCAGCTGGCGATACCGAGGAGCATGATTCCACCCACTGTGATCCATAGGCCCAGACGCTCGCTGCAGCTGCTGCGGAACGTGCCTACGGCAGGATCGCCGGGAGTGATGTACATGGCTTTCACCACCAGAAGGTAGTAGTAGAGTGAAATGATGGTGTTGATAAGAGCTATGAGCACCAGCACATAGATGGCCACGCTGCCTTGATTGATGGCTCCCGTGAAGATGAAGAACTTCGAGAAGAAACCGGCGAAGGGCGGGATACCGGCAAGCGAGAACATGGCCAGCATCATTGAGAATGCCAGACGCGGATTGCTCTTGCTGAGGCCGCGGTAGTCGGTCATATCGGTCTTGCCGGTGGCGTTTTCTATAGCGCCGATGACACCAAAGGCTGCGAGGTTGCTGAAGATATACACAAGGATGTAGTACATCATAGCGGCCATGCCCATGGTATTGAAAGCAATGACACCAAGCATGATGTAGCCGGCCTGCGATACGGAAGAGAACGCCAGGAAGCGCTTCATGTTGTGCTGGCGCATGGCGAAGAGGTTGCCGACGGTGATGGTGAGGATAATGAGCGCGTAGAGCATCCATTCCCACACATTGCTATAGAGCGAGCCGAACACCTGCGCGAGAATCACCAGAAACGCAAACGCTGCCGAGCCCTTGCTGATGACCGAGAGATAGGAAGTGACCGATGTGGGAGCTCCCTGATATACGTCGGCTGTCCAGAGGTGGAAAGGCACAAGCGACAGCTTGAAGCCCATGCCGGCGATTACAAACGCGAGGGCGAGTGTAAGCATCAGCGAATGGGAACCGGTGGACAGAGCTGTGTAGAGATGGCCGAAGTAGAGCGAACCGCCCAGGGCGTAGACAAAACTCAGACCCATCATGAACACGGCCGAGGAGAATACGGCAGTGAGGATATACTTGACTGCGGCCTCATGGCTCTCATAATGCTTCTTGTCGAAAGCCACCATAGCGGCCAAGGGCAGCGAAGCGCACTCCAGACCGATAATGAAAAGCAGGAAGTGGCGTGCGGAGATCATGAGATACATGCCGAAGAGTGTCACGAGCAGCAACTCGTAGAACTCGCCGCGACGCATGCGCATGCTTTCGCCGTTGGCCCACGATGCGCTCTGTATGAGCACGATCACGGCGCCAATATTAAGTATGCTCTTGATGGCGCTGATGACAGGCGACGTGGCATACATGCCCGCGAAAGCTTCGGTGGCGCAGGCCGAGCCGAGGCAGTGGGAGCAGAAGCCGGCCGCTGTGGCCAGCAGCAGAAGCACGGTGCTTACAGCGGGCAGGGCCTTGCCTGCGCGCTGCGGCATGAAGGTGTCGTAGAGAAATACGATCAGGAATACCACCAGAAGGGCGAGTTCCTGTTTCATGGCCAAAAACTGTGAATAGTCCATTGCTTGCTTGTTCTGTGGATTAGTTCATGCCGAGCACCGCGAAGATATCGGGGCTGAAGGTGAAACGAATCAGGTTGTTGAAGAAGTTCGGGAAGCAGCCGATGGCAGCCACGCACACTATGAGCGTGACGGTGCTGAAGCGCTCCCACCAGGTTGCATCGGTGAGCTGCAGATGGTGCTCGTCGTAGACGGGGCCGAAGAGCAGCTTGCCCACCACGCGCAGGATGTAGACTGCTGTGATAACGATAGAGCAGCAGGCCACAATCGTAAATACGCGGTGGAACATGTCGGCATGCTGGAACGAGCCTACGAAGATTGTCATTTCAGCTACAAAACCGCTGAGGCCGGGAAGACCGAGCGAGGCCATACCAGCGATGACGTAGCACACGCACAGATAAGGCATGATGCGCATCAGGCCACCCATCTCGCGGATATCGCGGGTGTGGGTGCGTCCGTATATCATACCGATGAGCGCGAAGAAGAGCGCTGTCATGAGACCGTGCGAGAGCATCTGCATGATGGCACCCGTCATAGCAGTAGTGTTGAGCATAAGGATGGCGAAAAGCACAAGGCCGCAGTGGCTCACGGAAGAATAGGCGTTGATGTATTTGAGGTCGGTCTGCACGCAGGCGCTGAACGCACCATACACCACGGAGATGCCCGTGAGGATAAGGAATATCCATGCCAGCTCATTGGCGGCGTGGGGCATCAGGTAGATGGCCACACGGAAGCAACCGTAGCCGCCGAGCTTCATAAGCACACCGGCATGAAGCATCGACACCGCTGTGGGGGCGCAGGCATGACCGTCGGGGCTCCATGTGTGGAAGGGGAACATGGCACCGAGCACACCGAAGCCGACGAATGTCATCGGGAAGAGGAAGCGCTGCCAGCCGTGGTCGATGGAGTTGTTCTGCACAATCTCAAGTATATTCCATGTGAGGGGCTGGCCGGCAGGAGCCGAGTGGTAATAGATACCGATGAGGCCGAGCATAAGGAAGGCCGAGCCGCCCATCAGCATCAGAGTGAGCTTCATGGCCGAATATTCCTTACGGCCGGAACCCCACACACCGATGAGAAGATACATCGGGATGAGAGCCACCTCATAGAACATGAACATGGTGAACAGGTCGATGGAGATGAAGAAGCCGAACACGCCGGTGCTCAGGAGTATGAGCCACAGGAAGAAGGCCTTGGGCTGCGCGATGGTCCACGAAGCGAAAGAGCCTGCGAAGACGATGATCGACGACAGCAGGATCATTGCCACCGATATGCCGTCCACACCGACGGCAAGGTTGATATTGAGGGGAGCGAACCACACCCAGCTGCCCGTGAAGAGCATCGGATCGGTATTGCCCGTGGCGCGGATGGCGAGATAGTCAACCAGCAGTTTGACGCTGAGCGCTATCAGGGCTGTGGAGCCTGCCACGGCGACAGCGCGCACCTGCTTGATGTCGCGGCAGAGGGCGAGCCCTGCAAGCATGAGCAGGGGTATCACCACAAACCAGATTAATATATTGCTAAACATTCTTTACTACTATATTTTAAGGTTGTGGATTGGATTAGAGCAGACATAGCATCGTGATGCCACCGAGAGCAAGGGCGCCCAGCAGATACCACCATACGTACAGCTGCACCTGACCGCTCTGCAGGGGTTTGATGGCCTGCGAAGCTTTGTTGGTTACTGTAGCGAAAGCATCCATGGTGCCGTCGATGATGTGGCGGTCGAACCATGCGATGGGGCGGCAGATACCGTTGAAGATGATCTTATGGGTGATGAACAGATAAAGCTCATCCCAGTAGAAGCGGTGGTGGGCCCATTTCCAGAGGGAGGGCATGGCGGCCGCAAACTTCTCGGGGAGCGCGTTCTCCTTGCGGTACATGGCTGTGGCGAGCACGATGGCCACGATAGCGACTGCGAGGCTCACTCCGGCCACGCTCCAGTCGAAGTGGGCCATGAAATCGTAGGGTTCGCCGTTCCAGGTCACAAATTTGCCGAAGGGGATAAAGCCGGCTACCAGCGAGATAGCAGCGAGAATCACCAAAGGCAGGCTCATGGTCCAGGGCTGGTCGTGGGGAGCGTGATGGCCTTCGGGAATCTTATGTTCTTTCCACCAGAAAATGAGGTAGTAGAGGCGGAACATATAGAACGCCGTCAGACCCGCTACAAGCGACATCCAGATATAAACCACTGTGCTGTTACCGAGACAGCTGCTCAGGATCTCATCCTTGGAGAAGAATCCGGAGAAGGGAATGATACCGGCGATGGCAAGACAGCCGATAAGGAATGTCCAGTGGGTGATGGGCATGTATTTGCGCAGGCCGTGCATGGCGGTGTAGTCGTTGGAGCCTATAGCGTGTATGAGCGCGCCGGCGCCGAGGAACAACAGGGCCTTGAACATGGCGTGTGTGAACAGATGGAACATCGAGGCCATGTAGCCCAGGCCCTCGTGCACCTCCGGACGTGCCACACCGAGCGACACCATCATGAAGGCGATCTGCGAGATAGTGGAGAACGCCAGCACACGCTTGATGTCGATCTGGGTGCATGCCACGATGGCGGCATAGAGTGCGGTGAGAGCGCCTACCCATGTGACGAATTCCAGAGCACTCACCTCCATGAGGTAGAGCGGGAACAGACGTGCCACAAGGTAGACACCGGCCACAACCATGGTGGCGGCGTGGATGAGGGCCGACACAGGTGTCGGGCCTTCCATGGCGTCGGGGAGCCAGATGTGGAGCGGCAGCATGGCCGACTTACCCATACCACCCATGAAGATAAGCACGAGCGCCCATGTGAGCACCGATGCGCCCATGAACACGGGGGTGGCGCTGTTTTCAAACACACTGCGCACGCTCTCGGCCGTGGTAGCGCTCACGCTGAACACATTGGCCATGCCCTCGACGGGCACCGATGTGAGTTCGGTGAAGTTGAACGTGCCGGTGTAGTACGACAGAATGAGGATACCGATGAGGAAGCCCAGATCGGCAAAGCGGGTGACGATGAAAGCCTTCTTGGAGGCCGATACTGCCGAGGGTTTCACGAAATAGAAACCGATGAGCAGGTACGATGAGGCTCCCACAAGCTCCCAGAAGATGTACATCTGGAAGATGTTGGTGGCCACAACGAGGCCGAGCATCGAGAAGCTGAACAGCGACAGGAATGCGTAGAAACGCTGGAAACCGCGCTCCCACACTCCGTGGTGGTCGCGCATGTAGCCCATGCTGTAGAGATGCACCATGAAGGAGATGGTGGTGATCACCACCAGCATCATGGCCGATATAGGATCGAGCAGGAAGCCGAGTTTGATTACGAGCTTGTCGGTGAAGGCGAGCCACGTCTGATTGAAGATCAGGGCCTGCAGCCGGTTGCCGGCTGCGTCCACGAATTCGGGGCTGCCGCTGAAGAAATAGGTGAAAGCCGTAGTATAGGCAAGCACAAGAGTGGTGCCCATGCCGAGACAGCCGAGAATACCGGCCATCTTATGGCTCATCTTGCAGCCGGCGAGACCCAGCACAAGGAACATTCCCAGTGGAATGGCCAGAATGAGTATAGGTAGTGTTGCGTCCATCGGGCTTAATATTTCAGTTTGTTAAGTTCGCGCACGTCGATATTCTTGGCCGAACGGTAGAGATTGATGATGATGGCGATGGCGAGAGCTGTCTCAGCAGCGGCAATCGCAATTGCGAAGAGCGTGAAGAACATGCCCTCCATAGCCTCCGGCCAAAGATAACGGTTGAAAACGGCGAAGTTGATGTCGACGGCGTTGAGCATCAGCTCAAGCGAGATAAGAATGGCAATCATGTTGCGGCGGGTGATGAATCCATACACACCGCAGCAGAACATGATCATTGCCGGGATAAGGAGCATTATTGCCTTGATGTCCATAGTGCGGGTGAGATTAACGTTTGCGGGCGATTACCACGCCACCGATTATACATGCGAGCAGCAACACACTGATAGCCTCGAACGGCAGCAGATAGCCGCCTTCGGAGGTGCTCATCATAGCCGATCCCACCTGCTGCATGGTGGGGGTGTCGACCGCGGGCTTGGCGCCATAGAGGGCACAGCGGCTCACAAGGGCATAGCCCGAGATAAGCAGCATGGCCGCGGAGGCAATAAGACCCAGCGCACGCGATTTTGAGGTAAGACGCTCCGAATTGTGGCCGGGGCGGCTCGTGAGCAGGATACTGAACACGAACAGCACCACTATGCCACCCGCATATACCGCAATCTGCACGGCGCCCAGGAACTCATAGTCGAGCATGAAGTAGACGCAGGCGGCGGCAAACAGGGTGAAAAGCAGGTAGGTGGCCGCGCGCAGGATCTTGCGCGTGGTCACGGCCAGTACGGAGAACACCACCATCGCCAGAGCGATGATGACGTAGAGAATGATACTTCCTACTGATTCCATATAATGATTGATTTTTATTTTTCAGGGGTGGGAGCTTCCGAAGCGCCTTCAGCGGCTTTCGCAGCGGCTTCGCGGGCGGCCTTGGCTTTGGCAGCCGCGGCTTTGGCGGCTTCGATCTTGGCCTGACGGGCGGCCTCGGCGGCGGCTATCTGCTCGGGGGTGGGAGCGGGCTCTTCCTTTTCGGGCATATAGTTGAGCTTCTTGATGAGTTTGTCGCGCGTGAACACGGCCTGCTCGAAATCGTTGCTGAAATCGAGTGCGCCCGTGGGGCACGTGGTGGCACAAAGCTGACAGAAGGTGCAGCTGCCGAGATCATACAGATAGCGGTCAAGCTTTTTCTTCTTGCCGGTGAGAGTGTCGACCATCTTGGTCTCGATCTTAATGGTGCCGTTGGGGCAGTTGCGCTCGCAGGTGCCGCAGGCAATACACTTGTGGTTCCCCTCGGCGTCGTAGATAAGACGCAGCTCTGCGCGGAAACGCGGAGCGGCGGGGCTGTCAAGTCGGTTGTCGGGGTATTCCTCTGTGATCTTGCGGGTGACAAGTTCCTTGCCTGTCACCTGCATACCTTTTACAAGGCTGGCGATACCCGTCCCTAAGGATGAAAAGTAATCTTTTACGCTACCCATTGAGTATGCTATTGTTTAGTTACTGATTTACACTGTTATATGGTCAGTCGCGCGCTTGACCGCCCACGATGTCGAGAAGCTCGGTCGTGATGCTCTGCTGGCGCAACTTGTTGTATTCGAGTTGGAGTTGTTCAAGAAGTTTGCGGGCGTTGTCGCTGGCTGCCTGCATGGCCATCACACGCGCGGCCTGTTCGGAAGCGCGGTTTTCGGCAAAAGCATCCTGCAGGGATGCAAGCAGATGCATGGGCAGCAATGTGCGGAAAATTGTGGCTGCGTCCGGTTCATAAATGTACGGCTTGTTGGACGCTGCGGCACCATCACCGGCCAGAGCAGCCGGGTTGACGGGAAGCAACACGTCGGCCACAGCGCGCTGGCGTCCGGCACTGTGGTAGTGCATGTAGGCGAGGTCCACACGGTCTATCTCGCCGGCGAGATAGCGCTGCATGAGTGCCTCCAGGAGTGCTTTCACACCATCGCCGTCGGTCTTGCTGTCCACGCCCTCGGGCTGCGACACCGTGATGCCGTCCATAGAGCCGAGACGTGCCGTGGCCTTGAGCATTTTGCTACCCACCGCATACACCTCCACCGGCAGCCCTTCGCCCATCTCTGCGCGCAGGTCCTCAAGATGTGCCTGCACGAATTTCATCAGGTTGGCGTTATAGGCACCGCAGAGGCCGTCGTCGCTTCCGAAAGCCACCACAACAAGGCGGCGCACCTCGCGCACCTCGGTGAGAGGCGAATTGAATTCCGCGTCGGAGGCCAGCAGGTTTGCGATGATACCGCGTATACCGGCGCGGAAAGGCACCAGACGCCGCAAAGCCTGTTCGGCCTTGCGCATCTTGGCGGAGGATATCATCTTCATGGCGCCGGTGATTTTCTCCGTGGATGCCACGGAGCCGATGCGTCCTTTTAGTTCTCTTAATGTTGCCATTGTAGGTTGCTTGCGGTGCGGATTGTAGGAGAGGAATTAGAATTGTCCCGCCACCTGGGCTGCGGCTTCGTTCAAAGCTGCCACGACCTCATCGGTGAGACGTCCGGCGCGTATCTCGTCGAGAGCCGCGCTATGCTTGGCATGCATGAGCTGCAGGAACTGCTTCTCGAAATCGGCCACCTTGTCCAGGGGCACATTTTCAAGAAGGCCGTTTACACCGCAGTAGATCACGGCCACTTCGTCCTCCACTGCCATAGGATGGTACTGGGGCTGTATGAGCAGGCGCTCGTTCTTGCGACCCTTGTCGATGACACGTGCGGTCACGGGATCGATGTCGCCGCCGAATTTCGTGAACGACTCGAGCTCACGGAACTGGGCCTGGTCTATCTTAAGCGTACCGGCCACCTTTTTCATCGATTTGATCTGAGCGTTGCCACCGACACGGCTCACAGAGATACCCACATTGATGGCCGGGCGTATGCCTCGGTTGAAGAGCGCCGTTTCAAGGAATATCTGTCCGTCGGTGATGGAGATTACGTTTGTGGGGATATAGGCCGACACGTCGCCTGCCTGTGTCTCGATGATGGGAAGGGCTGTGAGGGATCCACCACCCTTCACAATGGGTTTGAGCGCCGCGGGAAGGTCGTTCATGTGCGACGCCACTTCCTGGTTGTCAATGATTTTGGCGGCACGCTCAAGCAGACGTGAGTGCAGATAGAAGATATCGCCGGGATAAGCCTCGCGGCCCGAAGGACGCTTAAGAATAAGCGAGATTTCACGGTAGGCTACGGCCTGCTTTGAAAGGTCGTCGTACACGATGAGGCCATCGCGGCCCGTATCACGGATGAATTCGCCTATAGCCACACCTGCAAACGGCGCGAAATAGCGCATGGTAGCCGAATCGGAAGCTGTGGCGGCCACAACTACCGTATAATCCAGCGCGCCGTGGCGGCGTAGAGTATCGACAATGGATGCCACGCTCGAAGCTTTCTGACCGATGGCCACATAGATGCAATAGACGGGCTTGCCTTCCTCAAAGTTCTTGCGCTGGTTGATAATGGTGTCGATGGCGATGGCCGTCTTGCCTATCTGACGGTCGCCGATGATGAGCTCACGCTGTCCGCGGCCTATGGGCACCATGGCGTCGATAGCCTTCAGACCGGTCTGCAGGGGCTGCTTTACGGGCTGACGGTAGATCACACCGGGAGCCTTGCGCTCAAGGGGCATCAGCAGACGCTCTCCTTCTATGGGACCGCGGCCGTCGATAGGTTCGCCCAGCACATTGATGACGCGGCCAAAGAGGCCTTCGCCAACGGGTATGGAAGCGATCTCGCCCGTGCGTTTCACCTTCATGCCTTCAGTGACGGCATTGACATTGTTGAGCAGGATGACACCGACATTGCTTTCCTCAAGATTGAGTGCCACGCCTTTGGAACCGTTTTCAAATTCCACGAGCTCATTGGCGCACACCTTATCGAGGCCATATACGTGGGCAACGCCGTCGCCCACTTCAAGCACCGTGCCGGTCTCTTCGAAGCTGACCTTGGCATTGACGCTTTCGAGCTGTTGTTTGAGGACTTCCGATATCTCGCTTGGATTAATCATTGTATGAGAGTGCTGGGGAGTTTACTGTTTCTTTAAAAGGTTGAGGCGCATCTGCTCCAACCGGTTACGCACGGAAGCATCGAGACGCTCCGATGCGATATCGATGGCGAAGCCGCCGATGAGGGCCGGGTCCACCCGCTCGGAGTATTCCATGGAAGCATCGCCTATATGGCTCTGTATAAGAGCCTTCAGGCGCTTGCTTTCCGGCTCGGCGAGAGGGCTTGCCGATGTGACGGTGACAGGGTATATGCGGCGCGCGGCACGATAGCAATCGATATAGGCACGGGCGATATCGGCAGCCATACCGGTGCGGTGGTTCTGCGCGAGCACGCGCAGCCAGTCGGCAAAGGTGGTATCGGCTGCAGTAGCGCCGGCGGCCGTGTCGAGAAGCTTACGCTTGTCGGCATCGCCCACATAGGGATTGGAGAGTGTGCGCACAAGCTCGGGCTGCCCTTCGGCGGCGCTGAGCAAGCTACGCATCATTCCGTATAGACGATCGGCGCAGCCGCGGTCGGTTGCGACCTCGTAAAGAGCCTTCGCGTAGCGGCGGGGGATCAGACCTTCGTTCATTGCTGTGGAGTTCAGTTTTGGCTTTCAATCTCGGTGAGGAGCTTGTCGACGAGTTGCTGCTGCGCCTTATCGTCGGCCATACGCTGCTGCACCACCTTTTGGGCGATATCCAGCGCGATGGCGCCGACGCTGCTGCGCAACGCTTCCTCGGCTTCCTTCTGCTGCTGGGCGATAGATGCCTTGGCGGCGTCCATCACCTTCTGCGCTTCTGCCTGCGCGGCCATGCGGGCTTCGTCTACCATCTGCGACTTCAGCTTGTCGGCTTCGCGGAGCATATCGGCCTGCTGGCGCTGCGCGCTCTTTATGAGCTCGTCGGCGGTTTGCTGGGCCTTGTCCAGCTGCTCCTTGGCGTTCTGCGCATACTCCACGCCCTTGTCGATGAGGTCTGCCCGGCTGTCGACGCTTTTGAGGATGACGGGCCAGGCGAACTTCCACAGAATGAAGAAGAGCACCGCAAAGGCGACGAACATCCAGAAAATCAGGCCAAAGTCAGGCTTGAACAGTTCCATTCGTGGCGTAGGGGGAGAAATGGATTAGACGAAAAGAGCCAGAACGCAGACAATAACACCGAAAAGTGCCACACCTTCCACGAGGGCGGCGATCACAATCATGTTGCTTCGGATGTCACCGGCAGCTTCGGGCTGACGGGCGATTGCTTCCATAGCGGCGGCGCCGATTTTACCGATACCGATACCGGCTGCGATGGCGGCGATACCTGCGCCCAGAGTGGCGCCCAGAGCTGCGAGAGCTTCAACTGCTAAAAGACCGAACATAATTTCTTGAGTTTAATGGGGTTGTTGGTATATTTTTGTTTGTTATTATCAGAAGGGGGTTATTCCACCGGCTTCGCCTCATGGTGATGGGGCTCCTCGTTGGCCAGGGATATGAATATAGTACTCAGCATCGTGAACACATAAGCCTGAATGAAGCTCACGAGCACATCGATAAGGAGCATGAACACACTGAACACCATCGCCACTGCCGTGGCTACGCCACCGGCCACGGCACTCACGGCCGCGAATATGAAGATGAGAAGAGTGAGCACAAGCACTATCATGTGGCCGCCCATCATATTGGCAAACAGACGCACCGTCAGGGCCGCCGGCTTAGTGAACATGCCGAAGATCTCGATCATGGGCATGATGGGAAGCGGAAACTTCAGCCACAGAGGCACATCGGGCCAGAAGATCTCTTTCCAGTAGTGGCGGTTGCCGAAAATGTTGGTTACCAGGAATGTGAGCAATGCCAGCACCAGCGTGATGGCGATGTTGCCCGTGAGGTTCGCACCGCCGGGAAATACCACTATCAGGCCGAAAAGGTTCATCGCGAAGATGAAGAAGAACACTGTGAGCAGATAGGGAGCAAAACGACGGGCGTTCTTGCCGAGCGTGCTTTTGATCACCGACCCGTAGATGAAGTCGATAAGCAGCTCCACAAAACCCAGTCCCTTGCGCGGTGCGCGGTAGGCATGGCGGCGGTAATAGCGCACAAGAGCCATCAGCACAGCCACTACAGCTACGACCGATATGAACAAGGCGCACACATTTTTTGTCACCGAAAGGTCAAACGGACGTGTTTCCTTTCCGTCGGGACCTATTTCCACTATCTTGCCGTGGTATTCGCTGTCCTTGCCGCCGAGCTTGAACTCCACATCGCCATCGCGGTACACACCGCCACCGGTGATACGGGCCGATGAGAACACATGCAAGCCATCCGAGCCCCAGACTATGCAAGGGAGCGGAATGCGGTGATGGTGGTCGAAAGGTACCTCCCATCCATAACCGTCGCCAAGGTGTTCGAATATGATTTCCTTGGGATTGATCGGGCCTTGCTCCGCATCATCGTGGCCCGACGCTACGGCGCGGGGACAAGCGATGGCGAGCAATGCCGCGAATATCAGAAAAAGACGCTTCATAATACGGATGCGTGGAGGCTTAGTACACACAGACATTTATCACATTGTTGTCCACATCGGCCACACCGCCGGGTATGTCGTGGCTGTGTTCGCCGCCGGCTACTGATTCGTAGCGCACTTTCCCTGCCGATAGCAGCGCCACCAGCGAGGCATGGTTGTGCAGCACCGTGAACGCGCCCATACTGCCGGGAAGCGTGACGGATTTCACCTCGCCCTCGAAAAGCACCTCGGCTGCCGATATGATTTTAAGTGTCATAAATGTCCTGCGTGAAGGTTGTTTCTATTCTTTATTTCACTTCGTCGAGCAGTTTGCGTCCCTTGGCAATGGCCTCGTCGATTGTGCCTACATTCAGGAATGCCTGCTCGGGATACTCGTCCATCTCGCCGCTCAGAATCATCTTGAAACCGCGGATGGTCTCGCTCAGGGGCACCATTACGCCGGGAAGACCCGTGAACTGCTCGGCCACATGGAAGGGCTGCGAAAGGAATCGCTGGGCACGGCGCGCACGCGACACCACAAGCTTGTCCTCGTCCGAGAGCTCGTCCACACCCAGGATCGCTATGATATCCTGCAGTTCGTTGTACTTCTGCAGCAGCTGCTTCACTGCCTGGGCCGTATTGTAGTGATCCTCTCCAATGATGTTGGGATCAAGGATTCGCGATGTCGATTCCAGAGGATCGACGGCCGGATAGATACCGAGCTCAGCGATTTTACGGCTGAGCACCGTAGTGGCGTCAAGGAAGCTGAACGTTGTGGCGGGAGCCGGGTCGGTGAGGTCGTCGGCCGGCACATAAATAGCCTGTACGGATGTGATGGATCCGTTTTTGGTGGAGGTGATTCGCTCCTGCAGAGCACCCATCTCGGATGCCAGTGTGGGCTGATAACCCACAGCCGAAGGCATACGGCCGAGAAGAGCCGACACTTCCGAACCGGCCTGCGTGAAACGGAAAATATTGTCGATAAAGAGCAGCACATCCTTACCGCCGGCGCCTTGGTCGCGGAACTGCTCGGCCACGGTGAGACCGCTGAGGGCCACACGCAGACGCGCACCCGGGGGCTCGTTCATCTGGCCGAACACCAGCGTGGCCTGCGAATCCTTGAGGTGGTCCACATCCACATCGGCAAGATTCCACTGGTCTTTCTCCATGCCTTCCTCAAACTTCTTGCCGTAGCGTATGACACCGCTCTCGATCATCTCGCGGAGCAGGTCGTTACCCTCGCGGGTACGCTCGCCCACACCGGTGAACACCGAGAAGCCATCGTGGCCCTTGGCAATATTGTTGATAAGCTCCATGATAAGCACGGTCTTTCCCACGCCGGCACCGCCGAACAGACCGATTTTACCACCCTTGCTATAGGGTTCCAGAAGGTCGATCACCTTGATGCCTGTGGTCAGGATCTCTGTGCCGATGGTAAGGTCGTCGAATTCCGGAGCCGGTTGATGGATGGAACGCAGGTCGGTCTCGCTGAGTGCGGGAAGATTGTCGATAGCGTGGCCAAGCACATTCAGCAGGCGTCCTTTGATCTGGTCGCCGGTGGGCACTGCTATGGGATGGCCCATGCTGATGGCCGGCATGCCGCGACGCAGACCGTCGGTGCTCTCCATGGCAAGACAGCGCACGGTGTTCTCGCCGATATGCTGCTCCACTTCCAGAGTGATGACTGTGCCGTCGGGACGGTCGATTTTGAGAGCCGTGTAGATAGGGGGAAGGTCTACGCCGTCGTCAAACACCACGTCGACAACGGGGCCTATGACTTGCGCGGTTTTACCGATTAGTTCGCTCATTGGAGTTTATTTGAGGATAGGTTGTTGTTTTTCGGAATTATTTTAGAAGTGCCAGCCGAACACGATGATGCACGTCATGAGGGCAAGGTTGAACAAGCCGATGGGCATGAGGTATTTCCACTCCATGGCCAGAACCTGGTCGATGCGCAGACGGGGGAATGTCCACTTGAACCAGATGATGATACCGCTGAGCGCTATCGCCTTGCCAAGGAACCACACCACCGACGGGATATAGTCCATAACATGGTTAAATGCATCCCAACCTGGCACATGGAAAGGCATCCAGCCGCCGAAGAAGAGCAGCGAGGCCACGCCGGCCACAATGAAAAGGTTGAGATATTCGGCCAGATAGAAGAATCCGAAATGAATACCGGAGTACTCGGTGTGGTAGCCGGCAGTCAGCTCGCTCTCGGCCTCGGGAAGGTCGAACGGGCCACGGTTCGTCTCGGCTGTTCCGGCTATCATATAGATCACGAATGCTATGATAGCGGGGATATGACCCTTGAAGATAAACCAGCAGTCGGCCTGCTCGGCCACGATATCGCCCACGCTCATAGAACCGGCCAGACATACCATGGTGATTACGCTCAGACCTATGGACAGCTCGTAGCTTACCATCTGGGCACCGGAGCGCATGGCGCCGATGAGAGTGAACTTGTTGTTCGACGACCATCCGGCCAGCAGGATGCCCAGCACGCCGATGCTCGACACCGCAAGCAGGAAGAAGATGCCTATGTTGAAGTCAATCACCTGAAGGCCATTGCCCCAGGGCAGCACGGCGAACGCAAGCATGGATGCGAGTATCACGAGATACGGAGCAAGGGCAAACAGGAATTTATCCGTATTGTTCAGAGATATCAGCTCTTTGATGAGAATCTTGAACATATCGGCGAAACTCTGCAGAAGACCCCAGGGGCCCACACGGTTCGGGCCGAGGCGGCACTGGATGGCAGCGCAGAATTTGCGTTCGTAGTATATGTAGAACAGAGCCAGCAGCGAATACGCGAGAAGAAGGCCTACGCCTATCAGCACGCACTCCACGGTGACCGTCAGCCACGAGGGCATCAGGCCCGAGAGAAAGGAGTGTATCGCTTCGGTGATTACCGACAGATCGTACATGATATATAGTATATGATTGGTTTGTTACTTTATGATATTAACGGTCCATGTCGGGCACGATGTAGTCCATCGAGCCGCCGATAGTGATGAGGTCGGCAATTTTCTCGCCGCGTGTGAGATGATCCACGACACCGGCCGCAGGGAGCGACGGTGTGGCGAATTTCAGACGTGCGGGCTTGGCGCCGCCATCGCTTTCCAGATGCATGCCGAACACGCCGCGGCAGCCCTCGCAGAGCTGGAACCACTGGCCGGCAGGCAGCTTGAACACCTTGGGCACCTTCACGAGATACTCTCCATCGGGGATATTGTCCACCAACTGCTCCAGGATGCGGGCGCTCTGCTCTATCTCTTCCAGACGCACCTTGAAGCGTGCCATGGAATCGCCTTCCGTGCGCACCACTTCCTTGAAATCGAGTTCGGGATAGATGCTGTAAGGACGCCATTTGCGGATATCGCAAGCCCAGCCGGACGCACGTCCGTTCGGGCCGGTGACACCATAGGATATTGCATCCTCGAGGCTGAGGACACCTACGCCTTCCATACGGTTTTTGGCAATAACATTGCCTACGAACACCTTGTTGTATTCCTTGATATTGCCGGGAAGCACTTTCAGGAGTTCCTTCACATCGCGCTGGAAATTGGCGTCAAGGTCCTGCATCACACCGCCAATGCAATCATAGTTGAATGTCATGCGGGCGCCGCATGTGCGCTCCATGATGTCAAGGATCTGCTCGCGCACTCGCAGCGTGTAGAAAAGCATCGATGTGGCACCGAGGTCCATGCAGAATGTGCCCATGAACAGGCAGTGCGATGCTATGCGCGAGAGCTCATCCATCATCACGCGGATCACCTGGGCGCGACGGGATATCTCGATACCGGCGGCACGCTCGTAGAGCATGCACAGGCCGTGATGGTAGTTCTGGGCCGAGAAGTAGTCCATACGGTCGAGATAGTGGAGCGTCTGCGGGTAGCCCTGCTGCTCGCACAGTTTCTCGATGCCGCGGTGGATGTAGCCCATGTAAACGTCGATTTTTTTGATTGTTTCGCCGTCGACTGCCGTGCGGAAACGCAGCACACCGTGGGTAGCAGGGTGCTGCGGACCTATGTTCACGACAAATTCATCGGGGCCGAACACCTCGAGCTGTGTTTTCTCCACCTTACCGTCGGCTCCTTCTTTCCAGCATGTGGTGAAATCGCTCTGGCGCTCGTTGTCGGTGGGCACGGGATTGGCCTCGGGGCTGCAGTCATAATCCTTGCGCAGGGGATAGCCCTCCCAGTCGATGCTGAGGAATAGACGGCGCATATCGGGATTATTGACAAAGATGATGCCGAAGAAGTCATAGACTTCACGTTCATACAGGCCGGCCACCTTCCAAAGGTCGCTCACGGAGTGTATCATCGGCTGTGTGCGGTCGCCGGTAGCGTTTACCGTGACAGCGACATTGGTATTGTGGCGCGTCGACATGAGATAGTAGACGCATCCCATTGTATCAACATGGTCGAAACCGGCTATGGTGACAAGATAGTCCATCGCCAGATCCTCGTTGTCGCGCAAAGCCTTGGCCAGCTCATGCCAGTGGGCGTCGTCGACGTTTATCATCGGCGCGCCGTCCACCTCGGCAACAGTGGCCGTGGGGCAAATTTTGGCAATTGTTTCCTGAAGAGTTGCCATATATTATATTAATGTGTATCTGTTGTCGTGATTATATTGTCCGTTCACTACTGCTTGTCGCTTACAGGTGCCTCGCGCGTTTCGGCGTTGAAATCGGCCTTGTCGTCCACCCCTTCCACGGGATGCTCGCGCAGAAATTCCTGCTGCTTCTGCTGGCGGTTCACGCCTCCGAAGAAGCGCTCCACCTTCACTTTGCGCGAAAGCTGCATGATAGCATAGATCATGGCTTCGGGGCGCGGAGGGCAGCCGGGCAGATAGACATCCACCGGAATAATCTGGTCGACGCCCTTCACCACATGGTAGCTGTTGCGGAACGGACCGCCGCTCACGGCGCACGCGCCAGTGGCGATCACATATTTAGGCTCGGCCATCTGATCGTACAGACGACGCAGCACGGGAGCCATGCGGTGCACTATCGTGCCGGCCACCATGATAAAATCGGCCTGGCGGGGCGACGAACGCGCCACTTCCCAGCCGAAGCGGGCCATATCATAACGCGCGGCGCCAAGGCTCACAAACTCGATACCGCAGCAGCTGGTAGCGAAGGTGAGAGGCCACAGCGAGTTGGAGCGGCCCCAGTTGATGAGTTTATCCAGTGAGCCCACCACCACATTGGTGCCGTTTTCCTGAAGCTCCTTTACGAGAGATTCGATATATTCGTTGTCCTTGAATGCCTCATAGGGCACTCCCTGTGCGGTTACTTCCATTCCAATGCTCCTTTCCGCCAGGCATAAATCAGGCCCAGCACTAACACTCCGAAGAATACTGCGATGCTCAGAAGACCTCCGACGCCCATCTCACGGACACGTACAGCCCAGGGGAACAGGAACACGGTCTCGACGTCGAACATCAGGAAAAGGATGGCAAACAGATAGTAGCCCACTTTGAACTGGGCCATGCTCTCGCCACGCGTGGGAATACCGCACTCGTAGGCTTCGCCCTTCTGAGCGTTGAACGATTTGGGAGAAATCAGCCCCGCAAGCCACAAGGCAAGCGCCACCAGACCGATACCCGTCAGGGCGGCGGTGATGGCCAGAAGGCCGTTGTTGGAGATTCCGAAAATGTCTAATGCGATCATATCGTAGTTAAAATTTATATTCTCTCATGCAAACTGCACACAGCGCCCCCGCGACACACGGCCTCAGCGCCGGCATGCCTGTAAATCAGCGATATATGCCTTTTTCGAGGTGTTTTCAAGGCTATTATGCAATTTTTCCAGTGCAAATTTAGCAAAATATCATTAAAAACAGGCCATGAGAAAGCGTTTATTTCCACAAAAAAATGGCAGAAGCGGGAAAACGGCCATTTATATACCGTTAAAGGCCAACTGCACGCATATAAAGAAAAACTCCGCGCCATGCATCGGGACGCGGAGTTGCTTTCCATTCTGATATGTTTTCGAGTCGGGGTGACAGGATTCGAACCTGCGACCACCTGGTCCCAAACCAGGTGCGCTACCGGACTGCGCTACGCCCCGATTGTCCTAAGACGGTGCAAAGTTACAATATTTTTTTTATACCGACAAAAAAAGCTAATTTTGCAGCGTTTTTTGCGCCCGCCACACCGAACCCGGCGCTCCGGTGCCATGTTATATCTTTACATCTCAAAGCAATAAAAGCTCAACTGATTATGAGAAAAATATTTCCCCTGTGCGCCATAGGCGCAGCAATGCTGGCTGCATTGGCCACCGGTTGCAACGAACAGTCCAAGAAGGGCCTGGAGTTTTTTGTGGTGGAAGGCGGCGGCACCTACCGTCTGTTCAACTCTGCCCGTGAGTTCGGCACCGACGAAGACATCACTTTCACCGACTCTGTGAGCATCATGCTCCCCAACGCGCTCTTCGAAAACGATGTGCGCCCTCTCTACGACAGCATTCTCAAGGTGGCGTTCGACACCGTGGGCACCGACTACGATGGCATAGTGGCAAAATACATGACCCGCACCATCGAACAGTTGGGCTACAATTTTGAGCGCGTCGATTCGGTCAATCCCGGAACCGAGGCCGACGGCTTCAACACCGTGAGCGGCACGCTGGTGAACCTCACCCCCGACCTGCTCGTGTACAGTGTCAGCACATCCGACTATCAGCCCCGTGCGGCCCACGGCCTCACCACCACCTACTACATCAACTACGACATACGCGGCGGCCGTGTGCTTTCCTTCAACGACCTCTTCGACGCCGGACGCGCCGACTCGCTCGCAGCGGCCATACAGACGCAGGCCGACGCGCTGGAGCAGGTGATAGGCCCCACCACCATTGCATCGCTGCCTGCCGGCAACAATTTCATGCTCTCGCCGGGCGGCGAAATAGTGTTCGTGTACCAGCCCTACGAGGTGGCGAGCTACGCACAGGGCGCGATCCGCATATCGTTCTACCCCTACGAACTGGTGGAATACATGACCCCGTTCGCCATCAAGTATTTCAATCTTAGCGACCTGAACTGACACCCGCATTAACATCTTTTAACCGCGGCGGCTGTAATTTTCCATTGCAGCCGCCGTCTTATAATGCAGAAACAACAAAATCATTATTTTACTGCAATGAAAAAAATCTTCAAAAGCTGCATTCTCCTGCTCGCAGGCCTCGCCGCATTCCAGGCCAAGGCTCAGATGCCGGAACTGCCGCAACTGCCTGTCGACAGCGCCGTAATCGTAGGTAAGCTCGACAACGGCCTTACCTACTACATCCGCCATAACGAAACGCCCAAAGGACAAGCCGATTTCTACATCGCACAGAAAGTGGGCTCCGTGCTTGAAGAAGACAACCAGCGCGGTCTCGCCCACTTCCTCGAGCACATGTGCTTCAACGGCACCGAGAACTTCCCCGGCAACAGCCTCATCGACTGGCTCGAAAGCGTGGGCGTGAAATTCGGACACAACCTCAACGCCTACACATCCGTCGACGAAACCGTCTACAATATATCCAGCGTCCCCACCGCCCGTGAAAGCGTGCAGGACAGCTGTCTTCTCATTCTCCACGACTGGGCAAACGCCCTGCTCCTCGACACCGATGAAATAAATAAAGAACGTGGTGTCATCCATGAAGAATGGCGCCGCAGCAATGTCGGCCAGATGCGCATCCTCGAGCAACTGCTGCCCACCATCTTCCCCGACAACCGCTACGGCCACCGCCTCCCGATCGGAACCATGGAAGTGGTCGACAACTTCGACCCCCAGGTGCTGCGCGACTACTACCACAAATGGTATCGTCCCGACCAGCAGGGCATCATCGTTGTGGGCGACATCGACCCCGCCCGCATCGAAGCTAAAATCAAAGAGATGTTCAGCGGCATCAAAATGCCCGAGAACGCTGCCGAACGTGTTTATTTCGACGTAGCCGACAACGAAGGCACCATCTACGCCATCGGAAAAGACACAGAGCAGCCCGTTGGTCTCTTCCTCATGTTCTTCAAGGGCGATAAAATGCCCCGCGAGCTCCGCAACACCCCCATGTACTATCAGACGTCCTACATCACACGCCTGATCACCGCCATGCTCAACAACCGTCTCGACGAAGCATCCAACCGCCCCGATGCCGACTTCGCATCCGCAGGAAGCTACTACGATGATTTCTTCATCTCCAAGACAAAGGACGCCTTCACCATTCAGGGTGTTGTAAAAGGCAACGACATGCTGCCCGCCATTGAAGAAGTGTACCGCGAACTGCTTCGCGCACAGCGTGGCGGCTTCACCCCCGGAGAATATGACCGCGCAAAGGCCGAATTCCTCTCGCAGCTCGAAAAGCAGTACAACGACCGCAACAACACCGAGAACGACACCTACTCCCGCGAGATCGTGCGCACATTCATCGACGGCATACCCATGCCCGGCATTGCCACCGACTATCAGATCTACAACCAGCTTGCTGCAATGATCCCCGTCGACGTAATCAACCAGTTGCTTCCGCAGCTCATCACCGCCGACAACCGCGTGTTCGTGGGTCTGCTTCCCGACAATGAAAACTTCCGCGTACCGTCCGAAGCCGAAGTAGCCGCTGTCATAGCCAAAGTCGACGCCGAGGATATCGAGCCCTACCGCGACGAGATGAAGAGCGAGCCCCTCATCCCCTCCCTACCCGCACCCGGCAGCATCACCGCCACCGAGCACCTTGACCAGTGGGATGCCACTCAGTTCACCCTCAGCAACGGTGTCAAGGTAATAGTAAAGCCCACCAAGTTCAAGGACAACGAAGTGCTCTTCAGCGCCATCGCCCTCGGAGGCATGGCGTCCATCGATCCTGCCCTCGCTCCCAGCGTGAAGTTCTTCCCCTACGCATTCCAGAACTCCGGACTCGGCGAATACACCAACAGCGACATGAAGAAATATCTTCAGGGCCGTCAGGTGAAACTTGATATCGACGTCGACGACTACTATCGCAGCCTCGACGGTTCCACCACCGTGAAAGACCTCCCCATACTCATGGAGATGATCTACATGACCTTCACCGACTTCACCATCACGCCCGACGATTTCGCCGCCGCGCAGAGCAGCATTGCAGGCATCCTCGGCAATCAGGAGGCACAGCCCGAGTACATCTTCAGCAAGCGCGTGATGGAGACCCTCTTCGCATCGCCCCTCAAGCAGGTGATCGGCAGCGCCGACATCAAGAATGCCGACCGCACAGCCATCCTCAACCTGGTGAAAAACCTCTCCGCCAACGCCGCCGACTACACATTCGTGTTCACAGGCAACATTGACCTCGACACATTCAAGCCCATGCTTGAACAGTACATCGCCACTCTCCCCGCCAATGCAGCCGCCAAGACTGCCGCACCCGCGACCAACCCCGCCGTAGAACCGGCCAAGGGCAATGGCACCACCACTTTCACCACTCCCATGCAGACACCCCAGTCCTGGATTTTCGTAGCCCTCAGCGGCACCGAGGACTATACTCCTGCCAACCGCACCATCATGAGCATCGCCTCGCAGATACTCTCCAACCGCCTCCTCAAGAAGGTGCGCGAGGAAATGGGCGCCACCTACAGCATAGGAGCATACGGACAGCTCGAGCGTCTCAACGCCACCAACGCCTTTATACAGGCACCCTTCCCTGTGAAGCCCGAGGTCAAAGACGAAGTCATAGAAGTGGTCAACGGTAAATTCCGCGAAATGGCTGAGATCGTAACCGATGAAGAACTCAACCCCATCAAGGAATACATGCTCAAGAACGCCACCGAGAGCCTTGAGAAAAACGAAAGCTGGACCAATGCCATCGCCGGCAGCCTTATCAACGGTGTCGACACATTCAATGGCGCAGCCGATGTCATCAACGCTATCACTACGACCGACATTCAGAACTTCATGCGCAACCTGCTCGAACAGGGCAACTACCGTGTGATGGTTCTCGACCCCGCCGAGTAATACTACCCTAATATAATACATAGACGAGCGCTCCGGCGGAGCGCTCGTCTATGTATTATATTACAAAGGCAAATCGAAGCTCAATAGCTCACCACCGGATCCAGTTCCTTGGCCTGCTCTATCATGCGCTCCAGCTCTGCCACGGAAGGCACACGGTTGCACAGATTGCGCTCATCGTTCACCTCCACCATTTTCGCATGCAGATTGGCGGCCACGCGATGGCGGAATTCCTTGACCGTGTCCACTCCGGCTGCCTCGAGCAGTTCGGCGAACTGGCCGGCCACGCCTTTGATGCGCATGAGGTCGGCATGGTTGGTCCACCGCAGTATCAGTTTGCCACTGATGTCCAGCTTCTCGGCCAGAGCCTTTCGTCCTGCCGGTTTTGCACATGCTTCCAGCAGCTGCTCTGTTGTGCTTATGCCTGCTTCTTCAAGCTTTGCGGCATATGAGGGACCGATACCCTCTATCTGTTCTACTTTGTACGACATAAAAAAAAGCGTTGTTAATGGGTGATGCATTAACAACGCTTTTTTATCTGCTGTGGTTCAGCGTGTCACGACGAATTCATAAATATCCGCCCAGCCGCGGTCGGCCCCGGCGGGAGCCACACTGAACATACCCACTTTCGCTCCTATCCATTTGCCCTGACGGGCACGGAACGCAGCCCCCGCATCATGCCAGTGGCGGCCACCGTCGGTGCTGTAGCTGAAACGGCACTCGGCACCGCGCTCCACACGCACACGCAACTGTATGTCGCATTCATAATTGGGATACAGCCCCGCACTATACACTCGCGTGGGCGCGATTTCCGCTATTTCTTCCGATACCTCGGCATTGCCCTGCTCCGCATCTTTGCATGTCAGGCGCTTGAGCACAAACTTCTCGCCGCGTTTCTCGAGCGCGAGAGCGCTGTAATCCCAGCCCATCACCACAAGGCCGGACACCGCGCCTTCGGAGCTTGCCTTGGCCGACACCCGCAATTTGGCTGTTGCCGTGAACTCCTCCGCCGGAAATTTCTGCAGCAGCAGATTAGGCACAGCCCACATATTCACATAATCTTCCGGAGCGCGCCAGCCATATAGCCTGAAGAAGCCCAGATCCGATCCAAAACCATAGTCAAGTCCGGGATTGCCGTGCCATTCCCACTGCAAGCCGAGCTTATGCGTGTCGAACGTATCGCTCGTGGCAGGCACCTTAACAGCCGAAGGCGCTACAGACGCAGGCTTGCGGTATGTAAGCACGGGCGTGCCACACCCGTCGCCATCCTTATCCTCGCCTATCACGGGCCAATCATCAACCCAGCGCATAGGGTTCAGATGCAGCACGCGTCCATAGGGACCCTTGTCCTGAAAATGCAGGAACCACGAATCGCCGGCGGCATCGTCCACCCATGCTCCCTGATGAGGACCGTTCACGGGGCTGTCGCCCTGAGCCATAACCCTGCGCACCTCATACGGGCCATATATGCTGCGGGAGCGCATGGCGAGCTGCCATCCCTGCTCCACGCCACCGGCCGGGGCAAATATATAGTACCATCCATTGCGTTTGTACAGTTTCGGGCCCTCCACGGTATGGTTCACACCATCGTTGCCGTCCATCACGAGCACAGGCTCTCCTATCGGCTCCGTACCTTCGGAGTTCAGTTCCATCACTGTCACCACGCTGTTGAATCCGGAGCGGCTTGCCGCCCATGCGTGCACGAGATACACGCGGCCGTCGTCATCCCACAGGGGAGTTGGGTCTATCATTCCTCGGCCGGCTTTCACCAGCACCGGACGGCTCCACTCGCCACGGGGATCGGACGTCTTCACCATGAAAATGCCAAAATCCGGGTCGCCCCAATATATATAGTACTCACCCGCGTGTTCGCGGATGCTCGGAGCCCACACACCTTTGCCATGGCGCGGCGCGGCATCGTAGAATTCACGTGGCTCCAATGCGGGAAGCGCATAATTCACGATCTCCCAGTTCACAAGGTCGGTGCTGTGCAATATGGGCAATCCCGGCGTGCAGGCAAAACTCGATGCCGTCATATAATAATCTCCCTCGGGCGTGCGCACCACATCGGGGTCGGAATAATCGGCGTGCACCACAGGGTTGCGGTAGCGGCCGTTGCCCAGATCGGGCACCCAGGCCTCCCGTGCAGAAGCGGCAAGGCTTAAAGCCGCGGCAAGTATCAGCGCTGTATGTCTCATCATTCAAATGTTACGTCTTCCACATGTTCGCCCACAAAGATGCGCGCCATGTCGGCCGTCTTGTACCAGCCTGGCTTGCCGGGCATCTTGTCGTATATCTTCTCTCCGTTGATCACGAGATTGTCGAAGTGTACTCCACGCACCTTGCGTGTCTCATCGTAGCCGATGATCATCGACAGCTCCGAACGGTCGCCGTTGTAATATATATTCTTGAAGTATATATCCTCCACAGCAAGTCCGGGAGCCGTACAATACTTTTTATTGTAGCATATACGTATGTCTATAAGCTTGCCCTGACGGAAATTTTCCACGCGCACATCCTCGAAACGGATGTTGCGCACCGTGATATCGTCGCCGCACGTGATGGCGAATACGCCCTGATAGTCTATCTGCTTTTCCTTCATGTCGAGCACGTCGATATTGCGGTAGAGCGCATCCTCTATCACCTCACGGCGCTCCGTTTCGGAGTGGAGGCCTATCATGATGGGGTGCGCCACGTCGGCCCAGAGAATCATGTTCTCGAACCGTATGTTGCGGCATCCGCCCTGATAGCCCTTTCGCGTGGCATAGATAGTGGTGCAGTCGTCCGACGTGCGCGCGAAGCAATCATTGTAGCTTATATTGTTCGATGCAAACACATTGAAGCCGTCGCCCCATCCGTAGTAGCTCATCAGCTTCACGTTCTCTATATGTACGCTGTCGCTTTGCCCCACCGCACATTGCGTTGTGAACAGGCCTTCCACCGTCACGTTGTTGGAGCGCTGCACGCGGAGGCCCATCTTGCGGTGCGGATACACCATCCCGCGGCCCGACACGCGCACATCGGAGGCATCGCTCACCTCTATTACACCATCCACCACGGCGCCACCTGCCACATACACACGCTGTCCCGAACGCACCTGCAGTGTGTCGAACACATGGTAGCCGGGGCCGAAATATATGTAGTTTTTATCCTTGCGCAGTTTCTTTAGCTGCTTTGCCGTCGGAGCCTCTGTGTCGATAGCGTTGGCAAACAGCTGCAGGTTGTCGAAAATATCGCCGTTCACCTCCACCGACAACTTGCGCGGCCGGTCGAGAGAGAAGTATATGGAACCCTCGCGCTCACTGTGGTCGATACCATACGACGACGGACGCACAGCCACGCTTTCTATCCGGCGCCCGCGCGGTGTCACACGCACATCCACCCGGCCGTCGAAATCGAAATAGGCCATAGACGAGTTCACCACTTTGTGCCGGCCGTCCGACACTTCATCAACAAGCACATTGTACACATCCACAGGCTGCCATTCCTCAGTGCCGCATTCGCGCACCTCTACGCCGAAACTGTCGTTGAGACGCGCCCCCTCGGGCGCAGGATACGTCACTACAGCGGCATGGGCAGCCACCGACGTGGCCAACGATACGGCCAACATTGTAAAGAATCTGTTCATTTTTCAGAATATGTTTTCAAACAAATACGAGCCACACCGCAAATTTACTCAATTCCGCGGGGAAGCAGCCCATGCCGGTTCAGAAAATATTTAACGGCCGATTATTGCGGGTATCGTTGTTTTTTCGTAGCTTTGCCGCGCAAATGAATCAACCCGAATCTTATGTCTGAAAAACATCAGGTCAAAACTATTGACAAGGTGGTTGTCCGGTTCTCCGGCGACTCCGGCGACGGAATGCAGCTCGCCGGCAACATCTTCACCAACGTATCGGCAGCCCTCGGCTGTCAGGTATCCACTTTCCCGGATTACCCCGCGGAAATACGCGCCCCACAGGGCTCGCTAAGCGGTGTCAGCGGCTTTCAGGTCAGCGTGGGTGTGGGCGTACACACTCCCGGCGACAGCTGCGACGTGCTTGTGGCCATGAACCCCGCCGCTCTCAAGCAGAATATTCGTTTCCTCCGCCACGGAGGCACCGTGATAGTCGATATCGACTCTTTCCGCCCCGCAGACCTGCGCAAGGCTGAATTCAAGACCGATGATCCTTTCGCCGAACTCGGAATCGACGAAAACTGTCTCCTGCAGGTGCCTGTCACACAGATGACACGCGATGCACTTGCCGACACAGGCCTCGACAACAAGAGCATGCTCAAGTGCCGCAACATTTTCGCCCTCGGTCTTGTGTGCTGGCTTTTCGACCGTCCCCTTGAGGAGGCCATAGCACATCTCGGCAGCAAATTCGCCCGTAAGCCTGCGATTTTCGAAGCCAACAAGCGGGTGCTCCAAGCCGGTTTCGACTACGGACATAACGTGCACGCATCCGTACCCACCTACCGCATCGAAAGCGAAGATCCACGCCCGGGCATCTACACCGATATCAACGGCAACACCGCCACGGCATGGGGCCTCATCATGGCCTCCGAGAAAAGCGGACTGCCTCTCTTCCTCGGCTCATACCCCATCACCCCCGCCACCGATATCCTCCACGAGCTTGCCAAGCGCAAAGACCTCGGCGTGAAAGCCGTGCAGATGGAGGATGAGATAGCCGGCGTATGCTCTGCCATCGGCGCTTCCTTTGCCGGCAACCTCGCCGTCACATCCACATCGGGTCCCGGTCTTGCCCTGAAGAGCGAGGCTCTCGGCCTTGCCGTAATGGCAGAGTTGCCGCTCGTAGTCATCGACGTCCAGCGAGGCGGCCCCTCGACAGGCCTCCCCACAAAGACCGAGCAGACCGACCTCATGCAGGCACTCTACGGACGCAACGGCGAAAGCCCTCTCGTGGTGGTTGCACCCGCCACTCCCACCGATTGCTTCGACATGGCATTCCAGGCATCGCGCCTCGCCGTAGAGCACATGACCCCCGTCATTCTCCTGAGCGATGCTTTCATAGGCAACGGCGCCTCCGCATGGCGCGTGCCCGAGCCCGATGAATATCCGTCCATCACTCCCCCACGCGTGCCCGCAGAATTGCAGGCGTCCGGCGAATGGCAGCCCTACAGCCGCGATCCGGAAACACTCGTGCGCTACTGGGCAGTGCCCGGCACCGAAGGGCTGGCCCACCGCATCGGCGGTCTCGAAAAAGACGAATGCCGCGGCAACATCAGCACTGATCCCGCCAACCATGAGCGTATGGTCGAGATCCGACGCGAGAAAATCAACCACATAGCCTCCGACATTCCCGCTCTCGAAGTGCTCTGCGATGCCGATGCCGACACCCTCCTCGTAGGCTGGGGCGGCACCTACGGACATCTCCACACAGCAGCAGCCGAACTATGCGCCAAAGGCAAACCCACCGCTTTCGCCCACTTCCGCTACATCAACCCGCTGCCGGCCAATACTGCCGATGTGCTGCGCCGCTACAAACGCGTGATTGTGGCCGAGCTCAACAGCGGCATGATGGCCGACTGGCTGCAATGCCACTTCCCCGACGTCAACATACGCCGCATCAACAAGGTGCAGGGACAGCCCTTCCTTGTAGGCGAACTCGTCGAAAAAGTAGAGAAGATAATGGCAGAATAATAACCTCCGCATCACAACAAGCACAAAATGGAAAACAACACATACACCGCCGCCGACTATAAGAACGGACAGAGCGTGCGCTGGTGCCCCGGATGCGGCGACCACGCCATCCTCAACACACTCCACAAGGCAATGGCCACCCTCGGCGTGCCTCCCCACCGCACTGCCGTCATATCCGGCATAGGATGCAGCTCGCGCCTCCCCTACTACATGAACACCTACGGCTTCCACACGATCCACGGCCGCGCCGCAGCAATAGCCACAGGCTTCAAAATCGCCAATCCCGAGATGACCGTATGGCAGATTTCCGGCGACGGCGATGGCCTCGCAATCGGAGGCAACCACTTCATACATGCCGTACGCCGAAACATCGACATCAACATCGTACTGTTCAACAACAAGATCTACGGCCTCACCAAAGGACAGTACTCTCCCACAAGCCCGCGCGGCTTCGTGTCCAAATCCTCCCCTTACGGCACAGTAGAGGATCCGTTCATACCCGCCGAACTCGCGTTCGGGGCACGTGGCAATTTCTTTGCCCGTAGCATCGACGTGGAACTGGCCACCTCTCAGGAGGTGCTCGTAGCCGCAGCGCGCCACAAAGGCACTTCAGTAGTGGAGATACTGCAGAACTGCGTAATCTTCAACAACGGCATCCACAGCGCCATCACCGACAAGGAGCACCGTGCCGAGCGCACCATCCACCTGCGTCATGGCGAAAAGATGCTCTTCGGAGCCAACAACGAGCGCGGCCTCGTGCAGGACGGTTTCCTTCTGAAAGCCGTAACCATCGGACAGGATGGCTACACCATCGACGATGTGCTCGTGCACGACGCCCACACCCCGTCCAATTTCCTCCATCAGCAGCTTGCAATGATGGATGGCATCGACCTGCCTCTCGCAGTCGGTGTCATAAGAGATGTCGACGCACCCACCTATACGGAAACCCTCGAGGAGCAGATCCGTGAGGTGCGCGCCCACAAAGGACACGCGTCCCTGCGCGATATGGTGCTCGCAGGCAATACCTGGGAAGTGAAATAAACATCCTGACGGACACATAACCCTTACACACAGCGCCGGAACAGTCGTGTTTCGGCGCTGTGTATTCATATCCGGCCATCAGCAGTGGCCCTTACCGGTATATCAGTTCTTATGCAGAAGCGTGTGTATCTGCACAACTGCGAACGAGATGATTCCGGCCACTGTGACGGGAAGAAAATACTCGTAGCTCGCCGTCATCTCCACCGTAAGGAATATAGCCATCAGAGGAGCACGCACCGCGCCGGCCATCACACCGGCCATGCCGCCGAGCACAAACACCGGCATCGGCAGTTCGATGCCGAGAAGTGTGTGTGCGCCCGACACGAACAGATACCCTGCTATAGCTCCGGCAAACAATGTGGGCGCGAAATCGCCGGCCACACCGCCGCCACTGTTCGAGGCAAAAGCCGCCACACCTTTCACGAGCAACAGCCCGGCGGAGATTATCAGAATACCGTAGCCATGGAAATCGCTCAGAAAATACAGCGGACTATAGTCGCCGAGCGTATAGCCCGGGCGGTTCATGAGGTCGTCTATCACACCGTAGCCCTCTCCGTAAAGTGCTGGAAACAAAAACAGCAACACACCCACAGCCAGTCCCGACACCACATTGCGGGCCCAGGGATTGGCCAGAGCCGTAAGGCGCCGCGCGGTGCGGGTGCCCGTAGCGGTGTAGTATATGGAGTAGAAGCCGGCGCACAATCCCAGCAGCATCACCGCCGGGATGTAATCAAGGCTCTGAGGCACAAACTGCTCCAACGACAGATCCGGCACGCAACCCGACAAGACATAGGCTGTGAGCGACGACACCATGCATGTGGCCAGAATGCCTATCACCGCCAATGTGCTCAGAGGCATAGCCATGCATTCGAGAGTGAAAAGCATGCCTCCGACCGGGGCCTTGAAAATACCGGCGATACCGGCACCGGCACCGCAGGCTATCATGACACGCACTATATTGTCGGAAAGCCCCAGCCGCCGAGAGATGTTGCCCCCGAGAGCCGCGCCTACCGCCGCGATCGGCCCCTCCGACCCGGCAGAGCCTCCGAAGCCAAGCGTGAATGTGCTGGCTATAAGCGGTCCGTAGATAAGCTTACCCGACACATTGTCCATGCCATGGTGGAGCGCTGTCTTTATCTTTTCGCTCGAATGTTCAATATCGCGGCGCAGCACATAGCGGCAGAATATACCCGTGAGCACTATACCCACCACCGGGAGAACAACGAGCATTAGATTGCCGCGCTCCACATTCATAAGCCCAAGGGCAAAATGCGACATATGTCCTATCAACCATTTGAGCAGCGCCGAGGCCGCACCTGAAAGCAACCCCACGACAAGACACATCGCCGGCCCCACCACCATGATGGGAGCGGCAACGAACCGCTGCCGATATTTGTTCATATGGTCCCTGATACTCATAACATAATGGAGTGATGAATAAGCTATGAATAGAAAACAAAAACGGCAGCGCTTTTGTTGCACAGGGCCGGAAGCTCACTCCCAGAAGCCGAAGAAATGATGCACCGGACCATGGCCGCGGCCTATACGGTAGCGTGCGCCGGCCTCAATCGCGGCAGCCACATAGTCCTTCGCCGCAGCGGCGGCGGCATCAAGGCTGAAACCGCGGGCGAGGCAGGCGGCGAATGCCGAAGAGAGCGTGCAGCCGGTGCCATGTGTGTTGACTGTGGGCACCCGGCGGGATTCCAGAGGCAGCACGGTGTCGGTCTCGGCATTATAGAACACATCTATCAGACGGTCGTCTTGCAGATGGCCGGCTTTAAGCAGCACCGACACTCCCGCACACACCTCCGAAAGCCTCCGTGCCGCATCAGGAAGTTCACTCTGGCGGGACAAGTTTCTGCCAAGCAGAATCGACGCCTCAGGCAGGTTGGGAGTGATGACGCGCGCACGCGGAATCAGCACATCGCGCAGGGCGCCTACGGCCTCGGCCTGCAGCAGAGGGTCGCCTGACGTGGCCACCATCACAGGATCAAGCACCACATCGTGCATGTCGGGATATGCATCGAGCACACCGCGCACGGCAGCGATAAGCTCGGCAGAATGGAGCATGCCTATCTTCACAGCATCGGCTCCTATATCGTCGAGAACGGAACGTATCTGTCCGACAACAAAATTCACCGGAACGGGATGTACCCCACTGACACCCACGGTGTTTTCATCCACCACAGCCACGATGGCCGAGGCGCCGAAGCATCCGAGCGCCGAAAATGTTTTCAGATCGGCCTGGATACCTGCACCACCGCTGGGATCGCTTCCCGCTATTGTCAGCACGCGGCGATAGCCGCGCATTTCATTGTCTCCTGTCATATCTTCCATTTTTCAAGATTCATTGCGCTGTCCCAGAACATCCACTCCATTTTCGCACAGCACACAAATATTTCCGACATCTTCTCGCGCACACGCGGCGAGGCTGTCGCCGCAAGCCTGTCGCATATCTCTATGGCACGCCGGGTGCTCAGCTCGAATGCCTCATCGGCATAAGTATCTATCCACGCCTTGTAGGGATTGCATCCGGCGGCCGTCTGCCTCGCCAAGATGGCCTCCCCTACCCGCTGATACACCCAGAAGCACGGCAACAGCGCCGCTGCCTCCACCTCCACCGGATCAAGCGCACGTGCAAGGAGCACCGACGTGTACAGCATGCACGCCGGCGACATCTCTGACGGATGCGGGCGACTGCCGCCGAGATACACTGAGTGCAGGGCACGCTCAACAGCTATGCCATCGGAAGCGAAGGATAGAAAATCGGCCCTCATGGAGGCATCCGGCATTCGCGACGCTGCATGCGCCAGCACGCGCGTGTATTCGCCAAGATACAGCGAATCCTGCCGCAGATAGTACATAAAATGCTCGCGTGGCAATGTGCCATCGGCGAGAGCGGCCACAAAAGGATGGGCCAATATTGCTTCATAGACCGGCTGCGCGGCAGCCCAGGCCTCCTGGCTCCAGGGCTTCATGCGTCTGTGGATTTTATGGCGCACACCGCCACGTAGTCGCCGCGGTCGTAGCCGCCTACCGGCTGCTCCTCGCGCATGTTCGAGCACAGCGGGTGCGATGTGAGCGTCTGTGAAAATGTCAGACCCGTGAATCCCGCGTTTTCAAGCATCGCCGCCTTTTCGGCCGTAGTGCGCCAGTTGGCCACATCCACAAACTCGATAGGATACGGATTGGGCGGGCACACTCCTTCGAGCAGCGGATGATCCCACGTGCCCAGAGCCTTGGCCAGATTGTAAAGTGTGCCGTAGCCGCTCTCCTTGGGCACATCCACAAGCACAATACGGCCACCGGGACGCAACGCGCGGAAAGCTTTGTCCACCACCTCTGCAAGGCCGGGAATATAGCTCGGCGAACCGTTGAACAGAATGGTGTCGTAGCAGCCATCGCCGAAAGAGGCCTCCTCGGCCGTGGCCACCTCCACCGTCATGCCGCGCTTACGCGCTATGGCAGCCATACCGGCCGATGGCTCTATGCCGTCGCGCACATCGATATCATGCTCCTCGCGCATGATTTTTTCAAACAGGCCACTGCCACAGCCCACCGACAGCACTCTGCCGGCATCGCGCAATGTGGAGGCCACAAGATTCACCTCTGAGCGCAACACATTTATATTGTCGAGAAACCATGCGTCGTAAAGCGACGCATACTCATCGAATCCTTTTCCCATTGTCAAAGATTTATTTTACAGGTTTTAAACGTAGATAGGTCGATGGAAAACAGCACCCCGTCGAGCGCGCATTCCATGCCCGCCAGCCATCGCAACGCCTCCGATGCCTGCATGGCACCTATCGTGCCGGGCACCGGACCGAGCACCCCTCCCGCGGCAACCCCTCGGGCGCACAAGGCCTCACACTCGGGATAGAGCGCCCGGTAGCGGGCACCGCGGCGACCGCCCATCAAGGCGAGCTGACCGTGGAATGCTCCGATGGAGCCGTACACCCACGGGCGCCCGAGAGTACGACAGGTGTCGTCTATCAGGTAGCGCGTGGCATAATTGTCGCAACAATCCACCACGATATCGTAGCGTGCGATGATATCGGCCGCATTGTCCGGTGTGAGCCCATCCGGCCACAGTTCGCAGCACACATCCGGTGCCATCGCACGCAGGCGCGCGGCAGCAGCCGCAGCTTTGGGCATACCGGTCTGCTCCTCCGAGTACAGCACTTGCCGCTGCAAGTTGGAGATGTCCACCGTATCTGCATCGCACAGCCCGAGACGTCCCACGCCGGCACATGCCAGATACGATGCCACAGGAGCGCCGAGGCCTCCGAGACCCACGATGAGAGCTCCCGAGGCGCCCAACCGGCGCTGCCCCTCTATGCCGAACTCCGGAAGCATGATCTGCCGCGAATAGCGGCTGAGAATTTGCGCGTCCATCAGTCGAACACCTTGTCCCAATCCTTCCACACAGGCTCCCGTCCGGCACGACGGAGCGCTTCGGCCACCTCGGCAGGAGTGCGTCCGTCGCTCACGGCAAACTGTTCCAAAGCCTGCGGATAAGTCTCGTAGCCACCCGGCTCCGTACGCGAACCCGCGCTCATGGATGTGGCGCCAAGAGTAGCTATATTGTCGCGGAATTCGGGCCTTTCGCGCGTGGACATGGAGATATCCACATCCGGGTCGAATATGCGGAAGGCGAATATCAGTTGCGCGAGTTCGCGGTCGGTCATCACCACATTGGGCCGGAAACCGCTTTCCGACGGCCTCATGCGCGGGAAGTTGACACTATAACGCGTGCGCCAGTAATGCCTGCGCAGGTATTGCAGATGCAGCGCCATCATGGCCACATCCGTACGCCAGTCCTCAAGGCCTATGAGCACGCCCAGTCCGATTTTGTGCACCCCGGCTGCTCCCATACGGTCGTAGCCGTTGACACGCCATTCAAAATTGCTCTTCATCCCTGCCGGATGATATATCTTGTAGCGCTCGCGGTGGTATGTCTCCTGAAAACACACTACGCCGTTGAGCCCCGACCGCGTCAGCCTCTCATAATCCTCCATCGACAGCGGCATCACCTCTATGGTGAGATTATTGAAATATGGGCGGCATACTCGCAAAGCCTGCTCGATATACTCTGTGCCGGCTGCGCGCGGATTCTCACCCGTAACGAGCAGTAGATTCTCAAACGGCGCCATCCGCCGGATAGCGCGGCACTCAGCCTCTATCTGCTCCGGGGTGAGAATCACACGCTGAAAACTGTTGTGGCGGTTGAACCCGCAGTACACACACGAGTTGGTGCAGGAATTTGTGATGTACATGGGTATGTACATCGACACCGTGTTGCCGAAACGCTGCTCGGTGAGGCTGCGGCTCAGCTGCGCCATCTGCTCAAGATAGGGTGCCGCGGCCGGCGATATCAGCGCCATGAAGTCGTCTACGCTTCTGCGCCGGGCTCCCAGGGCACGCTCCACATCGGCAGCAGTCTTGGCAAGAATGCGCGCCGTGGTGGCGTCCCAATCGTATTTTTCAAGTTCAGAAGAAAACATCAGTCAAGGAATGAGGTGAGCGGACTGCTGGCTTCGGCACAGCGCGAACGGGCTCCGAGACCGGCTTCATGCGCTTCTCGGCCGGCTTCCACCGCGCGCGCAAAGGCACCTGCCATGCGCACAGGGTCGGAAGCCACTGCAATGGCCGTATTGACAAGCACCGCATCCGCGCCCATTTCCATGGCCTCGGCAGCATGGGAGGGTGCGCCCAATCCGGCATCCACCACCACCGGCACGCGGCTCTGCTCTATTATTATCTCAATGAGGTCGCGGGTCACGAGACCTTTGTTGGTGCCTATAGGAGCGGCAAGCGGCATCACAGCGGCAGCGCCGGCCTCCTCGAGCCGCTTGCACAGCACAGGGTCGGCCTGGATGTAGGGCAGGACCACAAATCCCATGCGGGAAAGTTCCTCCGTGGCTTTCAACGTTTCCACAGGGTCGGGCAGCAGATACTTAGGATCGGGATGTATCTCCAGTTTTATGAACTCGGTTCCGAATGCCTCGCGTGCGAGTTGCGCGGCAAGCACAGCCTCGGCGGCATCGCGCACTCCCGACGTATTGGGCAGCAGCTGAATGCCCGGACGGCGCACATGAGCCAGCATATCATCGGCAGGATTGGCCATGTCCACGCGTTTCATGGCCAACGTCACCATTTCCGTACCGGATGCCTCGATGGCCCGGGACATCACCTCATTGCTGCGGAACTTGCCCGTACCCACGAAAAGGCGTGAGGAAAAACGGCGTCCGCCTATAATCAAATCCTCCATTACTATTTTTTGTATGTATATTTTGAGATTAAATTTACTATCGCATCGGTAGCTGCCGCGGCATCTTCAGCGCCAAGCAGCGCGCCGGACATCGCTATTCCGCTCACCCCCGCATCCATAAGCGCAGGCACATCGGCGGCAGTGATGCCTCCGATGGCCACCACCGGGATGCTGCTCTTCTCGCGGAAAGCACTCATGAGACGGAGATAGCCCTCCACCCCGAGCACCGGACTGAGGCGTGCCTTGGTGGTGGTGAAGCGGAAGGGGCCGAGGCCTATGTAGTCGGCACCCGCGGCTACGGCGGCGAGCATGTCGTCAAGGGTATTGGCAGTGGCTCCGATTATCTTTCCGCGGCCGAGTATAGCCCGCGCTTCGGCCACAGGCATATCGTTCTTCCCGAGATGAACGCCATCGGCTCCAAGGGCTTCCACCAGATGCACTCTGTCGTCGAGCACAAAAACGGCGCCGGCCTCGCGGCACATTGCCCCTACGGAGCGGCCCACGGCCATGAAACTGTCGTCGTCGGCATCCTTCATGCGCAACTGCACCCAGCGGCACCCGCCGCGCAGCACTTCGCGCACTCCCCGGATATAGTCGTACCGGTCATTATAATGGCTTATGAATTGCAGCATGATATACGTTGAATAATGTTATCGATACCGGAGGCACTGCTGTCTCGCCACACACATCCGAGCATGGCGCCACCGCCAAATCCGGCGGATGCAAGCTGCGGAAGATGTTCCGGCGTCACCCCTCCGAGAGCAAACACTCGGCTGTCTACAAGCCCCCGCACCACTTCGGGCGAAAATCGCGCCCGATAGCCGCTCTTGGAGATGCTGTCGTAGACCGGACTTAAAAACACATAGTCGGCATCCCGCCGCACCGCCACTTCCGCAAGGCTATGGCATGAGGCGCTCACAGGGCCACACCGCTGCGCGTCGACAACCGGTGTGCGGCTGTTCAGATGCACGCCGCAGCCATAGACACCCGCCAGAGCATGGGCATCGTGCAGGCTAAGACACTTATGAAGATCGTGGGGAATCGCCTCAATCAGCGAACGCATGGCTTCAGGCGGGCATCCCGGTTTGCGCAAATGCACACGCCACACCGCGCCGCTGCGCAGAAGACGCTCGATGGCAGCAGCCTCGCCGGGCACAAATGCCTCGGGCGTGATGACAACTACGCGCATCAGCCTCCGCACACGGCGCGTATTACGGTGAGACGCATACCCTGTTCAGCCGCCCGTCGGGGCCACATGGCGCGGGGAAGCACTTTGTTGTCCACAGCCACGGCCACTCCGTCGCCGGCCATTCCTACCTGCGACAACACATCGAGCACCGATGCCTCCGATGGCACCTCTACTTCCTGGTTATTTACAAAAACTGTCATGATAATAGCCTTTTATTCCACGCAAGGAGAGCTCCGCAATATGCCCGGAAGCAAGGCTATGAACAAGTCCTTTCGGCGGTACTGACCGCATCAAGTTCATAGGGTATGATCTCAGCCCCGGCACATGGCCGCGGGCACCCCTCTTGTGTTGGTTCGCCGCAAAATTAAATATTTTCTGTGGCATGTGCAAAAAAAAGTTTTGCACGCCACGCACCCCGGCAGCCGGCGTGGCAGTGCTATTTTGACATGGCTGTTTCTTCCGGGGCTATAATCTTTGGGTATTTCCAAATCTTTAGATTACCTTTGCAACAACAAAATGCGGGCGACGCTTGTTGGAATATTATCATCACCGCATTCGTCACATCACATTTATGCCTAATAGAATCCGACATACCGTAGCCGCACTCGCCGCCGTGCTCCTGCTGGCGGCCTGCTCCACCACCCGCCGCATCCCCGAGGGTGAATATCTCTTCACGGGCAATAAAAAAATCCAGTACGTGATGGCCGCCGACTCTGCCGGCAAGCCACAAAAATTGCCGGAGGGAGTGGCCGACGCCATCAGCGAGGCTGTGGCCGCCGAGCCAAACAACTATTTCAAATGGCTCGACTGGCGCTATCCGTTCCCTCTGGGATTATGGGTGTACAACAACTGGAATCCCGAATCCAAAGGCATCAAGCGCTGGCTATACAACGCGCTGGTAGAGGAACCGGTGCTCATCAGCGACGTGCGTCCGCAACTGCGCGTACACATGATCGACGACATCCTCGACAACAACGGCTACTTCCGCGGACACGCATCCTACGAGCTCCTGCACCCCAAAAATCCGAAAAAAGCGGCCATACGCTACACCATAGCCACCGGCGATCCCTACCCCATAGACAGCGTGCAACTGCTGCCGGACACATGCGCGCTCTACCATCTCATCGACTCCGTGGCCGCCCGCGATCCGTATCTCAGCCGGCCTCAACGCTACAGCACCGACTCGCTCAGTGTGGCGCGCACGCGCATCACCAACGCTCTGCGAAACCGGGGCTACTACTTCTTCAGCCCCGAATATATAGAGTATCTGGCAGACAGCATCATGCGTCCGGGCCACATAGCCCTGCGGCTTGAAGTGGCCGACAACGCCCCGGCCATAGCCATGCGCCGGTGGAGCACAGGACCTGTGACGGTGCGCGCATTCCGCCATCAGGGAGGCGGCACGCCCGACACTATAGCCACACCGCGCGCCACCCTCATACAGATGCAACCGTCGCGCCTGCGCCACCGTCTCATCCCGGAGTGTGTGGTGTTCCGCCCGGGGCGCACATTCAGCGTGCGCAACATGGACCGCACGCAGTCCAATCTCGCCCGTCTCGGAATCTTCAGCGCCATATCCATAGAGGCTACTCCGGATTCGGCCGCCTATGCACGTGGCGAAGCAGTGCTGAACGTCGATGTCGACTGCACTTTTGACGCTCCGCTGGAGGCTACGCTGGAAGTGAACGCCACATCCAAAAGCAACAGCTACATAGGCCCAGGCCTCACCGTGGGGCTCACCAACCGCAACATCTTCGGCGGTGGCGAGCAGCTGTCGGTACAGCTCACCGGAGCCTACGAATGGCAGACCGGACGCGGACGCAGTTCCGTGTTCAACTCCTATGAGGCCGGCATCACGGGATCGCTCGCATTCCCCCGGTTACTCGCGCCAAAATTCATCCCGCGCAGCCGCTACAACCTCAACTGGACGCGATTCCAGCTCAATGCCGAACTGCTCAACCGCCCGCATTATTTCAAGATGGCGCAGTTCAACGCCTCCATCAACTACGACTGGCGTCTGCGGCGCTATGTCAGCAACACGCTCACGCTGTTCAAGCTCTCCTACACAAAAACAATGGATACCACCCAGGCCTTTGACTCCATCATGGCTGCCAATCCTGCCGTGGCACAGAGTTTCCGCAGCCAGTTTATCCCACAGATGGCCTATACCTACACCTACGACCGACAGTTTGGTCGCGACAACACCCTGAACTGGACATTCTCCGTGCAGGAGGCGGGCAACCTCTTCTGGGCAGTGTATCAGGCCTGCGGAAAGAAAGGCGAGAAAAAACTGTTCGGCACACCGTTCTCACAGTTCATCAAAGGGCAGTGCCAGCTCGTGTGGGGGCGCCGTCTGGGCGCGGGCGATATGTGGCTTGTCAGCCGTGTGGCCGCGGGAGCGGCACATGCCTACGGCAACGCCTCTGAAGTGCCCTACTCGGAGCAGTTTTATGTGGGAGGAGCCAACAGTGTGCGCGCATTCACCGTGCGCAGCATAGGCCCCGGCAGCTACAAACCGCCGGTGGGCACTCCCGAAGAGAATTTCGACCGCACAGGCACATTCCGCTTCGAAGCCAACACCGAACTGCGTTTCCCGCTCTTCGGTCCGCTCCACGGCGCCATATTCCTCGATGCCGGCAATGTATGGCTGCTTAAGGACGACCCCCTGCGTCCGGGTGGCACCTTGCGCGCAGGCTCTTTCCTTAAGGACCTCGCCCTCGGCACAGGCGCCGGCCTGCGTCTCGACATCAGTATCCTTGTGGTGCGCGCCGACCTCGGCATCGGCATCCACGCCCCCTACGACACCGGTCGCCGCGGATATTACAACATGACATCTTTCGGCAATTCCCTCGCATTCCACCTCGCAATAGGCTACCCGTTCTGAGCCACTGTGGCCCGGCAGCCCACGGCCTGCGGCACTACCCACGCCTCCCGGCAAAGGCAGCGGATCCGTTCATAAGAGCTTGTTTATAAACTCCACAATCTCTTGGGGATCCTCGCATCCGAGAAGATACTTTTTCCCGTCTTTAAGCGTGACAAGAAAGCAATCGGAGGATTTGCCATAATAGGCGAAATATTTTCCTATTGAAGGTCCGTTGAACCAACCGTAGTACCCAAACCACCCGCCGCTGCCGCATATGCGTTTTTCAGCCATTGTCGGAGAAGTTAATTTTACAGATTCAATGCTGCTTAAAGGAATTGACTTTATTTTCAGAGGCCTGTTGATGTTTAACTCGCCATCTTTAACTGATATGGACAACGGCATATACAATAATGCTGTCCCACAAAGTACAACAAGTGCCCCGGCAGCGCAGCCTATAGCCAACGGAGACTTCGCGTAGTATAACGCCGCCAATAGCACTATAAGACCTATCGCCGTCATAATCGTGCACCAAGCACTCAGAATCACTCTTTTTTTCATTGCAATTTCGTTTTATGATTATCCGCAAAAGTACCCAAGGTTTTATTCTCAATGTAGGGACGTGCCTTTGGCACGTAAAATTGGTATGCAGGCATATTATACATCGCAAAGCGATGTCCCTACATTGCGGGCGCTAATATAGCAAATTTATTTTACTTACAGCGCGCCCACAGATAGAAATCCAGGGAGAATCAATAAAACCACAAAAATCTGTAGATGTTCGTTTCTATAAGATAATAGGTGATCCGTCTGAATAATCAGCGATTTTATGGCCATACAAATCTATATAATACTGTTCGAAATTTCCATGAGACAAGTCAGTTACACAGAAAGCACCGTCACTATGTACAGTGATAGAATCATATTGCGGTAATATGCAAATGTCTCCTTTTTCATTAATTACACCATATTTCCCATTGACCTTAACAGCGGCATAGCCATGATAAAACCTGTCTGCTGAATCATAATTAAGAGGAATTACAATATCTCCGTCCGTATTTACATACCCGTATTTACCGTCAATGGCGACTGGAGCTAAAGGAGCGTCTTGAGAAAAATCCCCGGCATAGTCAAATTTTGGCTCAATGGCAAAAGCACCGGATTTATCAACGTACCCCCATTTCCCATTATGTTTAGCACGTAATAAATCGTATTTAAAAATAATACCTGTTTCGTCAGATGGTTTAAATAAAATATCTCCTAAGGTATTTATAAAAAATTTATCACCGTTTAAAAAGACCGCGCATAATCCACATGAATACCCCCATGCATCATCAAAAGTAGGAGGAAGAGTCATCCGTCCTAAATCATCGACAATACAATACTTCCCATTCAGCAACATTGGTATATGCCCATCTCCCCAGCCTCCAATTGCTGCTTTATCGTAAATTGTGGGTACAATAATATCACCCTTATGATTAATAGCGCCCCATTTGCCATTGTTCTTAACACAAGCGATTCCATCCTTGAAACCCCATCCAATTTCATAAGAAGGATTTATAATAAAGCGTCCAGATTTATCTATATAGCCAACTTTTCCATTAAACGTAACTTGTGCGAGTCCCTCATTGAATCCAACGTTATGCTCATATATTGGTGGCACGACTTCTTTGCCTGTACTATCGACAAACCCAAACTTACTATTACGGTGAATTTGATAAAGCGGAACATTACTCAAAATTTCATTAAAAGTGGGTTTATCACCATTATCAGAAGTAATTTTTAGGTAATAAGTTCTTCTTGCCTCTAGACCGGAAAGATTATAATTGCTGAAAGCCAAGTATAATGTATGATGACCGGGTGTATGAATTTTTATCTGTTTTGACCCGGGAGACATATATACCCAATATTCATTTGTCTTAAACAATGGCTCATCAATAATATTTCCTTCAAAAGCCGCCCCAACGTATGGATAGTCTACTTTAATTAGAGCGCATGCATTACCATTAAGGTCGAGCTTAGAATGAATACTCGCAGATATATCGGTAGCTTCTAATGTAAAAGATTCGACTTTTAGTCCTTGTGCATCTGATTTTAAAATAAAGAATACAAAAGAGACTATCGTAAAAATAAAACGAAGCATACCCATATAAATTAATTTTTTCGTTAATTGTGAATTTCTTTGACGTAGGTTTATAAGCAAGTGCAAAAATAGCGATTTGTTTGAAAATTCAATCTTTATAATTAGAAAAAGAGGTTTTTGATGGTCGGAAATTTAATTTTTGATTGATATTCCAGATATAATCGTCTGAAAAGCCTTTAAAGTTTGATTTTTCAGGAATGTGTTGCCAGATTAATTTGTTAAGATTCTCCACATCTCCTCTTTGTTATGAATAATAGCTTTCCATAAATTACATAGTGACATCATCTTAGTCCGGTAGTATTATTCAAGATATCTTTTCAGGCATTAAAAACCGTGGGTCGCATCACTGCGGCCCACGAGATATGTGCGGTTTATTATATCGTATGTCTCTGAAAAAATCGGCCTACGGCCGGCTGTCCGCACATATGAAAATATACAAATTTGTAATACAAAGTTATGCACTTTTTCACAGCTTGGGAAACAACCGGCCAAAAATCGTTTGGCTTTCCATGCGCGCAACACACTGATTATATGACAATTATCGCACTTGGAAAATTATTTTTTAGGCTTTTCAAGCAACACGGCATAATTCGTTGATATTCAGCCGCATACAATAATATGTAACATGCGGCAAGGTAACCGCGTATTACACAGACACTTAGCGATGTTACATTTGAAAAGGCCGCTGCGGGTGCGGCGCTACAACAATTTATCGGGATTGCGTGCCACGAAATCCTTCCACGAACGAGGGCCCGCGCTGCGCTGCGGCCGCGAGCTCTCATAGTAGTGGCACAGAGCCGCAGCGAGAGCATCCGTAGCATCGAGCTCCGGCGGCAGTGCAGCACGGTCCATGGCAAGAATGCGGCGCAACATCTCCTGCACCTGCTCCTTGGAGGCAGCGCCGTTGCCGGTGATCGCCATTTTGATTTTTCTCGGCTCATATTCCGTGATGGGGATGTCGCGACTGATTGCCGCCACCATAGCTACACCCTGGGCACGCCCGAGCTTGAGCATCGACTGCACGTTTTTGCCGAAAAATGGAGCTTCGATAGCCATCTCGTCGGGCAGAAATCGCTCTACAAGGGCAAGCACGCTCTGGTGGATGCGGTGGAGCCTCAGATAATGACTTTCCGAAGCACGGAACTTCACGGCACCGAGATCCACTACCTCGGGACGCTTGCCGCTGATGCCCAGCACTCCATAGCCCATCACATTCGTGCCCGGGTCTATGCCTATTATAACCCGTTGCCACCGGCGCATATCTTCTGGTGCGGGATCGGTCACAGCACTTGCAGATTGGTGGTGAAGGCCACTGCACGCTGCCCCCAGCGCGCAGTCATATCGGCCAAAAGATCGGCTTCATCGCAGGTAGTCCAGCGTTTTACGTCGGACAGTCCCCGGGCGAGCAGCTGCAGGGCATAGCTGTCGGCCGAGGGATCGGCCGAAGCCATTACGCGTGCAAGAGCCTGTACCTCAAGCCCTGCAGCTTCGGCACGCGGAATGCAGACGGCGCGGACCCACTCGAGAAACACAGGAGCAAGAGAGCGGTCCACGCAGTATGTGATGTTGTGTATTATCATATCAGCGGTATGTAGTGTATATGCGGTGGTATGCGGCCGCGCACAGCGAACCCCGCCGAAGGGCGCGCACGGCGAAGCCTATGTGGCGGCGTATGGTGGCGGCAGTGCCGTAGTAGTAGCACATTATGCGGAAGCGCTCCATAAGGCTGCGGCGACGGTTGGCCGTGGTGGTACCCTCGGCAAGATAGTCGGCGGTGACCTCCGGCACGAGCACATTGCGCCTCGAATGCTGCAGACACCGTATGCACCATTCATAGTCGGCAGAGAAACGCCACCGCGTGTCGTAGCCGGTGGCTATGCGCCGGAGCACCACGAAGGCCTGGTGGCACACAAGCATCCCCTCGGCAAAACTGGCGAGAGTGAGCGTGGCCGGAGCAGTGAGATGGCGCGGGCCTATGCGGCTGCGGTCGGCCGCCACTATGTCGGTCTGGCCGTAGACTATTCCCGGATAGTCGTTATCCATTATAGCATCGGCATACAGGCGCAACGTGTCGGGAGAATGGAAGGCGTCGCCGGCATTCAAAAACAGCACATAATCGCCCGATGCCTGCGCGAGACCCTTGTTCATGGCATCGTAGATGCCCTTGTCGGGCTCACTGATGACCCTGCGCAAGGAAGAAGGATAACGCTCAAGCACATCAAGAGTGCTGTCGGTGCTGGCACCGTCCACCACGATATGCTCGTAGAGACGACATGTCTGCGCATCCACACTCGCGATAGTGGCGGCGATTGTGTCGGCGGCGTTGCGACACACTGTGATGATCGAAAATAGCGGATTCATTGCTTTTCGGGTTTACACATGGCAAATATACACTCGATTTCTCCGGCTACACGAGTATGGCCGACACGCATGAGAAAAGATCACTGATATCAGCGGTCTTATCCGCCATAAAAACATGGGAGCGGTGGGCTGCGTACTCCTGCATAATACCTATAATGTCATTTAAAAATATACAATAATACCACAAATATAGCGACTTTTTATGAAAAAGGGGGTAACTTTGCGGCATAATTGACAATACCACACATTATGACACCCAAAATTGGCGACACCGTGCGCTACCTCAACTCGGTAGGTGGCGGCAAAGTAGTGAGAATCGCAGGCAATATGGCCTATGTGGATGAGGACGGTTTCGAGACCCCGGTGCTGCTGCGCGAGTGCGTGGTAGTGGCTGCAGCCGGAGCTCCGGAGCCACGCGCAGGCATCTTCAAGGAGCCCGAGCGCCCTCAGGCCGTGCCGTCCGCGCCGGTACGCGAGCCCGAGCCGGAAGCACCCGTAGAAATAGTGGAGACCGAAGGCGGCGACACCCTGAACATTGTGCTCGGCTTTGAGGCTACCGACCTCAAGAGCCTGAGCCGAAGCAGTTTTGAAGCCTACCTCGTGAACGACTCCAACTATTGGATCGACTACTGCGTGCTCACCCGCGCCGACGACAGCAGCCAATGGACCATGCGCTGCCGCGGAACGGCCGAGCCAAACATGCAGGTGTTCGCATTTGAATTCGCGTCGGCCGACCTTACGGAAATGGATCGCCTGGCCGTGCAGTTTCTCGCCTATAAAACCGACCGCGCCTTCTCTCTCAAGCAACCTGCCGCAGTAGAATTCAATATAGACACCACACGCTTCGCGCGGCTGCACTGCTTCACACGAAACGAATATTTCGACGCACCCGTGATCGCGCTCGATATTGTGCGCGACGACCGGTGCACCCGGCCTGTGCAGGTCGATGCCGCCGGGCTTGAAAAGGCCATGGCAGAAAAGCGACGCGCCGACGCCGCTCCCAGGCACAAGGCCCGCCAGACACCCAAATCCCGCGACGGAGTGGTGGAGGTGGATCTCCATGCCTCCGAACTCTTCGACGACATGCGTGGCCTCGGCAATGCCGATATCCTTAACGCACAAGTAGACCGTTTCCGCGAGGTGATGGACGCGCATCTGCGCAACTATGGCACGCGCATAGTCTTCATCCACGGCAAAGGCAACGGCGTGCTGCGGGAGGCGCTGATGAAGGAACTCAACCACCGCTACAAAGGCCACGACGTGCAGGACGCTTCATTCCGCGAATATGGATTCGGAGCCACTCAGGTGACAATCCGCCAGTCGGCCCGGAGAAAATGATCATCGTGTTTTCCGGATGCGGCAATACTGCCGCAGCAGCATGCGAGCTGGCGCGCATCAGCGGCGACGAGGTGCTGACACTCACCCCCGACATGCTTCGCTCCGATGCCGGCATGCCGGAAGTAGAGGCTTCCGGACGGCACATCGTATGGGCGTTTCCCACCTATTCGTGGGGTGTGCCGCCTGTGGTGCGCCGCTTTATCTCACGGGTGGTATTGCACCGGGGCGAGCAACTGCCGCACGTGATGCTCACGACATGCGGCGACGACATCGGCGACTGCGCCACGATGTGGCGCCGCGACATCTGGCAGCGCGGATGGAAGGCCGGCAGGGCCTTCAGCGTGCAGATGCCCAACACTTATGTGGCCATGCGCGGATTTGATGTCGACTCCACCGAAACAGCCGCAGAAAAACTGGAGGCGATGCCTGCCCGAGTGGCATATATAGCCGCGGAAATGGACCGGGAGGGCGACGACTGTGTGGTGCGCGGATCCATGGCGTGGCTGAAGACGCATGTGGTGTACCCGTGGTTCGTGCGCATGGACATGTCGCCCAAACCATTCCACCACACAGCGGAGTGCACCGGTTGCGGCGCGTGCGCGCGGAGATGTCCCATGGCCAACATTTCTCCGGACAGCTCCGGCCGGCCCCAATGGGGCTCGGAATGCGCCATGTGTCTGGGCTGCTATCACGTGTGTCCGTCGCATGCCGTGGCCTACGGGCGCACCACACGCGGCAAAGGACAATACCGCGGGCCGCGAGCCACACAAAAAATGTGAAATACCCCTGCGGGCTGAACCACCCCGGAAATGAAGCGTTATAGTGTTGCATAACATAAAATTCAAACACTATGAGCTGTAATTGCAACAAGACCAAGCGTTCTTACCATTTCAACGTCACTGAAGTGGTTGACAACAAAATTCAGGAAACCATGAGTTTCAATTTCGGCGGTCATCACGACCTTGCCGCCATGGCCGACAAAGTGGCCGCAAGCGGTACGTTCTCCAAGAAACATGCCGATGAACTCGTGCTCGGCGTGCGTCTGCTCCACCACGTGCTGAAAAAATATCCCGACAACGAGCTGTTCAAAGAATTCGCACCCCAGCTGAAGGCTTTCAAAGATAGCTTAAAAGGCAGATTTTGCGAGGGTTAACTCCTCTGAAACGGCAAGCCACTGCCTGAAATAAGCAAAAAAAGCGGACCCGGATGGTCCGCTTTTTTTGCTTATTTATGTGTTCATACGTTAAGTTTTTGATATATGGGAGCATATATGGAGATTTCTTTGTAATTTTGCAGTCGCAGAAAAAATTTACGTTTTAGAGGCTGCTTGACTGCATCCTCATTTTACACTTAAGACATTGGCAAACATATTATTTCCCGCAGCCGGACAACTGCGTCGCCCGACGCTCGCCGTATCGACCCTTCCCATAGCTTTCCTGCTTGTAATGCTCATAGGCATTATAGTGTGTGGCAGCGCCGACCTCATCAACACCTACAGTCCCGCCATATTACTGTCGGCCACTGCATTGTGCCTGCTCCTCGGTCGCATGTCGCGCAGCTACTCGCGCCGGTCGCTGGCCATGGGGCTGCGCCGCAGCGCCACCCAGATACTGCCGGCGGTGCCCATGCTGCTTTTCATCAGCATGGTAGCCACCACATGGATGCTGAGCGGTGTGGTGCCCACGCTGATAGACTACGGCCTGCATGTGATCAATCCCACATATTTCCTTGCCATCGCATGTGCTGTGTGCGCCGGAGTGTCGGTGCTCACCGGCAGTTCGTGGAGCACCATCGCCACCATCGGTGTGGCTTTCATGGGTATCGGCACCGTGCTTGGTTATTCCGAGGCATGGGTAGCGGGGGCCATCATCTCCGGCGCCTATTTCGGCGACAAGATGTCGCCGCTCAGCGACACCACCGTAGTAGCCTCATCGGCCTGCGGTGTCGACCTTTTCAAGCACATACGCTACATGATGCTCACGAGTGCTCCGGCCATGGCCGTGGCTCTCGCGGTCTACGCCGTGGCCGGCATATTCCACGAAAGCAGCGCCGATGTCTCGGCCTCCGACATGATAGGCAGCCTGCGCGCCACATTCAATATCACACCCTGGACCCTGGTGATTCCCGCCATCACCGTGACGCTTCTCCTGTTGCGCGTCCCCACCCTATGGGTGCTCGCCGCCGGAGCAGCCACGGGAGCGGCAGGCATATATCTGTTTCAGCCCGAACTGATCCCAGGCTTCTCCGGCAGCGCTGCCGCCTTATGGGGCGTGCTGTGGGGCGAGACCACGCTCTCCACCGGCAGCGAATTGCTCGACTCTCTGGCTGCCACATCGGGCATCACGGGCATGCTCCCGACCATTGGGCTCGTGCTCAGCGCCATGATCTTCGGCGCGGCCATGCTCGGCACCGGCATGATAGCATCCATCACCCACGCCATCACACGCCGCCTGTCGCGCCGTGGATCCATAGTCGGAACAACGGTGGCAAGCGGCCTCTTCCTTAATTCGTGCACGGCCGACCAGTATCTCTCGCTCATCATAGGCGGCAACATGTACCGCAATGTCTACCGCCGTGCCGGCCTCGAGCCACGCTTGCTGAGCCGCACCATGGAGGATAGCGTGAGCGTCACCTCCGTGCTCATCCCCTGGAACTCATGCGGTGTCACACAAAGTGCGGTGCTCGGAGTGGCTACTGTGGCCTATCTGCCGTTCTGTATCTTCAACCTGATGTCGCCGCTGATGTCGATAATCATGGCCATGACCGGTTTCAAAATCCGCAGCACACGACGGACCATTGTGCCGGCCACGGCTTGAATGACCGGCTTTTTTTCGTAACTTTGCGGCATGGAATCTTTCCGTGCCGCATCTGTCAAAGCCCTGAACCGCAGCGCAGCCGTGCTATGGTGGCTGCTGTGCGTTGTGCTGCTGTATGCAGCCACGGCACAGTTTGCCGAAGACCTCGCGCTGCCGGCGCGTTCGGTCAACACAGTCAACGCATGTAAAAATGCGGCCGACGCAGCCCTGATACTGCTACCCTACTGGCTGCTCCCGGGCAGGTGGAGATGGTCGATACTGATAGCGCTATGGGGAATGTCGGCCATCTATGCAATCGACAGCGTGTATTTCCGTTTCACATCCGAATGCATGCCGCTGACACTGCTCTCCCAAGCCGCACATGCCGACAGTCTGCTTCTCGGAAGCATCCGCGAACTGCTGCGTGCTGAGGATGCCCTTTACATTTTATGGCCCGCCATAGCCACCGCAGCATGGTGTATCAGACCTATTAGGCGTATAGTGACAAATGCGCATGCCGGTGCCGGCATGCGATGCATATGCATCGCGCTGATATTGGCCCTGACAGCACGTGCACAGATGCACTACACCAACGACTACCGCTGGCTGTTTTACTATTGGAACGGCACCAGTATGGAATTCATGGAGGCGACACGCATCCGGCTGATAGACCGCACGAGCGAATTCCGATGCAGCCGTGCCGCTTCCTTGCGTCAGTCCGGAGTGGCGGTGTACATGCTCACAGAACTCTACGACACAGCCTGCGCACTCCACACTCCACGACTTTCCGCCGCGAAACGTAATAGTCTTGAGAAATTTGTCTTGAAAAAGCAGGCCACGGACTCAATAACAACAAAAAACATCGTGTTTATAGTTGTGGAATCGCTTAATGCTGAAGCCATCGGCCAACGGGTGGGCCACGAGGACGTGACACCCGTTCTGGATTCGCTGCTGCAGGCGCAAGGCACAATCAGCAGCCTGCAGGTGGTGCCGCAGGTGCGAGACGGCATTTCCTCCGACGGCCAATTGCTATACAATCTCGGCCTCCTGCCCCTGAACAGCGGAGCTGCATCGCAGAATGCTCTGTATGGCAAGCGATTGCCTGCGCTGGCCGTAAGACTTGCTTCCACACACTATCCTATAGCCGTATTTGCCGAACGCGGCATGGTATGGAACGAACGGGATGCCTATCTTGCCTACGGCTATCGGCGCGTGCTCACAAGCGACAGTGTGGCCGCACACTACGGCGGTATGGATACGCTTGGCGCCGACGACGCCACTCTGCGCTATGCTCTGAGAATGGCCGAAGCATCGCCGAAGCCGTTTCTGATGCAGATACTCACGTCATCCACCCACTATCCATTCCGGGAGAAAGCGGCACCCGACTTCGAGGGCGGCGCACAAAGCGGACCTGAGCGCGACTATCTGCGCTGCGTGCGCTACTTCGACCGCGCGCTGGGCGATTTCATAAATGGCCTGCGCCAGCGCGGACTTCTCGAAAACACCATTCTCATCGTGGCTTCAGACCACCACATGAACATGGACAGCGGGCTGACGCCTCTGAATCCGATTGTATTCATAGCCGCCGGAAGCGGGCACAGCCTGCAAGTGAAGTACCCGGTGGCACAAGCCGATATTTTTCCCACCGTGTGCGATCTCGCGGGGGTGCGCAGCGGCTGGCGCGGCGTAGGTTTCAGCATCCTTTCGGAGGATGCCTGCGGCGCTGTCGATATCTATGGAACTATCCACGGCACCCCGAAGCCCGAACGCATCCCGCACATGCACCGCGCTTTCGCAGCCTCTGACAGCATGCTGCGAAGCGATTTCTTCCCTGAATTATGAAACTACCATCACTAATACAACAGCACGGAGCTTCGGCCTACGGTATCGTGGTATGGCTGACCATGAGTGCGCAGTTGCTGCTGTTCCACGGAATCTCAAGAAATAGTTTCTCCATTTACATAGGCATATATTCCCTAATGGAGATATTTTTTCTCTTTTTTCCATACTGGTGGCTAAAAGGCCGATGGCGTGCCATGACGTTGATATTTGTGTGGGCCCTTTCCATATACTTCTTCTCCAATATGATATATTTCCGATTCTGGGGAAGCATGATGCCACTCGATCTGTTCAGACAAGCCGGCAACGCCAATGGTGTACTCGCCAAAAGCATCATACACACGATACAAGCCGTCGACTGGTTCTATTTGCTTTCGGCCTTGGCGTTGACGTCTGTGTGGTTGTGTCCCGCTGCCAGAAAAGCCGTGTGTGCGGAAAAATTTCCGTTGCGCCTGCGGGTGACCCTCACAGCCTTAGCCACCATCACCTATCTGGCATTGATATTTCTCTACAACGTGCGCATGAGTGAAGTAGGAAACCGTACCGAGAAAGCAAAAGCGATACTCTCGGGTAAAACCCCTATTAAGCTATACAACGTATTTATGGCGAAGAACCATAGAACATACAAGCATTTAGGAATCACTCTGCACTTGATATATGAGTTTGAGAATCTCCTGCTTTCGTGTTCCACCTTCAGTCTCACCCCTGAAGAACGTAAAAGCTTGAATGACTATCTCGCCGCGCTGTCCGATGGCAATGCGGATCACCACGCCCCCACAGACCGCAATCTCATCTTCATAATAGTAGAATCGCTGGACGCTGATATGATAGGCGCTACAGTAGGCGGCAAAGAGGTCACACCTGTGATGAACTCGCTCGCTGCCTCACACGGCTCAGTGTGTGCGCTGAAAATGACATCTCAAATAGGAGCCGGCTCATCATGTGACGGGCAGTTGATGTACAATCTGGGAGTACTGCCGACACTCTATGGCGTAGGCAGCGTTGACTTCGTGCCACATCTGAAAAACATTCCTTCATTGCCACACCTGCTGCCGAAGCAATACACCTCTGAAGCCATCTTTGCCGATGGCGGCAGCGGATGGGGCAAGACCGAGGCCTACCTGGTCTATGGCTACGCCCAGCAGTATTCCAACCATGCTTTCCGTCACATGGCAGATGGCACTCGCAGTACCGACGGATTGATGCTGCACTTCGCGCTGCAGAGAGCACAACAGCTTCCCGAACCTTTCTACATGCAGCTGCTCACCATACAGATGCATTATCCAAGCGACACAGGAGCATTACGCACACTGACATTCGAGACCGACAGCCTGCCGGAAGAAAGGGTGCGCTACCTGAACTGCACCGCCGACTTCGACCGCAATCTGGGCATATTCATCGACGGGCTGAAGAAGGCCGGACGATGGGACAACACTACTCTGGTGATAGCTTCCGACCATAACTATCAGAAGTGGAAAGACCACACGCAAATAGCATTTATAGCCGCCAACACCGACACCACACTGTGCGTGGCAGATACCGTGCGACAGATCGATGTGTTTCCCACGGTGCTCGACATCATGGGCCTGCAATCAAAATGGCGCGGCACGGGCCATTCTATGCTTGGCCCGCGCCGCGGCGAGTGGGAGGAGCGGCAGATAGCTGTCAGCGACAGCATTCTGCGCAGCGATTTCTTCAGATAATGGCCTTGTAGACCTGGCGGAACAACTCGGGACGGATGTTCAGCTTATTGAATGCCGCATTGTCGCGGCTGGGATTCACACGATTGGTAAGGAATATAAAGATCAGTTCCTCATCGGGGTCTACCCAAAACACGGTGCCGGTGAATCCGAGATGGCCGTAGACAGCGGCGCCTGCTTCGTCGCATGTGGGAGAATTATCGGGATTCACGGTATCCGGTTTGTCAAAACCGAGGCCGCGCCGGCACGTGGGGCTCTTTGATTTGGTAAAAAGATCTACCGTGGACTGCGACAGCACGCGCTTGTCGCCGTATTCGCCGCCGTTGAGCCACATCTGGCACACCTTGGCGAGATCATCGGCACAGGCAAAGACACCGGCATTGCCGCTTACTCCACCCAACATGGCTGCGGTCTCGTCGTGCACATACCCGTGCACCACCTGGCGGCGGAGGAATGTATCGTCCTCCGTCGGGGCTATTTTATCGAGCGAATGCTTTGTGAGCGGTCGGTAGCATGCTGTGTAGGCACCGAGAGGAGCCCACACGCTATCGGCCATGAATTGCTGGTGGGGAATGCCTGTGAGGCGCTGTTCCATGTCCATCAGCAAACAGAAATTCAGGCAGGAATAAGCGTAATTCTTATTGGCTCGCAACGGCGATGTGTAGATGCGCTGCATGATGGTGTCGATGGTGGCCTGGCCCACATACAGCCCTTTTGCGGCCTCGATGTCGAAGCCCGGGCGGCGTGTAGGCGATGTAATGTCGGCACGCAGGCGCGCGGAGTTGTTGCCATAAGTGCGAGGCTGCACCTTGATGCTGTGGGCGGCGTCGGGCTTTGAGGTGAACAGTTTGCCCTCATAGCTTTCGGGGTCGAACATGGCATCGTGCACAGCCAGCGAGGGACGGATGCCCGACTCATGGTAAAGCAGCTGCTGCACGGTCACATCGGCCTTATCCGTGCCACGCAGGCCCGGAATATGATCCGACGCGCGATCGGAGAGTTCAAACAAGCCCATGTCGTAGGCCTTCATCACGCCGGGAAGAGTGCCGAGGGCCTTGGACACGGATGCCAGATCGTAGACCGTGGAGGCGGTCACGGCCGGGCCGCCGTCAGTGGTGTGGCCGTAGCTGCGGCTGAGCACAATATCGCCGCCGCGCGCCACCAGCACCTGGCAGCCGGGGAACGCTCCCGTGCGCAGTCCCACGCCTACGATGGAGTCCACGCTGTCAGTGAGCGATGCACGCAGGCCCTTGGCTTCCGGCACAGTGTAGCCGAGGCGCGTCTTGCGCAGACGCATACCGGCGCCCTTGTCAAAAAGTCCCTTGACAGCCACCGGCAGCGTGCCGTCGACATTGATGCCGCCGAACACGGCCTGGGCCGCATATTCACGCGTCAGGGGAGTATCGTCATAAGCCAGCAGTACGGCGGCAGCACCCTTGAGGGCCGTATCGAAACGCGCCATACGGTAGGGGTTGACCATAAATACCTCGACAAGGCCGGCCGTGCCGCGCAGCATGGCTGCCGCCTCGCGGGCCCAGGGCTTGTCGGTGAACACGGCCATAACCACCACATCGTGCTTGCGGATGGCGGTGGCAGTTGAGGCCGTAAGATGGCGCGCCTCTGTCACGGAATATTTGTCGATCTTTGCATAGCGGGCGCAGAGATCGGAGAATTCATTGTCGGCGGCAGCACCTATGCTCACCACGGCCACCGATGTCTTGTCCAGACGTCCGAGCGGCAGGATGTTGCCGTTGTTGCGCAGCAGGGTCATGGAAGCAGCTGTGACAAGGCGGTTCACACGGTCGGCCTGCGGAGAATTGATCTTTGCCGTGAGCACTTTGGCATCGGCCTCCACCTTTTGCTCGCGATTGAGCCCGAGAATATATTTGTAACGCAGCACACGCTTGCAACGTTGCTCTATCTCGGCAGCCGGGATGGTACCGGCCTTTACTGCAGCCACCACGGCATCGATATCGCTCACCGTGCGCATGCCGGAGAGAAGCACGTCGGCACCGGCCTTGAGGGCGAGAATACAGTTGTTCTTACCCTCCACCTTGGCTCCTTTCATGTCGAGCGCGTCAGTGTATATAAGACCTTCGAATCCGAGGCCATCGCGCAACATCCCCGTGGTGATCTTATGCGACAGAGACGCGGGCGTGCCGGACGCATCGACAGCAGGAACGGAAATATGCCCCACCATCACGCCCGAGCATCCGGCATCCACATAGGAGCGGAAAGGCACCATGTCGACACTGTCGAGACGCGCGCGGCTATGGCCCACCTGCGTATAGGCCTTGTGGGAATCCGTAGAGGTGTCGCCATGTCCGGGGAAATGCTTGGCCACAGCCTGCACACCTCCATCTTCGAGGCCCTGCGCATAGGCCACGCCCAGACGGGCCACTCTGTCGGCATCCTCGCCGAAGGAACGCTGCCCTATCACAGGATTGGAGGGATTGGAATTTACATCGACCACAGGAGCGAAGTTCACGTGGATGCCCATAAGGCGGCATTCACGCGCCATCTCGCGCCCGTACTGATACAGCAGGCGCTCATCGCGCACAGCGCCGAGACCCATGTTGCGTGGGAAGCGGGGAGTGTCGGCCACACGCATGGAAAGGCCCCACTCGCCGTCGAACGTCATCAGCACCGGCACACGCGAATGCTGCTGCACATAGTTGGTGATGCGTGCATACTGCTCCACGGAGCCTTCGCTGAAGAGCAGCCCGCCCACGCCATTGTCGACATAGCGCTTGGCAGCCTGCTGCGCATCGGCGCGGCGAGGATCGATTTTAGGACAGAACAGCTGCGCCACACGCTGGCGCTCGCTGAGAGTGTTGTACACGGAGTCCACCCAGCGCTCGCATGCGCGGGTGTCGGCTTTCGCCACAAGCGTGGGCCTCACGGCCACGGCGGCGAGTGCTGCCACGGCAAAAGCCATGGCAGGAAGAATCAGTTTCAGTTTCATTTCACTACTTTCACACGGCGTTCGCCGGAGGGATTGATTTTCTTATTGGAGCGGCGCATATAGTCCATGAGATCATCGTAGATCACATTGGGGCTCTGTGCCACCTTGGTACCGCGGGTGAAAGGCTTCATGTAGTCGCCGCCGGCGCTCAGATAGTCGATGGTGGCCAGGCGGTACACGCGGTCGGGGTCGAGAGGTTTGCCGTCGATAGTCACATCGGAGGCCTTCTTTGTTGTCGGGTTCACGGTGGCGCGCACATTGGAGCTCACGCCCTGACCACCGAATGCAGCCGTCACATCGAATGCATCCATCAGGTCGGAACCTTTGATCTCAATCACATCGATATAGTTGTAGAAAGGCATCATCATGATGATGTGGCCTTCGGAGATATCGCCCTTGGGAAGCGAGCGGCGCAGGCCTCCTCGGTTCATTATGGCAAGGTCGACATCGGGAGCGAGCTCGCGGCCGCGCTCAAGAACAAAGTCGGTGACATAGTTGAGCAATTCGGGGCTACCCTGCTCCAGAGGCACTGCCGAGGTGGCCACACGCACGGCGTTGAGCGAGTCCACACCCGCGCGGAAACTGTCGAGCACGGCTGCCACATCGGCATTGGTGCGAGCGTCGAGACGCTTGTCCACAGAGATATAGCGCGACGAGGGCTTCAGTGTTTCAAGATCTATCTCCACCACGCCGAGATTGCGCGCGCCTTTGCCGGTCTGCGCTATGAGCACGGTATCGCCCACGGCATTTACCACATGGCCCATCTCACGGCCTTTCTCCGTGGCGGGATCGATGGTGGTGTGGCTGTGGCCACCGATTATCACATCAATGTCGCGGGAACTTTTAGCGAGCGTGACATCATCAATATTGTCGGACACTTTATAACCGATATGTGTGACGGCCACCACGGCATCGCAATGCTCGACATTTTTCAGCCACCACGCGGCAGCATTGGCAGCCTCGATGGCGTCGTGGTACACCACACCGTCGTAGGTGCCTACGCGCGCAAGCCCCTCGGGGTCGCGGTTGATGCCTATGAAACCGATGCGGCGGCCGTCCACTTCCTTGATGGTGTAAGGCTTGAACAGCTTGCCGATAGTGCGCGTGCCGCGCATGTCGTAGTTGGTGCTTATAAGCTCCGCATCGGACATTTTCATCCAATGGCCAATGCTGTCGATTCCGTTGTCAAACTCATGGTTGCCGAGTATGCGGATATCATAGCCAAGGGCGTTGAGCATGCGTTCCTCCACCTCGCCGCCGAAAAGCGTGAAGAACAGGCTGCCCTGCACGGCATCGCCCGCATCTATGAGGAGCACGTTGGGCTCGGCGGCGCGCACACTGTCGATCACCACCTTGCGGCGCAGCACGCCGCCGAGGTTGTCCTCATCGAAGGGATCGATCTGCGAATGCGTGTCGTTGGTGTGGAGCATTACTAATTTTTCGGCTGCGGCAGGCATGATCGCCGCCGATGCGAGAGCGCCCATTACGAGCAGTTTGGCTGAAAGTCTCATGATTGGATGATGGTATTTGGTTATGCGAAGTTACGGCATTTTTCGCACATTTCATAGCCCACGATTGCGAAAATTTTATAATTTTGTGCCGCAGACATCAACTCATGATAATTATCGCCCCCGACAAATTCAAAGGCACGCTGAGCGCCATCCAGGCAGCGCGGGCCATTGCCGGCGGCCTCAGGGCCGCCGGAGCCGATGAGCCCATGATGCTGTGCCCGATGGCCGATGGAGGCGACGGCACAGCCGAGGTGCTTGAACCAATGCTCCGTGGCACCGGAAGTGTGGTGGAAAGCCATCGCTGCGTGGGGCCGCAATGCTTCGGAGACACACCCCCGCAGGAGCGCTCCAGTTTTGCTCTCGGCCTCGCTCTGCGGGAAGCTGCCGAAAGAGGCGGCACGGTGTACGCGGCCATCGGAGGTACGGCGTGCTGCGATGGAGGCGCCGGCATGCTGCAGGCGCTGGGCATGAGGGCATTCGATGCCTGCGGCCATGAGATCACATTGCCGCTGTGCCCGCAACTGCTTCCACGGCTTGCGAGGGTGGATTTTTCCGGCATTTGCGTTTCTCCCGGCACGATCACGGCACTGAGCGATGTGAGGGCCGCATTAGTTCCTGAGCCCGGCGCACTGTCGGCGCTGGATTTTGCCCGGCAAAAAGGTTTTTCCGCCAGTGCCCTTCCCGAACTTGAGCACTCGCTGGCCCACTGGCAGCGCATAGCAAGCCGGCGGACCTCTGCGGTGGACGGCGCCGGCGGCGGCATAGGTTTTGCCCTGGCGTCGGTGCTGGGCGCCGATTTCCATTCCGGTGCCGATTTTATTCTCGACCGCTATGCGCTGCCATTCGGCAAGGCGCGTCTGGTGGTCACCGGCGAAGGGTGTATCGACGGTCAGACAGGCGGCGGCAAAGTGGTTGACGCGGTGGTGCGCCGCGCCCGCGCCGCAGGGGTGCCTGTGCTCGCTATCGGCGGCAAGGTGTGCGGCAGCCATCCCTTCCCCACTCTGGCGTGCTCCGCTCCGGAAGAAGCCGTGCCCGCCACTGCCGCCGAGGCCACGCGACGCATCGTCCGGGCCCTTGCGCGCAGCCTGTGAACTTTAGTCCACGCCGAAGGGTTGTACTATCAGTAAACACAAAAAACCTAACATCATGGTACGACTCAATTCAAGCATACAGCTGCGCGACAGCAGCGACCACGAACGCCTTCACGACCTGCTCACACGCCTGTGCGAGACAAGCCTGCGGGAAAAAGGCACCATCGACTACAACGCCTATCACAGCATAATCTACGACGACCGGCACATCGTCAGCGCCACATTCGCCGACCGACACGCCTTCGAGAGCCACGCCGCAGCCACGCGCGAGCTCAAGGACGAAGTGGAGCGAATAGCCACACTGACCTACGAGACCTTCGATTTCTGACGGCAGCGTGTTGCACTTTAACGAAAAAAGTGTTTACTTTGCACTTGCGCGGCGAATACACGCCGCGCAAGTTTCATCGCAGACACATCAATGGACTTTGAACTGATCCTAATCAACATCTCCGGCTCCGACCGCCCGGGCGTGACCTCCGCCCTCACCGAGATTCTTGCCAAGTACGACGCCCGTATCCTCGACATCGGCCAAGCCGACATACACCACTACCTGTCGCTGGGCATACTCATACGCACCGACAGCCACTCCTCAGGCGACATCATGAAGGACCTGCTCTTCAAGGCCTACGAGCTGAACGTGAAGGTGCGCTTCACGCCCATCACCGTGCCCGAGTACGAGGACTGGGTGGCCCGCCAAGGCAAAAACCGCTGGATCATAACCACCCTCGGGCGCCGGCTGAGCGCGCGCCACATAGCGCTCGTATCGGCAGAGATAGCCGAGCAGGGGCTCAACATCGATGCCATACAGCGCCTCACGGGACGCATGCCCCTGAGCGACGACGCCGAGCCGCAGTCGAAGAGCTGCGTGGAATTCTCCGTGCGCGGCAATCCACGCGATGTGGCAGCGATGCAGAAACGCTTCATGCAGATCTCGGCCGAAAACGAATTCGACATTTCCCTGCAGCAGGACAACCTGTTCCGCCGATGCCGCCGCCTGGTGTGCTTCGACATGGACTCCACGCTGATAGAGACCGAGGTGATCGACGAACTGGCCATGCGCGCCGGCGTGGGCGACAAGGTAAAGGCCATCACCGAGCGCGCCATGCGAGGCGAGATCGACTTCTGCGAGAGTTTCCGCGAGCGCGTGGCATTGCTGAAAGGCCTCGACGAGAGCGTGATGCGCGATATTGCCGAGAACCTGCCCATCACAGAAGGTGTAGGGCGCATGATGGAAGTGCTGAAACGCACAGGCTACAAGACAGCCATCCTCTCCGGCGGATTCACCTACTTCGGCAATTATCTCAAACAAAAATTCGGCTTCGACTACGTGTACGCCAACGAACTCGAGATTGTGGACGGCAAGCTCACCGGCCGCTACGTGGGCGACATCGTCGACGGCAAGCGCAAGGCCGAGCTGCTGCGCATCATAGCCCAGGTGGAAAACATCGACATAGCGCAGACCATCGCTGTGGGCGATGGCGCCAACGACCTGCCCATGCTGGCCACCGCAGGCCTGGGCATCGCATTCCACGCCAAGCCCAAGGTGAAGCAGACAGCCAAGCAGAGCATATCCACCATCGGCCTCGACGGCGTGCTCTACTTCCTCGGCTTCAAGGATTCCTTCATTTCGGCACAATGATGCGCCGGCTGCTTCTTGCCTGCACCGTTGCGTTGGCGGCACTCCCCGGGGTCGCGCGGCAGAGCGTGGGCCTTGTGCTCAGCGGAGGCGGCGCCAAGGGAATAGCCCACATAGGCGTGATACGCGCCCTGGAGGAAAACGACATTCCGGTGGATTTCGTGGCCGGCACATCCATGGGCGCCATCGTGGGATCGCTCTATGCCATGGGCCACACTCCCGATGAGATGATGTCGCTCGTCACCTCCCGCGATTTCGGCTACTGGAGCACGGGCACCATCGACCCGGCGCTCTCCTACTACTTCAGCGCCCCGCAGCCCTCGCCGGCCATGTTCAGCTTCAACATAGGCCGCCGCGACACCACCGACGCCGTGCCGGCAAGCCTGATATCGCCGTTGCCCATGAACTTCGAGTTCATGCGCCTGTTCGCTCCCTACACCGCCGCCTGCGGAGCCGATTTCGACCGCCTTATGGTGCCTTTCCGCTGCGTGGCCTCCGACCCCGCGGTGAAGAGCAAGGTGGTGCTCGGCCACGGCGACCTCGGCACATCGGTGCGCGCGTCGATGAGCTTCCCGGGAGTGTTTCAGCCCACCGAAGTGGACGGGCGGCTGCTATACGACGGTGGTCTGTACGACAATTTTCCTCTCGACGTGATGCGCACCGACTTCGCCCCGGACATCATGATAGGCGTGGACGTATCCTCCTCCGAGAGCGGCCCCCAGACATCCATCATGGCCCAGCTCGAGAATCTCATCTGCGCGCCCGAACCATCCGGCGTGCCCGAGGAGGAGATTGTGCGCCTGCGGTTGCATCTCGACCGTTTCGGCCTCCTCGACTTCCCGAAAGCCGAGGAGATAGCCCGCATAGGCTACGACTACGCCATGCAGCACATGGACAGCATCCGCGCACGCATCACAGCCCGCACACCGGCCTGCGCACGCGACATGCGCCGCGAGCAGTTCCGCGCACGCGTGCCATACCTGCGCTTCGACAGCGTGGGAGTGGAGGGCGGCACTCCACAGCAAAACCGCTACATGGCCCACCTCTTCGGTCAGGGACAAGGCGCCCGGGAAGCCGACACTTTCGGCGTGGAGAAAGCGCGCGAGGCCTACTACCGCGCCATCTCCACCGGCCGCATACGCGACATGCGCCTCTCGGCCACACGCCCCGACTCCGCCCGCTTCTTCAGGCTCGGCGCGCGGGCATGGCTGCGGAACGACATGCAGGCCTCCGTGGGCGGCCACCTCACATCGTCCACCAACAGCTATCTGTATCTCTCGGGCCACATCTCGTCGCTGAGCTTCCACAGCATGGAAGCCGGGGCGCAGGCATGGGTGGGCCAGAGCTACATGGCCGCAGCGTTCGACGGACGCATCTACACCCCCACACGCCTCCCGATGGCCATAGGAGTGGAGGGCGTGGCATCGCGCCGCAAATACTACGAATCGGCAGCCGCGTTTTTCGACAACCGCCTGCCGGTCTATGTGATTGAAAAAGAATATTTCGGACGCCTCAAGCTCAGCATGGCCGCCGGACGCTCCGGCGCCGTCGGCTTTTTCGGCGGCGTGGCCAACCTCATCGACTACTTCTACCGCGACAACTCCATAGGCAACTATGCCTTCGGGCGCGACCGCGCCTCCTACGTGCTGTGGCAGGCCGGCGCCGGCTACAGCCGCTCCACGCTCAACACCCCCAACTATCCCACCGAGGGCACCTCGGTGTGCGCGCAGGTCATGGCTGCGGGCGGCTCCATGGCCCACCGCTCGGCCATCACCGGCAACAGCGCCGAGAAGAGCTCGCCGCTATGGCTGCAGGCCGAGGCCAAGGTGCGTTCCTACCTGGCACCCTCGCGCCACTTCAGCCTCGGCCTCGAAGGGCACGCCATGCTGTCGACACGTAGCCTCGCTGCCAACTACAACGCCGCCATCACGGCAGCCCCCGTTTACGAGCCCACCCCCTCGGCCGCCAATGCCTTCCGCGCATCGTTCCGCGCCAATAGCTTCGTAGGTGCCGGCATTGTGCCGGTCTACCGCTACAGCGACGCCCTCAGCGCACGCGTGGGGCTATACGGATTCCTACCCCTGCGCAAGATATGCGAACGCCCCGACAGCTACGAAGCCTACTACGGCCGGTGGCTGCGCGACCCCGAATTTTTCGGCGAGGCGGCCATCGTCTACAAACTTCCCTTCGCAGCCATCACCGGATGGTGCAACTACTCCACCGGCTACACCGCCGGATGGAACGTAGGATTGTCGTTCGGCATATACCTCACCGCACCGCGGTTTCTCCAACTGTAACTCACCAATGAACAAGATCCAGCACATGAACATAGCAGTCATAGGCACCGGCCACATGGGAGCCCCCATAGCGCGTGCGCTCCACAATGCCGGCCACAACGTGGCGGTGTACAACCGCACCGCGGCACGCGCCACAGCCCTCGCCGAAACATGCCCGGGCATGCGCGTGGCCGCCGGCACCCCG